>NZ_JBEAAL010000001.1:0-828816 GCF_040066075.1 Neorhizobium phenanthreniclasticum
CCCCAAAGAACGGAGAAAAGGCCAAGGATCCGGCGGAAAGGCCGAAAAGAAACGGGCATGAAACCCGCTCCCGGCAGATGATACCGGAAGAGAGATTGGCAAACGCGGCTGGCGCGAAGCTGGTGCAGGCGATCCGATCAGGATTCTGAGTCGGTCGGCAGTGGCCACAGTCGCGCAACTTCATCCCGCAGAAAAGAAATAGCTCGGGAAGCGATGTCTCGCTGCATCGTCAGGACATCGGCCGCCATGTCGCGTTCTCCGTCATCCTGCAATCGATCCACGACCCAGGCCAATTTCCGCTGTATGTCTGTACCGTAAGCCATTCTCGCCTTGTCGACTGCCTGCGCGGGAAACGGGCCGTGGCGTTCAATCAACATCCCGAGGTCGAAAGCATCCCGATAAGCCACCGAACGATCCTGACAGCGATCGGCATTGGCGAGGAGCTTTTCGGTAACCATATCCGCAGTGCTCAGGATCGGCACTCCCAGATCAGCATCTCTCACCCCATCCAGATCGACACGCCCTTCCCGGACGATTTCGAACCTGATCTGTTGCCCCTTGAATTCGAGCATCGTCCGGACGCCGTACTGATCGATCCGGAAATCGCGCAAAGCCTTCACGGGCTCGGGAAAAAATGCCCGGAGGCCTCGCTCCGCCGCGGCACTACGAAGTTCACGATACCCCTGTATCGAAGAGCAAAGGAAGTCGACATCCAACGACCGCCGGTATTCACCAAGCTTGAGGACGATCGCCGTCCCTCCGCCAAACCAGCAGCGGTTGGCCAGCAGATAATCGTGATCCATCAGTGACAACGCTTCGGCAATGACCCGGTGCTCGTGGTTCAGAAAAGTCTTCATCAGGACTTGAGCAATACGCCGTGGCCGAATTCGGCGACGAGATCGCGAATGAGATCGGCCTCCCGCGAGGTCAGGCGGTCCTCATCGACAAAACGCCAGTTGCGCTCGTAGATCGACAACACCTCCTCGGCCGGAATCGGACGCGCGGGGTCGCGGCTCCAGACAAGCTGTTTCAGCTCGGGATAATCTGCCGGAATGATCATGCGGCCTGCAACGATTTCCATTCCCGCAACATAGTGCGAAATATGTGGAAATGACAGGCCCAAGGCCTGCGGACAGCCGGATTTCAAGCCGCGATGCGGTTGAAGAAGCGGATGCTTTCGGCGACCGCGCCCGGCACGACGCCATTATGTGTGCCCGGCAGGGTCTTTGCCTCAATGGATAGGCCGGCTGAACGTGCCCTGTCCATCAGGAGCTGGTGGTCCTTGTCGAACGGCCGCTCCTCGCTGCCCCGCAACAGCAAGGTCGGGCATTTGAGGCTCGGGGCGAAACAGACCGAGGAGCGCATGATGAACTCTTTCGGATCGCTTTCATCAAAACGGATCTCGCCGCTGTAGCGACGGAAGTAGCGCCAGGCATCGACGCCGGCGGAAATCGGCACCGCTGCACGAAATTTCCGGCTCATCGCGGCGAGAAGTGCCAGCGTGCCGCCATTCGAATGGCCGGCGAGAAAAAAGCGGTTCCTGTCGATCCCCGGCAAGGACTCCAGATAGGTGGCCGCGGCGAGCACATCGGTTGTCTCGTCGTAGAAGCCTGAGTAGTTGCCCGCCTGGCCGTTCTCGCCCCTGAACGACGGCAGCATGACGACGAAACCGGCATCCGCATAAGGCTTCATCAGCTGCCAATGACCATCGCCGGTGGCATTGCCGCCATGCAGGAAAAGCACCGCCGGCTTGAGCTTCGACGACGGCTCGTAAGGGGATATCCAGGCGATCAGTTCGATCGAGCCCTGCGGACCGCCGTGGTAGAGGACACGCTTCGATCCGGCCGGCGTATCGAGCGGCGGAGCCTTTTCCGGCGAAGGACCCTTGCTGATCAGATTGGTCCGAAAACGCCGGCGGGCATCGGCATAATCCTCCCTTTCGAGCGGCGGAATCGCGGGTACCGGAAAGGCCGCACGCGCGGAGGCAGGCAGCATCACCGCAGCGGAAAGGCCGGCAGTGCCGGCGAGAAGCGCGCGGCGGGTCAGACCGCCATTCTCCGAGTTGTCTGAAATGGAAGAAATGCGGTCGTCTGCCATGCCTTTTACACCTGCCGACTATTGCGGGATATCCGGCATTTCATCACCGGGCTCCGGCGGTTGTCCATTCAAGGATTCGAGAACGCTCAGGGCCTTTTCAGGATTGCCGCGAGCGGCTCTCCTCTGAAGGGCCTTCCAGGCTTTACGCTGCCCAATACCTTCGGCGATGAATGAAACGAGCAATTGGTTGATGGAGACATTTTCCTCTTCGGCAGCAGTACGGGCCTGCTCCATCAGATAGTCCGGAATCGTCAAGAGATATTGATTCATCATTGCTCTCCTGTTGACGCTTTCGCGTCCACCATGGCCGTCAGTGTCGAAAGCCGGTCGGCGTCGCGCGGCAGCTTGTCCTGCCTGAGCCGCGCAATGCGCGGAAAGCGCATCGCAACGCCGGACTTGTGGCGGGTCGAGCGGTTGATGCCTTCGAAGGCGACTTCCAGCACGAAACCGAAATCCGGATCGGCCCGCACCGCCCTCACAGGCCCGAAACGATCGACCGTGTTGTCGCGCACGAACTTATCCAGGATTTCGAGTTCGGCGTCGGTGAAGCCGAAATAGGCCTTGCCCACCGGCACAAGCGCCTCGCCGTCCGCCGTCTCGGCCCAGACGCCGAAGGTGAAGTCGGAATAATAGCTCGACCGCTTGCCATGGCCGCGCTGCGCATAGAGCATCACCGCATCGATATTGTAGGGATCGCGCTTCCACTTGAACCAGGGTCCCTTGAGACGGCCGGCCTGATAGGGACTGTCCTTCTTCTTGATCATGACGCCTTCGATCACCGGATCAGGCGGCGAAATGCGCAGCCGGTCGAGTTCGTTCCAGGTCGAGAAAGGCACGAGTTCCGAGAGATCGAAACGGTCATGCGGCGCCTGAGCGATGACCTCGCCGAGACGGCCGCGGCGTTCGAAGAAGGTTTCCGCGCGGATATCCATGTCGCCCTCAAACAGCAGGTCATAGGCACGGACAAAGGCCGGATAGTCGTCCAGCATTCTCGCCGTCACCGTCTTGCGATTGAGCCGCTGCTGCAGGTCGGAAAAGGTGCGCGTCGGATTGTTGGAGCGCGCCGTGCCGCCGATCAGCAACTCGCCGTCGATGACGCCCTCGAAATTGATCGCTTCGACCACGTCCGGAAAGGCGCCGGTGATATCATCGCCGGAGCGCGAATAAAGCTTCCTGGTGCCGCCATAGCTCGACATCTGGATGCGGATGCCGTCCCATTTCCATTCGGCGGCGTAATCGGCGGGATCGAGCTTCTCGAGATCGCCCTCCTCGACCGGATTGGCCAGCATAACGGAATGGAAGATCGCGGGAGTCGCGAGGACCGGTTTGTCTGCCCGGCCCTCCAGCCAGGCGAAGAGCGGTTCGTAAGGTGGCGTAAGCCCGTGCCAGAGCGTTTCGATCTCGGTCACATCCTTGCCGCTCATATCCGAGAGGGCCTGCTTGGCAAGCCTGGCCGAGACGCCGATCCGGAGCGCGCCCGTCACGAGCTTGAGGAAGGCGAAGCGGCTCGACGTATCGAGCCGGTCGAGCAGATCGCGGACGGCAGAGCGCACCTCGGTGCGACCGAGCGAATTCATCCGCGTGACGACCTCGCCGAGGCGCGGCTGGTGTTCATCGTCGATCGTGTCCTTGCGACCGCCGTCCCAGACGAGCGAAATGGTTTCGGCAAGGTCCCCCACATAGTCGTAGGAATACTGGAAGAGGATCGGGTCCATCCGCTCCAGCACCAGATCACGCAGCATGGCGGGCTTGACGCTTTTGAGATCCAAGGCGCCGGCAAGCGCCGCGAGGCCGTACCCACGGTCCGGATCGGGCGTATCGCGAAAATAGTCGGCGAGAAGCTTGAGCTTGCCATTGCGGGACGGCGTCAGCACGAGCCGGTCGAGGAGAGTGGCGAAAGCTTTCATCTCGCCACCTCATCGGAGACAGCACCCCCCTTTGCCCTGCCGGGCATCTCCCCCTCAAGGGGGGAGATCACAAGCTGTTGAACCTTCCCCCTTCGGTGAGCTTTCGTTGGGTTGTGTCGCCAGTTGTTTGGAGAGACCAGTGCGCCCAGCCGATCTCCCCCCTTGAGGGGGAGATGCCCGGCAGGGCAGAGGGGGGTGCTGACGGTTAGACGGGAAAAGACGATCACCATCAATCCCCCTCGTCCTCGTAACCGACGAGATGCAGCGGGCGGGCGGGGATGTTCTTCAGCTCGCACCAGCGCACCAGCGCCTCCTCGCGGCCATGGGTCACCCAGACCTCGGAGGGGCTGATCTCTTCGATAGTCGCCAGAAGCTCGGGCCAATCGCAATGGTCGGAGATGACCAGCGGCAGTTCGACACCGCCTTGTTTCGCCCGCTGGCGGATCATCATCCAGCCCGATGCGAAGGCGGTCAGCGGCTCGTTGAAGCGCCGTGCCCAGCGATCCTGGAAGGCCGATGGCGGGCCGACGACGACGGCTCCCTTGAAAGCGGCAGGATCGCTCTTCTCCATTGTTGCCGGGCGGATGTCGCCGAGGTCGATCCCCTGCCCGACATAATAGTCGCAGAGCTTCGCCAGCGCGCCGTGGATGAAAATCGGTTCGGAGTAGCCGCAATCGCGGATGAGCCTGATGACACGCTGCGCCTTGCCGAGCGCATAGGCCCCGACGAGGTGGCTGCGTTCCGGAAATTGTTTCAGCGAGGTGAGCAGCTTGGCAATCTCGTCCCTCGGGTCCGGATGATGGAAGACCGGCAGGCCGAAGGTCGCCTCGGTGATGAAGACGTCGCAGGCGACCGGCGCGAAGGGCGCGCAGGTCGGATCGACACCACGCTTGTAGTCGCCCGAGACGACGATGCGCAGCCCGCCCCTCTCGATGACGATCTGGGCCGAACCGAGCACGTGACCCGCCGGATGGAAGCTCACGCTAACGCCGTCGATATCGATCTCCTCGCCGAAGGTCGCCGCCTGTTCCGACCCGGCGAAACCGTCGCCGTAACGCAACCGCATGATGTCGAGCGTCTGGCGCGTGGCAAGCACTTTCGCATGGCCAACGCGCGCATGATCGGAATGGCCGTGGGTGATCAAAGCCCGCTCGACGGGGCGCACCGGATCGACATGGAAGCGGCCGATGGGGCAGAAGAGCCCGGCCGGGGTGGGATGAAGCAATGCCTCGGGTTTCATGCCCCTCAAGATAGGGCAAAAACCGCATGACGCCAGGCCGGCTCCCCCCGACCGCGCGCTGTTACCATTTCAGGATCTTGGTCAGCGCATCCTTGTTCTTGATCAGGTCGTTGACCGCACCCAGATCGTTCAGGGATTCGATGACCTTGAGCTTCTCGTCCGAGGAAAGGTTTTTGCCCGCCTCGCGGATGATCAATACCTGATCCGCCGCCTTGGTCTCGTCCGATGCGGTGGCTGCCGCATCGATGCTCGGCCGGATGGAGCGCTGATCCTGCAGGAGATAGAGAAATTCTCCGGCCTGCAGCCGAACGGTGTCGTCGTCATCCTGCGCCGCCGCCACCAGAACCGGAAAGTCCTCTTCCTTGAGGTTGGCGGATATGGCCTGCCTCGTTTCGGCCGTCGGCGAGCGGCGCATCATCTCGGCCAGCGCGTAGGTTATGCCGAGCTTGGTCCGGTAGTCGTCCACATCCTCTTTCAGATGCCGAATCATGGCCGGGACCGCCGCCGGGCCGAGGGCCGCCAGATTGTCGCGCGTGCTGCGGCGGATGGAGGCGTCGTCATCCTGCAGACGATCGAATATCACGGGATCGATATCCAACGGCGGGGACTGGGCTAATGCGACCGGAAGGAGCAGCGACTGAAGAAGCGGGACCGGGACTGCGCCCGGTTGAGGAATGGCGATCGCCAGGTCCTGCAGGGAGCGTACTTCCTTGAAGACGACCTTGCCATTTTCGGTCACCACCCGGCGGGCGAGATCGAAGTCTCAATCGATATTCTTGTTGTTGCCGAAAAGCGGTCCGAGGTGTGCTTTGGCGATGCCTTCGGCGCCGGCGACCATCGTGAATTCCGAACGGGGCTGGCCGCTGTCGAGCGTGGTCACCCGGATGCGGATATTCGACTTCCGGAAGCCGTTATTGGTCAGGATGAACTTGATCTCCTTGGCGTTGAGATCGCGATACTGATACAGCGGATCGTCATCGAGAATGACGATATCGCTCAGTTTGTCGATATCGCCGCTGATCGAGCCAGTCTTGTAGAGCATGGGCGGCGTGTCATAGGCCTGCAGAAGCAGGAACATGGCGAATGCTATCGCAACCGATCCGCCCATCGTCCATCCCCGCCAGGCCCCCTGTGCCTGAGCGCCGAATGCCGACAGGACGACCGCCACGCCAGCACAGGCGATCAATGTCGTCAAAAGGGATTTCTGATCGAGAAAGCCGGCGGATACCCCTCCGACGATCATCAGCAGCCCGACCCCGATCGCTATACTGGTCAGATGGGGAGGAATTCCTCCACCCCCAGGACCCGGCCCGTTACCTCCGCCGCCGCCCGGCCCGTTTGGGGCCAGGTTTTGAGGATTGGCATTGTTGCCATTGCCGCCGGCATCGTCGTTAGCCATTGCAAAGCCCCCCGCTTCAGCAGGAGGGAATTATACTTATAGTTTTAAATATATCAATAAATAACTTTTAGTTGCATCAGGTTGCAGGCTTGGAAGAACTCTCGGTGTGCACCACTGCCGCCGGCAGGCGGATCGGCTTCAGCAGGCATGCGGCGAGAAGGCCGATCAGCGCCATGGCGCTTCCCGTCATGAAGACCGGCACGAAGGCTTCCGTGTAGAGCGTGTGAACCGCGATCCGCGACGCCTCCGGCAATCGAAGCATCATGGCCGGCGTGAGCGAAGCGATATCCTCGACGCCCGGAATGCTGGTGCCGACGCCCCTGATCCCGGCGGCAACGATCGCGCCATAGATGGAGATCGCGATCGAAGCGCCGGCCATACGCATCAGCGTCACGGCACCGGTCGCCGCACCGACATCTTCGCGCGGGGCGGAATTCTGCACGCCGATGATCGGCGCCTGCTGGCCGAAACCGATCGCAAGCCCCTGCATCAGCATGAACCCTAAGATGAAGGGAACCGGGGTTCCGGCCGGAAGCTGCGAGAAGATGAACAGCGCCACGACGTTCAGCGACAGGCCGATCAGCGTGAAGGGCTTATAACGGCCGCTGATGGAGATCAGCCTCCCGGTCGATATGGAACCGATGACGATGCCGGTGGTGGTGGCAATGAAGCAGAAGCTCGCCACGGATGGCGAAAGGCCCGTCGTCGTCTGCAGGAAAAGCGCAAAATAATTCGCCATGCCGATCGCCACCGCCCCGGTGCAGAAGGAGACGACCAGGAACAGCGAGAAGGTCGAATCCCGGAAGAGTTTCAAAGGCACGATCGGTTCGGGAACACGGCCTTCGACGACGACCCAGGAGATGGCGCAAAGCACACCGAAGGCCACGACCAGCATGGATTGCCAGGCGAGGAGCGAACCGAAGAGCGTGACGCTATCAGCCCAGACCACGATGCTCGCGACCACTGCGGCAAGCAGAATGGCACCAGGATAATCGATCTTCGGTCTGCGGACCGGACGGCGATAGGGCAGCAGGAGCGAGATGCCGGTCAGAGCGACGATGCCGATCGGCAAATTGATGAGAAAGATCGACCGCCAGCCGAACCATTCGCTCATGGTGCCGCCAAGCAGCGGGCCGAGGCTGCCGGACGCCATAATGACAAGGCTCGAATAGCTCTGATATTTCGCCCGCTCGCGCGGCTCGAATAGATCGGCGTTGATGGAAAAGATCGACACCATGATGCCGCCGCCGCCCATGCCCTGCAGCAGGCGCGAGGCGATGAGCGAATCCATCGACCAGGCAAGCCCGCACGTGAGAGAGCCGACGGTGAAGATGACGATCGCCGCCAGCATCACGTATTTGCGGCCGAAGAGATCGCCGAGCTTTCCGTAGATCGGCATCGTCGCGCTGGTCGCGAGGAGATAGGCCGAACCGACCCAGCCGAAACGCTCCAGTTCACCGAATTCACCGATGATCGTGGGCAATGCGGTCGAGACGATCTGGTTGTCCAGCGTCGCCATGAACAGCGCCGTCAGCAAAAAGCAGAAGATCACCAACCGCTGCCGGCGATCGGTGACAAGCGGCACAGGGGCCGGGCGGGTCATATCCATAGGTTAATCCAAAGTGTCGAAATTTTATGTGCCTCAAGCATATAATTGTCAATGGCACTTTGATGCCCAAAGCAAAGAATGGTTGGAACGGAGCGGAGGGTCTGATATTCTTGCCCGATGACCAAGAGCCTTTTGAAACAGGAATCTGCCGCTGCCCCTTCCCCCGAAGACGTAGCGCGCATCAGCGAGACGCTCGGCCGCATGCGATTGCTGATCGGCCGGCGTATCATCGGGCGCACGGCAATTGCCAATATCGCTCCGGGTCTCGACATTTCGCATCTCGACGTGCTGGACGTGATGCGCCGCATCGAGGGCGAGGTCACCGTCGGCGCGATCGCGGAGGCGATGCGCATCGACCCGTCGCGCGGCAGCCGGCTGGTGGCGGATCTCGTCGCCCGCGGCATCCTGCGCCGCGACGCATCCCAGGCCGACGGCCGCCGCTCGCTCGTCGTCCGGACCGAGTTCGGCGACAGGCTGCTGGCCGAAATCCGCGCTGTCAAACGGACGCTGCTTGCCCGCGTGCTGGAAGACTGGCCGGAGGAAGAGCTCAACGCCTTTTCCGCACTCTTCGAAAAATTCGTATCGAACTTCGAAGCCATCTACGTGGCGGCGGAGAAGACGCCGGGGTCCCACCTTTCCGACGCCCCCCGAGCTATGTCATAGATTGCGCATAAATTGCTATTCCGCTATTCTGAAGAGGGAATATCGGAGACAAAATCATGAATGTTTCGGTCGGTCCCCGCTGGGAAAAATTCATCGAGGAAGCGGTGCAGGACGGGCGTTACGGCTCGGCCAGCGAAGTGGTGCGCGAAGGCCTGCGGCTGGTGGAAGAACGCGAAGCAAAGCTTTCGGCGCTGAGGGAGACGCTGCAGCGGTCCATTGAAGCCGGCGGTGACGTCAGCGAAGAAGAGCTGGATGCTTTTCTGGATGCCGAATTCGAGAAGCTTGAGAAAGAGGGCTATTGAGTGCCACGCATTCAATATCTCGATAGCGTGAAGGCCGATTTCAGGGAAATAGCCCATTACGTCTCAAGAGAAAGCGGCAGCGCGGCAATCGCACGACAGTTCGTGAAAGCATTGCGTCACAAATGCCGCAACCTCGCGACGCTACCCGGTACAATGGGCCGAGACCGCTCGGAACTCGGCCGTCGATTGAGAAGCGTCGCGTATCGGGGATACATCATCTACTTCCGTTATGCAGATGATCGCTTCCAGGTGATCAACATCCTCGAAGGCCATCGGGACACCGAACGGCATTTCGGCACCGGTGATACGGAGCCTGAAAGCGAGGACTAAATCCCTTCGCCGCCTGAAACACGCAGCCGGTCGCGTCCCTGGTCCTTGGCCTCATACATGGCGCGGTCGGCACGTGCGAGCAGAGTTTCGGGCGTATCACCATCCTGCGGAAAGAAGGCGATCCCCATGCTGCAGGTGGCTGTGACGCTCCTGCCTTCGACGACAATCGGGCGGGACACCAAATTACGGAGCTCCTGCAGCCGGCGCACGACGCCCAGCTCATCCTGACCGGGATTGCTGAAGACGATCGCGAATTCGTCGCCGCCAAGCCTAACCAGAAGATCGCTGGCGCGGATACAGTTCGCCATGCGGGATGACAGCGTCTTCAAGACTTCGTCTCCCGCGGCGTGACCGAGCGTATCGTTGATCTGCTTGAAATTATCGAGGTCGATATAGGCAATCGTGACCTTGCGGTTCTCGCGGCGGGCCTCATGCAAGGTGCGGCCGAACTGGGCCCAGAACAGCGTCCGGTTCGGCAGGCCGGTCAGCGGATCGTGGTGCGCCATATGCTGGATACGCTCTTCATTGCGGGCACGCTCAATCGCAATGCCGGCGATATCGGTCGCCATGGCCGTCAGCTCGAGCTCCAGATCCGTAGGCTCGCGCGGGCTGTCGGAATAGAGCCCGAAGGTGCCGAGCACCCGGCCGTCAGGCGCCAGGATGGGTGTCGACCAGCAGGAGCGGAAACCGAATATGATCGCGAGTTCGCGATAGTCGTCCCAGAGCGGGTCGGCCAGGACGTCCACGACGAAAACCGGAGAACGCCGCCAGGCGGCCGTGCCGCAGGAGCCGACCTTCGGTCCGATCTCCAGGCCGTCGATGAGTTTCACATACGCAGGCGGAAGCCGCGTGGCCGCGCCGTGACGCAGCCGGTTCGTATTCTCTTCAAGAAACAGGACGGAAGCCGTGATACCGTCCAGTTCTTCCTCCACCGTGCGGACCAACGCATCGAGAACCGTCTGGAGGGATTGGCCGCGAGCGATCATCTCCAACAGCCGGGCATGGCCGTGGCGGCGGTCGTCCTGTCGCTTGCGTTCGGTGATGTCCCGCGAAATGCCGACCAGGCCGACGATCTGGCCTTCCGCATCGCGCAACGGCATCTTCGATGTGGTGAGCCACAGCACGCGGCCATCCGGAAGCTTGATGCGTTCCTCGCGGCCCTGGATCGCAATGCCTGTCGACATGACCTCCTGTTCGACGGCAAAGAGTTCACGCGCGGTCTCGTGGGCGAGGATGTCGAAATCGGTCTTGCCGATCATGTCGGAACCGTCGTGGAACCTGCTGTTGCGGCCGGCGGCGGCGTTGGCGAAGACAAAGCGGCTCCGGCGATCCTTCACATAGATGAAATCCGGAAGGTGATCGAGAAGACTATAGGCTTCGAGTTGACCTGTGACGGGGGTAATGTCGAAATCGGTATCGGTTTCAGTGGAGACACGAAGCAGGCGAGTGCAGAGTTCATCCAGCGGATCGGAGGTGAAAGCCAGGGGCATGCTATGCGACAAGGGTCCCACCATCCCCACCTCTCCTTCCACGTTCATCCGAAAAATGCGCGAGAACCCGCCGCCCCATTGCGTATAGCATGACGCAGAATTCCTTATCGTTGCTTAAAAAGATTGTGAAATCTGCCATGCGTGGAGCATGTATAGAAGCATTTTCTAATCACCTGCTCAAAACTAATCCGCGTAACCATGATGCAAAGGTCTGGCATGGAAAATGCTTCGTTGATGTCAAAGGATAGCGTTGGATGATTTCGAGACGGGCAGTATTGACGATGATCGCCAGCGCAGCCACCTGCGGAGGGGGGCCGCTCCGTGCGCTCGCGACCCCGGAGGGGTTTTCGACCGCCGATATGCGCGGGTCGATCGATGCCCGGGAACATGGCGTCACGCCCGAGGGTGGCGAGAAAGCAAGCAGCAAACTCGGCGAGATCATCACCAAGGCTGCGCGCCGGAACATGCCTGTCTTCCTGCCGCCCGGCAATTATCAGGTCTCCAATCTCGACCTGCCCGAGGGCACTCGGATCACCGGCGTGCCCGGTGCTTCACGCCTCGTCTATTCCGGTGACGGGTACCTCCTGAAAGCCGATGGCGTGCGTCGCATCGAGCTTACCAATATCGTGATCGACGGCGCCAGCCGCCGGCTCGACGACCAGAGCCCCGCGCTCGTCCACCTGCGCGATGTCGGCGAGGTGATGATCGACAATTGCGAGATCACCGGTGCGGGAAAGACGGCCGTCCAGCTCGAACGGTGTGGCGGAAGGGTCGAGCGAAGCCGGATTTCAGAGGCCGGCGAATACGGGTTCCTGGCCGTGGAAAGCACGGGGCTTTCCGTGACCGGCAACACGATCGTCGACTGCGGCAATGGCGGTATCCTCATCCATCGCTGGACGAAGGGCATCGACGGCACGATCGTCTCCGGCAACCGCATCCTCAGGACCGGCGCGACGAATGGCGGAACCGGCCAGTACGGCAATGCGATCAATCTCTTCCGCGCCGACAACGTGATGGTGACCGGCAACCACATCTCGCAATCGGCCTTTTCGGCGATCCGCGCCAACAGCGCCTCGAACGCACAGATCACCAATAACCAGTGTTTTGCATCGGGCGAAACGGCGATCTATGCGGAGTTCGCCTTCGAAGGCGCGATGATCTCCGGCAATCTCGTCGACGGCGCGGCGAACGGCATCTCGGTCGTCAACTTCAACGAGGGCGGTCGGCTTGCGACAGTCGCCAGCAACATCGTCCGCAATCTGAAACCCGTAGGCCCCTACGCGCTGGACGAGGCGATTTTCGGCGTCGGCATCAGCGTCGAAGCGGATACCGCAGTCACCGGCAATGTGATCGAGAACGTGCCGCTCTGGGGCATGGCGCTCGGCTTCGGTCCCTATCTGCGCAACGTGCTGGCGAGCGGAAACATCGTGCGGCAGGCGAAAGTGGGCTGCGCCGTGACGGTGGTCGAGGGCGCAGGCGACGCGCTGATCTCGGGCAATCTCTTCGAAGCGGTGCAGGACGGCGCGGTGATCGGATACCGCTGGAAAACGCCCTCCACCACCGAGCTTGGCCGCGGCGGCAACCAAGGCCGGGGGCTTGCGCATCTGACGATCGAGAACAACCGAATCGTTTAAACGAGATCGTCGGGTTCATCGCCGAAATCGACATCGCGGCCGCGATGGAAAATGCGGATGATCATCACGATGTCCTCCTCAATGGAGAAGGCAATCGTCGCCTTGTAACGATAGCCGACGAGGCGCAGGCCGGGCCTTATGTCATCGCGCAACATGCCGCGTTTCGGGAAAGTGGCAAATCCCAGACAATAACTTTCGATCTTGCGGACATATTCGCGTGCCGCTTCGACACCCATCCTGGGCGCCAGATATGTCATAATGTCTTCAAGATCCTTTGCTGCCTTCGGCCCGAAAATGACACGATGGCTCATGCTTTGTTTTGTTTTTCGAGGAGCAAAGCCGCACGGGCATCGAGCCGCTTACGGAGATCGTCCGGCGACAACGTCCGCTCCGGATGAGCCTTCAATTCATCGTAGGCCGGGCCCACCTCCTCCACCAGCCATTTCTCGATCGCCGCATCGCGGGCGATCAGCGTCCTCAGGCCATCGCGGATCACTTCGCTTTCAGTGGCATATTCGCCGGAAGCGACCTTGGCCTTCACCATCTCGGCCATTTCGATCGGCAGTGTGATGCTCAGCGACTGGGTGGTGCGCATGGGGCAGCTCCTTTAATGACGACACGATTAAATCCTATCGAAAACTTTCATCGTCGTCCAACGCGGATTGATCTTCCGTTTTTCCGCGCATGCCCGTAGCTTGCCGCCGACATCCATTCGCATGCCGTCACCCCGAAATCGGTTTGACTTTCAGGCTGCACGCCTAGGAGAAACGTAGAATGCTGAAAATCTATGGTGTCTATCGCTCGCGGGCGACCCGCCCGCTCTGGCTCGTCGAGGAACTCGGCATTCCGTTCGAGCATGTGCCGATCATCCAGGGCTACAGGGTGCCCGAACCGATGGCACCCGGCGCGCGGGTCAACACGCTGTCGCCGGAATTCCTGGCGATCAACCCGATGGGCTCGATCCCCTCGATGGATGATGATGGTTTCGTGCTGCACGAATCGCTGGCGATCACGCTCTACCTCGCCCGCAAATACGGCAGCGTACTCGGCCCCAAGGATATCAACGAAGAGGCCCTGATGGTGCAGTGGTCGCTGTTCGCTGCCACCAGCATCGAGACGCCGGCACTCAAGATTTCCTCGACGATCGCCGGCGGCAAGCAGGATACGGAAGAGGGCAAGACCGATATCGATGTCTCGGCGCGCCTGCTGAAGCGTCCGTTCGACGTGCTCGAAAAGCATCTGTCGAAGAACAGCCACATGATCGACGGCCGGTTCACCGCGGCGGACATCAATGTGGCGGAAGTCGTGCGCTACGCACAGGGGCATGCGACCCTCTTCGACAGCCGCCCGGCGCTGAAGGCCTGGCTCGAATCCTGCCAGGCCCGCCCCGGCTTCAAGGCCATGTGGGACAAGCGTCTGGCCGAACCGGCCTAATTTTTCCTTGCCGTCAGGGCTCTTCCAGCTCGGCCAGTTCCGCTTTCAGCCATGTGTGGAAGGCCCTGACCTTCGGTGGCAGGCGGGATCCGGCTCGGGTGACGAAATAGTGTCCGAAGCCGGTCGCCGCACGGACAGAAAAGGGTTCGACGAGCTTGCCGTGCTCCAGCGCGTAGGCCGCCAAAGTCTGCCACGCGAGCATCACCCCCTCGCCCGCGATCGTCGCATCCAGGCAGAGCGACGCCTCGTTGAAGACGTGGCGGACGTTCAAGGGCCCGGGCGCGACGCCCGCCGCCTCGAGCCAGACATCCCAGGAGAACATTGCCCGGCCGTCAATGATGGCCGGCAGTTTGAGGATATCGGCCGGCTCCTTCAGCTTTGCCGCAAGAGCCGGCGCGCAGACCGGAAAGATGAGCTGCGGCAGCAGAAGCTCGGCATCGACACCCGGCCATTTGCCCGTGCCGACGCGAATGCCGAGATCGACACCATCGGTGACGAAATCGGCCATGGCCGTGGTGGCATCGATCCTCAGCCGGATCTCCGGATGGAGCGCCGAAAACCGATCCAGCCGATGGACGAGAAAACGGGCCGCGAAGACCGGCGCGACGGAGATCGTGAGCAACGTGTCGTCCCGCCGCTGCCCGAGGCCAACGGCCTCCGACAGCGATTGGAAGCCTTCCGTCAGTCGCGCCAGCATGGGCCGCGCCGCATCGACCGGAACCATTCCCTTCGGCAGACGATGAAAGACCGGCCGGCCGAGCTGTGCCTCCGCCTTGATGACCTGCTGGCTGACGGCACCAACCGAGACGCCAAGCTCTTCCGCCGCCGCCTGCAGCGACCCCAGACGGCCGACCGCTTCCAGCGCCCGCAATCCGTTCAAATGCACGAGGTTGAGGTTTCTCATATAGATTTTCTAAAGGCTACCGTTCAAGAACTCAATTGAAAACCAACACGGAAGCGCCGATATTCCCCCTGCAAATGATAACAAATTTGCAAGGTGACACACATGGCATCGCTCAAGATTTTCTTGAACCCGAAAACCTGGCTGAAATCAGCCGGAGCCTCCATGGAGAAGCTGTCCGACGATCCGTTCGATGATCCGGACATTCGCTCCATGAACCTCAGGCAGCTCGCCGACCTGCCCTTCCCGGGCATTTATGACAAGGCACGCCGGGAAAAGATGCCGCTGGCGAAATGCGCCTGACGGATCAGGCTGCCTTTTCCTCGGCAAGCGCCTTCTGGACCGCGGGCCGCGCCTTCATCCGTTCGTAATGCGCCTGGACGCGCGGAAATGCGGCGATATCGACCTTGTCCCCTTCCAGCCAGCCGGCGATGGTGAAGAGATAGGGATCGGCGACGGAATACTGCTCGCCGAGCACATAGGAGCCCGCAAGAAAATCGTCCTCGATCAGGCGGAAGCATTCGCCCATGGTCTGCGGCACCTTGCGCAACATGTCCGCATGGGAGGACGGCTCGTCGGCCCATCTTGTGCCGCGGCGACCATGCGCATGCGCCACATGCACGGTCGAGGAGAGATAGGCGTTGAACGCCTGCATCTTGGCAAACAGGAACGGATCGTCGAGCGGGGCCAGCTTCGCCAGCGGCGCGGCCTGCGCGATGAAGGCAAGGATTGCGACCGTCTCGCTCAGCGCGCCCTTGTCTGTCACCAGAGCCGGCACGCGACCCTTCGGGTTGATCTTCAAATAGGCTTCGGAACGCTGTTCGCCTTCGGCGAAATTCAGCCGCTTCACCTCATAGGGCAGGCCGGAATCGGCAAGCGCGATATGGCTGGCGAGCGCACAGGTGCCGGGCGCGAAATAGAGCGTATACATGAACATCCTCCGATTTGAGGATGCCGTTGTAGCACAGGCTCACGTCTCAGGAAGCCTCAAACGACGCCTGGAACATCTTCCAATCGATACCAGACCGGAATGCCGCGTTCGGTGGCCAAGCGGACATCATTGTCGGCGCCCCTGGATTCGCCCGACAGGCGAAGCACACCATCGCAAAGCCGCAGCAGGCGTCCGGCGGCGGGATGGAAAATCTCCTCGTAGAGATCGTCTCCTATCTCCTTGCCGCCCGCCGCGCGCCACACCGGCAGAGCCACCCATTCACCGATCATCGGCACGTGACCCGCCCTGAACAGCGCGTAGGAGGGGGCTTCCAGCCGTCTCAGGTTCTCCGCCATCTTGTCAGGGTCATCACCCGTACCGGAACGATAGGGACCGGCAATCAAGATCAACATGTTCGTTTCTCCAGAACGTATCCGCATCTATCGCGGAACTGCACGAATTTGCCCGAAGTTCTTTACATATAGCGTAGTTTCAGGCATATTCGCGCTTATTCATGCAATTTCGTGCAGAGTCAAGAGCCATGCTGACGAGCCAACGCAAGAACCTCATTCTCGACATGCTGCGTCGGGAAGGTCAGGTCGTCGCCAAACGGGCGGCAGGAGAGTTTTCGCTGTCGGAGGACACGATCCGGCGGGATCTGCGGGAGATGGCGGCGGAAGGCCTACTCAGGCGCGTACACGGCGGCGCCATGCCCGTGACGCCGGACCTGCCGGATTTTACCGCACGCCAGGCGATTTCGTCTGACGTGAAGAGGAAGCTCGGCGCGGCGGCTGCCGCCATGGTCAAACCGGGTCAGATGATCTTTCTCGATGGCGGCACGTCGACGGCTGAAATCGCCCGGGCGCTGCCTCGCGATTTCGCCTTCACGGTCGCCACCCATAGCCCGACGATCGCTGCGGAACTGGAGCATCATCCGACCGCCGAGGTGATCCTGATCGGCGGCCGGCTCTACAAACATTCGATGGTGGCAACGGGTGCGGCTGCGATGAGCCAGATCGCGAATATGCGTCCGGACATCTTCTTCCTGGGCGTGACGGCGGCGCATCCCGTCCGCGGGCTATCCACCGGCGATTTCGAGGAAGCCGCAATCAAGCGGCATATTTCCGCTTGCTCGGCCGAGACGATCACGCTGCTGACGGTGGACAAGTTGGACGCCGTCTCGCCGCATGTGATCATGCCGGTCTCTGCGCTTTCGGGCATCATCATGCAGAGCGGCGCTGACGAGGCACGGCTGGCACCCTACCGGGCGGCGGGATTGGATGTGATGGAGGTGTAGCGGTCAGTGCTCACGCGCGACTGAGAAGACCGCTATCTTGTCCTGCGTCATCCTTGGGCTTGTCCAAGAATCCAAGCCATCTCAAAACATCAAGCCGTTGCAGATCCTCGGCACAAGACCGAGGATGACGGAGGAGAGGTTGGCACGCCGCCGGAAGGAAGCCTCACGCAAACAGCGCATCTGTGACGCGGACGTCGCCGACATGGATGCCGTTCCAGTTCCTCATGGACTTGTTGGCCATGGAGAGAAGCTTCGTCTGAACCTCGCCGCCCCTTTCGAAATAGCGGGAGATCAGCGCGAAGATCATGGCTTCCGCAGCGCGCGTCGTGCCGTCCTCGCATTTCACCGCGATCGCAAGCCCCTGATCCGGCAGGGCCGCGACGAAGACGCCCTCGGCGCCGGTCTTGGCGAAGATCTTGCCCGGAGCGACTTCCATCAGCTTCGTGCACGCGCGGTTGCTGCCGGCGACGTAGAAGGGCTCCGCCATGCAGGCCTCCATCAGCCGGCGCGACGCCCTGGCGCGCTCCGGCGAGAGCGAGCTTCCCGTCACCATTTTTGCAAAGCCGTGGGCCAGCCCCTTGAGCGGCACCGCATAGCTGGGAATCGAGCAGCCGTCCGTGCCGCAATTCTGATGACCGAGGATCGCGCCGGTCAGCGCTTCCATCGTACCCCGGATTTCGGCCTGCAGCGGATGGTCGTATTCGACATAGCCCTTCACCTCCATGCCCGCATGGACACAGGTACAAACGAAGCCGGAGTGTTTTCCGGAGCAATTGTTGTGGAGCGCGGTCGGCTTTTCGATCGTCCGGGCCTGATGGATCAAGGTGTTCTGGTCGGAGGACCAATGGGCGCCGCATTCGAGTGCCGTATCGTCACGGCCGGCTTTCGCCAGCATGGCGGCGGCTGTCGCCACATGCGCGTCCTCACCGGAATGGGAGGAGCAGGCAAGCGCCAGTTCCACATTGCCGAAACCGTAGGCATCCGCCGCACCGCTTTCGATAAGCGGCAGCGCCTGCATGGCCTTGCAGGCCGAGCGCGGGAAGACGGCGGCTTCGGCCTCGCCGAAGGAAAAGACAACCTTTCCGTCTCCGTCGACGACCACCCCCATGCCGCGATGGCGGCTTTCGACCAGCCTGCCTCTGGTAACTTCGACGGTAACGGGGTTTTGCATGGTCGGTCCTGAAATTGCTGTTTTCATTGATGCCTATGCGAAGCGCATACCACAGGCTCGTAAACAAGTCTGGCGCTATCTTCTCGGGGGAACCTTGCATGAAATCCGTTAAGCGGCTGTTTCTGGTCATTTTCATCATCTACCTCCTGCCGACATTCGCCTCGGCAGGTCTGTGGGCGATGAAGGACCGACCGTCGCGATGGAGCGAGGCGCGCTGGTCTTCCGCCGGGATTCTACCGAAGGCGGAACAGAGCGAACAAGCTGCGATCTACGTCTTTTCGGCGATGACCGGCGGGCTGAAGGGCGCCGTCGCCAGCCATGCCTGGATCGTCATCAAGGAAAAAGGCGCAAAAGCCTATACGCGCTATGACAAGGTGGGATGGGGCAAACCGATCCGCCGCAACGGCTATCCGGCGGACGCCTACTGGTATTCCAATGCGCCCGAGCTGGTGACTTCGGTGACCGGTGCAAAAGCGGAACAGCTCATTGCAAAAGTCGAGGGTGCGATCGCCGCCTACCCTTATGCGGAGCCCGGCGGCTACACCATCTGGCCGGGGCCGAACTCCAATACCTTCGTGGCCTATATATTGCGGACGGTGCCGGAGCTTGACGCCGTGCTGCCGCCGCATGCGGTCGGCCGCGATTATCTTCCGGGTGACGAATTCGTGCATCTCGACGAGGACTGGCGCGATCTGCACGTGACGCTGCGCGGGCTGATCGGCTTTTCGGCCGGTGTTCGCAGCGGTCTGGAGGTGCATTTCCTGGGGCTGGTTGCCGGTCTCGACTTCGCCAGGCCGGGCATCAAGGTGCCGGCGGTGGGGCGTATCGGAATTTGAGGGGCAGCTATGCGAAAAATGCAAAACGCCCGCAACCTGGCGGGCGTTTGACAATCATATGGTCAATCGACGATCAGAAGCCGACGGCTTCGCGGGCGACGCGGCGGATATCGCTTTGTGCGATGCCGAGGTCGTTGAGTTCGCGCGGGGTCATACGGCCCAGTTCGGCGACCGTCTGACGATATTTACGCCAATTGTTAAAGGTGCGTGCGACGTTCATGATGATCCCCCTTTCCTGGGTTTTCGAAGCTTAGCAGCCAGTCCTTGGCGCTCTCGTTTGCTTCGATGACCTTCATATAGTCCCGCATCGGTTGTTGTAAAAGTGCCTACTAGACACGCCACCCATGCAGTAAACGCATATCCAGGGCGATCCAGATCAATGACTGGCGAGAAAGGGAGATTGAATATCGACAACCACAAAAAGGAAAAGGGCCGCTCACGCGACCCTTCCATGAGTTTGGTCCGGTTGAACGAACCCGGGCGCTACATGAGCCGCCCGAAGGAAGATGAAGTTCAGGCCGAGGGCTGCCCCGTCAAGACCATCACCTTTCCATTGCCCGTTACGCAGACCGAAATCTCATTAGACATTGGATCACCTTCCTTTCATTACGTTGACGATGAAATCAAGGTAGGTGCAAGCGGCCGAGTCTGCAAGGCACGTTATGTAAACAATCGCGCATTTAAGTGAGTTGCGCAGACTCAGTCCCGTACCTAGAATTCGCCAGCTTCAATCACGGAAGCTCGCCTTTCAGCTCAATTTCAGAACGATCTTGCCTATATGGCTGCTGGTCTCCATCAGCCGGTGCGCCTCGACGACCCTGTCGAACGGCAGGACGGAATGGATGACCGGAGCGACCCTTCCCTCCTCCAGGAGCGGCCAGACCTGGGCCAGAAGATCGTCGCGGATGGCGCGCTTTTCCTCCGCCGTGCGCGGGCGCATCGTGGAGCCGGTGACCGTCAGGCGCTTGACCATGATCGGCGTGAGGTTCACCTTTTCCGCCGTATTTCCGCCGAGGAAGGCGATGATCGACAGGCAGCCGTCCTTGGCGAGTACCGAAAGGTTCTTTTCGAAATAGGCGGCGCCGATCATGTCGAGGACGACATCGACACCCTTGCCGCCGGTCTCCTGCCGGATCACCTCGGCGAAATCCTCGGTCTTGTAATCGATGCCGCGTTTGGCGCCGAGCCTCTCGCAGGCCTCGCATTTTTCCTTCGAACCCGCTGTCGCATAGACCGTCGCGCCAAAGGCCCTGGCAAGCTGGATCGCCGTCGTGCCGATACCGCTTGACCCGCCATGGATCAGCACGCTTTCGCCTTCCGTCAGCCCCGCCATCTGGAAAAGATTGGCCCAGACGGTGAAGAAGGTTTCGGGAAGCGCCGCCGCTTTCACGGCGTCATACCCTTTCGGCCATGGCAAAGCCTGCCCGGCCGGCACGGCGCAGTATTCCGCATAGCCACCGCCGTTCGCCAAAGCGCAGACCTTGTCGCCGGGCTTGAACTCGCGCACCCCCTCGCCGAGGGCAACGACCTCGCCGGCAATCTCCAGCCCCAGGATCGGGCTCGCATCCTTCGGCGGCGGATAATTGCCGCTGCGCTGCGCCACGTCCGGCCGGTTGACGCCGGCCGCCTCCACCTTGACGAGAATTTCTCCGGGCCGGATGGCCGGCAGCGGCCCTTTTGCTGTGACCATGACCTCCGGCGCTCCGAAGGAAGGCAGATCGATGAAACGCATTTCGGCGGGAAACGGCATGACGGGCTCTCCTGTGAGTGTCAGGCCACTGACTTAGGACAGTCCCTCACCGATAGGAAGGCGGCGTTCCGCCGCTCGGTCATTTTGTCTCGCCGAAGGCCGCGAAAACCAGGCCACCTTCGCTGTCTTTCGCATTGGCCTTGACGGCGGCGATCTCAGCTCCGATGCGGCCTAGATCATCGAGCAGCAAGCCCTGCGGTAATTCCAGAACCCCGATCGAGCAGCGCAGCAGCGGGAAATCCCGCTCGGCGCCATAGCGGTCGTGGCCACGGATCTTCCCCGCGATGCGCTCTTCCGGCGAATAGAGTTCAGCGACATCATCATGGAAATCGCTCAGCAGCCGTTCAAGGATTTCGTTCAGCTCCTCTCGGGTCCAATCGCGCACGCCGATGAAGAAGTCATCGCCGCCCACATGCCCCAGGAAAACACCGTCCGAGAAAAAATAACGCTTCATCAGCGCGGCAAAGAGCGAAATCGCGTGATCGCCCATGTGGAAGCCGTAGTGGTCGTTGAACGGCTTGAAATTGTCGAAGTCGCAATAACAGAAGAAGCGGGTCTCATCGTCGTCGCGGCCGCTCTCCTGCATGAAATCGCGGATGGCGCGGTTGCCCGGCAGGCCGGTCAGCGGATTCTGATCCTGGGCGATCTTCAACTGCTTCTCGTTGATGACCTTGATGAGCGAAGCCGCCGATACGACGCCGGCATAACGCATGTTCTCCGTCAGGATGATGCATGCGCTGTTGTCCATGTTGGCAAACAGGCTCATCAGTTCTTCCGCCTCCGCATCCAGGCCGATGACCGGGGCACGATCGACGAAATGCGAAATCGAGCGTTCGTAGACCTTGTTCTTCAAAAGGTCGCGACCGAAGGGCTGGTAGATATATTCCTTCAGGTGGTATTCGTTGATGACGCCGCGCGGCTCGCCATTGGCATTCAGCACCGGGAAGAAGGCCTGGCGCGGGTTGCGGCGGAAGAGCTCGAAGACACTGTCGATGCTTTCGTTCTCGTAGACGGCCGGCAGGTGTTCGATCTGCTTGCGGATCAGTATCTCGTCCAGCGACTGGCTGGAGCGACGACCGCGGCCGATGTCGGCGAGATGAGGAAAGGCAGGCTGCAGCTCCGAGACGAAGGTCGTCGGCCGGGCGATGAACCAGCCCTGCACGAGATCCACGCCATATTCACGGCAGGCTAAGAATTCCGCTTCCGTCTCGATACCTTCGGCGATCACCCGAATGCCGAGCACATGGGCGATGTTGACGATGTTCTTGACGAGATGGCGCTTGCGCGGATTGCGGTCGACGCCGGCGACGAAATGCCGGTCGATTTTCAGATAGTCCACCGGATAATCGCAGAGCAGCTTCATTTCGCCATGGCCGACACCGAAATCGTCGATCGCAAGCTTGAAGCCCTCCTTGCGCATCCATGTCACCAGCTCAGCGAATTCCGGCACGCTGGTATTGTCGAAACGCTCGGAAAATTCGAAGCAGACCGAGGATGGCGCTATATTCGCCTTGCGCAGATGCTGCACCACCTTCTCGATGAAATGTTGGCCCTGATGAATAAGC
Organism: Neorhizobium phenanthreniclasticum; assembly: GCF_040066075.1. Classification (NCBI taxonomy): domain Bacteria; kingdom Pseudomonadati; phylum Pseudomonadota; class Alphaproteobacteria; order Hyphomicrobiales; family Rhizobiaceae; genus Neorhizobium; species Neorhizobium phenanthreniclasticum. Next base: position 22,557 of record NZ_JBEAAL010000001.1, read on the forward strand.
CGCACATCAAGGTTGAGGAAGAGCGTCGCGGAGGAGAAGTCCGGCAGACTGGCGAACTTCGCCAGCGCACGGTTTGCCATCATCTGTTCGAGCAGCAGAAGCTGGCCGACCTCCTGGGCCTGGTCGAGCAGTTCGAGAGGAGAAGAGAAGCCGATCCGTTCCTGGCCACGCAGAAGGGATTCATAACCGAAGACCGAACCGGTGCCGACTTCGACAATGGGCTGGAAGGCATTTTCAAGCACCAGTTTCGCAAGGGTGACAAGCTGGTCGCTTGCATATCGTCTAAAGACACCCGGTTCCAATATGGCCGCAGACGACATCTACTCACTACTCCACTGCGCAATGGCCTAAAACACAGTGGTGAGGCTCCCATCAATTCGTCAAAAATCCCTTTCACGAAAATGACGTTTCGATGAAAGTTCGATGACAGGAGAATGCATTTTTATACAATATTATAACGACTTAATCGTATCGATGCCGATCGCTCGCTCAGCCTTTGGCGGCAAGCGCCACGGCAATCAGCGCCCACCCCTGCATCATGAGATCGACGGCCAGGAAGAGGCCGAGGATGAAGAGGCTGTTGACCGGCCAGCCGAGCGCGATCACCAGGCCCGCAAGCGCGGTCACGATGCCGCCGACGATGATCCAGCCGGAGCCGCGCACAGGCCGCATCCTGAAGCCGACCCAGAGGCGGAAAATCCCCGCGACGACGAGCGCCACGGCCATGAGGAGAGTGAGGACGGCCGCCGTCAGAGCCGGGTTCCAGAAGGCCAGCACCCCGGCAATGGTATAAAGAATGCCACTCAGCGCCCAGAACAGCATCTGATCCCAGCCCTTCACCTGGAAGGCGTGGACGAGATAGGCGACGCCGCCGACCAGCATCATCATGCCGATGTATAGGACGGAAACAACGGTCGCCGCGAAGAGATTGGCGAGCGCCAGAAAGCCGAAAACCAGGAGAAGAATGCCGAGGGCGAGAAACCAGCCCCATTTGTCACGAATTGCTGCGACTGCCGGAGTATCGATACCGAATGCCATGACCAACCCCTCTCTTGTAAACCCTACCCGAACTTATCCGATAGGATGTGGAGCGGATTTGACCAAGGTCAACGGCGCGCGCTTATGCGGCGTGATGGATCGGGATGTTTAGTCACCTGCAAGAGCCTGCGCTTTTGAGATAGGATGGTTCGCAATCGTTTCTTGATTGCGATCGAGATCAAAAATAACTCAACCTGGCGAGGGAATCTAAGGTGATATCGAGATGGTCACGGCAGGACGGCAATGCATATCCACGCTTCGTCTCAAGTGCGGGATTGGTCTATGCGATATCGCGGTCTATCTCCAGCATTGTCTGTGGGCAGATCCTCGGGACAAGCCCGAGGATGACGGTGGAGAGACCGAGCCTCAGGTCCCTGTAGAGAACCTTGAGCAAGTTGCGAGGGTTCTTGTTTTGCCAGCCTGTGCCATACAACCCGTCATCCTCGGGCTTGTCCCGAGGATCTACCCACAGACGGGCCGCCTACAAATGCCCGCCATGAGCAGGAGGCTGGATGCATCATACGCTGATCGGGCCGGAAGAGGACCATGCGCATGACCCGCCCCAACATCCTCATCGTCATGGTCGACCAGTTGAACGGAACGCTGTTTCCGGACGGACCGGCGGAATGGCTGCACGTGCCGCACCTCAAGGCGCTCGCCGCCCGCGCGGCTCGGTTTCGAAACAATTACACGTCCTCGCCGCTCTGCGCCCCGGCGCGCGCCTCCTTCATGGCCGGGCAGCTTCCGAGCCGCACGCGCGTCTACGACAATGCCGCCGAATACGCCTCCTCGATCCCCACCTATGCGCACCATCTGCGCCGCACCGGTTACTACACCGCGCTTTCCGGCAAGATGCATTTCGTCGGGCCGGACCAGCTGCACGGCTTCGAGGAACGGTTGACGACCGACATCTATCCGGCCGATTTCGGCTGGACGCCGGACTACCGGAAGCCGGGCGAGCGGATCGACTGGTGGTATCACAATCTCGGCTCGGTGACCGGTGCGGGCGTCGCCGAAATCACCAACCAGATGGAATATGACGACGAGGTCGCCTTCCTCGCAAACCAGAAGCTCTACCAGCTTGCCCGCGAAAACGACGACCAGGAGCGTCGGCCGTGGTGCCTCACCGTCTCGTTCACCCATCCGCACGATCCCTACGTGGCGCGGAAGAAATTCTGGGATCTTTACGAGGATTGCGAGCACCTTCTGCCCGAGGTCGGGGAAATCCCGCTTGAGGAACAGGATCCGCATTCGCAGCGCCTCATCCTTTCCTGCGATTACCAGAATTTCGACGTGACGGAAGAGAATATCCGCCGCTCGCGCCGGGCCTATTTCGCCAACATCTCCTATATCGACGAGAAGATCGGCGAGCTTGTCGATACGCTGACGCGGACGCGCATGCTCTCCGACACGCTGATCGTGTTCTGCTCCGACCATGGCGACATGCTGGGCGAGCGCGGGCTGTGGTTCAAGATGAACTTCTTCGAAGGTTCGGCGCGCGTGCCGCTGATGATCGCCGGCCCCGGCATCTCGCCCGCTCTTTATACGGCGCCCGTCTCGAACCTCGACGTGGCGCCGACGCTCTGCGACCTCGCCGGTATTTCCATGGCGGAGATCGAGCCTTGGACCGACGGCGAGAGCCTGAAGCCGATGCTGGAGGGTGGCACCCGCGTGAGCCCGGTGCTGATGGAATATGCCGCAGAAGGCTCCTATGCCCCTCTCGTCGCGATCCGTGAGGGCAGATGGAAATATGTCCATTGCGAACTGGATCCGGAACAGCTCTTCGACCTCGACGCCGACCGACAAGAGCTGAAGAACCTTGCCGCAGATCCGGCCTTTGCGGATGTGATGGAAAGGTTTAGAGCAACGCGCAAAGAAAAATGGGACATGGCCGCCTTCGACGCGGCGGTGCGCGAAAGCCAGGCGCGGCGCTGGGTGGTCTACGAGGCGCTCCGAAACGGCGCCTATTTCCCCTGGGACCACCAGCCTCTGCAGAAAGCATCGGAGCGCTACATGCGCAACCATATGGACCTGAACATCCTCGAAGAATCAAAGCGTTATCCACGAGGCGAATGAGATGAAAGCCCAACCCGTCGCCAGCCATTTCATTGATGGCGAATATGTCGAGGACACGGATGGCACTGTCATCGAAAGCCTCTATCCGGCAACCGGCGAGGTGATCGCGCGGCTGCATGCGGCAACGCCTGCCATCGTCGAAAAGGCGATCGCGGCCGCCAAGCGCGCCCAGCCGGAATGGGCGGCAATGAGCCCGACGGCGCGCGGGCGCATATTGAAACGCGCCGCCGAAATCATGCGCGAACGCAATCGCGCGCTTTCCGAACTCGAAACGCTCGATACCGGCAAGCCGATCCAGGAGACGATCGTCGCCGACCCCACCTCGGGCGCGGACAGTTTCGAATTCTTCGGCGGGGTGATCGCCGCGGGCATGAACGGCGACTACATCCCGCTCGGGCGCGACTTCGCCTATACAAAGCGCGTGCCGCTTGGCGTCTGCGTCGGCATCGGCGCCTGGAACTACCCGCAGCAGATCGCCTGCTGGAAGGGTGCGCCGGCGCTCGCGGCCGGCAATGCCATGGTCTTCAAGCCTTCCGAGAACACGCCGCTCGGAGCCCTGAAGATCGCCGAAATCCTCATCGAGGCTGGCCTGCCGAAAGGGCTCTACAACGTCATCCAGGGGGACCGGAATACCGGCCCGCTTCTGGTCAACCATCCGGACGTGGCGAAAGTATCGCTGACCGGCTCGGTACCGACCGGCCGCAAGGTGGCCGCCGCTGCTGCGGGCAATCTCAAGCATGTGACGATGGAACTCGGCGGCAAATCGCCGCTGATCGTGTTCGACGATGCGGATCTCGACAGCGCGATCGGCGGCGCCATGCTCGGCAATTTCTACTCGACCGGCCAGGTCTGCTCCAACGGCACCCGCGTCTTCGTTCAGCGGGACATCAAGAGCGAGTTCCTGTCGCGCCTGAAGGAGCGGACGGAGAGGATCGTCATCGGCGATCCGATGGACGAGGCGACGCAGCTCGGGCCGATGGTCTCCTTCGATCAACGGCAGAAGGTGCTGTCCTATATCGACAAGGGCAAGGCCGAAGGCGCGACGCTTCTGACCGGTGGCGGCATTCCGAACCACGTGACCGGCGAAGGTTATTACATCCAGCCGACCGTGTTTTCCGACGTTATGGACGGGATGACCATCGCGCGGGAAGAGATTTTCGGGCCGGTGATGTGCGTGCTCGATTTCGACGACGAGGACGAGGTGATCGCGCGGGCCAACGCCACCGAATTCGGCCTTTCGGCCGGCGTCTTCACCGCCAACCTGACGCGCGGCCATCGAGTGGTGGACCAGTTGCAGGCAGGCACGCTGTGGATCAACACCTACAATCTCTGCCCGGTGGAAATTCCCTTCGGCGGCTCGAAACAATCCGGCTTCGGGCGGGAGAACTCGCTCGCAGCGCTGGAGCATTATTCCGAGCTGAAGACGGTCTATGTGGGCATGGGGCCTGTCGAGGCGCCGTATTGATGTTCACCACGGCTGTTGTCGCGCAAGCTCGCCCCCCTCTGGCCTGCCGGCCATCTCTCCCACGGGTGGGGAGATCACAAGTGGCACGACCTTCCTGCCAATTGAACGTTGCACCCATCAACACGGCCTTTTGTTTGGCGAAGCGAGTGCGCCCAGCCAATCTCCCCACCTGTGGGGGAGATGGCCGGCAGGCCAGAGGGGGGCTGACCGCGCACGACCTCACGAAAACGTCTGGAGAAAACTGATATGCTTCAGGCAGATTTCGTCATCATCGGTTCCGGTTCGGCGGGCTCCGCCATGGCCTATCGGCTGTCGGAGGACGGCAGGTATTCGGTGATCGTCATCGAGGCGGGCGGATCGGATTTCGGGCCGTTCATCCAGATGCCGGGCGCGCTCGCCTGGCCGATGAGCATGAAGCGCTACAACTGGGGCTATCTTTCCGAGCCCGAGCCGAATCTCAACAACCGGCAGATCACCGCGCCGCGCGGAAAGGTGATCGGCGGGTCGTCCTCGATCAACGGGCTCGTCTATGTCCGCGGCCATGCGGAGGACTACAACCGCTGGGAGGCGCTCGGCGCGACCGGCTGGGCCTATGCGGACGTATTGCCCTATTTCAAGCGGATGGAGACTTCCGAGGGCGGAGAGGAAGGCTGGCGCGGCACGGACGGGCCGTTGCATGTCAAGCGCGGGCCGGTGAAGAACCCGCTGTTCCACGCCTTCATCCAGGCGGGCCGGCAGGCCGGCTTCGAGCTGACGGACGACTATAACGGCTCGAAGCAGGAAGGCTTCGGGCTGATGGAACAGACCATCTACAAGGGCCGTCGTTGGTCTGCGGCAAATGCCTATTTGAAGCCCGCATTGAAGCGCCCGAATGTCCAGCTGGTCTACGGCTTCGCCAACAGGATCGTGATCGAGGACGGTCGGGCGGTGGGCGTCGAGATCGAGCGGCGCGGCGTCACCGAAGTGGTCCGGGCGAACCGCGAGGTGATCGTCTCGGCTTCCGCCTTCAATTCGCCGAAACTGCTGATGCTCTCCGGCATCGGGCCTGCCGAGCATCTGAAATCGATGGGTATCGCGGTGAAGGCCGACCGGCCGGGCGTCGGCGCCAACCTGCAGGACCATATGGAATTCTATTTCCAGCAGGTCTCCACCAAGCCCGTTTCGCTCTATTCCTGGCTGCCGTGGTTCTGGCAGGGGGTTGCCGGCGCGCAATGGGTGCTGTGGAAGGGCGGGCTCGGCGCCTCCAACCAGTTCGAGGCCTGCGCCTTCCTGCGCTCCGCGCCGGGACTGAAACAGCCGGATATCCAGTATCACTTCCTGCCTGTCGCGATTTCCTATGACGGCCGCGCCGCCGCCAGAAGCCACGGTTTTCAGGTCCACGTGGGCTACAACCTGTCGAAATCGCGCGGGAACGTGACGCTGCGTTCCGCCGATCCGAAGGCCGATCCGGTGTTGCGTTTCAACTATATGAGCCATACGGAGGACTGGGAAAAATTCCGCCATTGCGTGCGGCTGACCCGCGAGATCTTCAGCCAGAAGGCCTTTGACGACTATCGCGGGCCGGAAATACAGCCGGGAGAGAAGGTCGAGACCGATGAGCAGATCGACGCCTTCCTGCGCGAGCACTTGGAAAGCGCCTATCACCCGTGCGGCACCTGCCGCATGGGCCGCGCCGACGATCCCATGGCGGTCGTCGATCCGCAATGCCGGGTGATCGGTGTGGAAGGGCTCAGGGTCGCGGACTCATCGATCTTCCCGCACGTCACCTACGGCAACCTGAACGGCCCCTCGATCATGACCGGCGAAAAGGCAGCCGACCACATCCTCGGGAAAACGCCCCTGCCCCGCTCCAACCAGGAGCCCTGGGTCAATCCGCGCGCGGCGGTGAGCGACCGGTAGTCAGTGGCAATCTTTTTCGCACTGATGGCGGATAGCAAGGATGGTAACGGTTTTAACAGCTTCAATTTCGAAGAGGGCCACATAACCTGCCGAGCCAGTCGCGGTTTTCATGGCTGCACCTCATGCATCGCAATTGCAATGCATGAGGTGCTTATCCTTATCAAAAGGCCTAGAGAAACCCGATCCATCTTCCGGCGATCACCGCGCCGATCCAGATGAGGATGGAGAGCGTGGCGCCGATGCGAAGAGCGGCCGTCGGCGCGCCGCCGGAAAGGACCTCTTTCCAACCCTTGCCGAAATGGACGACAGCGACGTTGCCGAGGCCGAGTGCAATGAACCCGAGCTTCACGAGGAACGCCGGATTGCCGGCATATTCCACCGGCTTGACGATGAAGAGGCAAAGGCCGGTGACGATGGCGAGCACCAACCCCAACCCGGCCACGCGCGAGAGGTAGGCGGCAACCGCAGACAAAGGCACGGCCGGCTCGAGGCCGAGAAGCAGGATATCCAGCGCCAGGATCGCGCCGAACAGCATGCCGAGCCCAAGAATGTGGGCGGCATTGACCAGGAGGTAGAGCGTCGATGACGTGATCAATGCCCGGGCGATCGGCGTTTCGGCGAGCGGAGCAAGAAATTCCATTCCCGCCTCAGTTCGTCCGGATGCGTTCCGGATAGATGTCGAAGGTCTTGCCCGCAACGACGATCCGGACCGCTTTCATGCGTTTCTCATTGCGGTCTTCGGAGCGGTTGCCCGTGGCGGTGATCTCGTCGCCGACCTGCGCCTGGCCTTCCACGAAGCCGGAGCGGCGGGTCTGGTTCGGATTACCAAGTTCGACGCGCCAGATGCCGTCTTCGGCCTGGACTTCCAGTGTCGGATGCGGCGGGGCAAAGGAAATCGAGTGGATGGTACCCTTGAGGTCGATCTGGTCGGCCTCCGCCCAGGACCAGCCGTGATGGGCGGCGGCGGTGCCGGCGAATGCGGCAGCGATCGCAGCTCCGGCAAGAGTGCGGGTGATGGAACGATGAGGCATGGCGGCAGCTCTCCATTTTCTACATCCAGCTGCCCATCAACATGTGACGGCGAGACACCACCGCCAGAGTTTTTCACTGAATCTTGATATCATCTCCCGAAACTTACCCTGGAAATGAACTTTACGGCACATTCTGCGGCCCGCGGCTTGCAATCCATGCCGGGGAAGCGAATAAGCGGAGTCGATCCCAGCCAAGGTCGCCATGCCTGTTTCCTATCGCAAATCGAAGATGTTCCGCCGTTCGCGTGTCATGCGCGTATCCTGGAACGTGTGGAAACCACGGATTGTTTTCTGGATCGGCGCGATAGCAATCGGCTTTGTCAGCGTCGGCTTCGCCCTGGCCGCCGACAGGGCGCAGGACTTTTTCATCCAGTTGACCGAGCTCGGTCCCTATGCGTTCCTGCTGCCGCTCGTCCTGACGCCTGCCGGGTTCGCGCTGTGTGCCTGGCTGGCGTTCGCCGTCTTTCCTAATACACAAGGCAGCGGCATTCCGCAGGCGATCGCCGCGCGGCACCTGCGCAACGATACCCATCGGCTGGGGCTTCTGTCCCTCAAACTTGCAGTCGGCAAGATCGTCCTCACCATCGTTGGACTATTCTGCGGCGCCTCGATCGGCCGTGAAGGGCCGACCGTTCAGGTGGGCGCTTCGATCATGCTTGCCGTCGGCCGCGTCGGCGGCATGGCCCAGGCGCGCGGGCTCATCCTCGCAGGGTCCGCGGCCGGCATCGCCGCCGCCTTCAACACGCCGCTCGCCGGGATCGTCTTCGCCATCGAGGAGATGAGCCGAACCTACGAATCCCGCGCCAACGGCCTGGTACTGACGGCCGTCATCCTCTCCGGCCTTGCAGCGCTCGGGCTTGTCGGCAGCTATACCTATTTCGGGGAAACCTCGGTCATGGCCACCTCTCACCTCGACTGGGCGATGGTGGCGATCTGCGGCATTTGCGGCGGTGCGCTGGGAGCCGCGTTCAGCGCCGGCGCAATCCGCGCCTCCCGCAGGATCAGGCGGTGGGCGCATCCAAGCCCATTGAAGCGGATGGTCTGGCTTGCTGCAGGCTGCGGGCTGGCGGTAGCTGTCATCGGCCTCATCTCCGGCGGGCAGACCTTCGGCACCGGCTACAAGGAAGCCAGCGCCATGCTGGAAGGCGCAACGGTATCGCCAACCTTCTTCATCGAGAAGCTCGGCGCAACCTTCCTGTCGATGATCTCCGGCATTCCCGGCGGCATTTTCGCGCCTTCGCTCTCGGTCGGCGTCGGCCTTGGGGCGACGCTCGGCACCCTTTTCGGCGCAAGCATCGCACTCTCGGCCTTGCTCGGAATGGCTGGTTACTTTGCCGGCGTCGTGCAGGCGCCGATGACGGCTTTCGTGATCATCATCGAGATGACCGGCGACCACGAGGCCGTCATCCCCATCATGGCCGCTTCCATGCTCGGCTATATCACGTCGCGCATGCTGTCGCCCGAACCACTCTATCACGGGCTCTCGCGCGCCTTCATCGCGGCAAGCATCCGCGCCAGGCGGGCGGATCAGCAAGCCGGCAGCGCCCGAAGCCAGGGCGACGCCGTCACCGATACCTGACGCATGAAGGCGGAAGTCAGCGCGCCCCCGCGACCTGGTCGAAGGTCCCGCCATTGCCGAAATGCTCGGGCTGCGCCTTCTTCCATCCGCCGAAGAGCGGATCGTTGATGGTCACGAGCCTGGTGTCCGGCAAGGCCTGAAGAAGAGACGGATCGACAAGATCCCGGTTGACCGGCCGGTAGAAATTCCTGGCGGCGATCGTCTGCCCCTCCTTCGAGTAGAGATATTGCAGATAGGCTTCGGCGAGTTTCCGCGTCCCGCGCCGGTCGACATTGGCGTCGACGATTGCGACCGGCGGCTCGGCCAGGATCGAGATCGGCGGCACGACGACGTCGAATGCATCCTCGCCGAGTTCCTTGCGCGCCAGATAGGCCTCGTTTTCCCATGCGAGCAGGACATCGCCGATCCCTCTGTCCGTGAATGTCGTCGTTGCGCCGCGCGCGCCGGTATCCATCACCGGGACATGGCGAAACAGCTCGCTCATATAGGCCTTGATCTTCTGCTGATCGCCCTTGTATTCCTCGTTCGCCCAGGCCCAGGCCGCCAGATAGTTCCAGCGCGCCCCGCCGGAGGTCTTCGGATTTGGGGTCACCACTTCGACGCCGTCCTTGACGAGATCGCTCCAGTTCGCGATTCCCTTCGGGTTGCCCTTGCGCACCAGAAAGACGATCGTGGATGTATAGGGCGCGGAATTGTTCGGAAACTTCGCTTCCCAGCCGGGCTTTATCCTGCCGCTTATCGCCGAGATGGCATCGATATCACTGCCGAGCGCCAGGGTCACGACATCCGCCTCGAGCCCCTCGATGACCGAACGGGCCTGACGGCCGGACCCGCCATGCGATTGCTCGATGGAAACCGTCTCCCCCGTCTGCGCCTTCCAATGTTTCGCGAAGGCGATGTTGTATTCCTCGTAGAGCTCCCGGGTCGGATCATAGGAGACGTTGAGGAGCCGGCTGTCGGCATTGGCCGGTGTGAAAAGCCCGACCGTCAGGGAAAGGCCGAGAGCAACGACGCCCAACCTTCTGAAGAACCCCTCGCCAAATTCCCGGGTGAAACGAAACATGGTGTTCCCTCCTACTGGTTTCACCTAAAACTCTATCGACTAAGTCGTCTTAGTCAATCTGGTGCGAAGAGAAGGCAAAATTGTTTCCCCTCGCCGATGCAGCCGGCAAAGAAAGCACTGGCGGTTGGTACATGGAGAGAATGGCTGGGCCGGAAAGGTCCCGCTTCAGAAAATCGCAATCCTGCCGCAGTCGGGATTCTTGGGAGGATTTCTCTTCGCATATTCTGCATCGGGCGATTGCAACTATATACCGTTCCAGCGAATCCAGGATCGCCGCCTCACCAACCAGACCAAGCCATACCTGAATGGAGTTCGAGATTGAGCGTTGCCTTCACCAAGGAAGAGAGTTCCGAGACAGCCTCGGAAACCCTGCTGCCCGACCGTCCGATTTCTCCCCATCCAAATCTCGTTACGGATGCGGGATTGAGAACACTGGAATTGCAACTGGCTCAAGCTCGCGAGGCCTACAATGCTGCAAACGCAATCGAAGACGTGAATGAGCGGCGGCGGCAGGCGGCAGGCCCTTTGCGTGATCTGCGCTATTTTGCGGAAAGAGTTCGCACCGCCCAGGTGGTCCCCTACCCGACTTCAGCGGATACCGTGGCATTCGGCAGCACGGTCACCTTCAGCCGTGAGGACGGACGGATACAGAAATACCGTATCGTTGGAGAGGACGAAGCCGATCCCAAAGCCGGATCGATTTCGTATGTTTCGCCGGTTGCCCGTGCGCTTACCGGCAAGGCGGTCGGGGATGTTGTGACTGTCGGTGATCAGGAACTGGAAATCACCGCGATATCGTGGGACAGAAGCGAAAGCGCATGAAAACCGTCAGGATCGCCGCCGCACAGACGCCGGAATTCAGGAACGACATTGGGTCCGCCCTTGCGTGTCTTCGCGAGTTCGCCGCACGGGCAGAGGCCGAAGGTGCGAGGCTGCTGTGTTTTCCGGAAGGCTTCCTGCAAGGCTATCTACTGGATGAAGCCTCGGCGCGGCGTGTCGCGCTCGACCTCTCGCTGCCGGAATTCGAGGTGGTACTGCAGCAGTTTCCGAGAACCGGGCCAACGATCGTCGTCGGCATGATCGAGGCCGCGGGCGGTCGGCTCTTCAACACGGCATTGGTCGTCTCGCAAGGCAAGGTCGACGGCGGTTATCGGAAGGTTCATCTGCTCGGCGGAGAGAGGATATTCGACGTCGGCCATCAGCAAACCGTCTTCGAGGTCGACGGCCTGCGCTTCGGGATCAATATCTGCTACGACACGAACTTTCCGGAGGCCGCGCGACAGGTCGCCGATCTTGGCGCCTCTCTGATCGTCTGCCCGACCAACAACATGATGCCGCGGCAGAAGGCCGAGATCTTCAGGGACGTCCACAATGCCGTGCGAGGCGAACGATGCCGCGAAACAGGCCTCTGGCTGATATCCTCGGACGTCACCGGCGAGCGCGACGGACGCGTTGCCTGGGGACCAACCGCTGTCCTCAACCCGGAAGGACAGGTTGTAGCACAACTGCCTTTGGAAAGCCCCGGATTGCTGCTTTTCGACGTTCCGACGGCAGGCTAGGCCAACACATCCGCCATCGGACAGAAGCGGAAAGTCTTACGCCGTCAGAAGCTCGCGGGCGGCGGGGGTCTTGCTCTCGCCGGTGCCTTCGATGGCATCCGCGATCGTGGTGGTGAACAGCACATTGCGCGTGGCATCAGCAACGCGGGCAAAGACATGGCGGATCTCGCAAAGTTGCTCGCCGTCGCAATCCTCGCATTTCCGGTAGGCGGTCTGTGACAGGCAGGGAAGCGGTGCGATCGGCCCGTCGACGAGACGCAGCACTTCGCCGAAGGTGATGGCGTCGGCCGGTTTCAGCAGAAGATAGCCGCCCTGCTTGCCGCGGCGGCTGATGACGATGCCGGAGCGCTTCAGGTCGAGCAGGATCTGTTCCAGGAACTTCTTTGGAATACTCTGCTGAACGGCGATCTCGGAGATCAGCATCGGCTCGTCTGGATCGGCCTGCGCAAGGGCGGCCAGCGCCCTCAGCGCATATTTCGCTTTCTGGGATATCATCACGCAACCATCGACAAATAGCGCCGCCGCAGGGCCAAAGGCCTCACGGCGCCGCTCATTCAGCTTCGTTTGAGGCATCCACGGGGCCGCCGGACATGGCGCTCAGGGGGTGCATGCACGCAAGCGGAAACCCTGCCTTGCGAGCATGTATCCGGATTAGCCCAAATCATGAGAAATTACAAACCAATGCCGGGGTTTCCGGAGATAAATCCGGTCACTTTTGGTTAAGGCGGCAGGTTTTCTGTGTGAATGCCGCTTTGGAGAGATATTTGCTCTCCATCTCCATGGGAAGAAACGGGTTTTTCTGTCCTTTCGCGCCGCTTGCCGGGATAATCCAGCAATTGCTCACGGAATGAGACCCCATGACCCTTCATGACGCCGCGGGCCAGGACCGGTTGGCCCAAGCCCCGCCGGTAGTGGCTGATACCCTCGCCGCCCAACTCGAAAGCCTAGACCTTGCCGGTCGCCTGGCGCTGGCCGCCGGGCTTGGACATGCCGTCTTCACCACCTCGCTCGGCATCGAGGACCAGGTGATCACCGCTGCGATCGGAACGCACCGATTGCCGATCGAGGTATCGACGCTGGAGACGGGCCGGCTGTTCAAGGAAACCGTCGACCTGATCGGCGAGACCGAGGAGCGCTACGGCATCGCCATCCACCGCTTCACGCCCGAACAGGGCGATGTGGACGCCTATGTCGCCAAATACGGCATGAACGGCTTCTACGAAAGCGTCGAGGCCCGCCACGCCTGCTGTCATGTGCGCAAGCTGAAGCCGCTTGCCAGGGCGCTTTCGGGCGCCGACGTATGGATCACCGGACTTCGCCGCGGCCAGTCGGGCAACCGCGCCGCAACGCCGTTCGCCGAATATGATGCGGAGCGCAACCTCATCAAGATCAACCCTCTTGCTGACTGGGACATGGAGACGATCCGCGCCCATGTGTCGGCCGAGGCCATTCCCGTCAACCCGCTGCATGCCCGCGGCTATCCTTCGATCGGCTGCGAGCCCTGCACCCGCGCTATCAAGCCCGGCGAGCCGGAACGCGCCGGCCGGTGGTGGTGGGAAAACGACGAGAAGCGCGAATGCGGCCTGCATGTGCCGGAAAGCGCCGCCCAGCCCATCCCGCCGGTAAGCCAGATCGCCCGCTAACCCTTTATGTTTGTTTTCCAGACTGCCCGGAGACCGAAATGCTTTTGTCTGTACAGGAAACGGATGTGAAGACCCCGCCCGTTTCCAGACCACCGCTCGATCCGCATCTGAAAGCCCTCGAAAACGAAGCGATCCACATCTTCCGCGAAGTGGCGGCAGAATTCGAAAAGCCGGTGATGCTCTATTCGATCGGCAAGGATTCTTCCGTCCTGCTGCATCTCGCCCGCAAGGCCTTTTATCCTGGTCGTGTGCCCTTCCCGCTTCTGCATGTGGACACGACCTGGAAGTTCCGCGAGATGATCGCGTTCCGCGACGAGATTGCCGCGAAATACGACCTCGACCTCGTGGTGCATACCAATCCGCGCGGCGCTGCCGAAGGTATCACGCCCTTCAGCCATGGTTCGGCGATCTATACCGACATCATGAAGACCGAGGCGCTCAAGCAGGCGCTCGATGCCGGCGGCTATGACGCGGCTTTCGGTGGCGCGCGACGCGACGAAGAGGCATCGCGCGCCAAGGAGCGCATCTATTCCTTCCGAACGCCGGACCACAAATGGGACCCGCGCAACCAGCGCCCCGAACTCTGGAACGTCTATAACGGCATGATCAGACAAGGCGAGAGCGTGCGCGCCTTCCCGCTCTCCAACTGGACGGAAGTCGATATCTGGCGCTACATCCAGGCCGAGGATATTCCCCTCGTGCCGCTCTACTACGCCGCCGAACGGCCCTATGTGGAACGGGACGGGATGATGATCCTCGCCGAGGATCTGCGCCTTCAACTGCTTCCCGGCGAGGTCGTCCAACGGGGCATGATCCGCTTCCGCACGCTCGGCTGCTTCCCGCTCACCGGCGCGATCCGCTCGCACGCCACCACGCTTGAGGAGGTGATCGCCGAGCTCGAGATCGCCACCGTCTCCGAACGGCAGGGCCGCGCGATCGACCGCGACCAGTCCGGCTCGATGGAGAAGAAGAAACGCGAAGGATATTTCTGAGATGACCGCTCATGCCCAAACCGCTTCGGCCACCATCCTGCCCCTGGCCGAACCTTTAAAGGCGGTGCGCGACACACGACCGCTGCGCCTCATCACCTGCGGTTCGGTCGACGATGGCAAATCGACGCTGATCGGCCGCCTGCTGTGGGACACCAAGGCGGTGAAGGAAGACCAGGCGGCAACGCTTGCCCGTGACAGCGGCCAACAGAACGATCTCGGTCTGCCGGATTTCGCCCTCTTGCTCGACGGTCTGCAGGCCGAGCGCGAACAGGGCATCACGATCGACGTCGCCTACCGTTATTTCTCCACCGACCGGCGCTCCTTCATCGTCGCCGACACGCCCGGCCACGAGCAATATACCCGCAACATGGCGACAGGCGCCTCGACCGCCGATCTTGCGGTGCTTCTGGCCGATGCCCGCGCCGGCCTGCTCGAACAGACCCGTCGTCACGCGACGATCGCGGCGCTGATGGGCATCCGGCAGTTCGTGCTGGCGGTCAACAAGATCGACCTCGTGAACTACGACAAGGCCGTCTTCGAGAGGATTTCCCACGAGTTTCGCGAATTCGCCCTGTCGCTCGGCGTGCGCCAGATCACCGCGATCCCGATGTCGGCGCTGAAGGGCGAGAACGTCGTCTATTCGGCCGAAGCTGCGATGCCCTGGTACGACGGGCCGACCTTGATCGAGACGCTGGAGCTCGCAACGGTGCGATCCGGGCAAGCCGGCGGCTTCCGCCTGCCGGTGCAGCGCGTTTCCCGCCCCGGCGAAGGCTTTCGAGGCTATCAGGGCACGGTTGCCGGCGGCTCCATCAAGCCGGGCGACAGCGTCACGATCCTGCCCTCAGGCACGGTCGCCAATGTCAAGCAGATCGTCACCTTCGATCTGGTGCGTAACGCGGCGGTCGCCGGCGACGCGATCACGCTGGTCCTCGACCGGCAGGTGGATGTGTCCCGCGGCGACATGATCGTCTCGATCGACAGCCAACCGATGACCGGCCACCATTTTGACGCCCAGCTCGTCTCGTTGCAGCCGGGCGGTATCGAACCGGGAAAACGCTATTGGCTGAAGAGCGGTTCGCGCCGCCAGCGCGCCACGGTCGAGCCCTTGTCGCAGCTCGAGCTTGCGACAGGCAAGTGGCTGCCGCATGCCTCAACGCTCTCGATGAACGCCATCGGCAAGGTGCGCCTTTCGTTCGAAGAGCTGGCGGTTTTCGACCCTTACGAACAGAACCGCTCGACCGGCGCCTTCATCCTGATCGATCCCGATACGCTGAACACCGTGGCAGGCGGGATGATCACCGCCAAGCGCGGCGATGTCGGCGGCATCCATCGCAGCCAAGGGGGAGAAGGCCAGCGCGTGGTTCTCTCGCTGCCGGCAGATCTTGCCGAACAGATCATGGCAAGCGAGCTTTTCGCAAACCGCCGCGACGAAGCGGAAATCAGGCGCATGACGGCCAAGCAGGCCGCGGAGATATTCTCGAACGCCGCAAGCGACATCTGAACGCTGGTGATGGTGATAGGAAAGGGGCCGTTTGGCCCCTTCTTTGTCAGTTAGCCGTGGCCGTCTCGCCGGTCCCCTCCTCGGTCCTGCCGGAAAAGAAGTTCGCAAGCAGGGCGCCGGAAATATTGTGCCAGACGCTGAAGATCGCGCTCGGCACGGCGGCCGCCGGCGAAAAATAGGCGGTGGCGAGCGCCGCGCCCAACCCGCTGTTCTGCATGCCGACTTCGATCGCGATCGCCTTGCGCTTGGCAAGCGAAAGCCCGCTTGCCCTGGCGGCGAAGAAACCGAGAAGATAACCGAGCCCGTTATGGAGCACGACGATGGCGAAGATCAGCAGGCCGGACTGGGCGATCGCGCCCTTGCTGGCGGCGACCACCGCCGAGACGATCAGCACGATGCCGATGACGCTGACGAGCGGCAGGGCCGGCACGGCAGCCTTCACGGCACCGGGCAGAAGCTTCTGCAATGCAAAGCCGAGAGCCAGCGGCACCAGGACGACCTTGACGATGCTGATGAACATCGCCCAGGCATCGACCGGCAGATACTGGCTGGCGAACAGCCAGACGAGGAAGGGCGTGACGATCGGCGCGGCGAGCGTCGTGACACTGGTGCACGCGACTGAAAGTGCGACATCGCCCTTGCTCAGATAGGTCATCACGTTGGACGACGTCCCACCGGGGCAGCAGCCGACCAGGATGACGCCTGCCGCGACCTCGGGCGACAAAGGAATGATCCTCGTCAGCAGCACAGCAAGCAGCGGCATGATCAGGAACTGGGAAACGACGCCGATGCCGACATCGAAGGGGCGCTTGCCCACTTCCCTGAAGTCGTCGACGGAAAGGGTCAGCCCCATCCCGAACATGATGATGCCGAGCAGCGTGACAATATAGGGACCGATCTGCCTGAACAGATCGGGCAGCAGATAGCCGAGCACTGCGAAACCGATGACCCACAGGGCGAAGGTCTTGCCGACAAAGGCAGAGAGCGTTGCGAGCGTTTTCAACATGGCCTCCTTCAAACGAAGGGGGCGCAATACGCCGACTGTCGAAGGCGTCAAGGCCAGCGAAGGGCAAAAGTGTCCATTTCCATGGCGGGATTCACGCTTCTCGACCATGATTGACCGCTTCTGACGGGAAGAGACCCGTCAGAGAGGCTCCAGGCCCGGCCGCCACCGATCAAACCGACGCAGGCCGGAAGCCGAAGGCGTGCCTTTGCCTTCCTAATCCGGCATGTTCACTTCCACGTCCAGGAAGGGCGCGTATTGTTGCGCACCGAAGATGTCCGCATCGCCGGGGCTGCCGCTCGGCCGGAGCCGAAGGATGGTGAACTTGATGGCGCAGGCGGGATCGTATTCGACGAAATCGGTCAATCGAGCCGTATCGGCGTTCAGGATGCGGCAGACGGATTGGCGCGTCAGCACCCCCGAACGCTTTACCTTTTCGTAGGTGTCTCGCTCCCGGAAGATGATGTCGAAGGTGATCTTGTCGGTTCCGGCATTCTTGCTGCGGATGGTCTTGGCGAGATCGGAGAGTTTTTTCACGCTCATGATTGGTTCTTTCCCGGCTTTTCAGCCGACGATCGCAGTATGGGTAGGGAAAAGTTCGAGCGGATCGCTGACGGCCATCGTGTGGTTGATCGTCCAGCGATAGGCCGGGCTTGCCGGCATCACCTCGTCCAGCACGAAGGAAACACCGCCGGCCGTGCCTTTGACATCCGGCAGCCGCGCATAGAAAAGCTGGCGCGTGCCGGTGATCGTGACTTCCTCAGCCATTTCCTTGGTCGGCGCCACGCCCTGCACGACGATCAGGAGCTCATGGCCGGGCTTGTCCTTCAGCGGCTCCAGATCGCCCATGATGCCATTGCGCCCGAAGACGTTGTAATGCAGTTCCCAGCCCTCGTCACCGAAGCGCTCGCGGACCTGGGTGCGCGCCCATTCGATCACCTCGTCCACATGGGCGATGGTGTAGGGGTCACGGATACCGGCCATGCCGACAAACCGCTCGCCGATCTTGCCCGAGCCTTCCAGCTTGACACGGAACTCCTCGGCCGGAACGAAACGCATTCCGGTGACGCGGGTGGTCTTTTCGGAAACCTGCTCATAGACGCAATCGGCCATGTCGAGCATGCCGCCCGCCACGAATTCATGGAACGGATTGGAGCGCTCGTACATCGCATGGCCGGCAACCGAGGCGATGGTGCAGCGCTGGGCAGGCGACATGGCCGTCACTTCCACCCAATCCTTCGTCACCTCCCCGAGCACCGTTTCCTTCGCTCCATAAGGTTCGGCGCAGAAGGAGGCGCATTCCAGCACCTTGCCGAGATAATAGGACTGCGCTTCCGGAAAACCGCGTGCCAGTGCCGCGCCGGCGAAGACGGCGCTGTCGGAAGACCGCCCGCCGATGATGACGTCGCAGCCCTGATCCAGAAGCGCGCGGAACGGATGCACGCCCGCCATGGCGACGATACGGGACGTGGCGTCCAACTCCTCTTCCGTCAGCGCCTGCCGGGCATCGAGCCCCTGGATGGTCGAGCCGGAGCGGATCTTCTCGCGCACCAGTTCCTTGTCCACCTCGGAATAGAACCAGCCGAGCTTGAACGGCGGCAGTTTGTGGCGGGCGGCAATCTCGCGGATCATCTCCACATACATGTCGACGCGGCTGTTCGTGCCGGTATCGCCCGACGAGCCGATGATCATCGGCACGCCGATGCGGCGGGACGCGAGCAGCATCTCTTCGAGATCGTGCTCCTGCCAGGCTTTCGGACTGGCACAGATGTCATTGCCGAGCGGCACGGGACCGATATCGTCGCTGCCGGAATCGGCGGCTATGAAATCCGGCCCGGCCTCGACGCCGATGTGGAAGCTCCCGGGCTTCAGGGGCGCAAACCCCAGATGACCGTTCGGGCAGATGATCTTCAGCGACTGCATGCATGTAACTCCCGCAGCAATGATTGTCATGGCAGCGGTTATGCATGGCTCGTGCCAACCTGGTTTCGGGCTGGCAAACGGTTGTTTTTAAAGGAATTCCAGCATCTTTCGCATCATCGTGCATGGCCTCGCGCGAATTTCACGCCGCATGCAGGAAAATCGCGCATCAAGCGCCGGCCAGCCCCAGCTTGATCATCTGATGACGCAGAGCATGACGGCTGAGCTTCAAAGCGGCGGCGGCCTGCTGGACATTGCCGCCTGCGGCTGAAAGCGCCTGCTGTACGAGCTGTTTCTGGAAGGCGGCGCTTGCGTTGTGAAAGCCAAGGCCGGCGAAATCCTGTACGCCCGCAACAGATGGTATCGCGGGAAGCACAGTGGCGGAATGGGCGCGGGCGGTGCGCAGGATACGATCCGGCAGGTGGCGCGGCAGGATCATGTCCTCCTCTTCCAGGATGAAGATGCGCTCGATCAGGTTTTCGAGTTCGCGCACGTTGCCGGGCCAGGGATAGGAGAGGAAAATCCGCGCCGCCTCGTCGCTCACGCCGCGGATCGACCGGCCGTATTGCTCGTTGAACTTGTCGATGAAATGCCGGGCGAGGATCAGCACGTCCTCGCCACGTTCGCGCAGGGAGGGAATGTTGAGCGCGATCACCTGCAGCCGGTAATAGAGGTCCTCGCGGAAGCGGCCGGAATTGACCTCCGACAGCAGGATCTTGTTGGTCGCCGCAATGAAGCGCACGTCGACCGCTGTCGTCTTCACGGCACCGACGCGGCGGAAATTCTGGGTGTCGAGCAGGCTTAACAGCTTTGCCTGCAAAACGAGATCCAGTTCGCGGATTTCGTCGAGGAAAATCGTGCCGTGATTGGCGGCTTCCACCAGCCCCGTCTTCTTCTCCGTCGCACCGGTGAAGGCGCCCCGCTCATGGCCGAACAGCTCCGATTCCATCAGGCTCGACGGAATGGCGGCGCAATTGAGATCGACGAATTCCTTTGTCGCGCGGGCCGATTGCTGGTGCAGCATGCGCGCCACGAGCCCCTTGCCGGTGCCGGTCTCACCGTAGATCAGCACGGTGCGGGTCGGACTTGCGGCGACACGGGTCACGAGCTTGCGCAGCGCGTGAATGCTTTCGTGCGCGCCGATAATCTCGCCCTCGTAACGCGCCATGCGCGGCTCCTGATCCAGCTTGCGGGCCATCCTGCCACCTCAGCCGGTCAGATCGTAGACCCGCCACCGGCCTTCGCAGGGATTGCCCTCCAGAAAGTACAGCTGGAGCATATTACAGGCAAAGATCGCGGAGGAAATGGTGCGGGCTGCGTCCTTTTCGCCGTGCTGGCACAGCGGTCCGCAATGCGGCCCGTCCGGGGCATGGGTTGCCATCAGTCGCGCGGCACGGGGTACGGTCCAGTCGCCCACCGGCACCTCTCTCGAAAGGTAGGCGAAACGGTCGAAGGAATTGGCGTCGATGCGGTCGCCGTCATCGGTGAAATTGAAGGAGGAGAGTTCCGGCGAGACGAAATGGTTGGTGCGCCAGACGCGGCGCCCCTCCTCGACACCCAGAAGGTCCGTGCCGAACTCCACCGAGGCCACGTGTCCGTACCGGTCGGCGAGCGTGACCGAACCACCGCCGGCATGCCGTCTCGCCCGCAGGAACGCGATGGCCTCCGGCACCGAGCGACAGGTGGCGAGGATGCGCGTCATTGCAAAGTAACGGAGCCAGCCGACGCCATGGCGGCGGCTGCCGATATGGGTATCGACCAATGCAAGGCCGGCGGCATTGATGCCGCTCGAATAGGCGCCGGGGCTGCCTGCGCTGCCGACGCAGAGCATCCTGCCGGTCTCGATGTCCGGCCCCTCATGCAGGAAGACGCGCTGGATGCCGACATGGATGCCGGAAAAGTCACGGTTCTTGACGACAAGCGGGCCTTCCGGCCCCTCGCCAATCGCGAAGGTGGAGCAGCCGTCTGCATCGAGCCCCGCCCCCTTGCTCAGATCCCTGAGAAGGCTGAGATGCTGATGGATGAAAAGCTCGTCCTCCGGCAGGTCGAAGCCTTCGGCGATACCCGCAAGTTCCGCCATCGTGTGGGGATCGCTTTCCAGAAGGAAAGCGCGCTGGCGGTGCAGAAATTCCAGCGCCGCTGCATCGAGCACGCCTTCGGCTCTCGCCTGCTCCACGCGGCCGATCGTGGCGGCGAAAACGGTCTCGTGCGCGACCCCGGCGGCAGCCTGCGCCAGGCCGCGCTCGAAGGCGGTGCCGGTGAGGCGGACGGGAAAAGCAGGTTCGACAACAAAGGCGGTCATGAGGTCATCATCATCCTTGCACAAGCTCTTCGGCGAAATGGCAGGCGGCGGTGTGGCCTTCGCCGACCGTGCGGACGACAGGCACGTCCGTCCGGCAACGCTCCACCGCCAGCGGACAGCGGGTATGGAACTTGCAGCCGGGCGGCGGCGCCTGCGGAGAAGGCAGATCGCCGGTAAGCTTCACCCGCTTGCGCAAGCCCGGAGAATCCACGTCCGGCACTGCCGACAGCAGGCTTTGCGTATAGGGATGGCGCGGCGATTGCAGCACCCGCTCCACCGGTCCCATCTCGACGATCTCGCCGAGATACATCACCGCCACACGATCGGAGAGATAGCCGATCACCGAAATATCGTGCGAGACGAAGAGATAGGTGAGGCCGAGTTCGCGTTTCAGCTCTATGAGAAGCTTGATGATCTGCGCCTGGATCGATACGTCGAGCGCCGAGACCGGCTCGTCGCAGACGATGAAGCGCGGGTTGCTGATCAGAGCGCGGGCAATGCCGATGCGCTGGCGCTGTCCGCCCGAGAACTGGTGTGGATAGCGGTCGAGATGGGCCGCCTTCAGACCGACGCGCTCCATGATCGCCGCCACCTTGTCGCGCGCCTCCCTGCCGCTCTTCGCCAGGTTATGCAGTTTCAGCGGCAGGCCGACGATTTCCGCCACCGTGCGGCGCGGATTGAGCGAGGCATAGGGGTCCTGAAAGATGATCTGCATATCGCGGCGCATGGCCTTGAGTTCTGCCGGGGAAAGCGCCGTCACGTCTGCGCCGTCGAAGGTGACGCGTCCCGCCGTCGGTTCGTGCAGGCGCAGGACGGCACGCCCGAGCGTGGACTTGCCACAGCCGCTTTCGCCGATCAGCCCCAGCGTTTCGCCGCGGGCGACCGTGAAACTGACGCCATTGAGCGCCCGGATGCTGATCGCCGGCCGCCCGGCCAGGCGGTCCATGAGGCTCCGACGCCCGCCGTAATGCTTGACGAGGCTTTCGACCCTGATGAGTGGTTCCGACACGGTCATGGCCTTGTCTCCTCTTCGAGCCGGATGCAGCGGGCGCGGCGGGCAGCGCCGATTTCGCGCATGGCGATCGGCTGAAGGCAGGCATCGATGCGCTCGCGGCAGCGCGAATAGAACCGGCATTGCGGCGGCAGGCCGATCAGGTCCGGCACCTGCCCCTCGATCGGCTCGATCGGCTGGCCGCGTAGCGAAAGCCGCGGGATCGAACGCAGCAGCCCCTTGGTATAGGGATGGCGCGGATCGCCGATCACCGCGGCGGTCGGCCCTTCCTCGACCACCTGGCCGGCATAGAGCACCATCATCCGGTCGCAATATTCCGAAACGACGCCGAGATCGTGGGTGATCAGCACCACGCTCATGCCAAGCCTTGTGCGAATATCCGCGATCAGTTCCAGCACCTGCGCCTGGATGGTGACGTCGAGCGCCGTCGTCGGCTCGTCGGCGATCAGGAGCTTGGGCCGGCAGGCGAGCGCAATCGCGATCATGATGCGCTGACGCATGCCGCCGGAGAACTCGTGCGGGTAATATCTGAGCCTCTCATCGGCGGAGGGAATGCCGACCAGGGTTAGCATTTCCACCGCCTTTTTCCGTGCAGCTTCGGTTCTCGCGCGTCCACCGGAAGGCAAAGTCTCGTCATGCGCATAGAGCACTTCGAGGATCTGCTCGCCGACCGTCAGTGCCGGATTGAGGGCGGTCAGCGCGTCCTGCATGGTCATCGCGATATGGCGTCCGCGGATGCGGCGCAGTTCCTTCTGCGAAAGCGCGCGAAGATCGCGCCCCTCGAAGCGGATCGCACCCTCTTCGATGCGGCCGGGACTTCTCACCAGGCCCATGACTGAAGCAAAGGTGACGCTTTTGCCGGAGCCGGATTCGCCGACCACGCCGAGACATTCGCCGGGGCGGACGTCGAGATCGACGCCATCGACGGCACGCACCTCTCCGGCGCGCGTATCGAACACGGTGCGCAGGCCGCGCACTTCGAGAAGATTGCCCATCGCGCCGGTCATTCGTGGAACCTCGGATCGAAGGCGTCGCGCAGGCCCTGGCTCGCGACGTTGATGACCAGCACCAGCGTCAGGATGGCGAGCCCCGGAAAGGTGCTGACCCACCAGGCTTCGAGGATGAAGGCGCGCCCGTCGGCCACCATCGAGCCCCAGGAGGCGGTGGGCGGCTGCACGCCGAGACCGAGGAAGGAGAGGCTCGCTTCGAGAATGATGACGTCCGCCATGCGGATGGTGGCGACGACCAGAACGGAGGAAAGCACATTCGGCATGATCTCGCGGATCATGATATGGAAGCGCGAGGCGCCGAGCGCACGCGCGGCCTCGACATATTCCAATTCTCGCACGGCGAGCGTCTCGCCGCGCACCACGCGGGCCGGGATCACCCATTCCTTGTAGACCAGCGCCAGGATGATGTTGACCAGACCCGGCCCCATCATCGCCATCAGGCCGATGGCGAAGATGAGATAGGGAAAGCCGAGCAGGATGTCGATCAGCCGCGAGATCAGCGTATCCACCCAGCCGCGCAGATATCCGGCGGCAAGCCCGGCGAGAATGCCGATGACGGTGGCGACGGCAACGACCACCGTGCCGATGAAGATCGATATGCGGGCGCCGTAGATGATGCGCGAGAAGATATCGCGGCCAAGCGCGTCGCATCCAAGCAGATAGGCCCATTCGCCGCCCGGCATCCAGGCGGGCGGCTGGAGGCGACGGAACAGGTCCGTCTCGTTCGGATCCTGCGGCGCGATCCAGGGCGCGAAGACGGCCATGACGACGAAGCCGAGCAGGATGACGGCGCTTGCCACGGCCAGGCGGTTTTCCGCGAAGGTGGCGAGGTTGCGCCGGAAAAGCGAGGCGGCGGGCGAAGCCGTCGCCGGATCGGATACGGCGCTCATAGTTTCACTCTCGGATTGAGGACCGTGTAGAGAATGTCGGCCACGAAATTCATCAGCACGTAGGTGACGGCGTAGAGAAGCACGGCCGCCTGCACGAGCGGGTAGTTGCGCACGAAGATGCTCTCCACCACCAGGCGCCCGAGGCCTGGCCAGCCGAATACGGTCTCGACGATCATGTTGCCGCCGAGCAGCGAGCCGGTTTCGATCGCCGCGACCGAAACGGTCGGGATGAGCGCGTTCTTCAGTGCATGTCGGAAGAGGATGCGCCTGCGGCTAATGCCCTTGGCCTCGGCGAAGGCGACGTAGTCCTGCCGCATTACCTCCAGCATGGCGGTGCGTGTGACGCGCGTCAGAATCGCTGTCATCGGCAGGCCGAGCGTGATCGCCGGCAGCAGGATATGCTTCACCGCGTCGAGGAAGGCGGAGAAGCGGCCTTGGAGCAAGGTATCGATCAGCAGGAAGCCGGTGACGGACGGCACCTCGCTTTCGAAACCGATGCGTCCCGAAACCGGCAGCAGCCTCAGATGCATGGCAAACAGCATCAGAAGCAGGATGCCGAACCAGAACCCCGGCAGCGACACGCCGAACAGCGAGCCGACGGTAGCGATGCGGTCAATGATCGTATTCTTATGGATGGCGGCCGCCACACCGAGCGGAATTGCGGTGGCGAGCGCGATCAGCATCGCCACGAGGCTCAGTTCGATGGTCGCCGGCAGGCGCTCGGAAATCACCTCGCTGACCGGGCGCCGATGAAAATAGCTGGTGCCGAAATCCCCCTGGACGGCATTGCCGAGAAAATTCAGGAACCGCTCCGGCAAAGGCCGATCCAGGCCGAGATCGCTGCGCAACAGCGCTTCCTGCTCGGCCGTCATGTTCTGGTCGCCGATCATGATCTCCACCGGATCGCCCGGTGTGAGCGCCAGCATCAGAAAGACGATGAGGCTCACACCGAGAAGAACGGGGATCAATTGCAGCAGACGTTCGAGAAACCTACCCACGTCCTGCCCTGTCCCGCTTATTCAACGCAGGCGTCGTGAAGGTTGATGCGGCTGTCGGCGCTCGGCTTCCAGCCCTTCACGCGCTTCGAAACCCCATAGATATCCTGGGGCACCCAGAGATAGACATAGGGAAGGTCAGCATTGATGATCGCTTCGGCCTTGTTGTAAAGCCCGGCCCGCTTTGCCGTATCGAGTTCGCTGGAGGCCTGGTCGAGCAGCTTGTCCAGTTCGGGATTGGCGTAATGAGCGGAATTGCCGCGATCGCCGCTGCGATGGGTGGGCAGGAAGATATCGTAGGGATCGAGCGAGCCGTTGCCCCAGGAGGTGAAATACATGTCTCCCTTGGGGTTTTCGTCCTTCGGGTCCCACTTGGCTTTCAGAATGGCCGACTCGCTGACTTCCACCTTGGCGCGGATGCCGCTCTTCGCGAGCACGGAGGCGATTGCCTGGACCGTATCCTTATAGGCACCCTCCGTGTCGATCACCACATCGATGCCGTCGGGATAACCCGCCGCGGCAAGCAGGGCCTTGGCTTTCTGCGGATCATAGTCGTGAGACGGCAGCTTCGAAGCCCCGAAGGCGGCCGGGCTCAGGATACCGTCGATGGACACGGCGTTGCCGCCGAGGATGCGGTCGATGATCAGCTTCTTGTCGAGCGCGTAGGCAACCGCCTGACGCATTTTAATGTCACCAAAGACCTTGCCCTTGTTGTTGAGCGCGATGAAGAAGCTGCGCGTGCCGTTGACGGTCATCACCTCGGTATCGGGATTGTTCTTCACCTGCGCGATAGAGAAAGGCGGCAGCTCGTTGATGATGTCGATATCGCCGGAGAGAAGCGCCGCGACGCGAGAGGCGGTTTCCGGAATGACCTTGAAGATCACGCGGTCGACACAGGCCTTGCCGGCAGGCGGGATGTCCGACGCGCCGCCATAGTAGCCGTCGAAGCGCTCCATGATGATGGAATCGCCCTTGCGCCATTCGGTGAGCTTGAACGGACCGTTGCCGTTTACCTGGGTCGCCAGGCCGGCCGTGCCGACCTTTTCCACGAAGGCCTTGGAGACGATTTCCTGCACCGGCAACATGGCCGGCAGGATCGGCCAGGGCTCGCTCAGGGTGACGATCACCTTGTTGCCCTCGACCGCCGTCGACTTCAGCGGCCCGAGCAGGCTCTTACGCGGACTTGTCTGCCCGTCGCCCATGGCGCCTTCCACCGTCAGCCGGTCGAGCGTGAACTTGACATCCTCCGCCGTCAGGTCCGAACCGTCGTGAAACTTGATGCCCTTGCGGATGACGAACTCGAAGGTGGTCGGCGAGGTCTGCGTGAAGGATTCGGCGATCTCCGGGACGATCTTCATATCGGCATCGCGGGTGAGGATGCCGTCATAGAGATTGCGGATGATCGTTTCGGTTTCGCGGTTGCGGTGATTGGCCGGGTCGAGCGTGAGAGCATCGGCGGTGAAACCGACACGAATTTCCGAGGCGTCGACCGCCTGCAGAGGCAGGATGACGGCGAGCGCCGAGGCAAAGAGAAGGTTCTTGAAATTCCCCATTATCGTTCTCCTGTTCTTGCCAGAGATCATGCATGAATCCTGCACTTCCTGCTGGTCGAATCTCGTTACGCAAACACCGTGCCAGTCCCTGCAAGCTGGAAAGTCGCGAATTTTATCGAGATAAATCAGGCGCATGCATCGAAAGCGCGGCTGCACGAGCTATAACGTCGCACATCGCGCGTCGATTTCACGCGACACGCGTGAGACTGACGCAGGGCGGGCGTGGCCGGTCAGCGGCGCGTGCGTGCTGCCCGCCGTAAGGACGGCATCCGTCTTCAGCCGGGCTTTGGGGTTTCTGTCGGGAGGTTGCCGTCAAGCATGCCGTCGATCAGATGAAGGCGGCGGTCCATGCGTGCGGCCATATCGAGGTCATGGGTGACGGCCACGACGGTCTTGCCGCGCTCGCGAACAAGCGCCTCGAGGATTGTGAACACCTGCTCCGAGTTCCTGCTGTCCAGGCTTCCGGTCGGTTCGTCGGCCAGAATGAGCGGCGGGTCGTTTGCCAGCGCGCGCGCAACGGCGACACGCTGGCGCTGGCCGCCGGACATCTGGTCGGGGCGTTTGTCGAGATGATCGCCGAGACCGAGCGACCGGAGCAGTTCGCCGGCCCGCTCGCGCATGGCAGGACGGCTCAGTTTCGCAAGCCGGCGCATCGGGATCTCGACATTCTCCCGCGCCGTGAATTCCGGCAGCAGGAAATGGAACTGAAAGACGAAGCCGATCGTCGAAAGGCGGATCGCGGCGCGCTCCGCCTCGTTCATCTCCTCCGTCTCCCGGCCGGCGATGAAGAGCGTTCCTTCCGTCGGCCGGTCGAGCAGGCCCAAGAGATAGAGAAGCGAAGACTTGCCGGAGCCGGAAGGGCCGGTGACGGCAACGAATTCCCGCTCGCCGATCGCAAGCGTGATATTCTTCACGAGCGTCACGGGCACGGTCTCGCGGAGGATGCGCGTCAGGTTCCTCGCCTCGATCAGGTTGCTCATGTAGCCCCCCTGATGATGTCGACGGGATTGACCCGCGCCGCACGCCTTGCCGGAAGATAACCGGCGACCGCCGCCGATCCGAGCGCGAAGGCCGAAGCGATGACATAGTGGAGAACACTCCAGGCGATCGGCAGCCGGGTCATCTCCTGGCCGGTGGCGGCGATCTCGAAACGCACCAGCGACAATCCATAAACGAGCAGAAAGCCGATCAGCCAGCCGCCAACCGAGCCGGCGGCGCCGATGGCAAGGCCTTCGAGCAGGAACAGGCGGCGCATGTCGCCGGCGGGAAAGCCGAGCGATTTCATGATCGCGATATCGCGCGCCTTCTCATGCGTGATGGTGGAGATGATATTGAAGATGCCGAAACCGGCGACCAGCAGGATGGCGCCTACGACCGTGTACATGATGACGTTGCGGACGACGAGCGCCTCGAGGATCGATTCATTCGCCTCCTGCCATGCGACGGCCTTATAGCCGAGCTCGGCCTCCGCCCGTTGCGCCACCAGCGGCGCCCGATTGGGATCATCGAGTTTGATGCGAATCTCGTTGATGGCGTTCGGCCGCTCCGAGAGAATCTGGGCGTTCTTCAAGAGGACATAGGCCTCGCCCTCGTCGCGCGCCGTCGAGCCCGTGTGAAACAGTCCGGCGATCTTGAAGTTTCGCGTGAGCCCCTGGGCAGAGACGACGGTAATGGTGTCGCCGAGACCGGCCCCCAGCCGGTTGGCCATGGTGTCGCCGATGAGGACATTGTTACCGCCCACAGCCAACGCCGAGAAGCTGCCTTGCCTGAAGTCCTCCACGATCGGCGACACGCCGACCTCGACCGTGGGTTCGACGCCGATTACCGAAGCCCCCACTTCCCGGCCGGAATAGCGGATGACCCCCTGCGATTTCAGGCTGGGCGCCAACCGGCCCGGAATCCACGCGCGCAGCCACGAGAGTGCCGCCGTCGGGTTGATGATGCCGCGCCGGTCGTCGCGTGGGCGAAGCCCCGCAATGACGACCACGTCGAAGGCATCCTCCGCGGGCTGGCGGCGGGCAGTGCGCTGCTCGTCGGTGATCTGGACATGCGGCATGGTATCGACAAGCTGCCGGACGAAATCGTCCTGGCCTCCCTGCATCAGGGCCGCCATGGCGATGGAAAAACCGACGCCGATCGCCACGCCGAACGCCGCGACCAGGGTCTGGCGACCGCGCCCGGCAATATGGGTCAGGGCAATTTCGAAGATGAGACGCATCGCCACCTCACCCTGTCTTCGCGTCCGATACCTTCACGCGCGCACCATCGGTCAGGTTGGCCGGATGCGGCGTGATGACAAGGGTCGTCTCGTCGATGCCGGACAGAACCTCGATACCCTGCGGTCCGCGAATACCGGTGCGGATGTCGCGGCCATACGCCCTGTCGCCGTCGACGACGAAGACCCTGCTGTTTTCGACCGCAACGGAGGGCAAAAGGAGCGCATTGCGGGAAACCCTGACGATGGCGTTCACATCCGTCGACATGCCGATCCTGAGCGGCGTGTCGTCCGGCAGGCGAAAGCGGACGCGATAGGTTTTCGTGACAGGGTCTCCCTTCGGGGTAATGCTGTCCACCTCTGCATCGAGCTGCCGTCCCGGAAAGGCATCGGATCTCAGCAGCGCATTCTGCCCGACGACAATCCGGGGGATATCCTCTTCATTGACATCCGCGACCACGATGAGAGGGCTCGGCTCCCCCACCCAGAAGAGTGCCGCGCCGAGTTCGGCGATCTCGCCCACTTCGCCATCCCGTCTCAACACCATGCCGTCGCTCGGCGAACGGAGAATATAGCTGTCCAGCCTCGCCTGCTGTCCGGCGACAAGCGCCTCCAGCTGGACGACCTCGCTACGCGCCCGATCGAGCTCCTGCTGACTGACAACATTCCGTGCCGAAAGCGCCGTGTGGCGGCGGAGCTCCTCTTCCGCAAGCGCCAGCCGCGCGCGAAGCTCGCCGAGCGCCGCCTTCGCCTCGGTATCGTCAAGGCGGGCGAGCTCGTCGCCCTTGGCGACACGCTCGCCTTCGCAATTGCAATGCCAGACGATCCGCTCGCGAATCAGCGGCGTAACCTTGGCCCAGACGCGCGGCTCAACGATGCCGCTTGCATAGACGACTTCGGCGGCATCGCCGCGCGACGGCATTGCAACCAAAACGGCTGCCGGCCTCAGCATATACCAACCAGCCGCAGCGGCCACTGCCGCGACAACCGCGGTCGCAATCACAAGTCTAAAGGCTCGCAAGGTGACCTCCAGCGGTGGCGCCCCTTTTCACAACGCCTCTAGCATCAGACCGACCGTCAGTCTATATAAATGGCATACAGGCGCAACGCTGGATTTTGTCGCATTCGGGACGACAATGTCCGGCCTAACTGGGGAAAAGGATCGTGGTCCGGATCAAAAAACCGCCAGAGGTGCGGTCGAACGAACTGCTGGACTGCGCACAGCGCCTGTTCTTCACGCGTGGCTACGAAAGCACCACCGTCAACGACATCATTCGCGAGGCCGGCGTCTCCAAAGGCGCCTTCTATCACTATTTTCCGTCGAAAGAGGCACTGCTCGAGACACTTGCCGTCCGGCTGTCCCGTGAGAATCTCAAGCAGTTCCAACCGCTCTTCGACAATCCGTCGATCAATGCCATCGGCAGGCTGAATGCGCTCTTCGCGGGTTCGCGGCGCCTGAAGGTCGAACTCGCGCCGCAACTGAGAAAGACGTTCAATGTCCTGTTCAAGCCGGAAAACGTCGTACTTTTCCACCGCATCAACGAGGCGCTGACGGCAGTCGTGCAGCCTTTGCTTGCCGATATCCTGAAGCAGGGCCATGAGGAGGGAAGCCTCGACGCACCGGATCCGCAGGCCTTTGCGCTGATGCTGCTCGAGCTTCGATTGAGTGTCGGCAAGGTCATGCACCAGGCGCTGAAACAGGCCGAAACCGGGGACATCGACGGAGCAGTCACGATGCTGGACGACTGGATGCTGACTTACGGCATCGCCCTCGACCGGATTCTGAAGCTGCCCGAGGGGACCCTGCAGGTGGCAGAACCAGGCTTTGCCCGGGCCTTCCTCACTTCGGAGTGACGCGCTTACCCAAGCAACGAGAGCATCTCTCAAACGAGAACCATCCCCGTAACGGGCTGGAGCCGACTTTTGCGAAATATCAGGTGATCAAGCTGGTCGGAGTGGAGTGATTCGAACACTCGACCCCCACGTCCCGAACGTGGTGCGCTACCAGACTGCGCTACACTCCGTGACCAGCGGCGCCTCTATAGACCAGCATTTTTCATTCCACAAGCGGCAGTCATGAAAAATTTGCGACAGGGACGCGATCCGTCCCTTAGGTGCCCGGAAAGGCCTCTCGAACCAAGGCGTTGCAAAAAAGCGGCGTCGGAGAAATTTGATGCCGATGGCTCTCGGCTATCTCGCGAAACCGGCAAGAAATCTGTTAGGTGCGATCTCGAAAGACATGCCTCCCAGGCACCATAGAAGACAACAGGATTTTTCCAGACCATGAGCCGCCGCGCCATCGCATCGACCGCCGTTTTCGCCCTTGCCCTTTCAGCCTGCACCACCGCCGGCATCGCCAGCAACCCGATCGAGAGCCGATGGGTGGGGCATTCGGCCGGAGAGTTCTTTGCGAAATTCAGCCCGCCGATCAGCGACAGCAACGAAGGCTCCGTGACGGTCTACAACTGGCGCGGCGGCTATAAGCGCATCAAGCAACAGAACGGCCGCACCGCGAGCGTGAGTTGCTCGGCAAAAATTGCCGTTTCCGATAACTACACCATCCGCGACATCACGATCGTTTCCGACCGCCCCGGCGCCAATGGCCCGAGCTATTGCACGGAACTGCTGACGGCGAATTGAGCGAGCAGCGGCGGCGCCTCCAATCATTGACCTTCCAAGAAGACGACGCGGAAACCGCGTCGTTGGAACCGGCGCAGGCCCGGGGCATTGTCGCCGATTGATGTTGTCTCTGGCATCTTCCGGCGAAACAGCTTATTTTCGACACGATAACCGGCCATGAACTTCGATGTCGTGCCGGGCTAGCCGTACGAGGTCACTTGTATTATCTCACAACGCATATCCGTGTCGTGGCGGCGCTGGTGGTCCGCGAAACGTCCACCCGCTTTGGCAGCAAGCCGGGCGGGTACATCTGGGCTTTTCTCGATCCCGCCTCCCATATCGCTTTTCTGTCTCTGATCTTCATGGCGATCGCCCACACACCGGCGCTGGGAGCGAGCTTTCCGCTGTTTTTCGCGACGGGCTACATCGCCTATCAATTCTACCAGGCGATGGCCGGCTATCTGAACAGCGCCGTCAACGGAAACCGCGCTCTCCTGAGCTATCCGAACGTCGCACCCATCGACACTGTGCTCGCGCGCTATATCCTGCAACTGGGAACCACTGCCGTCGTCGCCTTCTGCGTCTTCACGGCCATTGGCCTAAGCTTGAAGACGCCCCTGACGATCGAATGGCCCTACATCATAGAAGCGGCGTTTGCCGCCAGCCTGCTGGCTTTGGGAAATGCTCTCGCAAACAATGTGCTGTTTCCAAAGTACCCCCTATACGAGAAATTCTTCGAAATCGTCACGCGCCCGCTCTTTCTTGTCTCCGGTGTGTTTTATCTGCCGGACAGCCTGCCGCATCCGGCACAAGAGGTGATCCTGCTCAACCCCCTCGCGCACGTCGTCATGCTGTTTCGCAAGGGGTTCTACCCCGAATATCGTGCCATCGGCTATGATGCGGGCTATCTTTACGGCATTGCATTTTCTCTGCTGTTTGGAGGATTGCTCATATTCACGAGCTCCGGGAAGGTATTGAGAGGACGATGATCAGGCTGGAACGTGCGACGAAGTTTGTGCGAATGAAGGGAATTTCGAAGCCCATCATCAATGACGTTTCCTTCGTCATTCCGCGCGGCAGAAGCGTCGGGCTCCTGGGTCGCAATGGTGCGGGCAAATCGACATTGCTGCAGATCATTGCCGGCACGCTGGAGCTGGACAAGGGGCGCATCGTCCGCCAGGGCAAGATATCCTGGCCGCTCGGTTTCCAGGGCAGCTTCCAAGGCAATCTTTCGGGGGAGCAGAATGTCCGCTTCGTCGCCAGGATATATGGTGTCGACACGGAGGAGCTTGTTGCCTATGTTGCCGACTTCGCGGAACTCGGTGCCTTCTACAAGGCACCCGTCCGCACCTATTCATCCGGCATGAGGGCGCGGCTCGCCTTCGGCGTCAGCATGGGGGTCAGGTTCGACTATTATCTCGTCGACGAAATCACCGCGGTGGGAGATACAAACTTCAAGCGGAAATCCCAGCAGGTCTTCAAGGAGCGGCTCGCGGATTCCGATGTCATCATGGTCTCCCACAGCGCCACCACATTGCGGGACTATTGCGAATCCGGCATCGTTCTCGAAGACGGAAAATTAACATATTATGATAATTTAGAAGATGCTATCGCCGTTCACGAGCGCAACATGACGAGGCAATAGACGTGACAGACCAAGCCCAAGGCAAGAAGACTGGCGAAGTTGTTACCCACCTTCAGCTGGCGCCCGAAGCGAAACCGCTTCACAAGCCCAAAAATCTGCGTCTGCTTGAGGGGCTTCTGGAAAGCCCCATGCCTGTTGCGGAGCCCTCCCCGCCTGTCATCGAGGCCGAACCGCAGGCAGCCAAAGCGACCCGCGGCTGGATCGGCAAGCTGCGCCTCCGGCATCTGGCGATCGTCTCGGGCTTCGTGGCTTTCGTTGCACTGCCGGCAGTCTTGACGTCTCTCTACATGGCGTTCATCGCTGCCGACCAATATCACAGTTCGGCTTCCTTTTCCGTCCGCAGCATCGAGTCTTCCCAGCCCTCGGACCTTCTGGGGATGTTTTCCCAGGCCTCCGCCGGCAGCACGTTTTCCGATTCCTACGTCCTGCTCGACTTCATCCGCAGCGAGCGGATGGTTCAGGCGGTGGACGAGGCCTTCGGGCTGGATTCCGTCTTCGCTCCGCGAGGGCTGGATTATTTTTATGGTATCGGCCGGGACCTTCCCATTGAGGACAAGCTCGAATACTGGCGAAGCATGGTCAACGTCAATTTCGACCATACGTCCGGTATCATGGAGCTAGAGGTCAAGGCCTTCACGCCGGAGGACTCGCAGAAGATCTCGGCATTTGTCATTACCCAGAGCGAAAAGCTGGTAAACGAGCTCTCGTTGTCGGCACGCAACGAAGTCCTGAAAGTTGCGCAGAGCGAGGTCCGCATGGCGGAAGAGCGTTTATCAAACGCCAGACTGGCGCTCAGAATCTATCGAGATTCCTCGCAGGAAGCAGACCCGGTGGAAGGGGCAAAACTCGCGACCCAACTGGTGGCAGGGCTCGAGGAAAAACTCGTTCAGCTGAAGACCGAGCTTTCCACCGCACTCACCCAGATGGGCGAGGATACGCCGCGCGTCCGGGTCATGCGCTCGCAGATCGCAAGCCTGGAAAAGCAGATCGAGCAGGAAAGACAGAGGTTCGGCAGCGGCACGGCCAGCAAGCAGAGCCGAACGGCTGCGGCGTCCTTCACCGACGTCGCGAGCCGTATCCAGCAGTATGAAACGCTGGAGACAGATCGCGAATTCGCCGAACGCGCCTATACCTCGGCGCTGACGGGGCTGGAAAAGGCAAGAATCGAGGCCAATGCCAAGCAGCGCTATCTCGCCGTGTTCATCCAGCCGACGCTGTCGGAACTGGCGCAATATCCGAGCAGGCTCCTGAATTCCATCCTGGTGTTCCTGGGCGCCCTGCTCGCCTGGGGCGTCGTGGTCATGGGATATTACAATATCCGGGACCGGAACTAGCCGCCGGACGATCGAAAAGAACGGCCTGATATGTGACATTCATTCCGCTGGCGGGTAAATAAACCGCCGTGCGGGATGATTTGCCTCGGGAAAGCTGCCGGCGAGATGACGACGAATGAAAAGCCGGACTTAACAGGCCGGGACGTTTTCGCTTTCCATCTGAGACGGTGGAAACAAGCGATTCTCCGAGCGTATTTTCCCCAGGCCCGCTTCACCTTCCTGCCGCTCTATCTGACCGACAAGGTTTTCACGCGTAAGTGGGCCGCCGCCATCAAGGCTTCCCCCAACCCGGCTCTTCTCGTCTGGGGTCTGAATGTACCTCCCGCGGCCCTTGCCTTTGCCAGGAAGAATTCGATCCCGCTCTACTTCATCGAAGACGGCTTCATCCGCTCGCTGGTTCCCAATGCCAGCCATAGCGCCCCCTTTTCACTGACCATCGATTCCCGCACGCCCTATTTCGACAGCCGCGAGGCATCGGATCTCGAATGCTTGCTCAGTTCCTACGATTTCGCGGGCGATCCGGACCTGATGGGCCGCGCGCGCGACGGCATCAGGGCGCTGCTTGCTTCGAAGCTCAGCAAATACAATGCCGACGACACACGGACAATCGGAACCGTGCCTGTTCAAAAAGACAAGCGCAGAATTCTCATCATCGGCCAGGTGGAGGACGACGCGTCCATCCGGTTCGGATGCGATCGACCGATAACGAACAACGACGTCGTCCGGACCGCGGCGGCCGAGAATCCGGGTTGCGAGATCCTTTACCGACCCCATCCGGACGTGCTCAATGGAATCCGCAAGCGCCTTTCCGATCCGGCGAGGGTCGCGCATCTCTGCAAGATCGTGACCGATCCGCTTCCCCTGCCGGACCTTCTGGAGACGGCCGATCATGTCTATACGATCACGTCGCTTGGAGGATTCGAGGCGCTTCTCCGGGATATTCCCGTCACCGTCATGGGGTGCCCCTTCTATGCCGGATGGGGGCTGACGGACGATCGCCAGAAAAACCCGCGGCGCCGCCGCAAACTGCGCCTCGAAGAACTCTTCGCCGGCGCATATCTTCTGTACCCGCGCTACTTCAACCCCGTGACCGGAGAGGAAATCGGCTTCGAGGATTGTCTTGAACTGGCGACCGGGTGGAGAAAAACCGGCATGCCGGAAAGCCGCATCGTGCCGGTATCTGTTCCCGAAAAACCGGGCTTCCAGTTTTCAGGGCCATACGGGATCATGGGATGGCGCCACGTGCTCACGGAACCCCTGGCGCGCGTCATCGGAATGATCGGCGACGAGGCCGATGCCGAGGATTTCAGGAAAAATCCGATCCTTTTCTTCCGGGAGCTTTCGAATCCGACCTTCAGGAAAATCGGTCGACTGCTCTATCCCCTTGACTAGGGTCGAACTCTGGCATCAGCCGGTGTAATTCGTCTCGGCTATCCCGCAGCGGTAAAGCGCGCCGCGTGCAAGCCCAATGTATTTGCTCGTCTTTTTCTCCCATATGGCCGGGGACAACCTCGCCGATCCGTCGAGCAGGTGCGAATAGGCCATGCGCGCCCGCATCGTCGCCCTGAAGGCCGTGTAGAACTCCTTCTGCTCCCGCGATATGTGGTCCTCAAGCCGTTTACGCAGGAGTTGAAAAAGCGTCTCGCCGACGGTGGGCGAGCCTAGGAATGCGCATTCCATTCCCAGGAAGGCAATCTCGTCGAACGGGTCGATGATCCTCAGCCGGCGATCGAATTCGAGGCAGTCGAAGATCGCAATGGGATCGCAGAAACAGATA
The DNA here is from genome assembly GCF_040066075.1 of Neorhizobium phenanthreniclasticum. Taxonomy (NCBI): domain Bacteria; kingdom Pseudomonadati; phylum Pseudomonadota; class Alphaproteobacteria; order Hyphomicrobiales; family Rhizobiaceae; genus Neorhizobium; species Neorhizobium phenanthreniclasticum. The sequence continues at coordinate 58,678 of NZ_JBEAAL010000001.1, forward strand.
TGTTCCGGCCGCAGATCCCCGTGTCCCTCCACATAACGTCCGTCGTTGATCCGTTGGATGATCCTCTCCCGAAAGCAATGCAGGGCGCGGTCGACATCGTCCAGCAGATGCCGGACCGCCTCATGATCGATTTCGAATTCCTCGTGCCGCAGCACCTGTCTGTTGATGTCGTTCTGGCATTCGAGCATGCGGAAATGATCGAGGGGATCAATCGCCGGCCGCTCCGCCGAGCGGTAGAACGCAGCGAGGAAATCGGCCAGCCTGTGCAGGTGGTCGTCGCCGACAGCACCTGTCTTCAGCAACTGGCTGAGCATGAGATGTTCGGGCAGGCGGCGCATTTCCAGCAGCCATTCCTCGACCGTGCCCTGCCCTCGGATGACCAGGCTGCCGTCCGGCAGGCTGACCAGAGGCACGACCCGAAGATAGGTATCCGGCGCCAGGCGGCGATTGAGGCGCAGTTCTTCCAGGCAGTTCCATTCCCGGGCGGCAAGCGTCGAAAAATCGAAGAAGGGGCCAACCGTCGGCTTCTTCAGTTTATAAACGCGGTCGCCACACAAAAAGACCCAGGACATGTGGGTCTCCAGGGCCGTCACCTCTGAGCCGCGTCCCTGATATGCTTCCGGCTTGCGCAGAAAGCTGATCTTTTCATTCAAAGAATGCACGCCGGTTCCTTTTCGATAACGAAACAGCGACAGATGTTAATCTGGTGCCCGCCGCGGGCTTTGACATCCCTCAATTCGCCGGAATCGATAACGGCCGGCTGATTTGACCTTGGTCATCGCCGCGGCCTTCGCGCGACCTAAAATAACCGCCATGAGTTGAGGAGCATTCCCATGACGACGATGGCAAAGACCAAGAAAGCCCTGACACGCCTCTTCCAGCGACTGGACAGCGTACCGAGCCCCACAGACGAGCGATTGGCGGCGGTGCTTCAGGAATGGCTGGACAGGCGCCAGCAGCTCATCGCTCCGGCGCCGCAAGCGCTCATGACGGCTGGAACATCAGCCGCCGAAAAGGCCTTCATCTTCCGGAAGGACCCCGATGCGCCGCGGCATTATCTGCTTTCGTCCGGAGCGGATGCCGCCGCAACCCTGATCGGCAGGATTTCGACGGGGGACCAACTGGATGCGGCGGCAGACCGCAGGGGCGCGGTGCGCCTGCGCCGGCTGTTCGATATGGTGGGTGAAACCGGTGAGCCCATTCTCGGCATATTCAGTTCGAAATCGGCCGAGGCCGGGCCAATCCATACCGAACTGCTTGTCGCGCCGCTTTCCAGCAACGGGAAATCCGTCGATGCTTTCCTGGCCTCAGCCAGCGTGCAGCGGACCGAACCTGCTCCCGCAAGGACGCCGGTCCGGTGGCCCCAACCGCATCCCATGCTATTTGCCTTCGAAAGCAGCAGGATTTTCGGTGAGCGCGTCGCGGCCCGCCTCGGCCTCTCGCTGAGCCCGATCGAGGAACGTTTCTTCGAGGACGGTGAGGAAAAGACCCGCCCTCTGGCACATGTCCGCGGGCGGGACATCCATGTGATTTCCAGTCTCGACGGAACCGACCGGGAGAGCGTGCATGACAGGCTCTGCAAGCTCTTATTCTTCATTGCGACCCTGAAGACGAACGGAGCATCCCGCGTGACCGCCGTGACCCCTTACCTCGCCTATATGCGCAAGGACCGGCAGACGAAGGAACAGGACCCGCTGACCGCAGCCTATGTCGCCCGGCTTTTCGAGGCCGTGGGCACCGACCGGCTGATCACCATGGAGAGCCACAATCTGGCGGCCTTCCAGAACGCCTTCCGCTGCCCCACCCTCCACCTGACGGCTTACGAAGCCTTTGCCGCTCATTTCGCCGGCCTGCTCCAATCCGCAGACGTGACGGTCGTCTCCCCGGACCTCGGCGGCGGAAAGCGCGCGGACATGTTCCGGGTCGTCCTGGAGAAGGTCCTTCGGCGGCCGGTCGCGAAAGGCTTCGTCGAAAAGCAGCGCAGCCAGGGCGTCGTCAGCGGCGATCTCTTTGCCGGCGACGTCCAGGGGCGGGTCGTCATCATCATGGACGACCTGATCAGTTCGGGAACGACCATGGCCCGCGCGGCGGAAGCCTGCAAGCAGCGTGGCGCAACCGGAATCCATCTCTGCGCCACCCATGGACTGTTTTCAAAGGAGGCTGCCGGGCATCTGGCGCTGCCCTTCATAGACAGCATCGTGGTGGCCGACACCGTCGAGACAGGCAGACGTTACGGCGGCGACAAGCGGCTTACCGTCATTCCGGTCACAAGCATCTTCGCCGACGCGATCGCGGAATGCTGCGAGACGGTCGCCAGGTGAACGATCGCATGCCGGAGGGCATCAGGGGCGCGGGCTGACCGCGCCGGTCGCTGGCGATGTCGTTGCGCGTTCAGAATTTCACCGCGACATTGGCCTTGGCGCTGTGATCGCTGACTCCGGAGCCGAATTGGCCCTTATACGAGACGCCGAAGGTCGCCTGCGGCGTCAATTTCAGGTCGAGCCCCGCCTCGATGACGGCGGCATCCTCTGCAATTGGGACGCCGGCGACGGTGAAGGCACTGCCTCCGTCAAAGGCCATGGTTGCGGCCGGCACCACGTCGCCGAAAGCATGCCGCCAGCCGATCATGCCGGTGAGCCTGACGGTTCTGGCCTCTCCCACCGCCAGCTCAGCTCCGGCTCGGAGCCCCAGCGTAGTGAAGGTGGTATTCGTCGTCTGGCTGCCCGCGCTTAAAGCCGCATCGCCGCCATCTTCCGTGAAGCCGCCTGTGTCGAGATTGACATGGGCGAGATTGGCGAAGGGTTCGATGCTCGCATTGCCAAGGCCTAACCGATGGCCCACCTCGCCGAACATCTGCGCCGTAGCAGCGTGATAGTCCACGGTGAGACTGTCCGAGAAGCCGGTGAACTCGGCCGAACGGCTCATCTCGAGGTCATGCCAGCTATAGGCCCCGCCGAACCGCAGCCCGAACCCGCCCCACCGGCCACCGCCATAGGCGCCGAGATGGTAGCTGTCGGCCGAACCCGACGAGGACCGGTCGTCCACGTCGAAATTCGAATGGCTGTAGCCGGCCAGGAGCCCGAGCCGAAGGTTTTCCGTCGCCAGCGCGTCGCCGCCGAAAAGAAAACCGCCGATCGACCGGTCCATCGTCGCGGCATTGCCATCGCCATCCCACTGACCCCAGGAGCCGAAGCCCTGGCCCCATACCGCGAAACGGTCGGTGGCGGCGGGAGCCGCTTCCGGCCCGCCGGGACCATAGGCAAAGACCGGAACCGCGCTGGCGGTGGTCTCCTCGAAGGCCGTGCGAATACGGTTCATCACTGCATCCCGGACGAAGCGGCTGTCCTCGATGAGCGCCGTCTTGGCGGAGGCGTGGATTTCGCCCGAAATGGCATCGAATGCTTCCCGCGCCTCCTCGATGCTGCCGAGGACGGCGATTGCGGAAAAGAGGTCGCCGCCCCCCACCGACTGGATGCCGGAGGCGGCCGCCTTCTGGTTGGGGGTCAGCGCCACGTCGGGGAAATCCGTCGTCTGATCGAGCGTCACATAGGCGTTGTTGGCGTCGTAGCTCAGCGTCGGCGTGATGAAGATGGAGTTGATGGCAAACGTGGCCGCATCGAACGTGCCGTTGACGCCGCCGGCCGCAGTCAGGATGGTATAGGCGGTGCCGACCGCAACGTCGGGATACGGGGTGACATTGACGGTGCCACCGTTGACGGTGGCGATGCCTGCCGCATTGACGAGATCGCTGTTGCCGAGGGCGTCGACCTCGACTTCATGGAGCGAGCCGGCATCGAAGGTGATATCGCCGACATTAAGGGTGCCGATGGAATTGCCCGGCGCGATCGTGGCACCGGAGGCGAGCGTCACCGTGCCGAGGGTTCCCGTGCCCGCGAGCGCGCCGCCGGAAAGCACTGAAACCGATCCACCCAATATGGCATTGGCAACCAGTGTCGCACCGTCGTCGACGGTCGTATTGCCGGTGAACCCGGCAGAATCGCTGGCGAAAATCGTGGTGCCTGCAAGCAAGTCGATCGCGCCAAAGCCGTTCATGGCCGTGGCGAAATAGAGGTTCGGATCGGTGTGGTTGAAGACGAGCGTGCCGTCGCCCGCTCCGAACTGGATGCTGGCGGTAAAGAGGTTGCCGGCACTCGTCGCCGCCGCACCTGCCGCCGCACCTATATTGACCACGCCCGTGGAGCCGGCGACGGTCGCAATATTGGTGACGCCGTTGCCCACCAGCACCCAGACATTGGCCTGGTCCGAAATCGTCAGCGTGCCGTCGCCCTCGCCGCCGACGAAGAGGTCGCCGCTGGCGTACCAGGTCGATCCGCTGTCGCGAACGGTCACCTCGCCGGTTGCGCCGGCATGTGCGCCGATGGCGCTGTCGATCGAACCGAGCGTCGCACCGCTCTGCACCGTCACATCGCCCGCGCCCCGATAACCGACAAAAAGATTGCCGGTATTGTACCAGGCCGCGTTAGCGCCCGAGACGCTGACCGAGCCGGTGCCGGTCGTTTCCCGGCCGAGATATGCTTCGGTACTCTCCAGCATGCTGCCGGAGACGATGACGGACCCCTTGCCGAAATCACCGGCCACGAGGGTGCCGGCGGCGGCGGACGAACCGTTCGTGATCTGCAATCCGGCCTCGCCGGTCGCCCCCGTGCCCAGAGAAATAGCATGTCCGGCGCCACCCAGCGCGCCGCCGTTTTCGACTATGAGATAAGCATAACCGTCGACGCCGGCGCGCAGTTTGTCGAAAGTCAGCCTCGCCCCTTCGCCGTTGACGACCACCAATCCATAACCGGTCAGGGTATTGGCAACCACGAGGTCTTGCGCGACGTCGAACGTCGCACCGTCCCGTATGTCCAGCATGCCGTTGCCGGCATTGCCGACGATGGCGTTGCTGGTCGCCTCCCAGTTCGTTCCCTGACCGGACACATTGACATAACCGCTCTTGTGCGTGCCAAGTCCAAGTGTGAGATCGCCGCCATGCACGACCGAGGCGCCGTCTTCGACATAGACGGTGCCGGTGCCCTGCGAACCGACGGTCACCTGCTGAGCCGTCGCCCAGCTTGTGCCCTCGCCCGTCACCGTCAGCGTGCCCTCGCCACCCTCGAAATGGCCGATGACGAGGCCGGCGTCCGTGTTCAGCGAAGCGCCATTGCCGACGGTCAGGAATCCGGTTCCTTCCAGGCCGATCTGCATGATCGAGCCCGTTGAGGTCAGGTTCGAGCCCGTTCCGGAAACCGTCACCGAGCCATTGCTGCCGACGAGGCGGCCGACCTGGACGACGGCGGGAATGACGATGCCGCCATTCTCGATGACCAGCGTGCCGGCGCCCGCGTCCCCGACGACAAGGTCTTCGGCTCCGAGATTCCACGGCGAATTCTGGTCTCCGGGGACAGTGACCGTCTGGCCGCCATCGATGACCTCGTCGGCCGCGGCCGGGCCGGCGGCCACTGCCAGGGCAAGCGACGAGGTGCTGGCGAGGACAGCGCTCAAAGCCGCGCGGCGCGAGCGGTTGCCGAGGGGGTTTGCACCCTGGCGCGGCCGATCGCCGATGCCGTCCTTTGCTTCTCCAGCAGGACCGCCCAAAAGATCGCAATTATTGAATGCCATAAATCCTCTCCGATGACCCCAGACACGCGAGGGCATTTCCGCACGCGGATACGCAACGTCATTTCAGGAGAAGAAGACCCCGCCCCCTGAACCTCTCGGTCGCTTTTCGGGCGGGCAACGGCATGATTTCAAGAACTATATGCCGGCCGCGTTCAAATGTGGCCGCAGGTGCAAGGAATGTGACCGAAGGCGCAAATACATGCGGGTTTGCAGGCGGAGAGACGCTGGAGGCTCTTTCAGGCGCTTCCGGAATCGGCCGCGCCCGCGGCTTGATTCTCTATGATTTTTTCGTGCGAACGCGAGCTTGTCCGGACCGTCGGATCGCAGGCACCCTGGGACCAATCGACGGCGACCGCCCCTGTCCCCTTACCGCAGCTTGCGGATCCAATGCCACATGGTCTGCCCCTCGCCATATCCGGCAGGCAGGCTGCGTCCTTCCGCGGCGAGCGCCCGCATCTCCCGAGGGGTCACGTCGAAAGATCGCCGAAAGGCGCGGATGAAACTCTTTCGATGGCTGAAACCGTAACGTTCGGCAATTTCGGCAATGCTTTCCTGCCGGTGGTCGGGATCAACGAGTTCTGCCCGGCAACGGCGAAGCCTTTCCTCCTGGATATAGGAGGAGAAACCGCCATAGGGCTCGAAAAGATAATAGAGCTTGCGGGTGGAAATGCCGAAAGAACCGGCGACCGTCTCGGCGGTCAGGCCCCGATCGACGATATGAGCATCGACATGGCGACGGATTTCACCAGTCAGCGCCAACCTGATCGAAGCGGCATTCTCTTCCGTGACTGCTGCATTCATCGCCGCGGCAGCCAGTTCCAGGGTCGGCCCGACCACAGCCTCGGCGTCCTGGCGGCTCATGGCGGGCGCACCGTCATAGAGGCCCTGCAGATGATTGCGTAGCAGGGCAACCAGCGGGGTCTTGCCTGAAATGACGCGCATGTTCTGCTCATCCGGCGCTTTTAATAAAGGAGCAAGCAGGCGGCGCGGCATCGTGAGATTGAGGCTGTCGAAATCGGAGGTCCCCGTCGACTGCGGCTGCGCCAGATCGGCGACGATCAGATCACCCGATCCGGCCGCATCGTCCGACCCGCCATCGCGTCGCCCGTGGCTCCCCTGCAGGCAGATCTGCAGCGTAATATGGTCGAGACCATCGCGGCCGATCCGGGCACGCGACCGGTCGAAGCTTTGTGCCGTGCATCTGTACGAGGTCAGGACGACCTCGCCGAAATGGAAAGCCTCCGCATGAAATTGAAACCGGTCGTCGACCTTGTTGCGCAGGCGGACATCATAAAGGACCCCGATGTTCTCCTGCCAGACGGCGATCGCCTCCCTGGCCGCAAGGCCCTCGATATGCAGCACCGAGCGCGGAACTCCGGCGAGCGCCGCATGCTCCCATACTCCAGGATTGAGACTGTCTTCCACCCCGCCATCCCCTCGCCCGGCCACGATCCGAATTCGTCAATCTATCACCGAAACAGGTGCTTACACCAATAGGCAGCATTTGTCAGATGTCAGGTCAGATCATGCCCCTGGTCGCTTCACGCCGAAGACCACCAGCAGCAATGGATAGCGAAGACCGTACATGCGACCCAGCTTGAGCCGTCTTTTCACTGCTCCCAGGGCCGACCACCCTGTTGCGGCCGCCAGCCTTGGCTGCGTAGAGCCTCTGATCCGCTCTTTCCATCGCCGCTTCCACGGTTTCTTTAGCGCTCAGTTGTGCGATGCCGAAGCTTGCCGTCATCACCCGCGTTCCGGACGAAAACTCAAACGGCGCCACCTGGAATTCAGCGCGTATACGCTCGGCGACCTCCGCCGCCTGATCCTCGTCTGCATCCGGAAGGATGATCGTGAATTCCTCGCCACCGGTTCGCACGACCAGGTCCTGCGAACGCACGTTCACCTTGAGCAGTTGCGCGAAGCTTCGCAGGACTTCGTCGCCGGCGCTGTGGCCGAAGCGATCGTTGACGCTCTTGAAATGGTCGATATCGCAGACAATGACGCTGACGGACGTGCCGGATCTCTTGCGAAGCAGATGCTTCAAGCGTTCATCGAGCCCGCGCCTGTTCAATGCGCCAGTCAACGGATCACTATCCCGCTCCCGCCTCAGATCATCCATGACATCGGTCAGCGCCGCCGTTAACAGCAGGAATGCCAGCCCGGCGCCAAAAATGGCCAAGGAGAACTGAAGAACGTTCCAGAAAAGGGAAGTCCTGAACGCTTCGAGACTGCCGGGAGCGGAAAAGCCGATCGTGATGATCGTGCGCGGGAAAAACTGGACTGAAAACCCGAAGAGCGTCCAGAAAAGCAGGCGATCGACAAGCCGCTCATGCCGTAGCGACCTGAGCCGCAGTGCGGCCATCAGCAGGATGGCACCGTAACCGAAATTTTGTACATAGATACGAGCCAGCAGGTTCGGCGCAACATAGCAGAAATACCAGAGCAGACCGGTGACGGCGCAGAGAATGGCTCCGTCGAGGCGCAATCCCAGCCGCTTTCCCGATCGCAGCAACATTCCCTCGGCCGTTGCCAGGACCGCGACAGTATAAAGGAAACCGGAAAAAACGGCGTTCGGCCCCGTTCCGCTCGGCCACCCCAATATCTGGGAGGCCGCGGCCGAAGCAAAGACGGTACAACCCAGGGCGAGGAGAAGAAGGTAGGGCCGTCTTCTCTCAAGAGCCCATGCCCACAGGAACATGAGCCCGAACAGCACGAAAATGCCTGGCCAGATCAGAACCCTTGCCAAACTCGCTATCGAGTTGTCCATTTCGCTACCACTCGCGGGCAGTCATTGCCGGATATCTCAGTTGCGGCGCGAATAGCAAAACTCTGCTGTATGGCAGATGAATATTTCATCTCGGATTTTAATCGTTCCAGGGAATTTCGCCCAAAGATTGCATATCCTCAGACAGGAACCCTTCCGCGGCGATCAAGATGACCTACATATCCGGCGGGCGCTTCCGCCACGCGAGGCGAACGCGTTATCGAAGGAAGGGGCATGAACCGGACCCTGATCATTGTCGGGCTGGCTATCGTCGCAATCGGCCTCCTCTGGCCCTGGCTGTCGCGCCTTGGCCTGGGACGCCTGCCCGGCGATCTCGTGATCAGGCGCGGAAACTTCACCTTCTATGCGCCGGTCGCCACCGCGCTATTGGCCAGCGTCGCGCTTTCGGTGATCGTCTGGCTGATCAGGCGCTAGAGCGGTTCCAGTTAAAAGAAGAACGGTGTTGACGCAGCCAGTCGGCGGTCACCCGACTGGCCTCGGCGAGAGCGGAGACGGGATCACGACCGCCGAGCAGCGCAAAAAGGAAAGCGCCGCTGAAACGGTCGCCGGCGCCGATCGTATTGGCGACCCGCACCGTGGGCGCCGGATCGACATGGATCGTCCGGCTGCCGTCAAAGAGGATCATCGGGCGCGGCCCATCCGTCAGGACCAGGCCCTTCAGGCGCGGCCCCGCAAGGGCCTGAGCACGCTTCCAGACGGATTCGAGATCGTCGGCGGCATCGGTGCGGGAGGTGACGACATAGTCGGCCGGCCTGGGCGTTGCGGGGCGAAGCGGCAGTTGCGAAACCACCAGCGGAATATCGCCAAGCCTCGATACGAGCGCCTCTTCAAGCTGAAGGGCATTGAGATAGGCGGCGTCGCCCGCAAGTTCTCCCCGCACGGACAAGGTCGCGCGCGGCCCGTCCGCCGGCGCCAGGATCGTTCTTTCGCCACCCGGTTCGAGAAGGATTTCCAGCGGCACGGTTTCGCCGGGCATCATCGCCACATGGCGCGTGTCGAACCCCGCCGCACCGAGCGCCTTCAGCGCGGAAAGGCCCTGTTCGTCCTGCATGAGGCGGGTCACCAGCGCGACCGAGGCTCCGAGTTCCAGAAGCTGGCTGCCCGTGTGGAAGCCGCCGCCGCCGAGGTGGACGCTGCGATCGGAAAAGCGCAGCCGTCTGCCCGGCGTCAGATGATCGTCGAGTTGCCAGATGCGGTCGTGATTGACGGATCCGATGACGATGGTTCGGTACATGAGGCGTTTATCTCTCGTCGAGGCCGGGCGCCAGCGCGTCGACGATGAAACGCTGCGCGCTGAGGAATATGACGAGGACGGGCACAATCGACAACAGGCTGGTGGCCATTAGCGGGCCCCAGACGCGTTCCGTGCCTTCGAGATCGGCAAAGGTGGCGATCCCGGTGGTCAGCGTCTTCTTGAACCCGTCTTCGAGAACGAGCTGGCCCCAGAGATAGATGTTCCACGCCCCCATGAAGGAAATGACCGAAAGCGCCGCGATGGCCGGAACGACATTTGGAATGCCGATCTCCATGAACTGCCGCCACAGGCCGGAACCGTCGATCCTGGCCGCCTCGAACATCGACGCAGGCAGGGAGCGGAATGCCTGGCGCATGTAGAAGACATAAAAGCCGATATAGGGGATCGACGGAATGACCATGGCCCCATAGGTGTCGAAAGCCTGCATCTTCACCACGGCGATATAGGTCGGGATGATGGCGAGCACCGTCGGAAACGACATGGTGGCGATCACGAACCAGAAGAGCGGCCGCCGGCCCGGAAATTCCATGCGGCCGAAGGCGAAGCCGGCCGGGACCGCCAGAAGCAGCTTTCCGAGCGTGATCAGCGTGGCGGTGAGGATCGAGTTCCACAGCCACATCCAGATCGGATGACGGCTCGCGGCGATCGTGAAATTCGAAAGCGTCGGGTCCTCCGGCCAGAGGCGGACGGCCCTGGCGGTGATGATCTCGTTCGGCGTGAAGGCCGAGGAGACCATCCACACGAGCGGAAAGACGGTCGCAAGGCTGGTGGCCAGCAGGACCCCGTGGATCACCAGCCGGTGGATCGAGCGGCGAAGCGGAACGGCACTCATCCGTAATGCACCCTTTTTTCCCCGACGCGGAACTGCAGCCAGGTGACGGCCAGCACCATGACGATGATGATGACCGCGACCGCGCTTGCCGGTCCGAACTGGAAGAACTGCAAGCCCTGCTGCCAGAGGAAATAAAGCAGGCTGGAGCTTCTCCCCGCCGGACCGCCATGGGTCAGCACGTCGATGACGCCGACGATATCGTCGAGGACATGGAAGAGCGTCGTGACGCTGATGAAGAAGGCCGTCGGCGTCATCAGGGGAAGGCTGATCGTGAAGAAATGCCGCCGGGGACCGGCGCCGTCGAGCTGCGAGGCCTCGCGCAATTCATGGGGAAGATTGGCGAGTGCCGCAAGCCAGAGAAGCATGTTGAGGCCGAAGGTCTTCCAGAAGGTCACCAGGCAGACGCAGAGCAAAGCGAGGTCCGGGTCCGTGTGCCAGCGGGACTTCGGAAAGCCGAAAAACCCGAAGATCTCGTTGAACAGGCCGTTGACCGGATTGAGCAGCCAGGACCAGGCGACCCCCGCCACGGAATAGGCGAGGATCGTCGGCAGGAACAGGCTGCCGCGATAGAGGCCCTGAACCGGGCTGTGGCGCACCGCATGGATCATCACCGCCAGGACCAGCGGCAGGATGATCTGGGCCGGGATGAGGATCACGCAATAGAGCACGGTATTCCAGGCGGCCGTCCTGAAATCGACATTGTCCAGAATGGCCGAATAGTTGTCGACGCCGACGAAGCGGACTTCGGCGGACAGAAGGTTCCAGTCGAGCACGGAAAGCAGCGCCGAAGCGAAAAGCGGTCCGTAGAGAAAGATCGCGACGGAAAGAACGGCCGGCCCCACGAAGAGATAGGGGGCCAGCCTTCTGAAGCCTGACGGCATGATGCTTACGCTCACGCCGAGACCAGAGCGTCCAGTTCCTGGTGGGCGCTCTTCATGCCGTCCGCGACCGATACTTCCTTGAGCAGCATGCGGGAGACCCATTTGCGCCAGATCGCCTGGCCCTCAAGGCCGCGCTTGCCGGGCCAGATGGTCTCCGCGGTCAATCCGTCCGCAAGCTGCCCGGCCGCCGGCTTCATGAAGTCGTTGATCAGCGGAATGTCATGGACCGAGGTGTTGAGATAGCCGACGGCCGACCAGATCGACTGCCCTTCCTTCGAGGCGCAGAATTCCAGGAAGGCAAGCGAGGCTTCGGCCTGTTCCTTGTTCCGGGCATAGACGGCGAGGAAATTGCCGCCGCTGTTCATCCTGCGCGAATGGCCGGCAAGGCCGGGGAATTTTGCGGTGACCGCCTTTGCCCCGCCGAAGGGGAAGGTCGCCGCGCGCGTCGAACTCGTGGTGCAGATGGCGAGCGCGCCGGATTCGAAGGCGGCGTCCTGATCCTTGGCGCTGACGGGAAGCCAGAGGCCCTCATGCGCCGGCGCGCAATATTCCATCATGCCCGCCACGGCTTCCGGGCTGTTCAAGGCCAGCTTGCCTTCCGGATCGATGATGTAGCCGCCGGCATTCTGGATGAAGGACTGGCTCGTCCATTCGTTGTTGGAAAGCGCCAGCGCCGAACGGTAGGTCGGGTGCTTGTCCTTAAGCTTCGCGTCGAGCTTGCGGGCGTTGTCGTAAAGCCATGCGGTGTCCGGATTTTCCGGCAGGGCAGGATCAAGGCCCGCCTCTTCCCACAGCTTGCCGTTGATGAAGGTGATCGGCGTCGACATGGCCCAGGGCAGGCCGATCAGCGCGCCGTCGATGGTCACCAGCGGCAGGACCGACGGGCGGAAATTGGCGAGGATCGCCGCCGCCCTGCCGGCGTCGATCTCCCGCAGGTCGCGGGCGCCGAGCGTGCGCTTGGCGAAATAGCCGAATTTCCAGCCGGTGATCATCATCGCGGGCGGACGGCCGGCCGCCGTGCTTGCCACCGCCTTGGCGATCGCCGCCTCGTAATCGCCGTCAAAACGATTGGTCACGGTGACGCCGAGCTTCTTCGCATTGAAGGCGTCGACCACTTTCTGGAAAGGCTTGTCGGAACCCCAGGGGCTCGACACTTCGATGGCTGCGTCGGCGGAGCGTGCGGGCGACGCCGCCACCATGCCTGCACCAGCCGATGCCGCAACCGCGGCCATGAATTTCCGGCGACTCATCTCGACCATTTTTTGCTCCATATCATTCGAATGTAATTCGAAACATCCGAATATCTCGGTAGCGTCGATCGGTGACACCTGTGTGAAGTTCCGCCGCTTGCGTGGCCGATATTTTCGATTTTATCGCCCGCTCCTGACGGGCGGATGACAGAAGAGTGACCGGCGGCCGTGGTTGCAACCCGATCATCCCGAAGGTATCGAACATTCGAATGACACGAGCCGAATCGGACAGGCAGGACATGGAGAAGAAATCCCCGCACGGGCAGTGGCAGCAGGTCGAGGAGGACATCGCCGAGGACATATTGGCCGGCCGGCTTTCGCCCCAGACCCAGCTTCCGAAGGAGGCCGAGCTCATGGAGCGTTTCGGCGTCGGGCGCCACACGATCCGGCGCGCCATGTCCAGCCTCCAGAGCCGCGGGCTGGTGCAGGTCGAACAGGGCCGGGGGACCTTCGTGCGGGACGGGCGCCTGGAATACCGCCTTTCCGAGCGAACCCGCTTTTCCCAGAACCTGCTCGACCAGGGGCGCGAACCCTTCGGCCAGGCCGTGCGCGAGGAGGAGATCGCCGCTTCGGCCGCCGTTGCCGAAGCACTCCGGCTGCCGCGCGGCGAGCCGGTCTATCACATCGTCCGGCGCGGCTTTGCCGACGAGGAGCCGATCAACCTTTCCGACGCCTATTATCCCGTCCGCCGCTTTCCGGGCTTCGACAAGGCGAGGCGCAGCGGACGGAGCGTCAGCGTGATCCTCTCGGAATACGGCGTTCCCGACTACATCCGCCTGCGGACCGACATCCTGGTACGGCTGCCGACGCCCGAGGAGGCGCGCCAGCTTTGCCAAGACATATCCCAGCCGATCATCGCGCTGAAAAAAGTGGATGTCGACATGAAGGGAACGCCGATCGCCTATTCGGAAACGGTGTGGCCCGGCGAACGGGTGCAGTTCTCGATCGACAATACCAGCCAGCTCCTCGACGCGCTTGCGGCGAAATGAGCGTCATGCCGCGATTGGAGGCGGGAAGGCGTTGGTGGAAACCGTGGGGTTTTGCGCTCAATGCCCGGTAGTCCAAACTTGAAGCTGCAGCCAGAATCGATCAGCATTGCTCTACCGGATGGAGGGTAGAAAGTGGATGGGCAGTGGCTTGGGGCTTTTAGTGGCACGAACAACGGCATCATGATGATTGATGCAGATGATCTAGGTGATCATGTGGAAGGTCGTGCATACGTCTTCGATAATGCACAGGGAATGCCGGGATTTGTTGCCAGCTTTCGCACATCCAACCGTAACCCGGTTCAGACTCTAAACATAGCACTTGACGTCCTTCATCCTGTTACCTTCGATGTCATCCCTCGACATCAAGTGCCACAAGTATTTCCCGGGCAGGCCATTCCCGCAAGTGCAACGCTTATCTTAACCCTGAAGAAGCGTGTGCTTAGCGTCAAATGGTCAACCCCTGCTGGAACGAGCGGCACAGCAATGCTTCCGCGCAGCAAGGCTGACAAACCATCAGACTATCGAGCTGATCGGGCGATCAAGACGTGGGACTCCTTCAAGCGGTTCGCCATAGGGCTGGAACCGGGTCGCTTCATTTTTCGCGGTCAGTCGCGGCCGTTTCGCCTTAGGACGGCATTCCATCGAACCAAGCGCAAGGACCTCGTTCGCTTTATTAACGAAGATATCCCGACACTGCACCGAATGCTGACGGCGAGGACCAAGCACCTGTTTAATCTCAATGAGCCTCTACAAAATGGGGCTTTCTGGAATTTAGCCCAGCACCACGGTTACCCGACTCCACTCTTGGACTGGACGCATTCGCCATTTGTTGCAGCGTATTTCGCATTCCGACCCGAGCGGCAAACGATTGACATGAGGAGCGATAAAGTCCGAATTGTAATGTTCGACCGGAGACAATGGACAACGGACTTTAGTCAGCTGCAGAGGGTGCATTTCACTCGGCCTCATTTCTCAATTCTAGAAGCCTACGCGATTGAAAACGAAAGGGCTCTCCCTCAACAAGCGCTTTCGAGCGTAACCAACGTTGATGATATAGAATCATACATTAGCAGCAGGGAAGTACAGCAAGGCAAACGTTACCTTCGCACCTTTGACCTTCCATATGAAGAGCGAGACAATGTTCTTCGAGAGCTTCGGCTGATGGGTATTACCGCCGGTTCTCTGTTCCCCGGCTTCGATGGAGCATGTGAGGAGCTTCGAATGCGGCTTTTCGGCTAAGCGACACGAAGTGGGATTTGTCCACGCAAGTGCCAAACACTTACAGACTCAACCTCCTTACCTCAAAACAAAGCGTGGCTGGGGCGCCTGGATTCGAACCAGGGGATGGCGGTACCAAAAACCGCTGCCTTACCGCTTGGCTACGCCCCAACGCGCGGGCGATATATCGGTAAAAAAACCGCCCGGACAAGCGGGCCTGCTGTAGCAAAGCTTTCTCGCCCCCTCAACGCCTAACTTTGCGATTTTTCCGATTTTCCGATGGCTGTTTTTGAATGCGCCGCAGCAGAAGCGGTGGTAGAGCGTTTCGGAACAGATCGGAAAATCAGGCAAGCGCCGGGGCCGGCATGGCAGAGGACCTCACTTTCGACATGGAATTTTCGCCAGCCTACGGCATGGCCGTGCCCGTGGCCGACGGTGTGCAGCGGCTCACCGTCAACAACCCCTCGCCGTTCACCTTCCACGGCACCAATACCTATATCGTCGGTCGTTCCTCGGTCGCGGTCATCGATCCGGGGCCGGAGAACAACGCGCATTTCGATGCCTTGATGGCCGCACTCAGGGGCCGCGAGGTCACCCATATCTTCGTCAGCCACACCCATCGCGACCATTCGCCGCTTGCCCGGCGGCTCAAGGATGCGACCGGCGCGCTCACCGTCGCGGAAGGGCCGCACCGCGCCGCAAGGCCGCTGCATGCGGGCGAGGTGAACCCGTTCGCGGAAAGCTCGGATACCGGCTTCGTGCCGGATATCGCGGTTGCGGACGGCGAGACCATCGAAGGAGACGGCTGGGCGCTTGCCGCCGTCCACACGCCCGGCCACACGGCCAATCACGCGGCCTTCGCGCTCCAGGGCACGGGCGTGCTCTTCTCCGCCGACCACGTGATGGCCTGGGCGACGACGATCGTGGCGCCGCCTGACGGTTCCATGGCGGATTTCATGGCCTCGATCGAAAAGCTCCTGGAGCGGGACGACCGCATATTCCTTCCCGGCCACGGCGGACCTGTGAAGGAACCCGCCTCCTTCCTGCGCGGCCTGCGAACCCATCGCCGCATGCGCGAACGCGCCGTCCTGGAGCGCATCCGGGCGGGCGACCGGCTGATACCCGACATGGTGAAGGTGATCTATGCCAGCACCGATCCGCGGCTGCACGGCGCCGCGGCACTCTCCGTGCTCGCGCATCTGGAAGACCTCATCGAGAAAGGCCGGGTGGCGACCGAGGGCCCGCCGTCGCTTTCAGGCGCATATCGGCCGGCTTAGTTTCCGGCAATGCCCAGAAGTTCCGTATCGAGCCGGTCGAGGAAATCCTCGGCGATGGCCTCGCCCATGCCAAGATCGTGCGGGCCGTAGCGGGACGCGACGCGGATATCGACCGAGGTGGTTTCGGCATCTTCCCGCAGGCGGATGACCAGATCGAAGCGAAGCCCCAGAACCAGCGTGCGGGTCTCGCCCTGCAGCAGGACGTCGCCGGCATTGCCGAAGACCGGAGAAAGCAGCGGCTCCGGCCGCTGCAGCGGAACCGGCGCCACGTCCGGCACGGGTGCCTGCTCGTCTTCCGGCGCCGGGCGTTCGGCGATATCGGGCTCGACCAGTTCGACGCCTTCCTTCCTGGTGATCGAGATGCGGGCGGAAAGCACCGCCTTCTGCACGCCCTCGTAGACGCGGTCGAGCGCTCCCTCGTAGCGCCGGCCGGTCAGGCCGGGATAGGCGACGAACTGGGCGCGGCGGTCGGCCGGCGTGACGGCATCGGGCCGCGGCAGCCATTGCTGCCTCGCATGCGCCTCGACAACCCAGGGCGGCGGATCGGCAAGGTCGGTTGAGATGTCATGGAGGGCCGGCAAGGTGTAATAATAGAAAGCGCCGGTTGCCACGACCCCAAGCGGAATGGCCGCGTAGAAGAGCCCCTTGCCGGCCGCGACGCCGCCTTCCGCGCCCACCTGCCAGAGACGGGCGAGGCCGATCAGCGAGAACGGTACCGACACCGCGGCGATCGCCGCCGAAAGAAAGGTCAGCGACAGGAAATCCGGCGTCGTCAGCGGACCGAGGCGATGCGCCAGCACCGCAATGACGAAGAGCATGAGCGCCGAAAGGCCGAGCCTGCGGGCGGCATAGGCCGAATGGGAAACGGGCCGGACGAAACGGACGGTCATCGGATCGGGCAGGCTCCATGGCAAAAGCACAGCGGATACTCATATACACGTTGTGCGTCTCGGATCTTGTCTCTGCGCATGTCGTTATCCCGGAACCGGTTGCCACTTCCGGGCGTCATGCTTTCATGTGTAAAACAGCTCGGCCGGGAATGGAATCCTCAGATTCGCAGCCGGCCACTGAAAGGGAGTTCCTGCCATGCGTCTTTACCGCCTCGTTGTGCTTGCTGCGCTTGCCGCTCCGCTTGCAGCCTGCCAGACCATGACGCCCGAGGAACGCCGCGCGGCCGACGAGAGCACCTGCGCCGGCTACGGCTTCCGTCGCGGCACCGAGGCGATGGCGCGCTGCATGCTCGACCTGGAACTCGACCGCCGCGCCGAGTCCCGCGCCTTCCAGATCCGCAGCAGTTCGATGATGTGGAGCCCGATGGTGGTCGAACGCCGGGTGATCGTCGAGCGGAAGTAGCCGGGCGCCACGCATCCGGTTTTCGCCGGCATCGCGGGGGAGATCATCGGGAGCGGCGGGAACGTCAGAAATTCCGCATCTGGTAATGCGGGATGCCGACCTCGAAGAACTCGTCGCCATGGATCTGGAAGCCGAAGCGCTCGTACATGGCCGTCTTGTCGCTCTGCGCCGTCAGATAGAAGCGGTTGCCGCGCACATCCTTGTGCGCTTCCATCGCGTGGCGGATCATGGCGCTCGCAACCCCCTTGCCGCGCCAGGGAAGGCTCACCACCACCCGGCCGATCCTGACGTAATCATCCGCATGGATGACGCGCAGCGTGCCGCAGACCTCGCCCGACACAATGGCAACGAAATGGAAGGCGTTCAGATCATCCGCGTCGAATTCCATGTCGGCGGGGACGTTCTGCTCGACGATGAAGACTTCGCGGCGCAGCCGGAACCCTTCGTTGCAGAGCGTGCTGAAGACGGGTACGGACAGGACCGTGATCGGATTCATCGCTTCCTCCTCTCGATTGCGGCCTGCGCCGCGGCAAGCCGCGCGATCGGCACGCGGAAGGGCGAGCACGAGACGTAATCGAGACCGGAATCCTCGCAGAAATGGATCGAGGCCGGATCGCCGCCGTGCTCGCCGCAGATGCCGAGTTTCAGATCGTTGCGGGCCTGGCGGCCACGCTCCGCCGCCAGCCGGATCAGTTCACCGACGCCGTCGAAATCGAGCGAGATGAACGGATCGTGCTCGATGATGCCCTTTCTCTGATAGGTGGGGATGAAGGCCGCCGCATCGTCGCGCGAGATGCCGAACGTGGTCTGGGTCAGGTCGTTGGTGCCGAAGGAGAAGAATTCCGCCGTCTCGGCGATCACATGGGCGCGGATCGCCGCACGCGGCAGCTCGATCATCGTACCGACAAGATAGCGGATCGGCGTGCCGCTTTCCTTCGCCACATCCTCGGCGACGCGGTCGATCACATCCTTCACATAGTCCAGCTCGGTGCGGAGGCTGACTAGCGGCACCATGATTTCCAGTTCCACCGGCTCACCGGTCACCTTGGCCGCCTCCACGGCCGCCTCGAAGATGGCACGGGCCTGCATTTCGGCGATCTCGGGATAGGAAATCGCCAGCCGGCAACCGCGATGGCCGAGCATCGGGTTGAACTCGTGGATCGCATCGATGCGGCGGGCAAGAAATGCCGACGACATGCCCATGGCTTTCGCGACGTCGGCAATCTCGGCCTCCGTCTTCGGCAGGAATTCGTGCAGCGGCGGATCGAGCAGCCGGATCGTCACCGGCAGGCCGTGCATGATCGAGAAGAGCTCGACGAAATCGGAACGCTGCATCGGCAGGAGTTTCGCAAGCGCCGCACGCCGGCCGCCCTCGTCCTCGGCAAGGATCATCTCGCGCATCACCTGAATGCGATCGCCTTCGAAGAACATGTGCTCGGTGCGGCAGAGCCCGATGCCTTCCGCGCCGAAGGAACGGGCGGCGCGGGCGTCCTGCGGCGTGTCGGCATTGGTGCGCACCGTCATGCGGCGGCACCTGTCGGCCCAGGCCATCAGCTTGCCGAAATCGCCGGAAAGCTCCGGCTGTATCATCGGCACGGCACCCTCCAAGACCTGGCCGGAGGAGCCATCGATGGTGATCGTATCGCCCCGCTTCAGCGTCATCCCGGCGACGCCGATCAGCACCTCATTGCGCATGTCGACGCGCATGGAGCCGGCGCCGACCACGCAGGGGATGCCCATGCCGCGGGCGACGACGGCCGCGTGGCTGGTCATGCCGCCGCGCGTGGTCAGGATGCCTTCTGCCGCGTGCATGCCGTGGATATCCTCGGGGCTCGTTTCGATGCGAACCAGGATGACCTTGCGACCTTCGGCTTCCGCCTGCACGGCCTCTTCCGCCGTGAATACGACCTCACCGGTCGCCGCCCCGGGCGAAGCCGGCAGGCCGGACCCGATGACATGGCGCTCGACGCGCGGATCGATAGTCGGATGAAGAAGCTGGTCCAGCGAAGGCGGCTCGATGCGGCAGACAGCTTCTTCCTCGGTGATCAGTCCTTCAGCGACCATATCCACGGCAATCTTCATGGCGGCACGGGTGGTGCGCTTGCCGGATCGCGTCTGCAGCATCCAGAGCTTGCCGCGCTCGACGGTGAATTCGAGATCCTGCATGTCGCGGTAATGCGCTTCCAGCCGTCCGCAGATCTCCTTGAACTCCGCAAATGCCTCCGGCATCAGCTTCTCCATGGACGGCTTTTCCGAACCGGACGCGAGGCGTCCCTCTTCGGTGATCGATTGCGGCGTGCGGATTCCCGCCACGACATCCTCGCCCTGCGCATTCACCAGAAACTCGCCATAAAGCGCCCTTTCGCCGGTGGACGGATTGCGGGTGAAGGCCACGCCGGTCGCCGACGAAGAGCCAAGATTGCCGAAGACCATGGCCTGGACGTTGACGGCCGTGCCCCATTCCTCCGGAATGCGATGCAAGGTGCGATAGGTCTTGGCGCGCGGGTTCATCCAGCTCGAAAAGACGGCGGCGATTGCCCCCCAGAGTTGAACGTGCGGGTCCTGCGGGAAGCTCTCGCCGAGTTCCTCCTCGATCATCTGCTTGTAGATGCCGACGACATGCTGCCATTCGACAGCGGAAAGATCCGTATCGTATTCGTGGCCAAAGCGCGCCTTCTCATCCTCGAGGATTTCCTCGAAAACCTCGTGGTCGAGGCCCATGACCACGTCGGCATACATCTGGATGAAGCGGCGGTAGCTGTCCCAGGCGAAGCGCGCATCGCCCGCGTCATGGCCGAGCGCCTGCACGGTCTCGTCATTGAGGCCGAGATTGAGGACAGTATCCATCATGCCGGGCATGGAGGCGCGCGCGCCCGAACGAATGGAGAGCAGCAGAGGCTTGGGATGCCCGCCGAATGTGCGGCCGGTCAGCTCTTCCATGGCTGCAATGCCTTCAAGGACCTGAGCTTTCAGCTCTTCTGGAAGTGCCTTGTCATTGTCGAAATAAAAGGCGCAGGCTTCGGCAACGATCGTCAGTCCCGGCGGCACAGGCAGGCCGAGACTCGCCATTTCCGCAAGATTGGCGCCTTTGCCGCCAAGCCGCTCGACATCTGCGGAACGGCCTTCCGCCTCGCCTCCGCCGAAGCGATAGACCCACTTCGTCATACTGCTCTCCACCCCTACGCAGTCTCTTTTTGCAATAACTACAAGTTTTATGATGGTTTGGGAACGGATGAAGGCAGGATTATGTTGCATCGCAACATAATCGATGACGAGAGCGTTAAAGGAAGGTGCAGGGCCGCCCAGAAAACAAAGCTTTGCGGGGCCGGATCACAGGCGGCCCCGCAAAGCTTTCCGCCCAGGACAGGAAACCCGGACGGGGGGTAGGAAACTCGATCGCCGTGCCTCGCTTAACGCCAAAGGACGACATTTATTCGAAATCCACGATCACAAGACACTAATAACCGAAAAATTGCATCCCCCATATGGGTGATTCTACGTAATCGCGAGCATTTTTATGAAACTCGGTAAATTGCTCAACTCGCCTCACGCATCAGTTCTGCTGTCTGCAGATCGACGGATACGAGCTGGGAGACCCCCTGTTCGGCCATCGTGACGCCGAAGAGCCTGTTCATGCGGGCCATGGTGATCGGGTTGTGGGTGATGATGACAAAGCGGGTTTCCGTGGAGGCCGCCATTTCATCCATAAGGTTGCAGTAGCGCTCCACGTTGTGGTCGTCCAGCGGCGCATCCACCTCGTCCAAAACGCAGATCGGCGCCGGATTGGTGAGGAAGACGGCGAAGATGAGCGCCATGGCGGTCAGAGCCTGCTCCCCGCCGGAAAGCAACGTCATGGTCTGCGGCTTCTTGCCCGGCGGACGGGCAAGGATCTCAAGACCGGCTTCGAGAGGATCATCCGATTCGATCAGCTGCAGTTCGGCGGTGCCGCCGCCGAACAGGTGCGTAAAGAGCCGCTGGAACTCGGCATTGACCACATCGAAAGCGGCCAGCAGGCGCTCGCGGCCTTCGCGGTTGAGGCTCTGGATCGCGCCGCGCAGCTTGCGGATCGCATCGATGACGTCGGCGCGCTCGCGCATCAGTATATCGAGCTTGTCGGACAGCTCCTTCTGCTCCTCGTCAGCGCGCAGGTTGACGGCGCCGAGCCGCTCGCGCTCCATCCGCAACCGATCGACCTCGCGCTCGATCTCGCGGATATCGGGCATCGGCGCCTCGGGCCTGAGGCCTGCAAGCCGAAGCACCTCATGCGGCGCGACATTCAAAGTCTCGCGGATCCGCTGCTCGCTCTCGTGACGCTTCTCGGCAGCCGACACCAGGCGTTCTTCGGCCCTGCCGCGCTTTTCGCGCGCTTCGGCAAGCTCGGAAAGAGCGATCGCGGCAATCCGATCCGCCTCGCGCTGGCGGGTTTCGGCTTCGGCCAGCCGATCGGCGGCGGCGCGACGGGCCTCCTCCGCCTTCTGCAATTCGCTGAGCAGCGCACGCCGCTTGTCATCGAACTCTTCGGGGGCGGCCTCGAGGTCGACGATCTCCTCGCGGGCCTCTTCTTCGCGCTCACGCAGGTTTGCAATATGATCGGCAGCACTCGCCGCCCGCGCCGTCCAAGAGGCGCGCTCCTGCGCAATCGCGGCAAGCCGGCGCTTGCGAGCCTCGGTCTCGCGACTCAGACCCTCGTAGCGGGCACGCGCCTCGGCAAGCAGGCCGCGATCGGTCGCCACCACCGCCTGCTGTTCGCGGAGCCGGTTGTCGATGTCGGAAATATCCGGCGCATCTTCAAGCTCGGCCCGGGCGTTCTCCTCCTGCAGTCCGATATCCTCGATCTGCGTGTTGAGCTGGTTCACCGCTTCGGTGGCGACATCGCGGCGGCGCATCAGGTCGCCGGCGGCGCGCTCGGCGGCGGCCAGCGCATCGCGGGCCTCGGTGAGCCGTCGAGCGGCAAGCCGGCTGCGGTCGCGGGCGTCGTTGAGCTGCCGTTCCCTCGCGACGATCTCGGCGGCGGCCGAAGTGAGCGCCACTTCGGCTTCCGAGAGCAGAATGCGGGCCTCGTCGATCTCCGCTTCCAGTTCCGATAACCGGTTCTTCTGGGAAAGCCTGAGCGCTGCAGCGCCCGGCGCTTCGGAACCGGTCACATGCCCGTCCCAGCGATAAACGCCGCCTTCCCTGGTCACCAGCCGCTGGCCGGGCGCGAGCTCGCGCATCAGGCGATGCGCGTCCACCTCGGCAACGACCCCGATCTGCGCGAGGCGACGGGAGAGTTCCGGCGGCGCGGTCACTCGGGCGATCAGCGGTTCGGCGCCGTGCGGCAGAACCGGATCGCTGGAGCCATCGCCGTTCTGTGACCAGTAGGTCGGCGCGGAACTGTCGATCGGGCTTTCAAGATCGTCGCCGAGTACGGCGCCAAGTGCAGCTTCGTATCCACGATCGACGCGGATCATTTCCGCAACCGCGATGAAATCGCCGGAAGCGGCGCCGGCGGCCAGCATTTTCGAAATGGTGCGCGCTTCGGTTTCCAGCGCGTTGAGCGCCGAACGGGCGGTATCCACCGGGCCCCGGGCCATCTGTTCATTGGATCTAGCGGAAGCAAGTGCGGCTTCCACCTCCTCAACGATCACCGCAGCATCCTCGACGGCGATTTCCGCCGCCTCCACCGCTTCACGCTTCTCGGCGGGATCGTCGAGGCCGGAAAGACGCTCGTTGATCGCGTCAAGCTCAGCGGTCGCATCGGCAAGCTGCCGGTCGAGACGCTGGCGGCGTTCGGCGAGATCGCGGATCAGCCGTTCGAGCTGATTGCGGCCAGCGGCAGCTTCTGCGCGCTCCGCGGTGATGGCGGAAAACAGCTTCTCACTTTCGGCGAGTGCCGCGGCGGCCGTTTCGAAGGCCTCGCGCAATTCGTCCGCTTCCAGGCCGGAATCGGCCAGCATATCGCTGAGTTCGGCTTCCTCCTGGTCCAGCTTTTCAAGGAAGACGGCATTGTCGGCGGCGAGCTGCTCCTCGCGACGGATGTCCTCTCCGAGCTGAGCGAGCCTCCGGGTAAGCTCGTCGCGACGCTTCAGGAGCCGGTTTGCCTCCTCCTCCAGTTGCCCGCGAGCGATCTGGATGCGCTGCAGGGCCGCGCCGGCTTTCGCCTCCTCCTCGCGCAGCTCCGGCAGCTTGAGACTTGCGACGGCTTGGCTCTTGGCCGCCTCCATCTGCGCCTGCGCCTTCTCTGCGACGATGGCCGTCACCTGGTTGAGCGCGCTTTCCGCTTCACCTTCCGCCTCCTTTGCCTGCACCCAGCGAATATGCAGCAGCATAGCCTCGCGGGCGCGGATATCGGCCGACAGCGTCTTGAAGCGGTTCGCCTGACGAGCCTGACGCTTCAGGCTCTCGATCTGTGTTTCGAGCTGGGTCAGAACGTCGTCCAGGCGTTCGAGATTGCCCTCTGCCGCGCGCAACCTGAGTTCCGCCTCGTGACGGCGGGAATGCAGGCCGGAAATGCCGGCCGCCTCTTCCAGGAGCTGGCGGCGAGCCTGGGGTTTTGCCTGGATGAGTTCGCCGATCCGCCCCTGACCGACCATGGAAGGCGACCGCGCGCCGGTCGAGGCATCGGCAAAGAGAAGCTGCACGTCCTTGGCGCGCGCCTCCTTGCCGTTGATGCGATAGATGGAGCCGGATTCGCGCTCGATGCGCCGGCTTACCTGGATTTCGTCGGCATCGTTGAAGGCGGCGGGCGCGGTGCGGTCGGAATTGTCGAGATGGAGGCCGACCTCGGCGGTGTTGCGGGCCGGGCGGTTGCCGGAGCCGGAAAAGATCACGTCATCCATGCCGGACGCGCGCATGTTCTTGTAGGAATTCTCGCCCATCACCCAGCGCAGCGCTTCGACAAGGTTGGACTTGCCGCAACCGTTCGGGCCGACCACACCGGTCAGCCCGCGCTCGATGATGAATTCCGTCGGCTCGACGAAGGACTTGAATCCGACAAGGCGCAGCTTGGTGAACTTCATGCCGCGCCCCTCACCTTCCCTTCAGGGAAGGAGTGCTCACAACAGGCTGTCGATGAGCTTGGACATGGAATCAACCGACATGTCTCCCGAATACTTCTTGCCGTTGATCAGGAAGGTCGGCGTGGAATTCACACCAAATTTGTCCGCGCCCCGCTTCACGACCTCGTTTACTTCATCGAGAAGCTTCTGGTTCGTCAAGCAAGCCTCGAAACTCTGCTGTGAGTAACCTGCCAGTTTGACGCTCTGAAGCAGGGCATTGCGGACATTGCCGTCGGCCGGAGCGGCCCAGGCGCGCTGCTGCTTGAAGAGCATCGAGACCATCGGGAAATATTGGGCAGGCGTGGAAAGCTCCTGCGGGTTCTGCGGGTTGCAGCGGGCCAGCATGAAGGCGGCCGTCGCAACCGGATCGAACGGGAACTCGCGGATGATGAAGCGGACCTTGCCGCTATCGATATACTTGGTCTTGATGGCCTCGAAGGTATTGTTGTGGAAATTGGCGCAATGCGGGCAGGTCATCGACATGTATTCGATGATTTTCACCGGGGCATTCTCTTCACCGAGCGCCATTTCCGCCAGCGGACCAGGCTTCAGCGCCTCGGCCATATCCACATCGCCTTGCGATTCCGGCATTTCCTGAGCGAAGGCTCGTGAAGCACCGAGCGGCAGCGCCAGGCAAAGAGCGGCCGCGGCCCCTCCGCCGAGAAGTGCGCGCCTGGTGGTGGTGATATCGTTCATCTGCATGGAACACCCGTGTGCGAGAGATCTCGAATTGTTTGACATTCCGTATCGCGGCACCCGAACGCGAACAAGCTGTCGATAGGCAAAACTCTTCAAAGAATTGTGACAAATCGAAAGTGTATCAGAGATGAACGCAAGGTTCCCCGCGTTCATGCCTTGCGCTTCTTCTGCAGGACGGCGGTGCCCAGCCGGGCCACCGCCTTTTTCAGCGCCTCGCTTTCGATGCCTTCCATCATCGTTTCGAGGCGTCTCGCCGCCTCGCCCTTCAGCGGCGGCGGCCGCTTCGGATGCCTGGAAGTCGGCGCGACGGGCTTCTGGACGATGCGGATCTGCCGAACAGCGGGAAAACCGAAAAAGCCGTTGATGCGGGCGATCAATTCGCCTTGGGCATGGGTGAGAAACAGCGCGCGAGCGCCTTCGCAGGCAATCGTCAAAACGCCGGGCTGATAACTCGTTTCGCCATATCCATCATTGCGCGGCCAGACGATCTTCTCCGGCCGCGTGCAATCGGCAAAACCCTCGCCGGCGATCTCGTCCCAGGAGCCGAGCAGCGCCGTCGATATGCCGGCACGGCGGGCCAGCACCGGATCGATGATGCCGTTCGCGACCTCGGAAATCTGGACGACGCCTCGCCGGGCGCCTTTCTTTGGATAACTCATCGCTCTTGTCGGATTCCTGGCCGCATTCGTCAGCGCCGTCCTTGATGGCGGCGCATTCCTGTTTCAAGTATAGGGCATCTCCTCCCGCAACGGCAAACGATGCTCCAGACGCTCCCCGCACCCCATGCCCCGAAGCTTCTTTCCTGGTACGACCGGCACCATCGGGAATTGCCCTGGCGCGTGAGCCCGGCTGCCGCGAAGGCCGGAAAACGGGCCGATCCCTATCACGTCTGGCTCTCGGAAGTGATGCTGCAGCAGACGACCGTGCAGGCCGTGAAATCCTATTTCGCCAAATTCCTGACGCTCTGGCCTAAGGTGACCGATCTGGCGGCAGCCCCGGTGGAGGACGTGATGGCCGCCTGGGCCGGGCTCGGTTATTACGCCCGCGCGCGCAATCTCAAGAAATGCGCCGAGGCAGTGGCGGCCAAGCATGGCGGCGTCTTTCCCGATACGGAGGAAGGGCTGAGGGCGCTTCCCGGCATCGGCGGCTATACGTCAGCGGCCATTGCGGCGATCGCCTTCAACCGGCAGTCCGCCGTGATGGACGGCAATGTGGAGCGGGTGATCTCGCGGCTCCACGCCATCGATGCGCCGCTGCCGGGCTCCAAGCCCTTGATGAAGGCCAAGGTCGCCGAACTGACGCCTTCGGATCGGCCGGGCGACTTCGCCCAGGCGATGATGGATCTCGGTGCCACCATCTGCACCCCCAAAAGGCCGACCTGTGCACTCTGTCCCTTCCGTGACGACTGTCTTGCCTTTGCCGAACACGACCCGGAGAGCTTTCCGGTCAAGGCGGCGAAGAAGGAAAAGCCGGTGCGGTTCGGCGCGGCCTTCGTCGCCGTGACGCCTGAGGGCGAAGCGCTTTTAAAGCGCCGCATCGAAAGCGGCTTGCTCGGCGGCATGACGGAAGTGCCAACCACTGCCTGGACTTCGCGGGTCGACGGCGGCACGACGGCAGACCATGCTCCCTTTCCTGCAGGCTGGGAAGCCTGCGGCACGGTCACCCACGTCTTCACCCATTTCGAACTCAGGCTTTCCGTCTTCCGGGCGCTGACCGAGAAGGTCGCCGTCGATGACGGATGGTGGGAACCGGTCACAAATCTTGAGACGCAGGCGTTGCCGACTGTCATGAAAAAAGCAATCGCGCAGGCTATTCCGCGAGCCTTCGAAAAACATCCGAACTGATTCTTTCAAGGAATACTCAATGGCGGCCAAGATCGACCATATCGTCTTCGACATCGGCAAGGTGCTGATCCACTACGATCCGAACATTCCCTTCAGCCGCATCATCCCCGATGAAGAAGAACGCAAATGGTTCTTCCTCAACGTCTGCACCCATGAATGGAATCTGGAACAGGACCGCGGCCGCGCCTGGGAAGATGCCGAAGCGCTGCTGATCGAGGAGCACCCTGAGCGCGAGGAACAGATCCGCGCCTTCCGCAAATACTGGCACGAGATGGTTCCGCATGCCTATGACGGCTCGGTGGCGATCATGGAGGGCCTGATTGACGGCGGTCGCGACGTGACGATGCTGACCAACTTCGCCGCCGATACCTTCGTCGATGCCCGAAAACTGTTTCCCTTCCTCGACAAGCCGCGCGGCGTGACGGTCTCCGGCGAGATCGGCCTCATCAAGCCGGACGTGGCGATCTACGAAAGGCATGCCCGCGACTTCGGACTCGTCCCGGAAGCGACGATCTTCATCGACGATTCCTACCCGAATGTGGAAGGCGCCCGAGCCGCCGGCTGGCAGGCGGTGCATTTCAAGGATCCCGAAACGCTTAGAAAGGACCTCGCCGGCTACGCCGTGGAGGTCTGACCGAAAGAAATATGGCGCCCGGGGTCAGCCTCCCCGAGCGCCAATTCTCCTCACCCGGGACTAGAGGTACATGACCGGGCAAGGAATTTGTGCGATCTGGCGGGACCGGTGGATCAGTCCAATTTTGCCAGGTCGTTGCGGATGACGGTCCTGAGTTCATCGATGGGCTTGAGCGATTGCCCGTCGTCGAAGTGCCAGAACGTCCATCCGTTGCATGCATCAAAGCCCTGCACTTTCGCGCCCAGGCGATGAATGGAGCCGGCCTCGCCGTTCGCCGAAAGCGTGCCGTCGGCACGGATGATGGCGCTGAAACGACGCCTTGCGTCGGTCAGTACCTGGCCCGGCCGGACGAGACCCGCCTCGATCAGCGCGTTGAAGGCCACGCGAGGTTCGGCCTTCTTGCCGGTCATGACCGTCAGTTCCGCCTTGCCGAGCGGTTCGACGGCCGCGATGCGGGCGGCGGCGGCATCGATGTAATCCTGTTCTCGCTCGATCCCTACGAAATTGCGGCCAAGACGCTTCGCCACCGCACCGGTCGTGCCGGAGCCGAAGAAGGGGTCGAGGATGACGTCGCCGGGCCTGGTGGACGCCATGATGACGCGGGCAAGCAGCGCTTCCGGCTTCTGGGTCGGATGGACCTTCTTGCCATCGTCATCCTTCAGGCGCTCGGAACCGGAGCAGATCGGAAAGAGCCAGTCGGAGCGCATCTGGACGTCTTCGTTCGACGCCTTCAGCGCATCATAGTTGAAGGTATAGCTTTTCGCCTTGGCGTCACGGCTTGCCCAGATCATTGTTTCATGGGCGTTCTGGAACCGGCGGCCCTTGAAATTCGGCATCGGGTTCACCTTGCGCCAGACGATATCGTTGAGCAGCCAGAAATTCAGGTCCTGCATGATCGCGCCGACGCGGAAGATGTTGTGATAGGAGCCGATGACCCAGATGGTGCCGTTCGGCTTCAGCACACGGCGGCAGGCGAGCAGCCAGGCGCGGGTGAAGGCATCGTAGACCTCGAAGGAGGAAAACTGGTCCCAGTCATCGTCGACAGCATCGACCAGCGACTGATCCGGGCGGTGCAGCGTGCCGCCAAGCTGAAGGTTATACGGAGGATCGGCAAAGATCGCATCGACGGAGTGATCCGGCAGCGCTTCCAGAGCGGCGACGCAATCGCCCTTGATGATGGAGTTGAGCCAGGAAACCCGACGGACCTGCCCCTGCAGATCGGCCAGCGGAAGAACTGCTGCCATAAGATACTCGCTACGCTGTACTCGAACGAATTTACTGGCCGTTATGGTTACCCAGCTTGGTTACCAAAAGCTGAAAGCATTGAACGATTTCGAAAAAAAATTCGAGGGCGTGGAATAACCTCCAGCGATAGGCTAAAATCCGCGTCATGAAAAAGAACGAGGCCATCGAGAAGCTGAAACGGCAGGCCGACGCCATCCGGGCGCTTGGTGCGACATCGCTTTATCTTTTCGGCTCGGTCGCCCGGGACGAGGCAGGTCCAATAAGCGATCTCGATCTGTTCATCGACTATGATCCAGAGAGCCGCCTCAACGCGTTCGATCTCGTCGGCATCAAACTCTTTTTGGAAGACGAGCTTCACCTGCCGGTCGACATAACAACGCGTGACAGCCTTCACCCAATGTTGCAGTGCGGAATTGAGAATTCCGCCTTACAAATCTATTGATACCGCAAGATTACGGCGATCACGCCGCATGCACCTTGCGGCTGTCCTCCGGCGCCTCGTCGCGCTCGAACATGCCGTAGTCGCGCAGCACATGGCCGATGCGGAGGCGGTAATCGGCGAATATGCCGTTACGTCCCGCCTGTTGCGCGGCGCGGTGGGCTTCCAGATTGCGCCACTGGCGCACCGCCTCCTCGTCCCGCCAGAAGGAGAGCGAGAGGAGTTTGCCGCGCAGGGTGAGGCTCTCGAACCGCTCGATCGAGATGAATCCATCGATCTTTTCGAGTTCCGAGCGCAGTTCTCCCGCAAGGTCGAGATATTTGTGGCGTTCGCCCATATAGGGCACGACTTCGAAGATGACGGCGATCATGGCTTTACGAAAGCTCCGTGGGGAGTGGACACATTCTTCAGGAAGATCCGGTCTTCCTTCAGAATAAAACGCTCGCGTTTTGCGAAGGCGTAGTTCTGTTGACCAAGCGGATCGGCCGCCAGCCGGGCGCGGTAGCTTTCGTAGGCCGCCAGGCTCTCGATATTATAGACGCCGTAGGCGGTCGTGGCCGAGCCTTCATGGGGGCCGAAATAACCGATGAGGTCGGCGCCGCAACGCGGGATCGCCTGGCCCCAGTTGCGGGCATATTCGGCGAACTCCGTTTTCCTGAACGGGTCGATCTCATAGCGAATGAAACACGTGATCATGGCTTTCTCCTGTCTTGCAAGGGTGTTTTGCCATATTGCCGAACGAAGATGCTTCGGTTAGGATCGAAGTATGAAAGAAGGTCCGGACATTGCCCGCATCGGAACATTGATCGGCGATCCCGCGCGCGCCAACATGCTGACGGCGTTGATGGGCGGCCAGGCGCTGACGGCGACCGAGCTTGCGCAAGCAGCCGGCGTGACGCTGCAGACGGCGAGTTCGCATCTTTCGAAACTGGAGGATGGCGGTCTCATCGCCCAGCGCAAGCAGGGACGGCATCGCTATTTCACGCTGGCCGATGCGGCGGCCGGCGCACTGCTCGAAAGTCTCATGGGGTTTGCCGCAAGCCGCGGGCACCTGCGCCACCAGCCCGGACCGAAGGATCCGGCGTTGCGCAAGGCGCGAGTCTGCTACGATCACCTGGCCGGCGATTACGGCGTCAGAATGCTCGATAGTTTCGTCAAGCGCGGTGCGATTGCGACCGACGGCGAGAACCTGGCGATGACCGAGGAAGGCCGGACGGAACTCGGCAGGATCGGCATCGATGTGGGAACACTTTCCTCCAGCCGCCGGCCGATCTGCAAATCCTGCCTCGACTGGAGCGAGCGGCGCTCGCATCTTGCCGGCACGCTCGGCAAGGCGCTGCTGTCGCATTTCCTCGAAAAAGGCTGGGCAAGGCGCAGCGGCGAAAGCCGCGCCGTGCTGTTCACGCCCGAGGGCGAGCGGAAATTCCTGGCGCTGTTTCCGGCGGATTGAGCCTTCGTCCCCGCACCAGCGCCCCTTGATATCCCTCTCCCGCGAGGCGGTCGCAAAGCCCGCCCCATTCGCAACCGGCGCAGGCGCGGCGCGTCGAACCGGCGGAAAAAGCTTCACGCAGCCTATCGAGCAGCGCCGGATCGGAAGCGATCACCGATCCTGCCTCAAGCTCACAACCAAGCAGCTTGCCAAGATCGGCAAGCGCCGCCGCATCACGACCGACAACCGATGCTGCGAGGCAATGTGCATTCTCATCCCGCAGAAGCGGCGCGCAGATATCGTCCGGGCCGGAGACGATCTCGATCGGCTCGCCAGCGGAAAGCCGGGCTGCGATCCGGCGATAGTTGGCGACGAAGGCCGGATTATAGCCTTCGCCGACAAAGGTCAGCATGCAGAGAAGATGATGCGGCCGCAGCCTGACCATTACTCTGCCGCAGTACGATTGCGGGAGGCGAGCACGGCCAGGGCGGCCGCCGCGAGACCTGATTTCAGCGCCGCACCGAGGATGAAGGGCGCGACACCCGCCCAGAACGCCTTTTCAGCGCCGATCAACGCCGCGAGCCAGACCCAGCCGAGCGCTAGGCACAAGAGGTTTGCGGCCAGATGCGCCGAAAAGCTGGCGACAAGGCGGCGTCCGGTCCAGCCGCGCTCGGCAAGCCAGCCGGCTGCGGCGGCGACCAGCGGGAAGGAAAAGAGATAACCGGCCGTAGCCCCCATGAAAGGAGCAATTCCGCCCGCGCCGCCCGCCAGAACCGGAGCGCCGAGCATGGCTTCACCGAGCCATGCTAGAACCGTCACCGCGCCGAGCCGCCAGCCATAGAGCACGCCGATCATGGTCACCGCGAAGGTCTGCATGGTGATCGGCACCGGCACCATCGGCACGGCGATCTGCGAGGCGATCGCCAGCGCGAGCGTGCCGGCCAGCACGAACACGGCCTTCGTCAGGACGGACCTGCCGGCCAGCCGCAGCGGATCGAATGCAAGGGCTTCATGGGAATTGGTCAGGGACATCAAGCGCTCCTTTTCAAATTATAGATAATTTCGATTCCCATCTATTTCATGAAGCACATTCACACCCTTCGCAAGTGGCTTTGTCGCGATCAATCGCCATCTGCGACACGATAAAGATCGAACAAGCAGAGATATCCGGCGATTTTGACAGATTTTGCAGGGAAATAAATTATCTATAATTTTTGATCATCAACCGACGATGGCGAAAGTCTCGCGCGACATACCCGCCCGAGAAGGCTGCGGGCCGCGGCCGATCCATTGGACATGCTTCTGGAGGATGGCCGCAGCCTCCTCCGCCCTTCCCTGACGTAGCGCGGCAAGAATGGCGCGATGATCGTGGTCGGTCCGCTTCTCCCAGCCGGATTGCCAGGCGGAGAACAGGAAACGGGCGCTCGCTGCGTGCAGGTCGTCGATCGAGGCAAGCAGCCGCTTCATGCCGCAGGGTGCGAGGATGAGGTTGTGGAACCGGCGGTTCGCCTCCTCCCAGGCCTGAACGTCGGCTGCCGCATCGCCCTCGCGGGTCGCCTCTTCGGCCGCATCAAGGATGGCCGGCGTCAGATGGCGCGCGGCATGGCGAAGTGCCAGCACTTCCAGCGCGGCACGCATTTCCGCCACTTCGCGGACTTCGGCGAGATCGAAGGATGCCACGCGAACGCCGCGGCGCGGCTCGCTGATCGCCAGCCCCTGCGCCTCCAACCGCCGGAAGGCTTCGCGCACCGGCACGTGGCTCGTCTGGAATTCCTCGGCGATATGATCCTGGCGAAGACGTGCGCCCGCGGCGAGCTCGCCGCGCACGATGCGATCGGCAAGTACCCGGCTGATGCGGCTGGCGATGGTGTCTTCCGGCTCCTTGCCCATGTTCGTTCCTTAGATGGCCATCCCTGCCTTGTCGAGAGCCGCCCGCTTCGCTTGCACCTGCCATGCAGGCGGATTGGTTGAGCTTTTCGCCCCGGTCGTATAAAAGGCCCGCCTCACTTCCGCATAAGGCATTCCATCCACACAAGGCTTCCATCATGAGCGGCTTCGACCTCATCATTTTCGACTGTGACGGCGTGCTCGTCGATTCCGAAATCATCGCGGCGCAGGTCGAATCGCGGCTTCTCACCGAAGCGGGTTATCCGATCAGCATCGAGGAAATGGGCGAGCGTTTCGCCGGCATGACCTGGAAGAACATCCTGCTGGCCGTGGAGAAGGAAGCGAACATACCCCTTTCCGCCTCGCTGCTCGACAAGTCGGAGAAACTGCTCGACGCCCGCCTCGCCCGCGACGTGAAGATCATCGACGGGGTGAGATTCGCGCTTGCCCGCCTCACGACGCAGCGCTGCATCTGCTCCAATTCGAGCAGCCACCGGCTCGACATGATGCTGGAGAAGGTCGGCCTCAAGCCCTATTTCGCACCGCATATCTATTCGGCCAAGGATCTCGGGGGCGACCGGGTGAAGCCGAAGCCGGACATCTTCCTGCACGCTGCCGAACAGTTCAAGGTTTCGCCGGACAAGGTGCTTGTCATCGAGGATTCCGTCCACGGCATCCATGGCGCGAAAGCCGCCGGCATGCGCGTCGTCGGCTTCACGGGCGCGTCGCACACCTATCCCAGCCATGCGGACCGGCTGACGGATGCCGGCGCGGAGACCGTAATCTCGCGCATGATGGACCTGCCGGCCGTGGTCGCAGCACTCGGGG
Organism: Neorhizobium phenanthreniclasticum; assembly: GCF_040066075.1. NCBI lineage: Bacteria > Pseudomonadati > Pseudomonadota > Alphaproteobacteria > Hyphomicrobiales > Rhizobiaceae > Neorhizobium > Neorhizobium phenanthreniclasticum. Next base: position 92,182 of record NZ_JBEAAL010000001.1, read on the forward strand.
AATGGAGCGGCGCGCTCTGAACCGGCCCGTTCGGTCAGGAGATGGTATCAGCTCCGGCGGGCCGACTTCTTTGCCGGGCCCGTCTCGAAGCCGAGACGCACGCGGGTGAAGCGCGAGGCGCCGCCCGGCGCATTCGGAATCTGCACGTCCGGCTTGTTGAAGATGAACTGCGTGCCGCCAGCCGGCATGTCGACCGGGAATGCCATCTTCTGTGAGTAGATGACATTGTCGCCGTCGATCACTTCGACGAGCACCGGCAGCGTGACCTTGCCGGGCGTACCCGCGGGACCCTGCACGATGCGACCCTGGGCGACCACATTGATGGTCAGCGTCGTTTCGTTGGCGGTGCATTGGCGCGTCGCGTCGGCGAGCGAGGCCTGGTAGAGCAGCTTTTCCGGATTATCCTGGCCGCCGCGCGCATAGGCACGGTATACGGCGGTCTGGTCCAGCATGACCACCTGGGGGCAGTAAGCCTGCACGACGGGGGTCACCGGCTGCTGGGCCTGCGCGGCGGACGTCAACCCTTCGGTGGATGATGAGGAATTGCAGCCTGCGAGAGCCGCCACGAACGATGCCGCCAGAAGACCACGTGAAATCTTGCCAAACACTCTACTCAACCCTCTTCCATCCCACGTTCCAGCCCATTTCCGGGCATTGCCTTTCGGAGAACCGGAGCGCCGTTTTCCGCTCTTTCACCGCACATTTTCATGGTCTATATCAGCGGCGCGAATAAAAATCGATTGGGGATTGAAGGTCGTGGACTACATTTCTACCCGGGGCGAAGCCGCGTCCCTCCGTTTCAGGGATGCCATGCTGGCCGGGCTCGCACGCGACGGCGGCCTTTACGTGCCACGCGAATGGCCGGTGCTGACGAAGAAGGAGATCCGCGCGCTGCGCGGCAAGAGCTACCAGGAAATCGCCTTCGAGGTCCTCAAACATTTCGTCGACGGCGAGATCCCGGATGACGTGTTCAAGGCGATGATCGACGAGGCCTATGCCACGTTCCGGCATCCGGCCGTGGTGCCGCTTGTCCAGACCGGCCCCAACGATTTCGTGCTCGAACTCTTCCACGGCACGACGCTCGCCTTCAAGGACGTGGCGATGCAATTGCTGGCGCGGCTGATGGATTACGTTCTCGCCGAACGCGGCGAGCGCGCCACCATCGTCGGCGCCACCTCTGGCGATACGGGGGGAGCGGCCATCGACGCCTTCGCCGGACGCGAGCGCACCGACATCTTCATCCTCTTCCCGCATGGCAAGGTCTCGCCCGTGCAGCAGCGGCAGATGACCACGTCGAAAGCGGCCAACGTGCATGCGCTGGCGATCAAGGGCAATTTCGACGACTGCCAGAACCTCGTCAAAGAGATGTTCAACGACGCAGCCTTCCGCGACCGCCTGAAGCTTTCGGGCGTCAATTCGATCAACTGGGCCCGCATCATGGCCCAGGTGGTCTATTACTTCACCGCCGCTGTTTCGCTCGGCGGGCCGGACCGAAAGATCTCCTTCACGGTGCCGACCGGCAATTTCGGCGACATTTTCGCCGGCTACGTCGCAAAGAAGATGGGCCTGCCGATCGACCGGCTGGTGATCGCCACCAACGACAACGACATCCTCGCCCGCGCGCTGAAGAGCGGCCGCTACGAGATGAAGGGTGTCAAGGCGACCACCTCGCCTTCGATGGACATCCAGATTTCCTCGAATTTCGAGCGGCTGCTGTTTGAATCCTGTGGCCGCGACGCTGCCGCGGTGCGGTCGTCCATGGCAGGCCTGAAACAGTCCGGGGCCTTCGAAATCAAGCCTGAGGCGCTCAAGGCCATCAAGCGCGAATTCCGCGCCGGACGGGCGACGGAACGCCAGGTGGCCGCGACAATCCGAGAGACGCTTGCCGAAACAGGCTACCTCATCGACCCCCATACGGCGACCGGTGTTTTCGTTGCGAAGAAGAACGCCCGAGGCTCGAGTCCGATGGTGACGCTTGCCACCGCGCATCCGGCCAAATTCCCGGCTGCGGTAAAATCCGCTTGCGGAATTGATCCGGCGCTTCCATCATGGCTTGCTGATCTCATGGAAAGGGAGGAGCGCTTCGATATCTTGGAGCCTGAGCTTAAGGCCGTCGAAACCTTCATCGGCCAGCATGCCCGCGCTTGAAGTCGTCGGTAGCGCCGGAAAGACATAAAGATGAATGTAGAAATCACCCGGCTTTCCTCCGGGCTGACAGTCGTCACCGAGACCATGCCCCATCTGGAGAGCGTTGCGCTGGGTGTCTGGATCAAGTCCGGTTCGCGTAACGAGACCGAGGACGAGCACGGGATCGCCCACCTCCTCGAGCACATGGCCTTCAAAGGCACCGCGCGCCGCAGCGCCCGCGATATCGCCGAGGAAATCGAAAATGTCGGTGGCGAACTCAACGCCGCCACGTCCACCGAGACCACCTCCTATTACGCCCGCGTGCTGAAGGATCATGTGCCTCTCGCAGTCGATATCCTCGCCGACATCCTGACGGAATCGGAATTCGACGAGGAAGAACTGCGCCGCGAAAAACATGTCATTCTGCAGGAGATCGGCGCGGCCAACGATACGCCGGACGACATCATTTTCGACCGCTTCTCCGAGGCCGCCTATCGCGGCCAGACGATCGGCAGGCCGATCCTCGGCACGCCAGAAACGGTGAAAGGCTTCACACCCGCGCAGATCCGCAACTATCTCTCGCGCAACTACACGACCGACCGGATGTTCGTGGTGGCCGCCGGCGCCGTCGATCACGGAGCCTTCTGCAAGCAGGTGGAAGAACGCTTCGCAAAGCTGCCCCGGACGCCGAGCACCACGCCCGTGCTGGAAACCGCCCGGTACATCGGTGGCGACGTGCGCGAAGACCGCGACCTCATGGACGCGCAACTCCTGATCGGCTTCGAAGGCAAGGCCTATCACATGCGCGACTTCTACTGTTCGCAAATTCTCGCGAACATCCTGGGCGGCGGCATGTCGTCGCGCCTCTTCCAGGAAGTGCGAGAGCATCGCGGCCTCTGCTATTCGGTCTATGCCTTCCACTGGGGCTTTTCCGATACCGGCATCTTCGGCATCCATGCCGCCACCGGCGGCGACGACCTGCCGAACCTTGTACCGGTCGTGATCGATGAGTTGCGCAAGGCATCCGAAACGATCGACCAGCAGGAAATCGACCGCGCCCGCGCCCAGATCCGCGCCCAGCTCCTGATGGGCCAGGAAAGCCCGGCGGCGCGCGCCGGCCAGATCGCCCGGCAGATGATGCTTTACGGGCGGCCAATCCCCAACCCCGAAATGATGGAAAGACTTGCCGGCATCACCACCGAACGGCTCACCGATCTTGCCGGACGGCTGTTTTTCGATACAGTTCCGACATTATCCGCCGTCGGCCCGATCGAGCAACTCGCGCCATTGGCCGACATCACCACGGCGCTTTCCTCGCCAGGGTTCCAGACGAAGAAGGCTGCCGGCTGATTCCGGCTGGAGCATGGCATGGCAAAGTCGGTGTTTCGGTTCTTGTCGCGGCAGCCGGACACACCAGAGCTTTATGGCGAAAACCACCTGCTCCGGCTTCCGCGCCACTCCGACTACAGGCAATGGTACAAGCTGCGTTCGGAAAGCCGAGCCTTCCTGCAGCCCTGGGAGCCGGTCTGGCGGCCGGACGAACTGACCGAGGCTTCGTTCCGCGCCCGCGTCATCAGAAGCGGGCAGGAATATGCGTCGGGCCTCGCCGTACCGCTCCTCCTCTTCCGCCGGGAGGATGACGTGCTGCTCGGCGGCCTCACCATCGGTTATATCCGCAGAGGTGCTGCGCAAAGCTGCATGATCGGATACTGGATGGGTGAAAAACATGCGGGGCAAGGCCATATGTTGGCCGCATTGAAGTTGGCTATCCCCTATATCTACGGCGGGCTTCAGTTGCACCGAATTGAGGCAGCCTGTATTCCGGAGAATTGGAAAAGTGTCCGGCTTCTCGAAAAAGCCGGCTTCGAGCGGGAAGGTCTTTTGCGAAAATACCTCAAAATCAACGGCGAATGGCGCGACCACCTGATGTTTTCCCGGTTGCCGGAAGATGGTGAATTCGGGAAGATGCTGAAACCATGAGCGCGGCGTCGTCTTGTATTGCGTATTTGCGTGGGCTGACCGCCAGAGTGTTTTCATCCGCGTTCGGGTGTGCCCCTCAACACCCCCCTCTGTCCGGCAGGACAAAGGGGGGTATCACATCCCGTCTGTTTAATCGGGCTTATGTGATCGCCACCTTCTTCGCCCTTATGTTCCTCACCGTTGCCGGTGCCCAGGCGGCGGAGCCGGTCAAAATCTCGCGTGACGACACGGCGCTCGACCTCACCAAGACGACCGATATCTACACCAATCAGGGCGAGGCCTTTCAGGTCTCCACCGCTGCCGGCGCCGATGGCATCCGCCGCCGTATCGAGGTGCGCGCCAGCTCCCCCCGTCACCAGGGCGACTGGGCGGTCTTCGCACTTTCCAACGTGTCGGAAGAACAGCTCGAACGGGTGATCGTCGCGCCGCACTTCCGCCTGGTGAACTCCAAGATGTTCTGGCCGGATCTCGGTTCGCAGCGCATCATCTCCATCACGCCGTCGGAAGGGTTTGCGCTGGACCGGGTGCCTAGCCCGGATGCGGACGTCTTCCGCATCACGCTCAATCCCGGTTCAACCATCACCTTCGTCGCGGAACTTGCCACACCTTCGCTGCCTCAGATCTACCTATGGCAACCAGATGCATACAAAGACACGGTCAACTCGTTCACGCTCTATCGCGGCATCGTGCTTGGCATTGCCGGCCTGCTCGCCGTCTTTCTGACCATCCTCTTCGTGGTGAAGGGCACGTCCATGCTGCCGGCAGCGGCGGCGCTTGCCTGGGCGGTCCTCGCCTACATCTGCGTCGACTTCGGTTTCCTCGACAAGCTGATCACCATCACCGCGAGTGACCAGCGCATCTGGCGCGCGGGTGCCGAAGTGGCGCTCGCCTCCTCGCTTGTCATCTTCCTGTTCACCTATCTGAACCTCAACCGCTGGCACGTGCATCTGGGCTATGCGACGCTCGCCTGGATCGTCGGGCTCGTGCTGCTCGGCGGCGTGGCAATCTATGACCCGTCCGTCGCAGCCGGCATCGCCCGTCTTTCCTTCGCACTGACCGGCACGGTCGGCATCCTGCTCATCATCTATCTCGGCTTCAACCGCTACGATCGGGCGATCCTGCTCGTGCCCACCTGGGCGCTGATCCTCGTCTGGCTGTTCGGCAGCTGGATGACGGTGACCGGGAGGCTCGACAACGATATCGTCCAGCCGGCGCTCGGCGGAGGCCTCGTCCTGATCGTTCTCCTGATCGGCTTCACGGTGATGCAGCACGCCTTTGCCGGCGGCGCCTATCAGCAAGGCCTGTTCTCCGATCTCGAACGGCAGTCGCTGGCGCTGACGGGCAGCGGTGATACCGTCTGGGACTGGGACGTGGCACGCGACCGCGTCGTCACGACGCCGGATATTTCCGCCCGCCTCGGACTGGACCCCGGCGCCATGCACGGACCGGTGCGCAACTGGGTGCCGCGGCTCCACCCGGACGATCGCGACCGTTTCCGCGCCACGCTCGACGTGCTTCTCGAACATCGCCGCGGCCGGCTGAACCACGAATTCCGCATTCGTGCCGAGGACGGTCATTTCCACTGGCTGCATATCCGTGCCCGGCCGGTGCTCGGCTTGAACGGCGAGATCATCCGCTGCGTCGGCACGATCGTCGACACGACCGAACAGAGGAATTCCGTCGAACGCCTGCTGCAGGATGCCCTGCACGACAATCTCACCGGCCTGCCGAACCGTCAGGTTTTCCTCGATCGCCTTCAATCCGTGCTGACGCTTGCGCCCAACGGCGATACCGTGCGGCCGACCGTCATGGCAATCGATATCGATCGCTACAAGCAGGTCAACGATTCGCTTGGAATCGCAGCAGGCGACAACATCCTGATCGCGCTGACGAGGCGGCTCCGACGCCTTCTCAAACCGCAGGATACGCTGGCGCGGCTTGCCGGCGACCAGTTCGGCCTCATTCTCGTATCCGAACGGGACCCGGCCAAGGTGGCGGACTTCGCCGATGCCGTTTCCAAGGCGATCATGGTGCCGATCAACTTCGCCAATCGCGAAATCATCCTGACCGCCTCGATCGGGCTTGCCTCCTGGGTCGACCAGCAGGAAAGCGCTGCCGGCATGCTCGCCGATGCCGAGCTTGCCATGTATCGGGCGAAACGGGGCGGCGGCAACCGCGTCGAGCCCTTCCGCCCCGCCTTCCGCACCTCCGGCACCGATAAACTGCAGATCGAGACGGATCTCCGCCGCGCCATCGAACGCAAGGAACTGTCGCTCGCCTACCAGCCGATCATCCGGTTGACGGACGGTGAAGTCGCCGGTTTCGAGGCGCTAATGCGGTGGGATCACCCGAAGCGCGGCAGCATACCGCCCTCGGAATTCATCCCGATCGCGGAGATGTCGGATCTGATCGAACCGCTCGGCCTGTTCGCCATGGACCGCGCCGCCTCCGACCTGATGAACTGGCAGCAGCAGACGGGCGAGCTGCCGATCTTCGTCTCGGTCAACCTGTCGAGCGCACAGCTTCTGAACGCCGAACTCTACAACGACGTGAGGACCCTGTTCCAGAAGACGCAGATCAATCCGGGCCAGATCAAGCTGGAACTCACCGAATCGCTGATGATGGAAAATCCGGAGCAGGCGCGCCTCGTGCTTGCCAAGCTCAAGGAGACGGGCCTCAGCCTGGCGCTCGACGATTTCGGCACCGGCTATTCCTCGCTTGCCTATCTCACGCAATTCCCCTTCGACACGATCAAGCTCGACAAGGCTCTGGTCAGGGATGCCACGGAAAAGCGGGCAGTCCTGCTACGATCGGTGATCGCCATGGCCCGGGCGCTCGAAATGACAGTGGTGGCGGAAGGTATAGAGACCGACGAGGATGCAGCGGAACTCGCCAAGATGGGCTGCCATTTCGGCCAGAGCTATCTTTTCGGCCCACCTGCCCCGGCGGACGCCGTGCTCAAGCTGCTGAAGGAACGATTCCCACTGACGAAAAGGGCGTAATCTTCACGCCGCCCTTCCCGCGCTCGGCCGTTCGCGGGCAAAGGGGCTCAATCCCAGCCACCGCTGCATGGAGGCCCCCATTTCGGGATCGCCGTCGAGTTCCAGCCGACCGGCATCCATTTCGGAGCGCACAGTCGCCACCCCCATCCAGATTGCCGTCATCGTGCGGAGCTGGCAGGTCACATAAAGATCGACGTCAAAGCCTGGATCAGTCGAACAGATATCGACATCACCCTCCTCGACGACGAGCCAATAGCGTTGTCGTGCCGGCGGCTGCTCGGGATAGTGGAAGAGAACGGTAGATCGCCGCGCAGGCAGCGGCATCGGATCGAGATTGCGGCGCATGTCCCACATCAGGAGCGCGGGATCGAGCTTTTGAAGGGCGTGCTGGGTTTCAACCCACTGGTGCCCCCAGAAGCCAAGGGTCATGACGACGTCGCGGAGGTCTTCTCCGGCCGGCGTCAGGTGGTATTCGATGGCGCCATCCGATGCTTTGCGGGTCTCGATGATCCCGGCCTGTGTCAGCTCCTTCAGGCGCTTCGAGAGCAGGGTCGGCGACATGCGCGGCACACCGCGCCTCAGATCGTTGAACCGGCGGCTGCCGCACAGGAGTTCCCGGAGAACCAACGGTGTCCAGCGCGTACAAACGACCTCGGCAGCCATCGCAACCGGGCAGAACTGACCGTAACTTGCGGTCATTTCCATTATGGAAGACCTCCGCGCCAATATCCGAAGTAGAATATTCCTCTTCTTCATAAGCACCAAGTCCATTTTCTGTACCATTGATTGTGCTGGGTGATTCCCCACTCGAGCCTCATGCCGAAAAGGCCACCGGCCGAACGGCAGTACACTTCCTGTACTTGCGGCCATCCGATCGGACGCGAACAATCCGCCTATTCTCAACAGGAGGAGGATAGGAACATGGTTACAACAACCGGACTTTCACCCTTGCACACCGTTCATGCGGAACTGGCGGGCATTGCCCGGTCGCTCGGGCCGACCTTTGCCGAGCGAGCCGAAACAGCCGACGCTAACGACGCTTTCGTTGCCGAAAACTATCGCGACCTGCGTGAAGCCGGCCTGGTCGAGGCCGGAGTTCCAACGGATCTCGGCGGCGGTGGCGCCGAGATCGCCGAACTTTGCGCCATGATCAAGGAACTTGCCCATCATTGCGGCTCGACCGCGCTGGCATTTTCCATGCACACGCATCAGGTGGCAATCCCCGCCTGGCGCTGGACCCGCCAGAAGGCCGCGCCCGTGGTGCCGCTCCTGAAACGCGTCGCAGCGGAACGGATCATTCTTCTGTCCAGCGGAGGCTCCGACTGGATCGAGGGATCGGGCAAAGCCGAGAAGGTCGATGGCGGTTACCGGATCACCGCGCGCAAGATCTTCACGTCCGGCTCGCCCGTGGGCGATATCCTGATGACGGGCGCTGTTCTTGATGAACCCGATGGGCCGAAAGTCATCCATTTCGGCGTGCCGATGAAATCGCCGCATGTCAAAATCCTCGACACCTGGAAAGCGATGGGCATGCGCGGCACGGGTTCGAACGACGTGATGATCGAAGGCCATGTGGTTCCGGATGATGCCGTCGCGCTGAAGCGCAACCAGGGTGAATGGCATATGCTCTTCCACATCATTTCGATGATCGCGTTCCCGCTGATCTATTCCGCCTATATGGGCGTGGCGGAAAGCGCCCGCGATATCGCCCTCCAGATGGCGAAGAAACGAGAGCCGGATGCCCATATTATCGCGCTGGCGGGAAGGATGGACACCGAACTCAGGGCAGCGCAATACGCCCATGCCGGCATGATTGCAGCGGCGGAGCGGGGCGAGCCTTCTCCGGCAACCACAAACGAGATGATGATCGGCAGGTCGCTCGTGGCGCGCCATGCAATTGCGGCGACCGAACTTGCCATGGAAACGGCAGGGGGTGCCGCATTCTACCGGGACAAAGGTCTCGAACGCCGCTTCCGCGATGTCCAGGGAGCACGCTATCATCCGATGCGAATCGGCGCGCAGCAGGAGTTTGCCGGCCGCACGGCGCTTGGCCTGGATACGCTCAAGACCTATTGAAGAGCGTCGCGACCTTTCGGATTTGCTTGCTACGCTTCAGGTTCCTGTTCTGACATATGTCGTCATCGCAAAACCGCTGCACACTTTTGCGCGACATGCGTTGGAGCGGGGGGCCTCTTGACAGGGATGTCAATTTACCCCCTAATTTTAAGGGGTTCTGAATACTTCCCTGACCTGCCCCGCCTTTCGATCCACCGGAGGGCGGGTTTATTTTTGGGACAGGCCGAGAGTTCATTCATCCCTGATGCTCATGAATGAGTCGATGCACGAATTCCAGCTTGCCGACGACCGCCGATGTCAGGATGAACGGGTAGAGATCCGGAACTCCCATCGAGCGGTGCACGCTGTTCAGTGCCATGCTGAAAGGAACCCAGGCCGAGACAAGCTGTTCTGCGCTCTGCGCGTTATAGGGATCGAAAGCGATTTCGGCCGCCAAGGCCTCATGCTGCCTCGTCGCGATCGACATGCCATAGGCGCGTGCCGTTTCCAGCGCATCGGCGATGTGGAGGTAATGCGCGAAGGTTTCGGCGAAGTCTTCCCAGGGATGGGTGCTCGCATACGTGCTGATGAAGAATTGCTGCCAGTCCGGCGGAGGACCCCACTCGTAATTCTGTTTCAGCGCCTCGGCATAGTCCCGCCTCTCGTCGCCGAACACGGCACGAAACGCCTCCAGCCTGCCGCCGTCGCGCACCAGCTTGTCCCACATGTAATGCCCGATCTCGTGGCGGAAGTGGCCGAGCATGGTGCGATAGGGCTCGTTCATCAGGACCCGCATCCGCTCGCGGGTAACATCGTCGGCTTCCGCGGCGCGGATGGCGATCAATCCATCCTCATGGCCGGTTATCGCCGGTACGACCGTGCCGTCCTGCTGCACCTCGTCCACCAGGAAATCGAAGACAAGGCCGCCTTCCGGATCCTCCTCGCGATTGGTGCGCGGCAAGTTCCAGCGCAGAAGCGAATAGAAGAGATGCCGCTGCGCCTGGCTGATGCGGCGCCACTGGCCGAGGCCAGCCTCCGTCGAGGCATCCGGCACAAGGCGGTTATGCCGGCAAGCGGGGCAGAAAGGGTGCGGATGATCCGCAAGCACGGTCCAGTTGCAGATGTCCATAGCGGCATTGGCGCAGAGCCGCACCTTGCGGGCGGGTTCGGCGACGAGATGCCATGTACCCTCCCCCGCATCTTCCACGAGCGCATGCATGGCGAGCATTTCCGGCACGAAGGCCAGCCGGTGGCCGCAATTCACACAGGAGCGGTTGTCGAAATGAATGGGCTGTCCGCAATGATCGCATTCGTAGAGGCGCATAGACGATCAACTCAGGCGTGACCTGCCTCGCTGGATAGCATCTCCGGGCTGACGCCAAGCAGCGCCAGCGCCCGTTCATATTTGCCCTCCAGCGCGCGGTCGAAGATCAGTTCGTCGTTCGCGGGGCAATTCAGCCACCCGTTGCTGGAAATCTCCAATTCAAGCTGGCCCGGACCCCAGCCGGCATAACCGAGCAGCATGGTTGCCCGCGCCGGCCCGCGCCCATTGCAAATGGCCCGGATGATATCGAGCGTAGCGGTCAGCGAAATGTCGTCACTGACCGGTATCGAGGACTCACTGACGAAATCATCCGAATGCAGCACGAAGCCGCGGCCGGTTTCCACCGGTCCGCCTGCGAGGATGGGAAAATCTCGTGTATCGCCGGGCAGCATGATCGCTTCCTGCTGATCCATAAGCTTCAGGTGCAGGAGAACGTCCGTGAAGGAGATGGGTTGTGCGCGATTGATGATAAAGCCCATGGCGCCCGCGGTGGAATGGGCGCAGATATAAACGACCGCACGCGCGAAATTGCTATCCTTCATGCCGGGCATGGCAATCAGGAACTGGCCATCGAGGAAACCCCGTTCGCACTTGTCCCTCAAGGTCGAGAAAGCCATCATGTCTCCAGCCTGCCTTCCGGCCCGAACTCCGGGCTTGAAGGGTTTTGAATCCACCATCTGATCAAGATGGGGCAGTCGGCCCCATCAATCAACCGAAAATGATCGGCTTTTCCCGGCTCATGACTAGTCCGGGTGAACCAGATCGATTAAACCTTTGGCCGATGACAGCAAAATCGGCCCGTAGCTCTTCGATCCGCACCTTCGTTGCACTTGCCGCATGCCTTGTGGCGGGCATCACGGTCAGCTTTGCCAACACAAGCCGTGCCGAGATCACGCCCTGGGCTACAAACGAAGGCGGCCGGATGCGGATCGTCGCGTTGCCTCCGGAGCCTGACGGTACGGTGCGAGGCGCGTTGCAGATCGAACCGAAGCCCGGCTGGATCACCTACTGGAAGGAACCCGGCGACGCCGGCATTCCGCCGCAGGTCGTTTTTTCCAAGGCAAGCGGTGTGACGCTAAGCCATGTTTCCTATCCCGTTCCGAAGCGGATCGACAACGGCAAACTGCGCGATATCGGTTACGACCGACCGGTGACCCTGCCTTTCGAGTTGAAAGTGGAAGGTCCCCACAAGTCGCTGAACCTCGGCGCGTCTGCCTTCGTGGGCCTCTGCCGCAATATCTGCATTCCCTTCCAGGCGGAGTTTTCCCTGGCGCTCGGTTCTACGAAGGGGACCCCGGCCGAGGAAGCGATGATCCTCAACATAGCCGCTTCCAGGCTGCCCGAAGGGCCTTCGGATGATTTCGCCGTCACGCATTATGCGATGACCCAAGGCCGCAACATCTTGAGTCTGAAGTTGAAGCTGCCGGAACAGACATCCGAGCCCCCGCAGGTGATCGTCACAGGGCCAGAGGGCCATGTGCTCTTCGACGGCATCAACGGCCGCCAGGATGGCGACGCCTATGCACTCGACATGCCGGTCGGCAAACTGCCCAAGAACTACGATATCAACGGCAAACGCTGGGGTATCCTGGTGATCGCCGGCAACCGCGCCATGGAAACCTCGCTGGCCTTCGAGTAAGTGGCTTCACAGCAGGCTTTCTGCTTCGCCTCTCCTTGTCATATGTCAAGTCCGGACTATAGTGCGCCGCAACTGGCCGGCCGGAGGTACGAGCCTGCCCAACCGAGGAGAGTTCCCATGACCATTGCCGTTGGCAGCAGACTGCCCTCCGCCACATTCAAGGAAAAGACCGCGGACGGTCCCGTGGAAATCACCACGGAACAGCTTTTTGCCGGCAGGAGGGTCGTCCTCTTTGCCGTTCCCGGCGCGTTCACGCCCACCTGCACGCTGAACCACCTGCCGGGCTATCTCGAAAACCGGGATGCGATCCTGGCGAAGGGTGTCGACGACATTGCCGTCCTTTCCGTCAACGACTGGCACGTCATGGGGGCCTGGGCCCAACAGACGGGCGGACTCGGCAAGATCCACTTCCTCGCCGATTGGGACGGCGCGTTCACCAAGGCGCTCGGGCTTGACCTCGACCTTTCCGCCGGAGGCCTGGGGGTTCGCTCGAAGCGCTATTCGATGCTCATCGAGGATGGCGTGGTGAAGTCGCTCAATATCGAGGAAAGCCCCGGACAGGCGACCGTTTCCGGCGCTGCAGCGATGCTGGAACAGCTTTAGGCGATACCTGCAATCTGCTTCAGGGGCGCTTCGGCGCCCTTTTTTCTCCCGCGCCAGACCGGCAGACGATGGCCGCGGGCAAGCGTCCGCAGCCTCACAAAGCCATATCGAAGACCATCAGCCCCGAAAGCCCGCCATCGGCGGAGGCGATAATACGATCGCCGACAGCGACATGGTCTGGATGGACCAGATAGGCGTCGCGCGCCTCCGGGCTCTCGAAGGTCACGATGAAACCATCGAGAAAGCCGCCGTTCAGGCCTTCCGGCGAAACGTTCGGGCCGTATTTGAAATCGAGAATGCCGGGGGTGACGTTTTTCAACGCGGCGACCGCGTCATAGATCGCCTGCTTGTCGGCATGCTGGAGAGCCGCCTTGAACCGAACGAAGACGCAATGCAGGATCATGAGGCTCTCCCGGTTTTGGTTTGCGGCAGAATAGTGGCTGGCACGGCAAGCGCAACCACGTGTCAGGCGATTTCCAGAAGAAGCGCACGGTGGTCCGAGACTTCCGGTTCGGCGACAACCTCGAATTTCTCGATCCTCACCTGGGGCGTCACCAGGAGATAGTCCGCATAGCGGCCCTCCTTCGGATACCAGGAGGTGCGCGTATCGGTGAAACCACGCGTGGTGACGAGATCGGTGAGGCCGAGTCTTTCGAGAATCGCGAAGGTCTCACTGTCCGGCAGGAGATTGAAATCACCGCAGACGACCAGTCCATCCCCCGGCTGCCGGACCTTTTCGATAAGACCTGCCAAAGCGTGAGCCTGCGCCAGCCGCGCCGGCGTGTCACCCTTGCCGGCGAGATCGCGCAGGCCGTGCATCTGCACGATCGTCACCGCCGAGCCCGTATTACCGCGAAAGATGCGGATACCATGGGCATTGCGGGGACGCGGATGTTCGCCGAAACCGGAGACAGGAAAGTCTCCGTGGATGAAGCCCTGGACCTGGCCGATCACCGGCAGCCCCCAACGGACGAAGGTTGCAAGTCCCCATTCGGATGCTACTTCGCGATCGCCATCATAGAGCGGGCCGCGTGCGGCGGGAGCGAAAAAGGCATGATGGCCACGTAGAATCGCAGTCACATCCTCCAGCAAGCTGGCGCGCTGCGGCAACTTGAAGTCACCCTCGCGGAAGGTCAGCCAGCCGCAGCCAGAACCCGCGACATGGGTGACTTCCTGAAGGCAGAGCACATCCGGATCGGCCGCCTCGAGGTATTGCATCAGCGGCTCGTGGACGCGACCACCCCAGGCATTCAGGCAGATGAGACGAAGGGCCATGGGTCAGCGCTCCGCCGAAACGATCAGGAACATCGGCCGGTCCATCTCTTCGGCGAGATCGGGATTGGCGGCGATCTGATCCGGCGAGGGATGCCATTCGATGACGCGGCGGATCGCAAAGCCGTTGTCGATCAGCGTGTTCAGCGTCGTGCCGAGGGTACGGTGATATTTGACGACACCCTTGGCGAGCCAGTCGGTCGTGCGTTTACCCTCGACCGAATAGTCATCCACCGGCCAAAATCTCTTGCCAGTTCCATCCGTCTGCCAGTCCGGATTGGCCGAGGCCATGTAAATCGGGTGCTCGATCATGAAAATGAATTTTCCACCCGGCAAAAGGGCATCATGCACCTGCCGCACCAGGCGATCGAAACCTTCCAGATAGTGAAAGGCAAGCGCGCTATAGGCGAGATCGAAGGCTGCACTGGGCAGCTCCACCTGTTCCAGATCGGCGATCTCGTAGGTGACGGCCGGATGAGCATTCTCCGTCTGCCCCCGGGCGATCATGTTTTCGGAAAGGTCGAGACCAAGCACCGCTGCGGCGCCCTCTTCCGCCGCAAACCGTGCAAACCAGCCGAACCCGCAGCCGAGATCGATGACGCGCAGCCCCTTCATCGGCGGCAGCAAGGTGCGGATCACCGGCCATTCGGCAGCACCGGCAAGGCCATATACCGACCTGCCGAGCTGGCTGTAACCGGCGAAAAATTCCGGTCTGTCATAGATGTTCTGGGCCATCGTTCCCTCCGCGGCCGGTCGATCTACTTCTTCTTGAACGGCGCCATGCCGAGCCTGGCGAGTTCGTCGGCGCGCTCGTTTTCCGGATGGCCGGCATGGCCCTTGATCCAGTGCAGCGTCACCTTGTGCTTGCTGCGCGCTTCCTCGAGCTGCTGCCAGAGTTCGGCATTCTTGACGGGCTTCTTGTCTGCGGTCTTCCAGCCGTTCCTTTTCCAGCCGAAAATCCACTTGGAAATGCCATCCTTCACATAGGCGCTGTCGGTATAAAGGTCGACCTCGCAGGGCTGCTTGAGCGCGCTGAGCGCCTGGATCGCAGCCATCAGCTCCATGCGGTTATTGGTCGTTTCCGCCTCGCCGCCGAACATTTCCTTTTCGCTTTCGCCATAACGCAGGATGGCGCCCCAGCCGCCCGGGCCGGGATTGCCGGAACAGGCCCCGTCGGTAAAAATATCGACATGCTTCATGACGAGATCGCTTCCGATGCCAGGCCATATTCGGCGGCAGAGGCGATCTGCCGGTGGAAGCGCAACTTGCGCAGGTATTCGAGCGGGTCCTTCTTGACCACCAGCGCGCCGGGCGGCGTCGTCAGCCAGTCGTAAAGCCTTGTCAGGAAGAAACGCAGCGCCGAACCGCGCGACAGGACCGGGAGGGCAGCAATCTCCTCCGGCGAAAGCGGACGCACGCTCTGATAGCCTTCCAGCATCGCCATGCCCTTGGTGAGGTTGTAGGCGCCGTCCTTTTCGAAGCACCAGGCATTCAGGCAGATCGAGACGTCATAGGCGAGCAGGTCGTTGCAGGCGAAATAGAAGTCGATCAAGCCGGAAAGCCCGTCGCCTAAAAAGAAGACGTTGTCCTGGAAGAGGTCGGCATGGATGACACCTGCCGGCAGATCCTTCGGCCAATTGCCGGCCAGAAAATCGAGCTCGGAGGCGATCTCGTCCTGTAGTCCCTTTTCCACCTCGTCGGCACGGTCGGCGGATTTCGCCCAGAGCGCCTTCCATCCTTCGAGCGACAGCGCATTCGGCCGCGTCAGCGGAAAGCCCTCGCCCGCAAGATGCATCTGAGCAAGCGCCTTGCCCACTTCCCGGCAGTGCTTCGCCTCCGGCTTCCTCAACCACAT
This sequence comes from Neorhizobium phenanthreniclasticum, assembly GCF_040066075.1. NCBI lineage: Bacteria > Pseudomonadati > Pseudomonadota > Alphaproteobacteria > Hyphomicrobiales > Rhizobiaceae > Neorhizobium > Neorhizobium phenanthreniclasticum. Next base: position 108,039 of record NZ_JBEAAL010000001.1, read on the forward strand.
GCCTTCCAGGAAGGAAATGAGCGCAGCCGGGCGGCCGGAAAGCTCGCCGAGCAACTGACCGTCGTGACGCGGCAGCGGCAACGGGCAGGACAGGCCACGCGCATAAAGATGCTGCATCAGGCCAAGGAAGAACGGCAGGTCGGCCTTCTCCACCCGCTTTTCATAGAGCGTCAGGATCAGCGGCCCGCGGGTTGTGTGCAGCAGGAAATTCGAGTTCTCGACACCTTCGGCGATGCCCTTGTAGGAGGTCAGTTCGCCGACATCGTATTCGGTCAGGAAATGTTTGAGGTCGTCCTCAGTAATATCGGTGTAAACGGCCAAGGTGTCATTCCGCTGTGATTCTGCCGGCAGAGGTATTACGGCTCTTCCTAACCGCTCCCCCCGCCCTTCGCTAGGGCTCAGGGCGTTCGAAGCTGAAATCGATTCACTGGATCGATTTCTCCGGCTCCGCCGGAACGCTTCTCACCCATTCACCCATTCCATGTCCTCATGGGTCAAGGGCACGCCGCGCAGTTCGCGATTGACGAGGAAATTCTCGTTCTCCTCCGCCGTGATCGCCAGTTCGATCTCGGCAGCGAACCGTTCCTTGAAGGCCGCGATGATCTCGTCGACGATGACCTCGGGAGCCGAAGCGCCGGCGGAAAGACCGAGGGTGCGGATGTCGCCGATCTCGTCCCAGTTCAGTTCCGAGGCCCTCTGCACCAGCAGCGAACGCTTGGCACCGGCGCGCAGAGCCACCTCCACCAGCCGTTTGGAATTTGACGAATTCGGTGCACCAACGACGATGAAGAGGTCGCAGCCCGGTGCTGCTTCCTTGACCGCCTCCTGGCGGTTGGTGGTCGCGTAGCAAATGGAATCAGCCGCCGGGGCGGTAAGGTTCGGAAAGCGCTCCTGCAGCCTGGCGATCACGCCCGCCGTATCGTCCACCGACAGAGTGGTCTGGGTGACGTAGCCAAGATTATCGGGATCGGCGGGCTGGTACCTGTCGGCATCCTCAACCGTCTCGATCAGCGAGACAGTACCGGGAGGGAGCTGGCCCATCGTGCCGATCACTTCCGGATGACCGGCATGACCGATGAGGACGACATGGCGGCCGAGCCGCTGGTGGCGCATGGCCTGCTTATGAACCTTGGAGACCAGCGGGCAGGTCGCGTCGAGATAGAAGAGATTGCGCGCCTCGGCATCCTGCGGCACGGATTTCGGCACGCCATGGGCGGAGAAGACGACCGGCTGCTCGCGATGCTCGGCCGGGATCTCGTCAAGCTCCTCCACGAAAATCGCGCCCTTCGCCTCCAGTCCCTCGACCACGTAGCGGTTGTGGACAATCTCGTGGCGAACATAGACCGGGGCGCCATAGGCTTTCAGCGCCAGAACGACGATCTGGATCGCCCGGTCGACGCCGGCGCAGAACCCGCGCGGGCCGCAAAGGCGGATCGTCAGGGGGGGCTTTTTCACCTGGATATTCATTCCGGTCCCATGGTCATTGCTTGCGCTCCATATAGGCGAGCGAATCCGGCTGCGCCAAGGAAAATGTTGCCTATTGCCCGGACGCGCCCGGACGTTTACGCCGCATCCAGACGCCCGCAACCACCGCAACCAGCGCCGCCGCCAGCCCGTACCAGGTGATGGCATACTGGAGGTGGTTGTTCGGCAGTTCGAACTGGGTCACGCCTCCCCTCGGCCAGCCGCCCGGATTTTCGACGGAAGCATCGGCATCCACGAAGAAGGGAACCATCTTCGATGCATCAAGCCCGACGCTCGAAACCATGGCGTCCAGATCCTTCCAGTAGAAGATGTTCTTGGCGAGATCGTTGTCCGGCACGATATAGGAAGGCTTTCCCGCGAGCCGCGAACGGGCATAACCGGTGACGGTCTGCTCGCCCGAGATCTCGCCGGCAGCACGGGTCGCCGGGTCCTTCATTTCATAGGGGACGAAGCCACGGTTGACGAGAAGGATGCGGCCGTCGGCAAGCGTCATCGGCGTGTAAACGTAGAAACCGGTCTGCCCCTCGAAGGTCGCGAAGAAATGCCGCTCCTTTGTGTGATCGAACGTGCCGGTCACCGAGACACGGCGGTACTCGATTTCGCCGCTGCTCTTTTCGATCGCTTCGACATCCGCAAGCGCGACCGGCGCCGCCGCACGGCGCTCGGCGATGTCAGCAAGCAGGCCTTCTTTCCAGTGCAGGCGTTCCACCTGCCAGGTGCCGAGCGACAGCAGGATCGCCAGCGCCGCAAGGATTACCGCAGCCGTGGCAATTGCCCTGCTGCGACTGCGGGTCGGCCCGCCGCCTGATGCGGTTTCCGGAGAGGCTTTCATCACCATCGAATTCCTGTCCTCGAAAAAGCAGAAGGGCGGCTTTCGCCGCCCCCGCCAATCTCTAGCGCCTGGCCTCAGTGGGCGAGCGGCGCGCCCCAACCGCCCCAGATGTAGACGGCGAAGAAGAGGAACAGCCAGACGACATCGACGAAGTGCCAGTACCACGCAGCGGCTTCGAAGCCGAAGTGATGGGTGGGGGTGAAGCCGCCGTTCAGCGCACGCAGCAGGCAGACGGCCAGGAAGATCGTGCCGACCAGCACGTGGAAACCATGGAAGCCCGTCGCCATGAAGAAGGTCGCGCCGTAGATCGAGTTGGCGAACTCGAAGGGGGCATGCGCATATTCATAGGCCTGGACGCAGGAAAACAGGATGCCGAGCGCAACCGTCAACGACAGGCCGGCGATCAGTCCCTTGCGGTCATCGTGAAGCAGCGCGTGGTGCGCCCAGGTCACGCAAGTACCGGAAAGTAGCAGGATGACCGTATTGTAGAGCGGCAGGTGCCACGGATCGAGCACTTCGATGCCCTTCGGCGGCCACTGGCCTCCCAGCACCTCGGTGCGCGTCGCCTGGATCGCCTCGTTGGAGAACAGGCTGGCATCGAAGAAGGCCCAGAACCAGGCGACGAAGAACATCACTTCCGAAGCGATGAACATGATCATGCCATAGCGAAGGTGCAGCGATACGACGCGGGTATGCGCGCCGGCACGGCCTTCCTTGATCGTATCCGACCACCAGCCGATCATCGTATAGATGATGATCGCGAGACCGATGAAGAACAGCCACGGCGTGGCAAAATTCACGCCGAAAATCTGGAATGCGCTGCCATGCAGGTAGCGCATGTAACCAACGCCGCCGAAGGTGATGACAAAAGCGCCGAGCGAGGCCAGGATCGGCCACGGGCTCGGATCGATGATGTGGTAGTCGTGCTGTTTCTGATGCGCATCGGCCATGTCAGAATTCCCCGGATGAATGCCTGTTTCGCCGGACCCCGGCGACCCTCTCAAAGTTTTTTGTCCACCGCCTTATTGCCCTCCGGCAGAGCGGCGACCGGCTTGCCCGGCTCGCTCGGATAGAAGGTGTAGGACAGCGTGATCGTCTTGATATTCCTGGTCTCGTCCGCCTTGGCGATCTCCGGGTCAACGTAGAACACCACCGGCATCTTGACTGTCTCGCCCGGCTGCAGCGTCTGCTCGGTGAAGCAGAAGCACTCGACCTTGTTGAAATAGGCGCCCGCTTCCATCGGCGTCACGTTGAAGACGGCCGAACCCGTCGTCGGACGCGACGAACGGTTGGTCGCCGTATATTCGATCTGTATCGTCTCGCCAATCTTGGGATTGACCATCTTGGCCGGCTTGAACTCCCAGTTCAGGCCCGGTGAGATATTCGCGTCAAATGTGACCTGGATAGTCCTGTCCAGGATCTTTTCGGAATACTGCTCTACCCGCTGGGTCGTGCCGTTATAGCCCGTCACCTGGCAGAACAACCGGTAAAGCGGCACGGAAGCATAGGCAGCACCGACCATGCCGGCGACAAAAACGACGCAGCCGGCGAAGATCGCGCTGTTGCTGACCCGCTTTGCCTGACCGTTCTGAACGACATCCGTCATCGCTTCGCTCCTAGCCCCCAATATTGCCGATTTTCACCAGCGTCATGACGTAGAAGAGGATCACCAGTCCGACGAGGACCAGCCCGAGCGCGATATTCCGGTTGCGGCGCGATTTCTTCTGCGCGTCGTTGAGCTTGATGGTTTCGATCACAGCATACCTCCGAGGAGGTTAGGCAATCCCTCGAAAAGCCGATCCGCCAGCAAAGCCGAGAAGATCGCGAACAGATAGAGAATCGAATAGGCGAACATCTTCTTCGCCGGGACCATTCTTTCATCGCCGTCGGGCATGCGCCGGACGGCGATGGAACAGTAGATGAAGACCGCGCCGAGCAGGGTAGCGAAAATGCCGTAACCCAGTCCGGCAAGACCCGTGAAGGCCGGCGCGACGGCTGCCAGCGCCGTCAGCACGGCATAGGCGACGATCTGGTTCTTCGTGGACGCTTCGCCAACGACATTCGGCATCATCGGAACGCCGACGGCGCCGTAATCCCGCATCTTGAAGAGTGCCAGCGCCCAGAAATGCGCCGGCGTCCAGAGAAAGATGACGAGAAAGAGCAGGATGCTGTCCAGCGAGATGCCGCCCGTGACACAGGCCCAGCCGATCATCGGCGGGAAAGCGCCGGATGCGCCGCCGATGACAATGTTCTGCGGCGTCGAGCGTTTCAGCCACATCGTGTAGACGACGACATAGAAGAAGATGGTGAAGGCGAGCAGGCCGGCCGCGAACCAGTTGACCGCAAGCCCCAGGATGACGACCGAGAAGACCGAAAGCGTCAGGCCGAAAGCGAGCGCTTCCTGCGGTAGGATGCGCCCGGCCGGAATAGGACGCTTGGCCGTGCGGGTCATGACGGCGTCGATATCGGCGTCATACCACATGTTGAGCGCGCCGGAAGCACCGGCACCGACTGCAATACAGAGGATGGAGATCACGCCGAGCACCGGGTTGAGATGACCGGGCGCCAGCATCAGGCCGGTAAATGCGGTGAAGACCACGAGCGACATGACCCGCGGCTTCAGAAGCTCGAAGAAATCGCGCGCACTCGCTTCCGAGAGGCGCACGCCTCCATCGGTGCCGAGAGCGTCGTGATTGCCGATAACCGTCATTGAACCGTCCTGTCTGGTAGTCCGGGGCATCGCGGGTTCCGCGATGCCCTCTCTCAAGTTCGAGCCGCTCAGCGGATGCGCGGCAGCTGCTCCCACTGGTGGTAGGGCGGCGGCGAGGAAAGCTGCCATTCGAGCGTGGTGGCACCCTCACCCCAGGGATTATCGCCGGCGACTCGCTTCCTGGCGAAGGCTTCCCAGACGCCGAAGAGGAAGATCAGCACGCCGACGAAGGAGATGTAGGAACCGATCGAGGAAACGTAGTTCCAACCCTCAAAGGCATCAGGATAGTCGATGTAGCGGCGCGGCATGCCGGCGAGACCGAGGAAATGCTGCGGGAAGAACACGAGGTTCACGCCCACGAACATGATCCAGAAATGCAGCTTGCCGATGAATTCGTTGTACATGTAGCCGAACATCTTCGGGAACCAGTAGTACCAGGCCGCGAAGATGGCGAAGACCGCGCCGAGCGACAGGACGTAGTGGAAGTGTGCCACGACGTAATAGGTGTCATGCAGCGAACGGTCGAGGCCGGCATTGGCGAGCTGGACGCCCGTGACACCGCCGACGGTGAACAGGAAGATGAAGCCGATCGCCCAGACCATCGGCGTGCGGAAGGTCAGCGAGCCGCCCCACATCGTCGCAATCCAAGAGAAGATCTTGATGCCGGTCGGAACCGCGATGACCATCGTCGCGAAGACGAAGTAGCGCTGCGCATCGAGCGACAGGCCGACCGTGTACATGTGGTGGGCCCAGACGATGAAGCCGACGGCGCCGATCGCGACCATGGCATAGGCCATGCCGAGATAACCGAAGACCGGCTTTCTGGAGAAGGTCGAGATGATGTGACTGATGATGCCGAAGCCGGGCAGGATCAGGATGTAGACTTCCGGATGACCGAAGAACCAGAACAGGTGCTGGTAAAGGATCGGATCGCCGCCGCCTTCCGGCGCGAAGAAGGTCGTGCCGAAGTTGCGGTCGGTCAGAAGCATGGTGATGCCACCTGCCAGAACCGGCAGCGAGAGAAGGAGCAGGAAGGCGGTAATCAGAACAGCCCAGGCGAAAAGCGGCATCTTGTGCAGCGTCATGCCCGGAGCGCGCATGTTCAGGATCGTGGTAATGAAGTTGATCGCACCGAGAATCGAGGACGCACCCGCAATGTGGAGCGAGAAGATCGCGAGGTCGATCGCCGGGCCGGGATGACCCGCGGTCGCGAGCGGCGGGTAGAGCGTCCAGCCCCCGCCTGCACCATAGGCGCCGGCCGGTCCCTCAACGAACATCGAAAGAAGCAGCAGGAGGAAGGCAGGCGGAAGCAGCCAGAAGGAGATGTTGTTCAGACGCGGGAAGGCCATGTCCGGCGCACCGATCATGATCGGAACCATCCAGTTGGCGAAACCGCCGATCATTGCCGGCATGACCATGAAGAAGATCATGACCAGCGCGTGAGCAGTCGTAAACACATTGAACATGTGCTTGCCGCCGTCGATCGCGGCGTCACCTTCGAAGCCATAGACCATCGAAGCCAGGCCATGGAAAATCTGGATGCCCGGCTCCTGCAGTTCCATACGCATGGCGACAGAGAGAAGGCCGCCGATGATACCCGCCATGATCGCGAAGATCAGATAGAGCGTGCCGATGTCCTTGTGGTTCGTCGAGAAGAACCAGCGGGCAGCGAAGCCCGGCTTATGGGAATGATGATCGTCGTGAGCATGCGCATCGTGAGAGGTGCGAGCATGAGCGTGATCGTCGTGAGCGGATGCCATTGTTCTCACTCCTCCTGATTACTTGGATTCGTTTGCCGCAACCGCGAGATTGCCGGCAGGCCTGTCGACCGCAGCCATCAGGGCCTTGTTCGCACCTGGAAGATCGCTCCCTGCCTGCGCAAGCCAGGCATTATACCTGTCTTCAGAGACAACACGGATGGCGATCGGCATGAAGGCATGATCCTTGCCGCAAAGCTCGGAGCATTGACCATAATAAAGACCTTCGTTCTCGGCCTTGAACCAGGTCTCGTTCAAACGACCCGGAACGGCGTCGATCTTGAGGCCGAAGGCCGGCATCGCGAAGGCATGAATGACGTCCGACGGCGCGGCGGTCACCAGCAAGCGGATCGTCTTGCCGACCGGAACGACCATTTCGTTATCCACGGCAAGCAGGCGCGGATAAGCGGCGACATCCGTCTTGCCGGCAGCGGTGCGATCTTCTTCCTTCAACATGAAACTGTCGAAGGCGACCGGGTTCTCGCTACCTTCATATTCATAGTTCCACTGCCATTGGGTGGCAGTGGCTTTTACCGTCATGTCCGCATCCGGAAGCTCAAGCTGGGCGTTCAGAAGGTTGAAGGAGGGGATGGCGAGGAAGAAGAGGACGAGGACCGGGCCGAGCGTCCAGACGATCTCGATCATCGTATTGTGACTGGTGCGTGACGGCACGGGATTGGCACTCGACCGGAACTTCACCACCACAACGAGGATGAGCGCCAGGACCAGGAGCGTGATCGGCACGATGAACCAGAGCGTATAATGCTCGAACCACCTGATCTGGTGCATGATCGGCGTCGCGGGCGCCTGAAGGTCTATCTGCCACGGATGCGGCTGGGCCGCATACCCGGCAGAAGCAAAGAGCAGACAGATGAGCGCCGTCATCACTGCATAAGCTCTGTTCATCACTACATTTCTCCCCATGCGTTTGATCTAGGACAAACCGAACGCAGAATCCAAGCTATATACGGTCTGCTTCAATCACAGTTTGCCTGCCGCCGCAATATCTGGCGGGAAAAGCCCGTGCGGCATTTTTGCGCCTCCCGGAAACCCTTGAATCGTGGCAAAAGACTAGGTTCGGCCGAGCCGGATTTCCGGCGCCCGTCTTGTATTTGCGGAAATCTCAACATTTCCCGGCATGCCACCGGATCGTTTTATCACCAGAATCCGGTGATTTCTTTGTGCGTGAATCAGCAAGACATCACATCGCACTATGGGTCCCATTTTCGCCGTACTCGGCTGGAAAGACGGCGGGGCTTTTCAATTCGTCTGGTGGACGTCAAGAATAGCCGCACTGATTCGTCTTTCAGAGGTTTCCATGGGTCGTCCCTCCCTGATCCGCGCTGGTCTTGCCGTGATGCTTGCAGCGGCTACATCGCTTCCGGCATTTGCGCAGCAGCCCGGTCCGCGGCCAATGCCACAGCCGTCGCAGGACTCCACCCGGCAACCGGCGCCGCAAGCAGCTCCCTCTGCCCCAAACGGCACGGGGACCCAGCAGCCGCCGGCCCAGAAGCCTCAACCACCAGCAGGCAATGTCCGGGAGAATCACGGCGCCTGGTCGATCATCTGTGACCGACCGGCGGGCGCCTCCGCCGAGCAGTGTGCACTGATGCAGAACGTGATCGCCGAGGACCGGCCGGAGGTCGGCCTCTCGGTCGTCGTGCTGAAGACAGCCGACCGGAAGGCGAAGATCCTTCGCATCCTGGCACCGCTCGGCGTGCTCTTGAAGGATGGCATGGAACTTTATGTGGACAACAACAATATCGGCCGCGCCTATTTCACCCGCTGCTTCTCGGAAGGCTGCTATGTGGAGGTGGAAATCGACGACGAGCTGATGCGCATCCTGCGCGCCGGCAAAAACGCCGTCTTCGCGCTGCGCGAATCGGCGGACCAGGATCGCGTCGGGATTCCAATCGAGCTTACCGGCTTCGGCGAAGGCTACGACGCGCTCCCCTGAGCGGCGTATAATAATAAAGTGAATACGCGCACTGGGACGACGGCTCATGGAACTGCAGGGCAGCCATCACTTCCCCGTCCGTTTCGATGACGAGGTCGTGCGCGATGCGGTGCGCGCCTTCGTCATCCAACGTACCGTGCGCGAGCAGAAGATGAAGTGGGGCGCGGCTGCGCTGATGCTGGTGGCCTGTCTTGTCTTGCTCCTGCAGGGCAATTTCACGCTCGCCATCCTGGCAGTCGTCGTAGCCTGCTTTCCGGCACTTTTCAGCGCCATCGTCTGGCGCGCCCATTCCGCCAATGCATTCGGCCGCTACGGACGGATGAAAGACCGTCGCGCGGATGTGAGTATCGACGCGGAAGGTTTCGGCATCGCCTCCGATCTCGGCACCGGAAACCTCACCTGGCGCAATGTCACCGAAATCTGGGAGCGTCCGCGTTCCTTCATGCTCTTCAGCGGCTCAAACGCCTTCAACATCCTGCCGCGCGAAACCATGCCGAAAGAGGCCCAGGCCTATCTGAGCGCGCGTTCAGTTCGAAGATAGACTTGCTTCGCCCCCGCCCCGGACCTACATCGGACGGGAGAGCGCGCGCGTCTTTCGCAGCGACGCCCAAGGAGCATCTATGAACACCGATCTTCTCAACCTTTTCGACTGCGACGAGACGAAGCTGCGTTCGATCCTTTCCGAAACGCTGTCCGGCGCCGACGACGGCGAGCTTTTCGTGGAGCACGCCCAGGCAGAATCACTCACGTTCGACAACGGCCGGCTGAAGGGCGGTTCATTCAATACAGACCAGGGATTTGGTCTACGGGCGGTCGCCGGTGAGGCTGTGGGTTACGCGCATGCGGGCGAATTGTCCGCAGCTGCCCTTTCACGCGCCTCGGATGCAGTCCGCGCCGTCACCGCCGGTTATGCCGGCTCCTATGCCGCCGCCCCTCAGCGCACCAACAAGAAATACTACGGCGACGAGAACCCGATCGGATCCCCAAGCTTCGAAGAGAAGGTCAAGCTTCTGACGGATATCGATGCCTATCTGCGCAACAAGGACGACAAGGTGCGGCAAGTGACCGCCACCGTTTCCGCAAGCTGGCAGGTGGTCGACATCCTGCGTGCCGACGGCCATCGGGTGCAGGATATCCGCCCGATGACCCGCATCAATATCTCTGTCGTCGTCGGCGAAGGCGACCGGCAGGAGAGCGGCTCCTTCGGCACCGGTGGACGCATCGGCTTCGGCGATTTCGTGACGGAAGGCAACTGGCAGACAGGCGCCGACGAGGCGCTGCGTCAGGCGCTTGTGAACTTGACCGCAATCGATGCGCCGGCCGGCACGATGGACGTCGTGCTCGGCTCCGGCTGGCCGGGCGTCATGTTGCACGAAGCGGTCGGACACGGGCTGGAAGGCGATTTCAACCGCAAGAAGACCTCGGCTTTCGCCGGTCTTCTGGGTGAGATGGCCGCCGCACCCGGCGTCACGGTCGTCGACGACGGCACGATCGATAATCGCCGCGGCTCGCTCACCATCGACGACGAGGGTACGCCCTCCGGCTATAACGTGCTGATCGAAAACGGCAAGCTCGTCGGCTACATGCAGGACCGCCAGAATGCCCGGCTGATGGGCATGAAGCCGACCGGCAACGGCCGCCGGCAGGGTTATGCCCATGTGCCGATGCCGCGCATGACCAACACCTACATGCTCGGCGGCGACAAAACGCCGGAAGAAATCATCGCGTCGGTGAAGAAGGGCATCTACGCCGTATCCTTCGGCGGCGGCCAGGTGGACATCACCTCCGGCAAGTTCGTGTTCGGCTGCACCGAGGCCTACATGATCGAAGACGGCAGGATCGGCCCTGCTATCAAGGGCGCCATGCTGATCGGCAACGGTCCGGATGCGATGAAGCGCGTCTCCATGGTCGGCAACGACATGAAGCTCGACACCGGCATCGGCAATTGCGGCAAGGGTGGCCAATGGGTTCCGGTCGGCGTCGGCCAACCGCACCTGAGGATGGACCAGGTGACGGTCGGCGGCACGAAGGCGTGACGCCGCATCGTTCCAATGCGCTGATCCCCGAGCTTTCCGTCAGCGATTGGAGGAAAAGCCGAGATTTCTATTGTGATTTGATTGGTTTTTCAGTCGTCTACGATCGGCCGGAAGAAGGTTTTGCTTTCCTGGCGCTCGACGAGGCGCAATTGATGATCGATCAGATCGGCATCGGCCGGGATTTCGATATAGCCGGAGCACCACGCGAATATCCGTATGGACGCGGGCTCAACCTGCAGATCGAGGTTCCGGCGCTCGACCCGATCCTCGCCCGGCTCGAAACCGCCGGAGTCTCACTCTACCTCGATCCCGAAGAGAAATGGTATCGCCGCGAGAAGAACGAGGCCGGCAACCGCCAGTTCATCATCGCCGATCCGGACGGCTATCTCCTTCGGCTCTTCGAGGATCTTGGTGAGCGCCCGCTCACTCGGCATCCAGCCTGAACAGCCATTTCCGTTCAATCGCCGCGGCAAGATCGATCCGGTTGTTGCGGGCAAAAAGCAGGATATGCCCGAGGAGATCGGCGGTCTCGTCGGCAAGATCGCGATTGAGGTCGTCCTCGCTCCGCCCCTTCTTGCGGCCGCGGCCGGTCGCGCGATTCCAGGCCTGGGTGAGTTCACCCACTTCTTCCTGCAGTTTCAGGACAAACCAATCGGGGTCGCGCTCGATGCCGTGGGTTTCGACATAAGCGGCAGATGCGGCCTCGAACTGGCCGGCAAGTCTCTCCAGCATAACGTTCTCCTTTTGTGCCAGAAGGAGGCGGTGATTCGTGATCCTTGTCCAGAGTGTTGCTTGACACCCCGGTGCAAATCCCGACAGGTGCAGGCCATCGCACGAATCCGCATGACGGCCTTCCCATGAACTCGCCCTCCCCGGTCGCCGCCTTTCTGGAATCATGGCTTCCGGGCCATGGACCCGCCGAACTCGCCTTCGTCTTCCTGGCGGCGCTGATCGCGGGTCTGGCGCGCGGATTCTCCGGCTTCGGCGGTGCGCTGATCTTCGTCCCGCTCGCCAGCGCCGCCACGAGCCCGAAAATCGCCTCCGCGTTGCTCCTCGTCATCGACGGGACGATGACGCTCGGCATGCTGCCGGACGGCTGGAGACGGGCCAACCGGCGCGAAGTCTATACGATGCTGATCGGCGCGCTGGTGGGCGTTCCGGCGGGCACGGCGTTGTTGGCTCTTCTGCCTTCCGTGACGCTGCGCTGGATCATCTCGGTCGTCGTGCTCTGCCTGCTCGTTTTCCTGATCTCCGGCTGGCGTTATCACGGCAAGCCAAAGACGCCGCTGACAATCGGCGTGGGGGCACTCGCCGGACTTTTCGGCGGGGCCGCGCAGATGTCCGGCCCACCGGTCGTCGCCTATTGGCTGGGTGGCGCCATTCCACCGCTGACGGTACGCGCCAACCTCGTGGTCTATTTCGCGCTGGCGACGGTGATTTCAGCGACCTCCTACATCGTCGGAAGCCTGCTCACCGTGGAGGTCCTGGCCATGGCACTGATTGCCGGGCCGGGCTATGGCCTTGGCCTCGCTGCCGGCTCGCAGCTCTTCGGTTTCGCATCCGAAGCGACATTCCGGCGCATCTGTTTTCTGCTGATCGCGATCGCTGCCATCGTCGGCCTGCCTCTCTTCGACGCGTTCCGTCCCTGACAGGATTCTGCATTTCATTCTTCAGCAAGGCTTAACAGGTCCGCGCGTAGGGTCGCGCCATTCGCAAAGAATACGGGCGTGATCTCAGTGGGGCATAAGAAGCGGAGGCTGCAGGCGCTCTGGCGCCGGGACGTCAAACGCCGGCTGGTCGCCGGCGGCCTCGATATGGCTGCGGCTCTCGCGCGGGCCGGAATGATGCCGAACGCGCGCGGGCGCGGCGCGATCTTCACCCTCCATCACGTCCGGCCGAAAAGGACGCGTCCACTGCAGCCGAGCGAGCATCTCGAAGTCACGCCGGATTTCTTAAATGACGCCATCGAGCGGCTCTTTGCGGAGGGCTACGAATTCATCCCTCTTGCGGATATCCCGTCGCGCCTCGCCGGTCCGACGAAACAGCCCTTTGCCGCCTTCACGCTCGACGACGGCTACAGGAACAATGCCGAATACGCGCTGCCCGTCTTCGCGCGCCATGGCGTGCCCTTCACGGTCTTCGTCACACGCGGATTTGCCGAGCGCACCCATTCGCTTTGGTGGGAAACGCTTGCCGAACTGCTCGGCCGGGAGCGGGAAATCTCCTTCGATTTCGGACATGGCGCCAAGATCACGGGCCTGACCTCGGAAGCCCTGAAATTCGATGCCTTCGACCGCTTCTCCAGATATGTCGAGGAGACCGAAGAGGCGATTGCCGTCTCCAACATCGACGCGCTGGCGCGCAGGCACGGCATCGATCCGCTGAAAATCACCGCCGATCTCACCATGGACGCTCAGGAACTCAGGGCGCTCGCCGCGCATCCGCTCGCCTCGCTCGGCGCGCATACGCTGAGCCACCGGGCGGTCGCCCGTCTTTCCCTGGAGGAAGCCAGCGATGAAATGCGGCAATCGGCAGATTATGTGGAGGCGCTGACAGGCGAGCGCCCAAAGGCGATCGCCTATCCCTACGGCACGCGTCTGGCCGTATCGGAACGCGACTCCATGATCGCGCGCGAACTCGGCTTCTCGGTCGCGGTGACGACGCAGCCCGGCACGCTCTGCGAAAAATATGCGAACCGGCTGACCGCCCTGCCGCGCATCTCGCTCAACGGTTATTACCAGCAGCCGCGATATGTCTCGGCACTCGCCTCCGGGATACCCTTCGCGCTCGGGCGATAACGCTTCCATCTTCCCACATGTCGTTATCCCGAAACCAGTTCCGTTTTCGGGCAACATGCGTCTCACGGATACATCCGCACCTTCTCCCAGGGACCGCCCGGTACAGGGCGGCGGAACTCGATTCGATCGTGCAGGCGGAACTGGCGGTCGTGCCAGAACTCGATCGAAACGGGCTTGATGCGGAAACCGGACCAGTAAGGCGGGCGGGGAATGTCTCCTATCGCGTACCTGGCCGTATATTCGGCAACCGCCTTTTCCAACGCGAAACGGCCTTCGAGCGGCCGGGACTGTTTCGACGCCCAGGCGCCGATCCGGCTGCCACGGGCGCGCGATGCATAATAGGCATCGGCCTCGGCGTCGCTCACCACCTCCACCTCGCCCCGCAGGCGCACCTGGCGGCGCAACGATTTCCAGTGGAAACACATCGCCGCCTTCCTGTTTGCGAGAATTTCACGGCCCTTCTGGCTTTCGAAATTGGTATAGAAGACAAAACCGTTCTCGTCATAACCCTTCAGAAGGACCATGCGGACATTGGGCATGCCGAATTCATCCACGGTCGCCACGGCGACGGCATTCGGATCATTGAGCTCCGTACGCTCCGCGTCCTTCAGCCAGGTTCCGAACAGTGCGAAAGGTTCGGTCTCCTCGGTGAAGTCACCACTTGTTAACTCGCTTTCAGACATATTGACTAAAATACTCCCGAAAAGTGCCCGAAGCTTCTCCATCGGACAGGATGCAAGGTGGTAGTGATATCAAAGTCGAAGAGTCGTACAAAGAGGTCCCTTGCCCTCAGCAAACGCTTCACCGCAATCCTCCTTATCGGTCTCTCACTTGCCGGCTGCACCAGCAGTCTGGATCTCTTCGGCAGTGCGGAAAAGATCGACCGCACCATCGCGACCGGCACCGTGCCCGGCACGGCCCAGCATACGGGTGCAGCACTCTCCGACGAGGCGACGGTCCGCAACGCTGTAACCTCCGCTGATCTCGCCAAGCTCGGCGAAGCATCGGTTCCGTGGGCGAACACCGCAACCGGCAGCGCTGGCGTCGTCTCGCAGATCCGCGAAGCCCGGAATGAAGGGCATATCTGCCGCGACTTCATGACGACGCGGCATTCCTATGAAGGTGTTGCAATGTTTTCCGGACAGGCCTGCCTTACCGGCAGCGGAGACTGGATGCTCACCGCGTTCGACCGACAATAGCCCGCGCCATCCTCACGGCGCGCGCCGGGATATTCCGCCTTTGCCTGCGCGCACCTACGAACAGAATTCCTTCCATGAAACTCTGAACCACTCTCGAAACGGTTTCTTAACCTTAACAACTACCGAGCCTGGTCGCGTAACTACTGATTCAGGAGTCTTGACCTAGATTTCTACCGAACAAGCAGACCATTTGCCGGAACATGAAGAACCGGCGAGTGGCTGTCGGAATTGTGACGAGTATCGGAGGGTCCAAGAATCAAGCGGGGGCCCGCCGCTTCAGGTAACCGGTGGTCCCACAATGCGTGATCCCTATTCCGTTCTGGGCGTGAAGCACAATGCCGACGCCACTGAAATCAAATCGGCCTGGCGCAGCAAGGCAAAGACGCTTCATCCCGATCACAATCAGGATGATCCGTCGGCGGCGAGCCGTTTTGCCGAAATCGGCCAGGCCTACGAGGTCCTGAAGGACCCCGAGCGGCGCAAGCGCTACGATCGTGCTGCTGAAATGCAGCAGACGATCCTGCAGCAGCGTCAGGCTGCGCAAGAAGCAGCCGAACGCGCCAAAGCCGCCAAAGCCAATGCGGAAAAGATCATGGAGGAGCTGGCGCGCGCCAACGCGCAGCGGGCCCAATCCCAAGCTCAATCATCTCAAGATCAGCCTCAGAATCAGTCAGGTTCGGCGGGAGAGACACCGGAGGAGGTGATCGAACGCATCTTCGGTGCAGCCGCAGCCGATCAGGCGAGGGCCCAGGGTCAGGCGAAAGGATCGGCACAGGCTGCCGGCGATACTGCCGAAACGGCAAAAGTCGACCCGAACGGCGAAAAACCTCCCCTGCCGGTCATGGCGGTAGACCTCATCGCCTCGCTCGTACGCCGCATCCGCGGCACCTCTCCAGCTCCTGAAAAGGCGCCGGATTTCTCCGTGGACGCGATAGTGACCGTCGAAGATCTGCTGAAGCAGAGCTGGGTTACGGTCAAGTTGAGTGACGAGCGCGAGGTCCGATTCGCCCTGGAAAAGGGCATGACCGAAGGTCAAGTGGTACGCCTCAAGGGTCAAGGCATCAAACTTGCCGGCATGAAACCGGGCGATCTTCTCGTCACGCTCAAGGTTGCCCACGACACCGCGTTCCGCATCGAAGGTTTCGATCTCCGTACGGTCCTGCCTATCTCTCTGGAGGACGCCGTGCTGGGTGCAGAAGCAACCGTCGAGACGCCCGAAGGCAACCACAGCATCACCATTCCGGCCTGGTCCGGTTCCGACCAGACGATCAGGCTGAGCGGTTTCGGTCTCTATAATGAGGCCGGAGATCGCGGCGATCTCGTCGTCGAACTGCGCATTATCCTGTGGGAAAAGCCGAACGAAAAGGTCACCGACCTGATGCGGCACATGCGTCACGGGCTCTACGTGTAGCGGATTACGCCCGAATATGACAGTTCCGCGTCGGTTTACACCGCTATGCACCCTTGATTACGTCCTTTAACACGAGATGAATGAAGCCAGCTTGAACGCTGGGGCTGCCTATGTCATAGGCAGCATTCGTCTAAAGTTTCAGGGGACTAGGCATGGTTCAGGCTTCCGGCCTCATGGCAGGCAAACGCGGCATCATCATGGGTGTTGCGAACAACCGTTCCATCGCATGGGGCATTGCCAAGGCCATTCATCAGCATGGCGGCGAAGTCGCATTCACCTACCAGGGTGATGCACTGAAGAAGCGTGTCGAACCATTGGCCGCCGAACTTGGCGCTTATATGGCTGGCCATTGCGATGTCAGCGATGAATCGACCGTCGATGCGGTCTTCGAAAACCTCGAAAAGCACTGGGGAAAGATCGACTTCCTCGTGCACGCGATCGGCTTTTCCGACAAGGACGAGCTGACCGGCCGTTACGTCGACACATCGGCGGAAAATTTCGCCAAGACGATGCAGATCTCGGTCTATTCCTTCACCTCCGTCGCACGGCGGGCGGAAAAGCTGATGACCGATGGCGGCGCGATGCTGACGCTCACCTATTACGGCGCGGAAAAGGTCATGCCGAACTACAATGTCATGGGTGTCGCCAAAGCCGCGCTGGAAGCGAGCGTCAAATATCTGGCGGTCGACCTCGGGCCCAAGAATATCCGCGTCAACGCCATTTCCGCCGGCCCGATCAAGACGCTGGCCGCTTCCGGCATCGGCGACTTCCGCTACATCCTCAAGTGGAACGAATATAATGCGCCGCTGCGCCGCACCGTCACCATCGAGGAAGTGGGCGATGTAGGACTCTACATGCTTTCCGACCTCTCCCGCTCGGTCACCGGCGAAACCCACCATGCCGACAGCGGCTACCATGTCGTCGGCATGAAGGCCGTCGACGCGCCCGACATCTCGGTCATCAAGGACTGACCGGCTTTCAGGACGTTTGCCGTGCTCATCTACATGATCCGCCACGGGCAGACGGACTGGAATGCCGAAGGGCGGCTTCAAGGCCAGAAAGACATCCCGCTCAATGCGCTCGGTCGGTCGCAGGCGGTGCGCAACGGCGAGCGGTTGCGTGAAATGATCGGCGCGGCGGAGGGTTTTGCCTTCGTCGCAAGCCCCCTGTCGCGTACCCGCGAAACCATGGAACTCCTTCGCGCCGCCATGGGCCTCGATCCCGAGGCGTATCAAATCGACGAGCGGCTGAGGGAACTTTCCTTTGGCGATTGGGAAGGGCATACGCTCAAGGAAATCAGCCGTATGTCTCCGGATCGCAAGCGTGCCCGGACGCGAGAGAAGTGGAGCTTCATCCCGCCGGGAACGACCGCCGAAAGCTATGAAATCCTCTGCTGGCGGATCGGCGCATGGCTGCAATCCGTCGATGGCCCGACCGTCTGCATCAGTCACGGCGGCGTCATCCGGTCGCTCTTCCGGCTGGTCGGCAACCTTGCCGAGGATGACGCAGCCGCCGCCCCGACCCCGCAGGACCGGATCCTCAGGATCGATACGGACCATAGCCGTATGGAGTGGTTTTAGCGCATCTGCGCCCGGAAAGGTAGCTCCCACCTACAAAGCTGCACGTTGTGCATTTCTAAAATCGACCCCGATTGCCGGCAGATGCTGCAATCTTCGAAATATATTTCAAATTACTCTTTTCTGATGTTTTCGGCTTACTGGACGACTTCCAGATCGTCGACAACCCGATTGCCATCCACGACGGTGTAGAAAACCAACACCTTCACGCCTGCCTCCAACCCTTCGAAGTTGAATTCTTCCGGCACCTTGTAGGTCTTTCCGTCATCCAACGTCAGGCTGTACGCCTTCGTATCCACCGACTTGATCGTCGCCTCGACATCCGCGCTTTGCGCCCAGCTGTTCAAGGGTGAAAAGATGCTGGCCGTGGTAAGCAGAGCAGCAATCAGGATACGCATCGTCGGTGCCTTTGGC
Source organism: Neorhizobium phenanthreniclasticum (assembly GCF_040066075.1). Classification (NCBI taxonomy): domain Bacteria; kingdom Pseudomonadati; phylum Pseudomonadota; class Alphaproteobacteria; order Hyphomicrobiales; family Rhizobiaceae; genus Neorhizobium; species Neorhizobium phenanthreniclasticum. The sequence goes on from NZ_JBEAAL010000001.1 coordinate 126,215, forward strand.
GAAGTCGAGGTTGTTTTGTTTCGATGCACAGATAGCCCCCGGATTGTGGCGAAAATCGCCCGCCACCATGACATTTTCGGTACAAGTAATGACCTGATAGTTAACGCTTTTCAAGATTCTGGCGGCACCTTGCGGCCGGACTGCACAATTTCCGTCAGATCGAGTGAAGTATTTCCGGCGGCAAAAGGCCACGAGGTTTCCAGGTTGCTGTGCAATCGGAAATTAACTCCCTTCCAATAGGCTTTTCTCCATATCACAGAGGTTAACGAAGAGGTCTGCGCGATTGAAATTCCGGCTTCCGTCCGTTTCCAGATCCCTGCGCCCTTTTCGGAGCACCAAGGCCCCTACAATGATCGCATTCGTCATCGCGCTGCTGGTGATTGTGATCGGCGTTATCATTGACCGGCGCCACACTGAAGACCATCGCAGCGAATTGCGGGCGACGACGGAAAAGGTGGCAGGCCTCCTGGCGCAGCGACTCGCATCCCGCATCGAGACCGACGCCATGACGGCCGACCATCTTGTTCACGCATTGAGGAACGATGCACAAGGCTCGCCGCTCGCTTTCAAGAATTATGCCGACAAGGCGTTCCGAAACTGGAGGCATTTTTCCGCGGTCGCGATTGCGCCAGAATTCCGTCTCGGCCAAGTCGTCACCCGCGAGGGCATCATCGATGGCGCGTCGGAGACGATCGGCGACATCGATCTTCCTCGTCTTGCAAACGATCTGAAATCGGTCGCAGGCCGCGACCGGGTCTCTCTGCTGAGCGGCACGCAGGAAAACCATCTCACGTTGGTCGTGCCGGTGGCCACGGAAGATGAAAGTGCGGATCTTTGGGGCGCGATCGCGGTCCTCATTGACAAGAAAGGGCTCATGGAAGCCTCCGGCGTCACTTTCTCTCCGGACTCGGCCCTAAGCCCGAACCTCATCGATCTCGGATGGCTGAACGTGGTTCTGCGCGACGCCGACAAACCCGGATATTTTGCTTTCTACGGGGACGATTCCATCGATGAACAATCCCCGATGGAATGGACCGTTCCGTTGAAGGGCGCCAATTGGACCTTGCTCGCAGTCCCTTATTCCGGCTGGGACATCGCACCGCCGAACCAACTGCATGTCCGGCTGTGGATTGCGCTTGCCGCACTTGCGATCATCATACCGATCTTCGTCGCGACTTCGCTTATCTCAGAACGCAACCGCAATATTGCGGCGCTGAAAGCGCGCGAGCTTAACCTCCTTGAACTTTCGCAACGCTTCACCCTTGCCATGGAGGCTTCGAATATCGGCATCTGGGAGGTGGCTGGCGACAATCACGATCTCTTCTGGGATGAACGCGCCGCCAAGCTGCACGGGAAGGATGCCGCCAGCGGAGGCAATCGCCTCAATGATTGGCTGAACTCAATCTTTCCGGAAGACCGGGCGGCGGCGGAAACGCACTTCTTCAACTGCACCTGCAGCAACACGCCGCGCAGCGAGGTCTATCGCGTGCAATTACCGAATGGCGCCTTGCGATATCTACGATCGGCCGGAGCGAACTATCGCCACGCCAATGGCACCCACCGCACCACAGGCATCGTCTGGGACGTGACTGCCGACATGGTGATGACGCAGACGCTGCGGAACGCCAAGGAAAACACCGACATCAAGAACGCCGAGCTGGAACTCGCCCTCGATGAACTATCGAACCGCGAGCAGGAACTGGAAGAGCTCTCGACCAAGCTCGATCTCGCACTTGCCTCCTCCAATTGCGGCATATGGGAATCCAACCCTGTCACGCATGTCGAGATCTGGGATGAGCGGATGTGCCAATTGCATGGCATTCCATTTGCAAACGGCGGCATCCATGCCGATCAGTGGATCAACCTCCTCCACCCCGAAGATCGGGAAAGGGCCAAGCGGACCTCCTATCATTTTGCGGGCAGCTTCCGCCCCGATCCGCTTGTCGCCCGTGTTCCGCAGCCGGACGGCTCCATCCGCTATATCCGCTCGATCGGCAAGCTGCATGTGACTCGTGACGGAACGAAAAAGGTCGTCGGTATCGCCTTCGACGTCACCCAGGACGCGATCCTCACCCAGCAGCTCAAGGCCGCCAAAGATGAAGCCGACGCCAAGAACGCCGAGCTGGAACTCGCCAAGAGCCGTATCGAGCACAATTCGCTGCACGACCCGCTGACACTGCTTGCCAATCGCCGCAAGCTCGACATGGAACTCGATCGTCTGTCACGTTCCAGCCAGAACGAGCGGCAGAAATTCTCCATCCTGCATCTCGATCTCGACCGCTTCAAGCAGATCAACGATACGCTCGGCCACGCGGCTGGCGACGCCATGCTGGTGCATGCGTCACACATCCTGTCGCGCAACGTCCGCGGCTCGGATGTGGTTGCACGCATCGGCGGCGACGAATTCGTTATCCTTGCCTCCGGCAATTCCAGCGCCGAACAGATGGCACAGCTTGCCCAGCGCATCATCGCGGAATTCCACCAGCCGATCGATTTCGAGGGCTTTTCCTGTCGGTGCGGCGTCTCGATCGGGATTGCCCAGGCGAGCGGCCTGAATGTCGACGCGCGCCGCACCCTGGTCAACGCCGACATCGCGCTCTATCGGGCGAAAGGCATGGGCCGCAACCGCTATGAATTCTTCACGCAGAACCTGCAGGCCGAGATCGTCAATCAGAAGCGGACCGCCGACGAAGTGCTTGCAGGCATCGACAACTACGAGTTCGCAACCTGGTACCAGCCGCAATTCTGCGCCCGGACCAACGAGTTCACCGGGGTGGAGGCTCTCATCCGCTGGAATCACCCGTATCACGGAATCCTCACCCCCGATCGGTTCCTGAAAATCGCCGAGGACCTCAACGTCTCGGCGACGCTTGACCAGATCGTGCTCGAGACCGTCTTGAAGGACAAACTGCGCTGGATTGCGCTCGGCATCAGGATCCCCAAGGTTTCCGTCAATGTTTCCTCCAAAAGGCTGCATGACGAGACGCTGATCGACACGCTGAAGGCCCTGCAGATCGAGCCTGGCGAAATTTCCTTCGAACTGGTTGAATCGATCTTTCTCGACGAAAGCGAAGACTCGGCGACCCGCAATCTCGAACGCATCAAGGAACTTGGCATCGATATCGAGATCGACGATTTCGGCACGGGCCACACGTCGATCGTCAGCCTTCTGAAGCTGAAGCCGAAGCGTCTCAAGATCGACCGCCAGCTTGTCATGCCGATCCTGAGCTCGCCGCAGGAACGCGCGCTCGTCCGTTCCATCATCGACATCGCCCGGTCGCTCGGGGTCGAGACCGTGGCGGAAGGCGTGGAAACGATGCAACATGCGAGCCTGTTGCGCGAACTCGGTTGCGACCTGCTGCAGGGCTACGCGTTCTCCCGGCCGCTTTCCTTCAGCGACTTCACGCAAGCCGCACTCGCCGGCTGGCGGAAAGCCGCCGCATAGACACATCGTTCACCCGTCGGCGGCAGCCGTTCACGCAAGAAAAGCTTGTCGCATGGCCGCCTTTTCCATATGACAGCCGCGTCAGCAGTCGGCGGGAGGCCAACTCCGCCATAGCCGGTTATAACGTCATGTCGCATAACACGTTCGGTCACCTTTTCCGCGTCACCACCTGGGGTGAGAGCCATGGTCCGGCGCTCGGCTGCGTCGTTGACGGCTGCCCGCCCGGCATTCGCTTCACCCAAGCCGAAATCCAGGCATGGATGGACAAGCGAAAGCCCGGCCAGTCGCGCTTCGTGACCCAGCGGCGCGAGGACGATATCGTCAAAGTGCTATCCGGCGTAATGATGGATGAGGACGGTGAGACGATGATCTCAACCGGCACGCCGATTTCCATGCTGATCGAAAATACCGACCAGCGCTCCAAGGATTATGGCGAGATCGCCCGCCGCTACCGCCCGGGACACGCGGACTATACCTATGACGTGAAATACGGCATCCGCGACTATCGCGGCGGCGGACGCTCGTCCGCCCGCGAGACGGCTGCCCGCGTGGCGGCAGGAGCGCTCGCCCGCAAGGTTGTTCCGGGGCTCAATGTCCGCGCCGCGCTGATCCAGATCGGCAAGCACCGGATCAACCGCGCCAACTGGGATTGGGAGCAGGTCGGCCAGAATCCGTTCTTTTCCCCCGATGCCCAGATCGTGCCGGTCTGGGAGGAATATCTGGATTCGATCCGCAAGGCAGGTTCGTCGATCGGCGCGGTGGTGGAAGTGATCGCCGAAGGTGTGCCCGCCGGTCTCGGTGCTCCGATCTACGGCAAGCTCGATCAGGATATCGCCGGTCTTCTGATGTCCATCAACGCGGTCAAGGGTGTGGAGATCGGCGAGGGTTTTGCTGCAGCGGAACTTTCCGGCGAGGAGAATGCCGACGAGATGCGCATGGGCAATGACGGCAAGCCGATCTTTCTCTCCAATCACGCCGGAGGTATTCTCGGTGGCATCTCGACCGGCGAGGCGGTGATCGCCCGTTTCGCGATCAAACCGACCTCCTCCATTCTCACCGAACGGCATTCGATCGATGCGGACGGCAACAATGTCGAAGTGCGTACCAAGGGTCGTCACGATCCCTGCGTCGGTATTCGTGCGGTGCCGATCGGCGAGGCCATGGTTGCGTGCGCCGTTGCCGACCACTATCTCCGCCATCGGGCACAAACCGGGCGCACTCTTTAGGAACGACATCCATGGCCTATGACCAGAAACGCGTCGTCGACGCCATCCGAGCCTTCGAAGCCGGCGAAATCGTCGTGGTTACCGACGATGACGACCGAGAAAACGAGGGCGACCTGATCGTGGCGGCCGTTCACTGTACGCCGGACAAGATGGCCTTCATCGTGCGCCATACCTCCGGCATCGTCTGCGCACCCATGCCGCGCGAGGAGGCCAAGCGCCTCAATCTCAACGCCATGGTGGCCGAAAACGACAGCGCGCATACGACCGCCTTCACCGTCACCGTCGATTTCAAGCACGGCACGACGACCGGGATTTCAGCGGAGGACAGGACCCTCACCGTCCGCAATCTGGCCAATCCCAATGTCGGCCCCGGTGATTTTGTACGGCCCGGCCACATCTTCCCGCTGATCGCCCGCGAAGGCGGCGTTCTGATGCGTTCCGGCCATACGGAAGCGGCTGTCGACCTCTGCAAGCTCGCAGGCCTGCCGCCAGTCGGCGTGATCTGCGAACTCGTCAACGACGACGGCACCGTGACCCGCGGTCAGCAGGTTGCGGACTTCGCCGCAAAGCACGAGTTGAAGCAGGTTTCGGTTGCCGATCTTATCGCATACCGCCAGCGCAAGGAAACTCTCATCGAACTGCAGTCCAGTTTCGACATCGAGACCATGCACGGCAACGCCAAGGCACATGCCTATTCTCTTCCCTGGGATCCGATGCAGCATGTGGCGGTGATCTTCGGCGATATTCGCGACGGCGTCGACATTCCCGTCCGGCTCCATCTCGAAAACGTCACCCGCGACGTTTTCGGTGCCCAGAGGCCGCTCGACCGCTACATGGCGAAGATTGAAGAAGAGGGGCGCGGCGTCGTCATCTACCTGCGCGAAGGCTCCGTCGGCGTCGGCCAGAAGGATCATGGCCGCAAGCTGCGCCACGACCAGGAAGGTCATGCAGAGGCACAGGCGCGCGAAAGCGAATGGCTGGAAATCGGCCTTGGTGCACAGATTTTGAAGGATCTCGGCGTCACGTCGATCAAGCTCCTGACCCGCAGCGAGCGCCACTATGTCGGCCTCGAGGGTTTCGGCATCAAGATTTCCGAGACCGTGATCTGCTGATCGCCTTTTAGTTGCATTCGGTTTTATTCGCGCTAGATTGCTGCTCTGTTGAGGGGCGGCAATTTTTCGTGTACGAATAATATGAAGATCGTCTGGGACGAGCCGAAGCGGATAGCGAATGTCGAGAAGCATGGTCTTGATTTTGAGGACATTGCTTATTTCCACTGGGAAACGGCCGTTATGGAGCGAAGTCATTCCGGCCGCACCAAGGCAATCGGCTATTTCGAGGACGGCACGGCGGTTGTCATTTTTGTGAGGCTGGGTACTGAAGCCATTTCAATCATCAGCTTCCGGCCCGCTAACCCAAAAGAAAAGAGGCTCCTGACATGGCAGTGAAGCGTCAGACTCTCAAGGAATTCCAGCCCGGTCGCGGCTACACCAAAGAAGATTGGGACGCGGTTGACAGCCCGCCGCTCACCGATGAAGAACTCGCACGCATGCGTCCGGCGCGCGAAGTCATGCCGTCCGAGTTCTTCGAGGCGATCGAGGAGATGCGTCGCGCCCGCGGACGGCCCAGGGTCGATGCGCCGAAGGTTGCCGTGACGCTCAGGCTCGATCCGGACGTGCTTGCAAAATTCAAGGCGTCGGGCAAGGACTGGCGTACCAAGATGGCCGAGGAACTGCGCAAGGCCGCAGGCCTCTGACATCGCCCTAACGGCTCGCCGCGAGGATCGCTTCGATGAAACTGTGGGCCTTCAGTGCATCGTCGCCCGTGACGCGGAGAGCTGCGCCGTTTTGAACAGCTTCGATGAAGTTTCCCATCAGCGCCCGGTGCATCTCGTGGCCGAAAGCCATGGGATCGGCGCCTGCCCCGCTGCCAATCTTCTCGCCGCCTTCACTGACGCTCGTGCCGTCCACGAAGGCGGCTTCTAGCTTGTCGCCGGTGAAGACCGCCGCACCCTTTGTGCCGATCAACTCGATGCGCTCGGCCAAGCCGGGATAGGCGCAGGTCGTGGCATTCAGCGTGCCGATCGCGCCGTTCTCGAAGGAGAAGGCGGCCGTCACCAGATCTTCCGTCTCCATCGTATGGATGGGCGTGGCGCGGACGAAGGAAGAGACATCTTTGGGAGTCCCGGCAAAACTGAGAAGCAGGTCGATCGTGTGGATGCCCTGTGTCAGCAATACACCGCCGCCGTCGCGGGCGCGGGTGCCTCGCCCTTCGACATCGTAATAGCTCTGGGGGCGCCAGTTGCGGATCGCCGCCGAAGCTTCGACCAACTGTCCCAGCCGCCCCGACTTGACGATCTCATCGAGCTTCAGGGCCGCCGATCGGAAGCGATTCTGGAGGACCATGCCAAGCAAGACGCTTGCTTCTCTCGCCGTCCGGACGATCGCTTCGGAGCGCGCAAAGGAGATATCGAGCGGCTTTTCGAGCAGAATGTGCTTGCCGGCTTCCGCGGCCCGCCGGACGAGCTCCAGATGGGTGTTCGGAGGCGTCAGGATCAGCACCACCTCGATCGTCCTGTCGGCAAAGATCGCGTCGAGGTCGCCGCTCGTCTGGATCGGATATTGCGTGGCGAATGCTTCGCGCCGGGCATTGCTCCGGCTGTAGGCCGCTACGCATTCGATCCTGTCGGAAAGGTCGAGCAGCGCGCGGGCATGATGTCCCGAAGCCATGCCGAGCCCGATCATCGCCACCTTCAACCTTGCCATCATCCCCTCCCCGGAATGGTTTCAGCCGAGAACTTCAATCGTCCGCATGATGCCGCGTAGCTCCGCAAGCCCCTTCAGCCGGCCGATGCAGGAGTAGCCGGGATTGACCTTCCTGCCTATGTCGTCGACGATCGCATGACCATGGTCCGGCCGCATGGGTATCTGCCAATCCGCCCGCCCGTCCGCCTTGCGGCGCTTCTCCTCCGCCATCAGTACCATCACTACACGAACCATATCCGTATCCCCTTCCAGATGCTCGGCCTCGTGGAAGGAGCCGTCACCTTCCCTGGTGACGTTGCGCAGGTGCGCAAAGTGGATATCCGGGCCGAATTCCTTCGCCATGGCGACCAGATCGTTTTCCGGGTTGGCGCCGTAGGAACCGGTGCAGAGCGTTATGCCGTTCGAAGGAGACTTCACGGCGGCGAGCAGCGCGCGGGCATCGGATGCCTTGCAGACGACGCGCGGCAGGCCGAAAAGCGGGAAAGGCGGATCATCCGGATGGATCGCCATCTTCACGCCCGCCTCTTCGGCCACCGGAATAATCTCCTTGAGGAAGGCGAAGAGGTTTTCGCGGAAACCATCCTCCGACAGTTCCCTGTAGATATCCAGCATGCGGTTGAGGCTCTGCCGGTCGTAGACGAATTCGCGCGCAGGCACCCATTCGATGAGGTTGCGCTCCAGCCTTGCAAGGTCGCTCCCGCTCGCCGTTTTCAGCCACGCCGCCGCCTTTTCGATCCGGTCGGAAGGATGATCCCGTTCGGCGCCGGGGCGTTTCAGGATGAAGACGTCATAGGCGCAGAACTCGACAATATCGAAGCGTAGCGCCGTGCCGCCATGCGGCATGCGATAGTCGAGGTCGGTACGCGTCCAGTCGGTGATCGCCATGAAATTGTAGCAGACCGTCCTGATGCCGGCCCTGGCGACGGCGCGGATGGACGCCTTGTAGTTGTCGATCAGTTCGCGATAACGGCCGGTGCGGGTCTTGATATCTTCATGGACGATGATGCTTTCCACCACCGACCAGGTAAGGCCGGCTTCTTCGATGATCGCCTTGCGCTTCAAAATCTCGTCGTCCGGCCAGATGCGGCCGTCGTTCAGGTGATGCAGCGCGGTGACGATGCCCGTCGCGCCCGCCTGCTTCACATGCGAAAGGGCTACCGTATCGTCCGGTCCGAACCAGCGCCAGGTCTGTTCCATCGTATTTTACCTTATGCTTGTCAGCCGAGCCGCATGCCGGTGGCGGCATCGAAGACATGACTGTTGGTGGGCGCAAGCGCCAGATTGAGCACTTCGCCGGTCCTGATGAAAAGCCGCTCGCGCAGTTGCGCGGAAATTTTCTGCCCGTCGACCGTGCCCTGCACGAAGGTTTCCGAGCCGGTCGGCTCGATATTCGTCACGGTCATCGGAATGCCTTCCCCTGCCGGGGCAATCGTCAGGTGCTCCGGACGGATACCGTAGGTGACCGCAACACCGGAGGCAGCGGAGGCTTCGGAGCCGAGCGGCAGGCGAACACCGTTTTCGGTCACGACCGATTTACGATCCTCGGCGACCTTGGCCGAGAGGAAGTTCATCGACGGCGAGCCGATGAAGCTCGCGACGAAGGTATTGACCGGCTTGTCGTAAAGGTCGAGCGGCGCGCCCACCTGTTCCACGACGCCATCCCTCATCACCACGATCCGGTCTGCCATGGTCATGGCCTCGATCTGATCGTGGGTGACGTAGACGGTGGTCGTCCTGATGCGGGCATGGATGTCCTTGAGTTCGGCGCGCATCTGCACGCGCAGCTTGGCATCCAGGTTCGACAGCGGCTCGTCGAATAGGAAGACTTTCGGGTTGCGCACGATCGCGCGGCCCATGGCGACGCGCTGCCGCTGACCGCCGGAAAGCTGTTTCGGATAACGCTGCAGGTAATCGGTGAGGCCGAGGATGCGCGCGGCATCCGTCACGCGGGAGGCGATCTCCTCCTTCGGTTTCTTCGCCAGCCGCAGCGAGAAGCCCATGTTTTCGGCGATCGTCATATGCGGATAGAGCGCATAGTTCTGGAAGACCATGGCAATATCACGGTTCTTCGGCTCGACATCGTTGATGACGCGGCCGCCGATGCGGATCGTGCCGCCGGTGATTTCCTCCAGGCCTGCGATCATGCGCAGAAGCGTGGACTTGCCGCAGCCGGACGGGCCGACCAGCACGACGAAGGCGCCATCCGGCACGTCGACGGAGACGCCCTTGATGGTTTCGAAATCGCCATAGGCCTTGCGGACATTCTGGATTTCAACGGAAGCCATGAATTTATCCTGAGATTGCGTGTGTCTGGGGGCTGAGCCGGTCGGCGGCGCGGAGGGCTGCGAGCAGGCTGAGGCCGGTGTGATAACCGGGGTCGAGGTCGGGCGTGGCTGGGACGAAATCGGCCGGTCCGTCTTTCGTCATGGTCTGGTAGGCGATCGGCGGCATACCGCGCCAATAACGTTCGAAGAAAGCTGCATGCGCCGCTTTCCATATCTCCAGACTCTCGGCGCTGCGGGTGCGCTCGTGGCAAAGCGCGGCGGCGCGGATCGTCTCCGGCAGCGACCACCAGGGGCAATAGAGGCTCTGCGGCTTGCCGGTCGCAATCGAGACGGTCAGCGCGATGCCCGGCCCGACAAAGCCCTTGCGGAACGAAGAGACAAGAACGCGTTCCAGCGTTTCGATCAGCGCCGGATCGCAATTGTCGTCAAGGTAGTCGAGCGCGAAGCCCACGAATTCGATGCCGTGGCCGACATTGCAGGCATCTTCGCCCGGCACGTTACGAAGTAACCCGGTTCCGGCATCGAAATGAAGGTCGATGACATGAGCGATGAAGCGGTCGGCATATGCGAGATGCGCCGTATGGCCGAAGCGTTTCAGCGGGCCTGCAGCACCGAGCAGGATCATGCGCGGGCCGAAATCGTTCGCCTGCACAGCAAGGCTGTCGAGCGACAGCGGCCGGCGCTCATCCATCTGGAAACGGCCGTGCTCGATCGAGGCGATCACCCCGTCGAAATAGGCGAGATGGTCGGCCAGGCCGGCCAGGCCGTAACGGCTTGCGGCGGCGACCAGACCCTTGGCCACGAAGGCATCCGAATAGGTGTAGATCAGCGCCGGCCTTTCCTGGGGCTGGACGGTGCCGGCGGCATCCGCATAGACCGGCACCATGTCCCGGCCGTAGCAGAAATAGGCATGGCCGTCCGGCTTCTGCAGGGCGGCGAGCAGGTCGTAGAGGTGCCGGCCAGCCGTATCCAGCTTCTCGGCGAGCGGTGGCAGTTCGTGCTCAAAGAACTCGGCGTGGCCGACCAAGGCTTCAAGCCCGCGCCCCTGAATCCAGCCGTAGGTATAATCCGGGCCGCGGATGCCGTCTTCGGGACCATAATCCTTCAGCGTCAGGCTGTTCTGCTTGGTATTCAGGAACCCGCCGAGCATCGGCCGCTGCAACATCCAATAGAGCGTGCCGGCATTGGCCGCAGCATAGACGGTACGCGCTTCTTCGAAGAAATCCATCGCATCACTCCTTCAAACCGGTGCTTGCGACACCCTGCACGAAGTTGCGGCGCAGGATGACGAAAAGCAGGATCGAAGGAATAAGTACCGTCGCCGAAGCGGCGCTCAAGCGGCCGAGATCAACCGTGAAACCGGTCTGGAAGAGCGCCAGCCCCACTTCGATCGTGTAGCTCGTTCGGGTCGTGGCGACGATCATCGGCCAGGCAAAGGCAGTCCAGGCCTGGAAGAAGGCGAGCACTGCAAGCGCGCCCAGCGCGCCGCGAAGGAGCGGCAGGACGATGTGCAGAAAAATCCAGAATTCGCCGGCGCCGTCGATACGCGCCGCCTCCAAAAGCTCGTCCGGGATCGAATGGATGACGTTCTGGCGGATCAGGAAGATGCCGAAGCTCATCACCAGATAACCGAGCAGCAGGCCCCAGACGGAATTCAGGATGCCGAGGCTCTTTGCCTGGAAATAGAGCGGGATCATGTAGACCTCGAACGGTACGATCGCCGTCGCGAGGAACAGTGCGAAAATGACGTTCAAGGTTCCGAAGCGGAATTTTCCGAAGATATAGCCTGCAATCGCCGATGTCGCGACGATGGCAAGCGTCGAAAGGATGGCGAAGGCGAGGCTGTTGCCGATCCAGCGCAGGAGCGGCGTCTCGCCGAGCACGGCCGAGAAATTCTCCAAGGTCGGATCGCGAGGGATGATGGTCGGCGGCCAGGCAAGCATTTCGGCCGGCGTCTTGAAGGCGTTCGCCACCAGGAAGACGAGCGGCAACAGCATCAGCAGCGAGACGACGATGAGGAAAGCATCGATCGCGAGATTGGTGAGACGCTTCCTGCGGCGCAGGCGGCGGCCTTCGGCAAGCTCGTCCGGCGTCGGCTCCACATGAATGGTCGCAATATCGGTCGTCATGCCTTGCCCCTTTCCCGCAGCATCGAGAACTGGATCAGCGTCAGCACAAGCACGATGACCAGAAGCACCACGGCTTCCGATGCAGCATAGCCGACGCGGTAGTTGCGGAAACTGTTTTCCAGCATGTCGAGTACCAGCACGCGAACCTGTCTTCCAGGCGCGCCTTGCGCGTCGGATGCCAGCACGAAAGCCTGGGCATAGACGTTGAAGCCGGATACCAGCGTCACGACCGAGACATAGAGCGTGATCGGTTTCAGCATCGGGATCGAAAGATGCCAGAAGCTCTGTGGGCCGGAGGCGCCGTCGAGCTTTGCCGCTTCGTAGAGAGAAACCGGCAGGTTCTTGAAGCCGACGATATAGATCAGCACCGCATAGCCCAGCGCCTGCCAGGAGCAAAGCACGATGATGCAGATGACTGAAAGAACCGGGTCGAACAGCCAGTTCTGCGCCGGGATGCCGAAAAAGGTCAAAAGGGCGTTGAGCGGACCGAGCCGCGCGTCGAAGATCCACTTCCAAGCCATCGCGGCGGGCACCAGTGAGACGACATGGGGAATGAAGACGGCGGTCTCATAGAACCCCGCCATTCGCGATCGCGTGCGATGGAAGATCAGCGCGGCGATGACGAGCGCCATCGGGATCGTCAGCAACAGCACGCCAAAAGCGATGATCGTCGTGTTGACAAGCGCGTCGAGAAACAGGTGGTCGCCCATCAGTTCGCGAAAATTCGCGAGGCCGATGAACGGCTTCCGCTTCGAGAGGATGTCCCATTTGAAAAGGCTGAGCCTTAGCGTGTCGGCGATCGGATAGAGCCGCACGTAGGCGAAGATCGCCAGCGTCGGCAGGATCGCGAGGATCGCAAAAATGAATCTTTTGCGCTTCAGCATATGGTCATCCCCGAAGAGCGCCCGGGACGATGATGCCCCGGGCGGATGCAATTGGCGAGTGGCAGGTAAGCGATTATTTCGCCAACAGGCCTTCGCGATCGAGGATCGTGTCGACCTCATCGCTTGCCTTCTTCAGGAAGGCGTCGATCTTGGCGTCGTCACCGGCCATAGAGGCATCTCCGAAGGCGACGACAAGCTGCGCCGCTACGCGGGTCAGGATTTCCTCGATCGGGCCGATCGACGGCAGCGTGAAGAACTCATACCCCTGCGGATAATCGACGAAGGCCGCGAAAGCCGGCTGCTTGGTGGTCACGCTCGAATAATCGACGCCCGAGCGGTTGGGCAGCCAGCCCACATTCTCAAGCAGCCAGACGAGGTTTTCCGGCGAATTGGTCGCCTTGGCGAATTCCCAACCTATGTCCGCATCGTCACCGGCCACGTAGAGGTTGGTCGGCAGGGCGATCGAGCCCTTCGGCAGCGGCGCGGTTGCGTATTTCAGATCCGGTGCCTTCTTGGCGATATCGCCGATCACCCAGGATTCGCGGATGAACATGGCCGTCTGGCCGCGCTCGAAGGCATCGGCGTCAGCCGGCATTTCCGGCGTCACGGTCTTCAGCGTAAAGATGTTCTCGAGATACTGCTTCAGCGCCTTGCGGCCGGCCTCGTTGGCGAAATTGGTCTTCCACTTGCCATCACCGGCCGGAACCAGGATCGAGCCACCGAACTGATGCATGTTGATCCAGAATTTTTCCGCAATGCCCTGACCGCCGCCGGAAAGACGCAGGCTCCAGCCGGAAACGGTCGTTCTGCCGGAAGCGTCGCGCTGGGTCAGCTTCTCGGCATATTTGGAATAATCTTCCATCGTCTTCGGCGGTTCGGTGAGGCCTGCAACCTTGAACATGTCGGTATTGTAGAAGAGTGCACCCTGGCCGCGGAAGAGCGGCACGCCATAAACCGTATCGTCGTAGCTTGCCGTGTCGCTGAAGAACTTGTCGAAGTTCTTCGGGTCCTTCACGAAAGTCGCGATATCGTCCGGCGCTTCCGGAAGAAGATCGTTCTCAAGGTAGCGGGTCGCGGTCGAGCCGGAAAGCTCGATGACGGTGACACCTTCCTGCCCGCCCGTAAGGCCGAGCGCCACGCGCTTTTCATGTTCGCGAAGAGCGATCGCCTCGACCTTCACCTCAAGGTCCGGATGGGCAGCCTTCAGACCCTGCGCGACATGCTCGTAGAATGGCGCCATTTCCGGATAACCGCTCCAGACCGTCAGCGTCTCGGCCGAAGCGGAAGAAACGCCGGACAGCAGAGCGGCGCCGAATACCGCGTTCAGGAGCAGCGCGCGGGTGGAAATCCTGTTCTTTACTGATGCGTTTTTCATGTCCCTGTTCCCTCTTGTTGTTGACAAAAAAACTCTCATGCAACCGGTTGCGTGTCAAGCATCGGATGGCTGTTCGTGGCAGTGGAAATCATGTGTTCACTCTCCTCAATTGCCGGCAGCAAGCTCGATGGCGCAGGCGGCCAACGTCTCGGCGGAGCCCGGCGCGAACGTTGCCGCCAAACCGTAATAGCGGTGCGCCTCATCCACCTCATAACCGCCGTGCAGGAATTCACTTGAAGGCGGGATGTAGCCCGGATTGTCGTCGGCAAAACCGACAACGAAGGCCGGTTTTTCGGGACCGATTGCTGCACGGATCGCAAGCGCGGTTTCGGCAAATATCTCGCCGGGCAGCGCCACGACCGGCACACCGCCCCAGTCGAGCACGGTAACGCGGGCGGAAAGCGGTTCGGGCTCACCAGACGCGACAGCGCGAGCCCATTCAGCCCAATATCCAAGCAGGCTTCTACGGGCAGGCTCGGCCGTCAGAGCTTCTTCCCGCCAGCGTTTTTCGAGAACTTCGGGCGCTTCCGTCTCGCGTCGCCGAAAACCGAGGGTGACGGTGCCGTTTCGCGCTGTAGCGGTGCCGGAAATCGTTTGCTCCGAGGCTGCCAGGGCCGCCTCGGCGACCTTGCGGCCAATGCGTTCTGCGGCTTCGAAAGTCCGGTCCGGATTGGCCGAGAGCGTGATCGAGGCATGCGCCGAATGGCCGGTATTGGTATCTCCGACGCAGCCGGTCATGAACAACGCGACCGCACCGGGATAGGCTTCTTCCAGCGCCTGCCGCACGAAATGCGGATAGTCTGCCGTCCAGAGCAGGTTGTCGGCGGCGAGCACGACCGGGTGACAGGCATAGGCCGTTACGACCGCGATCATGGCACCGTTCTTGTCGCGAATACGCAGCAGCGGCAGGGGGGCGTCCACCGGCCCGCCGGGATGGCGGCGATTGCGGGCAATCCCCGGATCACTTCCCCGCCCTATCGTCATCGTCGCATGCTGACGCGCCGCGGCGGCCTTGTCGACGGCCGCGATACAGGCATCTTCCAGCCGCTCCAGGTAAGCGGGGTCGGCGGCAATGCTGAGCCGGCCGGCCATGGAAACCGGACCACCGTGATTATGGAGCGCGGCGACCACGACATTTTCCGCCGGCAACACGCAGCGCTTTCTGATCCGGGCGCTCATGGCCGCGTCGATGCCGATGACATCGGCCACGACCACCGCCGTTTCCCCGATCACCACGGCCCGCGCCGTCAGCGCGTCATGCGCACCTTTCGCCGGCAGGCTTCGGGCGGCAAAGCCGGACATGGCAAGACCTGGCGGCGGCGTGATATCGACGCTGGCGGCACCGGCTCGGATCATCCGCAAAACGCCTTCTCGCCATGAACCCAGGCCTCGCGAACCTTCAACTCACGTTCGCCTTCCGACCAGTCGAAGCGGATGAGATCGGCACGGGCACCGACCTCCAGCCTTCCGCGCCCGCCGACGAAACGTCCGGGATTTTGGGTCGCCAGAACCAAGGCATCCGCCAGCGGAATGCCCGCCATGTCGGCGGCGATCGCCACATTGGCGGAAAGCGGCAGGCTGGCGCCGGCGAGATAGGGCGTGCCGGCGACACTGATGCGGCCCTCCGGCGAAACCTCGACGCGGCCACCGACCGGCTGGTCATAACCGCCGGGCGGCATGCCGGCGAGCGCCACCATGTCGGACACAAGGATCGCCCGATCGATGCCTTTGGCGCGCAGCATGGCCTTGAACGTATCAGCCGGCAGGTGCCAGCCGTCGGCGATGAAGCTCGCCGTCAGCCGATCGTCGGCAAGCTGCGCCCAGATGAAATTCGGATGGCGCGGCAGCATGGCCGCCGCCCCGTTGCCGAGATGGGTGGAGAGCACCGCACCTGCTTCCGCCGCCGCATGGATTTGCTCCGGTGTCGCGGCCGTATGGCCGAGCGCGACATGAACACCGTGCGTCGCAAGAGCGCGGATATAGTCGCTACTGCCATCGTGTTCCGGCGCGATCGTCACCATGGATACGAGATTGCCGCAGGCCTGTTGCCAGCGATCGAATTCCGCAATCGAAGGCGGACGGACATGCTCCAGCGGATGCGCGCCGCGCGGGCCGTCCTTGTCTGAGATCGACGGGCCTTCGACATGGACGCCCGGCACCATTTCAGCGATCAACCGATGGCCGGCACGGATTTTCGCGATGGCTTCCAACGCCTGGAGGATCGCTTCCTCCGAGGCGGTAATGATGGTCGGCAGCCATGTGGTCACGCCGACGCCTAGAAGCTCTTCGCAAAGTGAGAGAACGATTTTCGGCGTCACCTCGCCGTTGTTCAGGTCGAAGCCGCGAAAACCGTTGACCTGCAGGTCGACGAGACCCGCCGAGAGAAAATGCGAGCTGGTGTTTTCTGCCGGGCGGATGGCGGAAATCCTGCCGTCCGCGATCTCGATCGCGATACCTTTGCCGGTGCGGGGATCGATACCGTCGACGATCATGGTCAGAGCGCCCTCACCCGCCCCTGGAATTTGCCGATGAAACGGGCATTCGCCTCGTCGCCGCCCGGCGCGTTGCCGCTACGCCAGACCGGCGGTTCGATGCCGCGCTCGACAAGCTTGGCGACCGTGCGGATCACCAGGCAATTGAGCGTGAAAGCATTGGCGAACGTGGAGATCGCCGCGATGTTCTCGCTCATGCCCGGCACGGCGACCACCGCGTCGCCAATCGGTACCTTGCAGTCAACGGCAATGTCGACGACGTCGTGCAGATTCTGCCTGGTCGGATGCCGCGCCGGATGATCCGGCGACGTGTTCGAGGCATGCTCACGGGAACTGATGCCGATCAGGAATGTGCCGCGCCGACGCGCCTCCAGCGCCGCATCGATCAGCGCCGCATTGATCCCGTAAGCATTCACCAGGATCAGCAGGTCGTTTTCGCCGAGCCGCTGGTTGGCGATCACCACCTTGCCGTAACCGGGCGTGCGTTCGATCGCCATGGAACGCAATGCCCCGTTCGAAAGCAAGGTGCCTTCGTCCAGTATGGCACTGATATGCATCAGTCCGCCGGCTCGGAAGAAAACCTCCTGCGAGGCAAGGTTGGAATGGCCGCCAGGGCCATAGATATGCACCAGACGGTCGGCGGCGATCTGATCCGCGAGCTTCGAAGCCGCCTGATCGAGCGGAGTCTTTTCCTCCTCCAGCACCCGGCGCATCAAGGCTTGGGTCGAGGCGAAATAACCTTCGCAGAGCTGATCCGCATCGATGACGGTCTTGTCAGGCATCGGGGTCGGAGTCCTTGTCGACATAGAGGGTGCATGCGGCGTGGTAGCGCAGGACGCTCGCCGGGCATTCGGTGGTCAGCGGACCGTAAAGCGTCTTCGAAACGGCATCGCGCTTGACGGCGCCCGGCACGACGCAGAACAGCCGGTCGGCTCTGAGCAGGCGCGGCACCGTCAAGGTGATCGCCTCGTGAGGCACGGAGGCGAGATCGGGAAAACACTCGTCATCGACCTGCTGCTGGCGGCAGACATCGTCCAGCTCGACGATCTTGACGTCCAGCGGATCGGCGAAATCCGCAACCGGCGGGTCGTTGAAGGCGATGTGGCCGTTGACGCCGATGCCAAGGCAGACGAAATCGATCGGCGCCTCGTTCAACAGGTCGGCATAGCGGCGGACCTCGGTCGCAGCATCCGGCTCCGGCGTGATGCGATGAACGGCTGCGAAGGGCAGCTTGCCGAAGACGTGCGCGTCCAGCCAGTTGGCAAAACGGGCGGGCGAAGACGGTGAGAGCCCGATATATTCATCCATGTGGAAAGCTGTGACGCGACTCCAATCGATGCCCGGCTTGGCGCAGAGCGCCTCCAGCATATCCGCCTGGCTGGGGGCGGCCGCAAACACCATCCTCACACCAGATTGACGGGCAAGACGCTCGGTCAAAGCAGCCGCAATATCCGCTGCCGCAGCAATCCCCATCTCGGCCCGTGTTGCAAAGCTCTCGACGACAAGCCGATCGAAGGTCTGCCGCGTTCTCGGCGAAGGGCGAAGGACGGTGGCAAGGTTCAATGCGGTCTCCATATCCTCATCTCAAGCGACCGGGAGATGCGCTTCCGCATCCGGTGCAGTCCCTTTTTCTTGTTGATGAAAGATTTTCATGCAACCGGTTGCATGTCAAGTGGATGAATGGCAGTCTTCGGGCTTGAATTGATGGAGCTTCAGGATTCGTGGTAGTCGGGTTCAAAACGGGCGAGTTTCCAGAATCCATGATCAAGCGAGCCAAGGGCGTCACCATCAGCCAAGTCGCGGAGGCGGCCGGCGTGGCGCGTTCCAGCGTCTCGCGCGCCTTCACGCGGCCGGACATGCTCTCGCCCGAAACGGTCGAGCGGATCATGAAGGCGGCGGAAGCGCTCGGCTACGTGCCGAACCATACGGCACGGGCGCTCAGCACCGGCCGCCACGGAAATGTCGGGCTGATCGTGCCGGATATCGCCAACCCTTTCTTCCCGCCGATGATCCGGGCTGCCCAGCTGGAAGCCGACCGCTCCGACTTCTGCATCTTCCTCGGCAATACGGAGGAAAACCCCAAGCAGGAGGACAAGCTGGTCGGCCGGTTCGCGGGCCAGGTGGAGGGGCTCGTGCTCGCCTCCTCGCGTCTTTCCGACGAGCGCATCCGCGCCCATGCCGGGAAATTGCCGCTCGTACTGATAAACCGCGACCTCGATGGCATTCCACGCGTGCTGATCGACAGCGGTTCCGGCGTGCACGAGGCAGTGGAGCATCTGGCCAAGCTCGGGCATCGCAAGATCGTCTATGTCAGCGGTCCCTCGACCTCCTGGTCGAACAAGCAGCGGCGTTCCGCCGTGCGGGCGGCCGCATCCAGCCTGGGTATCGAAGCCGAGACAGTGCCGGCCGTGCTGCCGAGCTACAATTCCGGACGCAACGCCGTCGGTGCGATCCTTGCAACCGGGGCAACGGCGGCGATCGCCTTTGACGACCTGACGGCACAGGGCGTGCTTGCCGGCCTTGCCGAAAAACATGTGAGCGTGCCCGGCGATTTCAGCCTGATCGGCTGCGACGACGTGCTCGGAGCCGTCACCTATCCGGCCCTCACTTCCGTTTCCAACCGTTCGATGGAAGCAGGCCGCGTTGCCGTCTCGCTGCTGCTCGACATGCTGCAATCACGCGCCATCCGTGATGTGCGCTATGTACTGGAAACCCATCTCGTGGTGCGGAACACGACGGCAGCCTTGCGATAAAGCACCGGGAACCTTGGCCCGCGGGACAGGTTTGGGAAGCATTCCAACCTTTCGCGGGAGGCGTTGATGCCCAAGAAGAAAAAGAAATGGTCGCAGGATGTGACTGAACACAGTGATGCCATGGACCTTCAGGAGGGCGTGTTCAAATCGCGCAGCCCCAAGAAGATTGCAGATTCGCTGAAACATTCGGCCAAAACCAGCGAGAGGCGCAAGTCGAATCCCTTCCGTTCGGCCATGTCGATGCTGACTTTCTATATCAATCGCGCCGGTGGCCAGCTTTCCAAATCACGGCGCGCAACGCTGGAAAAAGCCAAGGATGAGTTGCGCAAGGATTTCGGCCATGACCCGAAGCATTAAAACCGTGCCGCCGAGCCTTGATCCTGCCGCACCCGCCGCTGCCATGACCGTCGACACCATCTTCCTTGAACCCAGCGGCCAGGTGCCGAACCATCCGGGCCTGCCGGTGCTCATCTATCGCAACGCGATCCCGGCGGAAGGCGAGATGGCTCCCAAGTTCGAGACGTGTTTCAGCAAGAATGGCTGGCAGGGAACCTGGCGCAATGGCGTTTTCGATTACCAGCATTACCATACCGGCGCCCACGAAGTGCTAGGCATCGCCGCCGGCCGGGCGCGGCTTCTGATCGGCGGGCCGGATGGCGTGGAACTCAGCGTCAACGCCGGCGATTGCCTCGTGCTGCCGGCGGGAACCGGCCACAAGCGGATCGATGCGAGCCGCGATTTCCTGGTGGTCGGCGCCTATCCACCCGGCCAGCATCCGGATATCCAGACCGGCCCGGCAAGCGAGGCCCAGCTGCAAAAAATTGCACATCTTCCGATTCCCGCCACAGATCCGGTGGAAGGCGAAAACGGTGCGCTGAAGCGGTTCTGGGCACGCCGATAGGCCAAAAAACGAGCATCGGAACACGACGTCATAAGCGGACCCGCTCAGGCCATTAGATTTAAGCCGGAGCGCATTTTCCCGCAGGGAGATTGTTTGACGCTCCTCAAAATATATGGCTACCTTATACCGGAGCGCGAACGGGAGGAGACTGTCTCGCGTCATACTTTCCGGCCTCGCCCTTGATGTGCCGGACTGACTCTAGGAGGAGAGTGCAGTGAACCGCTTTCTCGCAAGCGCCCTGGCGCTGATGATTACCGCATGCCTGTCAGCGGGTGGCGCGAGCGCAGCCGAGGACAATTATCCCAGCAGGCAGATCACGCTGATTGCAGGCTTCCCCGCCGGCAGCGGTGCGGACGTCTATGCCCGCTTTTTCGCAAAGAAGCTCGAAGAGGCGCTCAAGCAGACCGTCATCGTCGAGAACAAGCCGGGCGGTCTCGGAAGCCTTTCGGTCGTCGCGCTGAAGAACGCGAAACCGGACGGTTATACGATGCTGATCGGCAGCGCCGACCAGTTCACCGCTGCTCCGCACGTCTTCCAGAATCCGCCCTACGATCCGCTCAAGGATTTCGACTACGTCGCCCCGGTCTTCAGCCAGGCATTCATGATGCTGGTGAACGCCAAGTCCCCCTATATGCATATTTCCGACCTGACCAAGGCGATGAAGGAAAAGGGCGACAAGGCATCCTATGCCACGCCGAACTTTCCGGCGACCATTCTTGCCGAGATGTACAAGGCCAATGCCGGCGGCCTCGATACCCTGCAGGTGCGCTACAAGACCAGCGCAGATACGCTGAACGATTTCTCAAGCGGGGCGATCGACTACATGGTCGGTGATCCGGTCTTCGGGCTGGCCCGCTCGCGTGACGGCACGTTGCGCATCCTTGCCGTCAGCACGGCAAAGCGTATTTCATCGGTCCCGGATATCCCGACTTTCGAGGAAGAAGGCGTGCCGAATGTGGACGTGCGTATCTGGTGGGTCCTGGCCGCACCCAAAGGCACGCCCAAACCAATCCTCGAAAAGATGCACAAGGTCATGACCGAGGTCACCACCAGCGACGATGCCCGCAAGTTCGTCGGCACCAATGGTGGTGAACCGATGACGCTCGACAGTCCGCAGGCCACTCTCGACTATGCGACCATGGACGTGAAGCGCTGGGAAGAGTGGGCGAAGATCGGAAAGATCGAGAAACAATAAGTAAAGCTTCGTGGGGACGGAGGCGGAAAAGGGTCGAAGGTAAATCTTCGGCCCTTTTTCTTTGTTGCTTTTTTAGAGGTTAGCCGCCCCTTCTGTCGGCACTGCCCCAGCTAGTCCCAATTCTGAACAACCTGTGATCGTAGTCCATCCTGCCGTTTTCCGGCGGGAAGTGAAATTCAGTACCGATTTCGCCGGAACAAGCCTCCCTGCCTTGGAGTTACACGCAAAACTCTACGGCAAGGCACAACCGATGAACACGCGCCCCCAATTCGCCTCACGGACCTCGCTCTCGCAACTGCCACCGCAGATTTATTACGTTCATCCGTTGATACTGAAAGGCCTGGACGCCTGGCGTGAAGTCTTTGCGCATGCCAAAGACCTCGGCTTCGACACCGTGCTGACCGCTCCCCTTTTCGCACGCGGCCGCAATGCCAGCGTCTTCGTGACGAGAAACTTCGACCGGCTCGACCCGGAGCTGGAATTGGGTACCTCCGTCGAGGATGGGTTCAAAGCGCTGATCGAAGCGGCCCGGGCGCAGGATCTCAGGCTGATGCTCGATCTCATCATCGATCGAGTGGCTGATGACGAACACACCGGCTCGATCGCCGCAGACCCCCGCGTGGCGCCGCAGGAAAGCCTGAGCCGCCGCATCGATTTCCTGAGTGAAGCCCGGCATGTCGAGGATTGGCGCAACCGCATGGCGTGGCTCGCCGGCCTTGGCATCGCCGGCTTCCGCTGCCTGGGGATCGGCCGCATTGCGCCGGAGGCGTGGTATAACCTCATCGTTTCGACCCGCAGAGCAGCACCGGGAACAAGCTTCCTTGCCTGGACGCCTGGCAGCGCCTTCGAGGATCGGAAGGCCCTCAAGGGTGCCGGCTTCGATGGCAGCTTCTCGTCCTTCGCCTGGTGGAATCTCGAAGAACGCTGGATCATGGATGAATACCAGATTCAGCGGCAGATCGGCTACCAGATCACCTTCCCGGAAGCGCCATTCGGCAAACGCATGGCCCATGGCACGGACAGCTGCGAGGTGCTGCAGCGCAAGGCGATCCGGGCGCTGAAGCTCGCTTCGACCTTTGCAAGCGGACTGATGATCCCGATGGGGTTCGAATATGGTGCGGCCGTTCCGCTCGACCCTTTGCACGGTGACGGGTTAGGCCTGCGCGGACTGCAGGATCAAGGCGCGTTCGATCTTTCGGGCGACATCCGCGCGTTGAACGCCAGCACCAACAAGACCGTCGCCGGTTTTGCCCGCCAGCCGTTGAGGCTCATCTCCGCCAGTCAGACACCAGCCGTCGCGTTGCTGCAGACGGATCAGGAGGACTTGCGGGCCTCGCAGAAAATCCGCGTCGTGGTGCTTAATCGCGACCTGCGCAAGGTTACCAGCGCGCCCTTCAACGTACTTCGCGAAGCCGCCTCCTCTTTTCTGCCGCTGACGGCACTGGACGACGAAAATGAAGTCTTCGCCGCTGAAATCGAGCTGAAGCCCGGCGAACTGCGCATCTTCGAGGGCCGGTCATCCGTCCCGGTCATCGATGCTGTCCCGGTGCCTACCGCCCAGGAAGCTGCCGCTTCGCCGCGCCTTGCGATCGAAAAGATCACGCCTTCGGTCGATGACGGCCGCTTCGTCGTCAAGCGTGTCGTCGGTGAAACGGTGAAGGTCGAGGCCGACATTTTCAGTGACGGGCACGATCCGCTTTCGGCGGCCCTGCTCTGGCGCGCGGCCGATGATGAGAACTGGCATGAAGTCCGCATGCAGCTTATCGAAAACGATCGCTGGCAGGCCGAATTCACGCCGAGACGCATGGGCCGGCATGAATTCGCGGTCGAGGGCTGGCGCAGTACCTTTGCCATCTTCCGCTACGAGTTCATCAAGAAGCACGAGGCGCGGCTCGATCTTCGCCTGGAAATCCAGGAAGGCATCAACCTCGTGCTCGATGCGCTCGACCATGCATCCGGCCAGATCAAAACGCGGCTGCAAGCTCTGTTCGACAAGCTGACGGAGGTGCAGGATACCCAGCGCACGGAAATCCTGCTGGCGGCAGAAACAGCCGAACTCATGGCGGAAGCCGACCGCAAGCCGCATTGCGTACGCTCCCAGGTCATCCCGGTCGACGCGGAACGCACGGCAGCCGCATTCGCAAGCTGGTACCAGATTTTTCCGCGCTCCCAGAGCGGCGATCCGGGCCGGCACGGCACGTTTGACGACGTGGTCCGTCGCCTGCCGGCGATCCGCGAGATGGGCTTCGATGTGCTCTACTTCCCGCCGATCCATCCGATCGGCAAGACGAACCGCAAGGGCAAGAACAACAGCCTGCGGGCAGCACCGGAAGATCCCGGCAGCCCTTATGCGATCGGCTCCGAGGCGGGTGGCCATGACGCGATCCACCCCGAGCTCGGAACATTCGAAGATTTCCGCCGGCTGATCGATGCCGCAAAGGAGCATGGCCTCGAAATCGCTCTCGACCTCGCGATCCAGTGCTCACCCGATCATCCCTGGCTGAAGGAACATCCCGGCTGGTTCGACTGGCGGCCGGACGGCACGATCCGCTACGCAGAAAACCCGCCGAAGAAATACGAGGACATCGTCAACGTCGATTTCTATGCCTGTGACGCGGTCCCGTCGCTCTGGATCGAATTGCGCGACGTTGTTCAGAAATGGGTGGATCAGGGTGTCAAACTCTTCCGCGTCGACAATCCGCACACCAAGCCCTTCCCCTTTTGGGAATGGCTGATCGCCGATATCCGCTCGCGACACCCCGACGTGGTCTTCCTGTCGGAGGCCTTCACCAAGCCGAAGGTCCTGTACCGGCTCGCCAAGATCGGTTTCTCGCAATCCTATACTTATTTCACCTGGCGCAACGCCAAGTGGGAACTCGAAGAATATATGCGCGAGATCACCACCGAAGAGCCGAAGGATTTCTTCCGGCCGCATTTCTTCGTCAACACGCACGATATCAACCCGGATTTTCTGCAGAATGCGCCGCGCCCGGCCTTTCTTATCCGCGCCGCGCTCGCCGCGACGCTTTCGGGCCTCTGGGGCGTCTATAACGGCTTCGAACTCTGCGAAGGCAGGCCAGATGCCAAGCGCAAGGAATATGCGGATTCGGAAAAATACGAGATTCGCGCCTGGGACCATGACCGGCCGGGCAACATCAAGTCCGAGATCACCATGCTCAACCGCATCCGCCGCGAGAACCCGGCGCTGCATTCGCATCTCGGCATCCAGCGTCTCACCGCCTGGAACGACAACATCATGTTCTACGAGAGGGCGAGCGCGGGGCGGGAGAACGTCCTGCTGATCGCAGTGAACCTCGATCCCTACAATGCCCACGAAGCGGATGTCGAAATTCCGCTCTGGTCATGGAACCTCCCCGACCACGCCGCGCTTGATGTCGAAGACCTGATCACCGGGCACAGGTTCACCTTAGCCGGCAAGATGCAGAGGATCAGG
Source organism: Neorhizobium phenanthreniclasticum (assembly GCF_040066075.1). Classification (NCBI taxonomy): domain Bacteria; kingdom Pseudomonadati; phylum Pseudomonadota; class Alphaproteobacteria; order Hyphomicrobiales; family Rhizobiaceae; genus Neorhizobium; species Neorhizobium phenanthreniclasticum. Next base: position 151,119 of record NZ_JBEAAL010000001.1, read on the forward strand.
CTCGATCCTCATGCAGGACTGCCCTTTGCGATCTGGCGCGTGAGATAAGGGAAGAAAGCAAAATGGACATGACGACCACTCGCGGCCAGAACCAGGCCCAGCCCCACGAGACGGACCCGCTGTGGTACAAGGACGCAATCATCTACCAGCTCCACATCAAGTCCTTCTATGACGCCAACGGCGACGGCATCGGCGACTTCAAGGGCCTGCACGAGAAGCTCGACCACATCGCCTCGCTCGGCGCCAACGCGATCTGGCTTTTGCCTTTTTTTCCTTCCCCCCGCCGCGACGACGGCTACGACATTGCCGACTACGCGAATGTCAGCCCGGATTACGGCACCCTGGACGAGTTCAAGGCCTTCGTCGATGCAGCCCACGAGCGGGGTATCAGGGTCATCATCGAACTCGTCATCAACCACACTTCCGATCAGCATCCCTGGTTCCAGAGGGCCCGGCATGCGCCGCCCGGGTCGCCGGAACGGGATTTCTACGTATGGTCGGACGCGGATCACAAATTTCCGGAGACGCGGATCATCTTCCTCGACACCGAGAAATCCAACTGGACCTGGGATCCGGTCGCGGGGGCCTATTACTGGCACCGTTTCTATTCGCACCAGCCGGACCTCAACTTCGACAATCCGCTGGTGCTCGAAGAACTGCTCGGCATCATGCGCTTCTGGCTGGAGACCGGCATAGATGGCTTCCGGCTCGATGCGATCCCCTACCTCGTCGAGCGCGAAGGAACGATCAACGAGAACCTGCCGGAGACGCACGACGTCCTGAAGAAGATCCGCGCCGCGCTCGATTCCACCCATCCGGGCAGAATGCTGCTCGCCGAAGCGAACCAATGGCCGGAGGATACAAGCGAATATTTCGGCAATGGCGACGAATGCCACATGGCCTTCCACTTCCCGCTGATGCCGCGCATGTACATGGCGATCGCCAAGGAAGACCGCTTCCCGATCACCGACATCATGCGGCAGACGCCGGAAATTCCGAAGAATTGCCAGTGGGCGATCTTCCTCAGAAACCATGACGAGCTGACGCTCGAAATGGTGACCGACGAGGAACGCGACTATCTCTGGAACATCTATGCCGCTGACCGCCGTGCGCGTATCAATCTCGGCATCCGTCGCCGCCTATCACCGCTGATGGAACGCGACCGCAGGCGCGTGGAGCTCATGAACGGGCTGCTTCTTTCCATGCCCGGCACACCAGTCCTCTATTACGGGGACGAGATCGGCATGGGCGACAACATCTATCTCGGCGACCGCGACGGTGTCAGGACCCCGATGCAATGGTCGCCGGACCGCAATGGCGGCTTTTCCAAGGCCGACCCGGCGAAGCTCGTGCTGCCACCGATCATGGACCCGCTCTATGGCTACGAAGCCCTGAACGTCGAGGCCCAGAGTGCCGACGCCCATTCGCTGCTCAACTGGACGCGGCGGATGCTGGCGCTGCGCAACAAGCACCCTGCCTTCGGCCGTGGTTCGCTGAAATTCCTGGCGCCCGGAAACAGGAAAATCCTCGCCTATCTGCGCGAATACGATGACGAGACGATCCTCTGTGTCGCCAATCTCTCACGCCTGCCGCAGGCCGTGGAACTCGACCTCGCGCAATTTGCCGGCCGTGTGCCGATCGAGCTTTCCGGCATGTCGCCCTTTCCCCCTATCGGGCAGCTCACCTATCTCCTGACATTGCCGCCCTATGGTTTCTTCTGGTTCCAGCTCGCGGCGGAAGCGGATGGTCCGGTCTGGCGCACCGAGCCGCCGGAGCAGATGCAGGACATGGTGACGATGGTCGTGCGACGCGACCTGCAGGAATTGATCGACGAGCCGCGCCTTTCGAATACGCTTTCGAATGAGGTGCTGCCACCTTATCTCGGCAAGCGCCGCTGGTTCGGCGCCAAGGGTGAAACGCTACGGGGCGCTTCGCTCGTTGCGGCAACGCCGATTCCCTTCGCCAGCAACCTCCTACTTGGCGAACTCGAGGCGGACTTAAGCGGACGCAAGGATACCTACCTGCTGCCGCTTGCCGTCTCCTGGGACGACAGCCAGCCAACGGCGCTCGCCCATCAACTGGCCCTTGCCCGCCTCCGCCAGGGCCGCCGCGTCGGCTTCCTGACCGACGGCTTCGCGATGGAGAGCCTGGCACGCGGCGTCATCCGCGGGCTCTGTGAACGGGCGGTGATCTCCGGACGTGCCGGAACGCTGGAGTTTTTAGGTGCCGACCAGCTCGACTGCATGAGCGTCGCCGACGACATGCAGGTGCGCTGGCTCTCCGCTGAGCAATCCAACAGTTCCCTGATCCTTGGCGATATGGCGATGATAAAACTCATCCGCCACATCTTCCCGGGCATCCATCCTGAAGTGGAGATGACCCGTTACCTTACCAATGTCGGATACAAGAACACGGCACAGCTGCTCGGCGAGGTGGCCCGCATCGCGCCGGACGGTAAGCGATATACGCTGATCATCGTGCAGAGCGCCATCCGCAATCAGGGGGATGCCTGGAACTGGATGCTCAGCAACCTGCGCCGCTCGATCGATGAGGCGATGGTGACCGGCATCGACGGCGACATGGCGGACGAATATTTCAAGCCGCTCACCGACTTCGTCGCCAAAATCGGCCGGCGGCTGGGTGAACTGCATGTAGCACTGGCGCAACCAACAGACAACGAGGATTTCAAGCCGGTCTGGGCGACCGCCGCTGATGCGGACAAATCGCGCGAGGCGGTGACCACACGGATTTCCGAAAGCTTGTCGATCCTTGCCGATAGTATCGAAGCGCTGGAGTCGGACCTGGCCGCCGAGGCAAAGTCGCTGCTGGAGCGCCGCAATGATCTTCTGCGGCTCGGAGAACATCTTGCAGGAGCCATCGACGGCACGCTGCTGACACGCAATCACGGCGATTTCCATCTCGGGCAGATTCTGGTGGCGGAAGGCGACGCCTATATCATCGACTTCGAAGGCGAACCGACCCGCGATCTCTCCGACCGCCGCGCCAAAGCCAATCCGTTGCGTGACGTCGCCGGGCTTCTGCGGTCGCTCAGTTATCTCGCGGCCTCTGCCGATCTCGATCGGGAGGTTGTGAGCGAAGTGGATGATGTCCGCCACAACGCGCTCGTTGCCCGTTTCACCAAAATGGCCGAGCCCGCCTTTCTGCAGGCCTATTTCGACGCCACGGAAAGTTCGGACGCGTTGAAGATATCCAACGAGGTCCGCGACCGCATCCTCGACCTCTTCCTCCTTGAAAAGGCGGCCTACGAGATCGCCTATGAAGTCCGCAGTCGGCCGCACTGGCTGCCGCTTCCAATTGCCGGCTTCTCGGCGATCGCCTCGAGACTTCTGGAGAACGCCCGATGAGATATGAGCGCTCCGACCTGATGATCGGTACCGTCCGTGAGGGCTTGCAGGCCCTTGTGGAAGGGCAGCACGGCGATCCTTTCTCGATCCTCGGACGCCACCAGTACGGCGACCTTACCATCGTGAGAGCCTTTCTGCCGGGGGCCCTTTCGGTGCAGGTCGTGGAGGCAGATACGAGCAAGGTGCTGGCCGAACTGGAAACCATCCATGAGGGCGGATTGTTCGCTGGCGTGACCGGCAGCACTACGCCCTATCTTTTCCGCATTCGATGGCCGGACGCGGTGCAGGAAACGGAAGACCCTTATTCCTTCGCTCCGCTGCTCGGCGATCTCGACCTGCATCTCATCGCTCAGGGCACCCATTACGAGCTTGGACGAACGCTCGGAGCGATCCCGATGGAGGTCGACGGCGTCGAGGGTGTACGGTTCGCGGTCTGGGCGCCCAATGCCCGGCGCGTCTCGGCCGTCGGCGATTTCAATTCGTGGGACGGCCGCCGCCACCCCATGCGGCTCCGTCCTCAGGCCGGCATCTGGGAGCTTTTCGTTCCCCGGCTCACCCATGGCGAACGCTACAAGTTCGAAATCATCGACGCCCATGGCAATCTGCTGCCGCAGAAGGCAGACCCCGTCGCTCGCGCCAGCGAGGCCGCACCTTCGACCGCTTCGATCGTCGCCTCCTCAAAACCCTTCCGCTGGACCGACGAGGAATGGATGCGCGCCCGCCGCGCCGACCTCATCGGCGACGGTGCCATCTCGGTCTATGAAGTGCATCCCGGTTCGTGGGTGCGGATCACCGACGAGGGTAACCGGGTGCTCGACTGGGTGGAGCTCAGCCAGCGGCTCGTTCCCTATGCCGAAAGCCTCGGCTTCACCCATATCGAGCTCCTGCCGATCATGGAACATCCCTTTGGCGGCTCCTGGGGTTATCAGCCGCTCGGTCTCTTCGCGCCGACCGGCCGCTACGGCACGCCGGAAGATTTTGCCTATTTCGTCGATCGCTGCCATCAGGCGGGCATCGGCGTCATCCTCGACTGGGTGCCGGCACATTTCCCGACCGACGTCTGGGGGCTTGCCCGCTTCGATGGCACCGCTCTTTATGAGCATGAGGACCCGAGGGAGGGATTTCACAGGGACTGGAATACACTGATCTACAATCTCGGCCGCAACGAGGTGAAGGGGTTTCTGATCGCCAGCGCGCTCGAATGGCTGGAGCATTTCCATATCGACGGGCTGCGCGTCGATGCGGTCGCCTCCATGCTCTACCGCGACTACAGCCGCAATGAGGGCGAATGGATCCCGAACCAGTATGGCGGGCGCGAGAACCTCGAGGCGGTCGAGTTCCTAAGGCATCTGAACAGCATCATCCATGATCGCTGCCCGCATGCCTTTATGGTGGCCGAGGAATCGACCGCCTGGCCGGATGTGACGAAGAAGCCGGAAGAAGGCGGCCTCGGCTTCGATTTCAAGTGGAACATGGGCTGGATGCATGACACGCTGCATTACATGCAGGACGATCCCGTCTATCGCAAATACCATCACCACGCGATGACCTTCGGCATGATCTACGCCTATTCCGAGCGCTTCATGCTGCCGCTTTCCCACGACGAGGTGGTGCACGGCAAGGGCTCGCTGCTCGGCAAGATGCCGGGCAACCATTGGCAGAAACTCGCCAACCTGCGCGCCTATTACGGCTTCATGTGGGGTCATCCCGGCAAGAAACTGCTCTTCATGGGCGGCGAGATCGCTCAGGAGACGGAATGGAGCCATGACGCCTCCGTCCACTGGGACCTGCTCGACCGGCCGGATCATGCTGGCCTCCAACGGCTGGTCGGCGACCTGAACAGGCTTTATACGCAGGAGCCTGCCCTGCAGTTCGGTGACCTGCATCATGAAGGCTTCGAATGGGCCGTGGCCGACGACGCGGAAAATTCCGTCTACGCCATGTTGCGAAGCGCGGAGGACCGTTCCGCATACATCCTGATCGCATCCAACTTCACGCCGTTGCCGCGGCATGGCTACCGGATCGGGGTTCCTGTGGAGGGGCGCTGGGACGTGGTTCTGAACACTGACGCTGCAATCTACGGCGGCTCCAATTTCGGCCAGGGGGAAGCCTGGACGGAGCGCCAGCCGGCGCATGGCAAGGCCTTTTCCGTATCGCTCGCCCTGCCGCCGCTTGCGACGGTGTTTTTAAGGCAGAAACAGTAGCCGCTCCGGCGTTGCCCCTCATCCGCCTGCCGGCACCTTCTCCCCGTTCTGGCGGGGAGAAGGGATATGCCGTGCCGCTTTCGCCTCAGCGTGACGTAGGCACGTCCCCTCTCCCGCTTGCGGGGAGAGGGTTAGGGTGAGGGGCCAAATAAACCGCATCGACTGGCCTCTATTCCCCCCGCCAGCCGTCCTGATAGGTCACCTTGTCGACGCCGGCGAAACGCGCGATGCGCAGCAATTCAGCTTCCAGCTTTTCCAGTCGTCCGGAGGACGGACGCACACCCTTTTCCAGCCACAACCGCCTGACGTCCAGCGCACCCGTCTTGCGATCGGCCTTCATATCTATGCGCCCGATCATCCGGTTGCCTTCAAGCAGCGGGAAGACGTAATAGCCGTACTGCCGCTTCGGCTCCGGCACGAAAACCTCAATGCGGTAGAAGAAGTTGAAGAGCCGCTCGGCGCGGTCACGATCGCGCAAGAGCGGATCGAAGGGGCTGAGCACCCGCACGCGCGCCGGCGGCTCCGGAATATCGCCGAGGTTCTCGGGGAATCCGGTGAAAGCGAAGGAGGGTCGCGGTTTTCCGCCGTTGGCTGAGGCGATCAGCACCTCCGTCAGTTCGTCACGATGGCTTTTCACCCAGTCCTTGGCCTCGTCCGGCGTCACCAGATCCCAGAAGGCGGCGATCTCGCCGGATGTGGCAAATCCGAGCCTCTTCAGCGCGCTGCGGCAGGCCCAGTCGATGAATTCCTCATGGCTTACGTCCGGCTCATGGTGGTGCGGCGGGATAACCCGTTCCATCAGATCATAGATCTTCTGGAAGTTGGCGCGGCCGGCAATCGCGAGCTTGCCGGTATGCCAGTAATATTCGAGCGCCGTCTTGTTCGGATGCCAGTTCCACCAGCCGCCGGACTTGTGGTCCTCCACCTTCATGTCGCGCGACATGATCGAACCGTTTGCGACGATATGCTGAAACGTTTCTTCGAAGGCTGCGTCGAAACCTTCGCCATGCCATTTTTTCCAGCGCTCGGCGATGATCGGTTCGCGACGGCGGAAGCGATGTTTCCAGTAACGGAAAAGACGCGCCGGAATGATCGACGCGTCGTGTGTCCAGTGCTCGAAAAGGTCACGATCCTTTTCCAGAAGGGCGGTCAGATGCTCCCGCTTGTAGGTCTGGTTGCGCGAGAACAGGATCATGTGATGGGCGCGCTCGACGGTCGCGATACTGTCCACCTGGACGAAGCCCAGATCGTCGATGAGCTGCAGGAGACCTGGCTTGGTGAGCGCGAGGCCGGGCGGCTCGGAAAGCCGCTGCCGTTCGAGGAAGATGTGTCTAGCCTGATCATTCGGAATGAGAATCGCCATGGAAGGTAGACTAGGATGCCGCCGCCTGATATTCAACGTTCATGTTTGGTTCCGAATTCCCCTTGCCCATCATCCGGTTTATAGACCGCTGAAAAAGCGAGGATGAGGCTTGGATATCCGGTTCGAACAGGCAGAAGCGCGCTTCGAGGAACGTATCGTGCTCCATCCGCTGACGCTTTCGCTGACCGAGCGGCGCATCGGCGTGATCGGACTCAACGGTTCCGGCAAGACGACGTTCGCGCGCATGATCAACGGTCTGGTAGCACCATCCGCCGGACGCGTGGTCGTCAACGGGTTCGATACAGTGAAGGACGGCGAGAAGGTGCGGGCCGACGTCGGCTTCATCTTTCAGAACCCGCAGAACCAGATCATCCTGCCGATCCTGAAGGAGGATATCGCGCTCGGGCTCAAACCGCGGAAACTGCCGAAGCAGGCGATAGAGGCTGCCGTCAACGGCATTCTCGCCCGTTTCGGCATCGGCCATCTCGCCGGACGCCGGGCGCACGAGCTTTCCGGCGGCGAATTGCAGCTCGCAGCCCTCGCCTCCGTGCTCGTCACCGAGCCCGGTATCCTCATCATGGACGAACCGACCAATCAGCTCGATTTGAAGAACCGCGACCTCGTGGAACGCACGATCCGCGGCCTCGACGAGAATATCATCGTCATCAGCCATGATCTTTCGCTGATCGCCGATTTCGACCGGGTTCTGCTGTTCCATGAGGGCCGGCTCGCTGCTGATGGACTCCCTGGGGAAATTGTTGCCCGATACCGGGAAATCGCCGCATGAAGACGCTCTATGTCGAGGGCGACACGTTCCTGCACCGGCTTTCGCCGCGGGCAAAGCTCCTCGGGCTTGCGGCAATCAGTTTCCTGCTGTTCCTGATCGATGCGCCCGCTTTTCTTGCTGTTGCCGCTATCCTCGGCGCAGGTGCCTACGCCTCGCTCAGGCTCGGATGGCGGCAATTCTGGCTTCGTTTGCGGGTGATCATGCTGACGATCGTGGTCGTTGCGGTTTTTACCCTCTTTCTCAACAGCTCCGGGCAAGCGCTTGTTGTCCTCCTGCGGCTGACTGGGCTGGCGCTTTTTGCCGCAGCCGTCACAGCGACGACGAACATCGGAGATTTCATCGATGAGATCACGCTGGCCGCCCGCCCACTGGAACGGATCGGTCTTGTTCGGGCGGCCGATATCGGCCTTTCGATCGGCCTTGTGATCCGTTTCGTGCCGGAAATCCTGAACCGCTACCAAGCCATCCGTGACGCACACCACGCCCGTGGGTTGAGGCCGGGGCCATTGACGCTCGTGGTGCCCTTGATCATCCTGACGCTCAGAAACGCCGACGAGATCGCCGCCGCCATCGACGCCCGCGGCATCCGGGCACGAAAATGACATCGTCACGAAGTTGAGGTGAAAACCATGAGCACTCGCGATCTTGTTCTGGCTGCGCTGTTCGCCGCCATCATCGTCGCCCTTGGACTAATTCCGCCGATCATGCTTGGCTTCATTGCGGTGCCGATCACCGCGCAGTCGCTGGGTGTCATGCTGGCGGGTGTCGTGCTGGGCGCCAAAAGGGGCGGTTTCGCGGTCCTTCTCGTCCTGCTTCTCGTCGCAATCGGCCTGCCGGTGCTTTCCGGCGGGCGTGGCGGCCTTGCCACTTTCGCCTCACCCACCGCCGGTTATCTCGTCGGCTGGTGCTTCGCAGCCATCGTCACCGGCTATCTTTCCGAGCGCTTTGTTGACCGCTCGCAGAGCGGCATCGTGCAGATCGCCGGCTTTTTCCTCGCCGCTCTGCTTGGCGGCGTGGTGGTCGATCATGCGTTGGGCATTCTCTATCTCGCCTACGGCATGGGCACCGGGCTTTCGACCGCCTTCATGGGCGATCTCGCCTTCATTCCGGGCGACGTCCTTAAAGCGCTGATCGCGGCTTTTGCCGGCCGGGCAGTCATGGTCGGCTATCCGCTGCTGCCGCAACGGGTCTGATCAGTCCAGGAACTGATAGAACCAATCCCGCAACTCTTCGGGAAGAGCGACCGGCTCTCTGCTTTGCGGATCATGAGCCGTCAACACGACCTCCGCTTCCGCCACGGCCTGATCTTCCCGCACCATATGCACCAGAAAACCTGCGGACTTTCCGCCGATCTTGCTGACGCCGACATGGGTATGCACAAGATCGCCAAGCTTCAGCGGCGAGTGGAAGGTGCAGGTGATCTTGCTCACCGTGAAGATCGGATCGTCCTTGCGGAGTTTGCGGCGGCGCCAGAACTCCGTGACGGCCTCCTCTGCCCGCACGACATAGGCCGACCGGAACATTTCCCCATGCATGTCCACATCGCGGAAGGGCACGCGGAATTCCTGCGATTTGACCGTATCCTTGACCACTACACCCTCTAAGTTGAGAACTTAGCCATGTAAAACCATTCCTTCAATCTAAACAAGCACCGGAACGAAGGCAGGCGGCTTGAAAAAAAGCGGCATCTGCGCCATGTCCAGATCGTCCGCCCCGGATTGCACCTCAAGAGGCCGCCCCATGACCACGCGCCTTTACGAACACCAGATCTTCCTCGAACATCGCACTCCGGAAGGCCATCCCGAGCGTGCCGACCGGCTGCGATCCCTGGCGATCGCGCTTCAGCATCCGAATTTCGACAGGCTTGACCACAGGGAGGCCCCGCAGGCCAACGAGGACGCGGTTCTGCTCGCCCATCCGGAAGAATACCTTCGCGCCGTCATGCGGGAAATCCCCGAAGAAGACATCATTCGCCAGATCGAGGCGGACACCTATGTCAGTCCGAAAAGCCTGCAGGCCGCGCTGACCGCCATCGGCGGGGCGATGGCCGCCGTCGACGACGTCATGTCGGACAAGGTGGACAATGCCTTCGTCGCGGCGCGTCCGCCCGGCCATCACGCCGAAAAAGACAAGGCGATGGGCTTCTGCCTGTTCAACAATGCCGCCATCGCCGCCCGCCATGCACAGCGGACGCACGGGGTCGAGCGGGTCGCAATCGTCGATTGGGACGTGCATCACGGCAACGGTACGCAGGACATCTTCTGGAACGATCCCTCCGTGCTGTTCTGCTCCACGCATCAGATGCCGCTTTACCCCGGCACCGGCGCCGTGGACGAAACCGGCGAGAAGAACAATGTTGTCAATGCGCCCCTCTCGCCCAACAACGGGAGCGAGCATTTTCGTGACGCCTTCAAGAGCCGGGTGCTTCCGGCGCTTGAAAACTTCCGGCCGGACTTCATCATCATCTCGGCCGGCTTCGATGCCCATCACCGTGACCCGCTGGCGCAGATCAACCTTGTCGGCGACGATTTCGACTGGGCAACCGGACGCGTCATGGAGATTGCGGGCAAATATGCCAACAACCGGGTCGTCAGCCTGCTCGAGGGCGGATATGATCTTGAAGGTCTGGCCGAATCGGCCGGCATGCACATTATGAGACTGATGAGAGGATAGGAATGACCGAGAACAACGAATCCATCGATGTAAGCGGCTATTCCTTCGAGAAGGCCGTCGCCGAACTGGAAAGCATCGTCGCACGGCTGGAACGCGGCGACGTGGCGCTCGACGAATCCATCGCCATCTACGAGCGCGGCGAAGCGCTGAAAAAGCATTGCGAGGCCCTTTTGACCGCCGCCGAGAACCGCATCGAGAAAATCCGCCTCGACCGCGCCGGCAAGCCGCAGAGCGTCGAACCGCTCGACGGCGAGTAGTCTCGATTTACCACGAAAGTCGTACGACCCCCGCCATGATCAGGTCACAAAGCGATTGACGCACCGTGACCGCCTCCCCATGATAGCTGCCATTCGAATGGTTGCCTTGGGAGGAACAAATCGTGATGTTTGGCGTGAAATCCAGCAAAATCAATCTCATGTTCGCCGCGACACTGGCTGTCTCGACGGCCTTTTCGGCGGTCGGCGCGAAAGCTGCAGAATTCATCAACGTGCTGACCGGCGGCACGTCCGGCGTTTACTATCCGCTCGGCGTGGCGCTTTCGGAGATCTATGGCCAGGGTATCAAGGACGCCCGCACCCAGGTGCAGGCCACCAAGGCATCTGTCGAGAACCTCAACCTCTTGCAGGCAGGCCGTGGCGAAATCGCCTTCTCGCTCGGCGATTCCGTCCAGGCGGCATGGGAGGGTAATACCGAGGCCGGTTTCCCCGGCAAGCTGGACAAGCTGCGCGGCATCGCCGCCATCTATCCCAACTATATCCAGGTCGTGGCGAGCGCCGATTCCGGCGTGAAGACGCTGGCCGACCTCAAAGGCAAGAGCCTGTCCGTGGGCGCTCCGAAATCCGGCACCGAGCTCAATGCACGCGCCATTTTCGAGGCCGCCGGCATGTCCTACAAGGACCTCGGCAAGACCGAATATCTGCCGTTCGCCGAATCCGTGGAACTCATCAAGAACCGCCAGTTGGATGCGACGCTTCAATCCGCCGGCCTCGGCGTGGCCTCGATCCGCGACCTCGCCACATCACTGAAAATCAATGTCGTGACCATCCCGAAGGCGGAAGTCGAGAAGATCGGCGCTCCCTATATTCCGGCCGTCATTCCCGCCGGCACCTATGAGGGCCAGACCGCCGAGGTGGAAACTGCGGCCGTCGGCAACTTCCTCATCACCCATTCGGGCGTATCGGACGAAACCGCCTACCAGTTGACGAAGCTGCTCTTTGAAAACCTGCCGAAGCTGACCGCCGCGCATGCCGCCGCCAAGGCGATCGACCCGAAGAAGGCCCTCGACGGCATGCCAGTGCCGCTGCATCCCGGCGCCGAGCGCTATTACAAGGAAATCGGCCTCATGAAGTGATTTCGGCTTGAGGGGCAATCGCCCCTCATCCGGTCGTCACCACCTTCTCCCCGCCTGCGGGGAGAAGGACTTATGCCGCAACGCATCCACCTCTCCTCGATGGCCCTGGGCACGTCCCCCTCCCCGCGAGCAGGGAGAGGGTTGGGGTGAGGGGCAACGGAAATTCCGGAGTAACGATGTCCGAATCCACAATACCGCAGCACCAGAACGGGCCGCATTCGGCTGAAGAAGCGATCGAGGGCTTGCCGGCCGGTTTCGGCGAAGGGATCACTGGACGCCTTGCCTTCTGGATCGCATTTGCCTTCACACTCTTCCAGCTCTGGACCGCGGCTTATGGTACACTTGCAAGCCAGATCGTGCGCGCCATGCATGTGGGCTTCCTGCTTCTCCTGGGTTTCGCGCTGTTCGGCAATCTCGTCGCCAAGACCGCAGCCGGGAAAATCTGGTTCTGGGCGCTCGGTGTTCTCGGCTTCCTTACCGGCGTCTACAATTGGGTATTCTATGAGGATCTGATCCAGAGAAGCGGATTTCTCACCACCCCGGACCTGATCGTCGGCACCGTGCTGATCGTGCTCGTCTTTGAAGGCGCGCGACGCCTTATGGGACTGCCGCTGACGATCATCGCCGCCATTTTCCTGGCCTATTGCTTCTTCGGCCAGTACATGCCCGGCCCCTTCGTGCATCGCGGCTACGATTTCGAGCAGATCATCGAGAATTTCGCCTACGGTACCGAGGGCATATATGGCACGCCGATCTACGTTTCTGCCGCCTATATCTTCATCTTCGTCGTATTTGCCGCCTTCCTGGAAAAGGCAGGGATGCTCAACCTGTTCAATGATTTCGCGCTCGGCCTCGTGGGTACGTGGCGCGGCGGGCCTGCCCAGGTCTGCGTCATGTCGTCGGCGCTGATGGGTACGATCTCCGGCTCCGGTGTCGCCAACGTCGTTGCGTCAGGCCAGTTCACCATCCCGCTGATGAAGCGCTTCGGTTTCCGCTCGGCTTTTGCCGGTGGCGTGGAGGCGACCTCTTCCATGGGCGGACAGATCATGCCGCCTGTCATGGGCGCCGTCGCATTCATCATGGCCGAAACGCTGAACGTCTCCTATGCGGAGATCGTCAAGGCGGCGGTCATCCCGGCGATCCTTTATTTCGGCGCCTGTTTCTGGATGGTTTTCCTCGAAGCCGGCAAAGCCGGCCTCAAAGGCATGAACAGGGCCGAATTGCCGAACCCTTGGGCAGCCGTGAAGGAACACTGGCCGCTCATCCTGCCGCTCGCCGCGCTCGTCTACCTTCTCTTCGCCGGTTATACGCCGATCTTCGCCGGCACGATGGGGTTGGCCCTGGTTGCGGTTCTCGTCCTCGGCATGCCGCTGGCAGCAAGCATCGGGCCGTTCGCCTTCCGCCTCGTCTTCTGGGTCCTGCTCGGTCTCGCCGCGGCGTCATTCCTGCGCTACGGGGTGAATTTCCTGGCAATCGTCATCCTGGCGCTCATCGCGGGCTGCATTTTCGCGAAGGGCGGTCGGGAGACGCTTGCCCTCTGCCGCGACGCCATGGCTGAAGGCGCCAAGAATGCACTTCCGGTCGGGATTGCCTGCGCCATCGTCGGAATCGTCATCGGCACATTGACACTCACCGGCATCGCATCGACCTTCATCGGTGCGATCATCCGCATCGGCGAACAGCATCTCTTCCTGTCGCTGGTGCTGACGATGATCACCTGCCTCATTCTCGGCATGGGCATCCCGACCATTCCGAACTACATCATCACGTCGTCGCTTGCGGGCCCTGCCCTGCTCGAACTCGGCGTGCCGCTGATCGTCAGCCACATGTTCGTCTTCTATTTCGGCATCATGGCGGACCTCACCCCGCCTGTGGCACTCGCCTGTTTCGCGGCCGCGCCGATGGCCAAGACATCCGGCCTGAAGATATCCATCGAGGCTTCGAAACTGGCAACGTCCGGCTTCGTCGTGCCTTTCATGGCCGTCTATACGCCGGCTTTGATGCTGCAGGATCCGGGAGCCATTGCCGCCGCATGGGGCTATCCGGTCGAGGTGGCTTATCTCTTCCTGAAAGCCTGCTTCGGCATCGCACTTTGGGGAACGGCCGTCGTCGGTTTCCTGTTCGCCCGCATGGCGATCTGGGAGAGGCTTCTTGCCTTTGCCGCCGGCGCGAGCCTCGTGATGGCGCTTCCCTGGACCGACGAACTCGGGTGGGCGATCGGCATCGTCCTCGTCGCACAGCACTGGTGGCGGAACCGCAACGCCCCGGCGGCTCCTGAGCTGTTATGAGCCTCTGCATCCTGGCGGGCGGCAAAGTAACGGCGCTCGCCGTGTCGCTCTTTTCGCTCTCCTGGACGCATTCGGTGCAGAAGACCGAATGGCGCGAGACCTGGGCCGTGACGGACAGGGGGCTCGAAATCCGCGAGGCTGCCATCAAGGGTTCGGGCGCCGGCATGGAGCCCGGCCCGGATGCGGTCCTGCGCGGCGGCTGGTGGGTTTGGCATCCGGCGCTGGCGCCGCAGAAGCGCGTCTCGCTCGCTGCGTCGGGCATGACGCCCAGCGCATGGCGGCTCTGCCATGAAGGTGGATGCATGGAACTGGGGGCGAAGGCGGGGGATGAGGTGGTGCTGAGCGGGTGCCCCTGATAATCAAAAGGAAATAACAGTACGGATTTCGTCGTAACCAGCATGCAATCCGGTTTCATCCTGCTCAATCAGACCAGCCCGGCCCAAGATTTCCACATCTTCATGGACGCGCCGGTAATCCCGGCCAAGGGCTCGTGCCAGAGCCGCCACGCTTACCTGCGGATGCTCATGCAAATAACGCAGCAGCTCCAGCCGCTTGCCGGTCATCGCACTGGAGAATGCATCCCAAGTGACAAAGGTCAGGTGATCTTCCGAGACCGCCTCGCCTCTCTCCGCCCGATGCCAGGCATCCGCTACGCGTTTTGCGACATTATCAAAGGAGCCGCCGATATGCAGTTCGATATCCTTGCTCATATCTTCTCTCCTCTCAGCGCCTCGACATCCCGGCGGAAATCCGCCAGCAATTGCTTGATCGAGACAAATTGATAACCTTCCTCCCGACTGCCATGGTGTCGGTGATCACCCTTGCCACGCTCGTTATCGTAACCGACTAGCCGCTCGCCGGGACGACCGTAGAACAGGGAATATTTCAAGAAATGTTCTGACGGAGGCACCTTCTTCGGCACCCGCCAAACCCTGATCTCCAAAATCGCTCCGTCGCCAAAGACGATGCGTTCACGGATGATCCTCTCAGCTTTCATAGAAGGCTTATGACATACAATGCCATATGACGTCAATCGTCATAGGAGATACGGTTGTTTGTAGTCCCGCTTCCGCGCTAGATTCCATTCACATCAGATGGAGACTAGCCATGTCCTTCTTTCCCGGAAAAGACCCGGTCGCGGGTGATGCTTTCGCCTGCGATGCGATCGAAAACCTGATCATCCCGCGCACCAGCGATATCGGCGGCTTTGCCGTACGGCGCGCACTGCCGAGCCGTCAGCGGAGGCTGGTCGGGCCGTTCATCTTCTTCGACCGGATGGGACCGGCTCTGCTTCGCGCTGACGAGGCGCTGAACGTCAAGCCGCATCCGCATATCGGGCTTTCCACCGTCACCTATCTCTTCGACGGCGAAATCAAGCATCGCGACAGTCTCGGCACGGAACTCGTCATCCGCCCTGGCGACATCAACCTGATGACCGCCGGCCGCGGCATCGTGCATTCGGAGCGCACCCCGGAAAACCTGCGCGGCCATCCGCAATCGGTCTCCGGCCTGCAGACTTGGCTGGCGCTGCCGGATAACAGGGAAGAGATCGACCCGACGTTTGATCACACCGGCAAAGAGATGATGCCACTGATCGATGCGGACGGCATAAAGGGCCGCGTGGTGATCGGCGCCTTCGAAGGCCTCACGTCCCCGGTCTCGACCTTTACCGATACGCTCTATGTCGATCTGCGGCTTGATGCCGGTATACGCTTTCCCTTTGCGGCCGCGCATGAGGAACGGGCGGTCTATATCCTCTCGGGCGAGCTCGTCGTCGCAGGCGACCGTTTCGCGGCCGACCAGCTTCTCGTCTTCCGGCCCGGCGACGCGATCACGCTGGACGCGGGACTTCAGGGCTGTCACCTGATGCTGTTCGGCGGAGCGGCGCTCAATTCCAAGCGCTATATCTGGTGGAATTTCGTTTCTTCCTCCAGGGAGCGGATCGAAAAGGCGAAGGAGGAATGGCGCACGGGCCACTTTGACATCGTACCGGGCGACGAGGAAGAGTTTGTCCCCTTGCCCACAGCCTAAAATCGATTAGAAACCTGTGATAGGACAACTTGAAAAAGCCTGTTTTCTTCTCATCTTGTGGAAGGACAGACTTCCGGACAAGAGCAGAAAAGGCCACAATCCGTGACATCAATGCCCTCCACGCCGTTGCTCGACAAGGTCAATCTTCCTTCCGACCTTCGCGCAATCGATGACCGCGACCTGACGCAGCTTGCACGCGAAGTGCGCGACGAGATGATCGATGCCGTGTCGCGCACCGGCGGGCATCTGGGCGCGGGTCTCGGCGTCGTGGAACTGACGATCGCCATCCACAAGGTGTTCAATACGCCGGACGACCGGCTGATCTTCGATGTCGGGCACCAGTGCTACCCGCACAAGATCCTGACCGGCCGGCGCGACCGCATCCGCACCTTGCGGCAGGAAAACGGGCTTTCCGGCTTCACGCGGAGGGCTGAAAGCGAATACGACCCGTTCGGCGCAGCGCATTCCTCCACCTCGATCTCGGCCGGCCTCGGCATGGCGGTGGCCGCCGATCTTTCCGGCTCGAAGCGCAATGTGATCGCCGTCATCGGCGATGGCGCGATGTCCGCCGGCATGGCCTATGAGGCGCTCAACAATGCCGGCGCGCTCGATGCCCGGCTGATCGTCATCCTCAACGACAACGACATGTCGATCGCCCCCCCGACGGGTGCGATGAGCGCCTATCTGGCACGGCTCGCTTCCGGCCGGACCTATATGGGTTTCCGCGAGCTCGGCAAGAAGCTGACCGCCTATCTCGGCCACGGGATCGATAAGGCCATTACCCGGGCCGTCGAGCATGCCCGCGGCTACGTGACCGGCGGCACCATGTTCGAGGAAATGGGCTTCTACCATATCGGCCCGATCGACGGACATTCCTTCGACCATCTCCTGCCGGTGCTGCGCAACGTGCGCGACAATGCCCGCGGTCCGGTGCTGATCCATGTCGTCACGCAAAAGGGCAAGGGTTATGCGCCGGCGGAAGCGGCCGCCGACAAATATCACGGCGTCAACAAGTTCGACGTCATCACCGGCGCCCAGGCGAAATCGAAGCCGAACGCACCAAGCTACACCAGTGTTTTCGCCGAGGCCCTGGTGCAGGAGGCGGGCTTCGACGATAAGATCGTCGGGATTACCGCCGCCATGCCGAACGGCACCGGCATCGACAAGCTGGCGGAGGCCTTTCCCACCCGTACCTTCGACGTCGGCATTGCCGAGCAGCATGCCGTCACTTTCGCGGCCGGCCTTGCGGCGGAAGGCTTCAAGCCGTTCTGCGCTCTCTATTCCACCTTCCTGCAGCGAGGTTACGACCAGGTCGTCCACGACGTGGCGATCCAGGGACTGCCTGTGCGTTTTCCCATCGATCGTGCCGGTTTCGTCGGCGCGGACGGGCCGACCCATGCGGGCTCGTTCGACACGACGTTCCTTGCGACGCTTCCGGGCATGGTGGTGATGGCGGCGGCCGACGAGGCAGAGCTCAAACACATGGTGCGCACCGCCGCCGCCTATGACGAAGGCCCGATTTCTTTCCGCTATCCGCGTGGCGAAGGTGTCGGTGTCGAGCTGCCGGAGCGTGGCCAGATTCTTGAGATCGGCAGGGGCCGGATCATGAAACAGGGGGCGAAGGTAGCGCTGCTCTCCTTCGGCACCCGGCTCAAGGACTGTCTGCTGGCAGCCGAGGACCTCGATGCCGCGGGGCTCTCCACGACGGTCGCGGATGCGCGCTTTGCAAAGCCTCTGGATCGCGACCTGATCCGCCAGCTCGCCCGCCACCACGAAGTGCTGATCACGATCGAGGAAGGTTCGGTCGGCGGCTTCGGCAGCCACACGCTGCAGTTTCTCGCCACCGAGGGCCTACTCGACAGCGGGCTGAAAATCCGCTCCTTGGCTCTGCCGGACATCTGGATGCAGCAGGCAAGCCCGGATGTTATGTATGCGAAGGCAGGCCTCGATCGCGCCGGAATCGTCTCGACCGTGTTCCAGGCGCTCGGCCAGACCCGGATCGGCGTCGGCTTCGCAGGGTGACGTCGCCGGTCCTCAGTTCCGCTCGCCCTTGATCATCATGTCGAACTGCACGACGTTGGAATAGATCGGCGTGCCGACATCCATGGCATAGCGCGAACGAAAGATCCTGCCGCTGACGTTGAAGGCGATCATGCGGCCGTTCCATGCCGTCAACGTCACATCGAAACTCTCCGACATGCTGCGTCCCTTGGCGGTCAGCGTGCCGGTAATACGGGCGCTATCCGGCCCCGTCTGCTCCACGTGTTCGGAGCGGAACGAGATCGTGTCGAATTGACTGGAATCGAAAACCGCCCCCGAGCGCAGGAAGGCATCGATACGATCCTGGCCGGTCATGACGCTTTCAGGCTTCAGCTCGAAACTCACCATGGAATGAGCAAGATCGCCGGCCTTCAGATTGAAGGTGCCGGAAAACTTGCCGAACTTGCCCTTGATGCCGCCGCCGCCAACCTGACCGACGCTGAAGGCGATGCTCGAACCGGGCGTAATGGCATAACGACCGGCGGCCTCGGCAAGGCTCGGAACCTCGACGGCCGACTGGCCGTCCTGTGGAAACGACGCAGCGAAAAGCAATGCGGTGAACAAGACTGTCTTGCGGGTCATGACCGCCACTCCCTGATGGATGTTTTAACTGGATGACGCCGGCCTCCGAATATACGGGTCAGCACATCGTCGTGCCGGCGATAATGGTGGTAAAGCGCGGCACCTGAATGCAGGAACACCAGCGCCAGCGTGGAATAGGCAAGCACGGCGTGGGCCGTCGTCCACCAGGCTTCAGCCGCGTCCGATTTCGGCACCGGCAGATGCGGGACGACGACGAGGTTGAAGGCGAATGTCGGAATTTCCAGGGGCGAGACCGAAGCGATCATCCAACCAGCCAGAGGAACTGCAACCGCGAGCACCAACAGCACATGGTGCATCATCTTTGCGGCGCGGTGTTCGAGCGGACTCATGCCGGCTGCCGGCCTTACCCGAACCAGCGCCAGTGAATGGATGAGGCGGATTGCGGCAAGCAGTAGCGCCAGGATGCCGAATGACTTGTGCCACTGGAAAAGCGAGAATTGCAGGCCCGGATCGATGGACGGCCGGGTCAAGACGAAACCAAGCACGATCAGGCCGAGAATGATAAGGGCGATCAGCCAATGCAGGATGATCGTAAGGGGATTGTAACGATCGGCAGGATGACGCATGACCGGCTTTCCGGAAATTTCATGCTTCAATCATCCTCCTCAACGAGCGCCCCAGCAAATCGCGAACGATCACGCCGCTTCAACAGTCGCTGAGATTATCGGTCTGCAGCCGCCAGGAAGAGGATGTGCAGGTCTTTTTCCGGAGAGAAATCCTGTGCCTTCACCTCGAAGGTGGTCGGATCGGTTTTCTTGACCCCGCTGCCGCAAAAGCTGACGTAGTCCTGCGGCTGGCCCTTGTCGATCGTCAGCTTGAACTTGCCGATCGGGCCGCTCCAGTTGGCGCCGGTCGTCAGGATATAGGAGACCCACTGCTCGGTATAATTCGGTCCCGACCTGCTGGCCGCAGCCTCGAGCTTCGCCGCCGTCTTCATGAAGGCGCTGTCTATGCAATAGCGTTCGACATACTCCTTGTAAGTCGCGCCCGGCTTTCCCTGGTCGATGAAACTCATGGCCACCGTGCCGCCAACGCTCGGCTTGTAACGATGGCTTACGCGCACCGGTTTGCCGGCCGGAAACACCGTCTTCCACCAATATACGGAGCGAAGGGTCCAGGCAGGCCGCAAGTCCTCCTGCCACCCCTGGCCCGCATCATAGCGATCCACGTAGATGAGACCTTCGGCGATCCACTCGGCCTTCACGTCCTCCGGCAGGCTCTTGAGCGCGGCGAACGTCTTTTCGCTATAGGGGAGAAGCGGAATGTTACGGGCGAGAAGTTCATCGGTGCGGTCGATGCCTGCCGCGATCACCCGCTGCTGCAGTTCCGGCTTGATCTGCCTACTATCCTGCACGACCGAAAAACCGAGGAAATTATCACTTTCGACGTCGTCAAGGGCGATGTCGCTTTCCAGACTGCCGACGATATCCGGCATCGGGAAGGCGACGACGCTTTCAATATCCTTGTCGCCGGTATTCCTGAAGACGTAGTCGACCAGCACCTCTTCGCGGGAGATGTAAAGATCTTCCTCCTCCATCGCGACATCGGAGGTCTGGACGTAGATCAGCCCGCCGGCCCCCAACTCTGCCATCGAGTCATTGGCGAGTGCCTGGGGTGTCGAGAGCAACAACCCGCCGATCAGCAAAGTCCAGCGCATATGATCCCTTCCTGTCTCTTGTGCTGGAAGATAGACCGGATTCCCCAAAAGAGAAGGCAGGCCGGATAGTTCTCCGGCCTGCCTTGAAAGATCGTTCGAAAGAGGATCAGAATTCAGACCACTCTTCCTTCACGGCAGCGACGCTTGCCGCCTTGCCGGAAAAAGCTCTGGCGACGGTGGAGCGCAGCGCATTGGCCGGAGATGCGGCCGGACGGGCTTCCGCCGATGCCGCGACAGGACGCGATGCAGCGGAAGGCGAACCGCCGACGTTGAACTGCCGAAGCAGGGCATCAAGGGCCTGGGCTTCCTGGGCGAGCTTGTGGCTTGCTGCAGTCTGCTGTTCCACCATGGCGGCATTCTGCTGAGTGCCCTGATCCATGGTGTTGACCGAAGTATTGATCTCCTGCAGCCCCGTGGACTGCTCGCGGGTGGAGATGACGATCGCGTGCAGGTGCTCGTTGATCTGCTGCACCTCTCCTACAATGGCCGC
Source organism: Neorhizobium phenanthreniclasticum (assembly GCF_040066075.1). NCBI lineage: Bacteria > Pseudomonadati > Pseudomonadota > Alphaproteobacteria > Hyphomicrobiales > Rhizobiaceae > Neorhizobium > Neorhizobium phenanthreniclasticum. The sequence goes on from NZ_JBEAAL010000001.1 coordinate 171,971, forward strand.
CAGTGCTTCCCCGGTCTCGCCAACCAGAGCCACGCCGGCATCCACCTGCTGGCTGGACGTGGTAATGAGCGACTTGATCTCCTTTGCCGCATTGGCCGAGCGCTGCGCAAGTTCGCGGACCTCCTGAGCAACAACGGCAAAACCCTTGCCTGCATCGCCTGCGCGGGCTGCCTCGACGCCGGCATTCAGGGCAAGCAAGTTGGTCTGGAAGGCGATATCGTCGATGACGCTGATGATGTTGATGATCTCGCCGGAAGATTTCGAGATCTGCTCCATCGCCGAGACCGCGCGACGAACCACCTCACCCGATTTCTCCGCGCCGATACGGGCACGCTCGACACGCTGGCCAACGTCTTCGGCACGGCGGGCGGATTCCTTTACAGTCGTCGTCACCTCTTCAAGTGCTGCCGCCGTCTCTTCGACGGAAGCGGCCTGCTGCTCCGTGCGGCGGCCGAGGTCATCGGCAGCGGCGCGGATTTCAGCGGAACCGGCGCTGATGGCGGACGCATTTTCGCCGACCGCCCGAAGGGCTGCCTGCAGCTTGTCGAGCGCCTGGTTGAAATCGGTGCGAAGCCGGTCCAGGCGGCTCGCGAAGGGCTTTTCGAGGCGATAGGCGACATCGCCATCGGCGAGGTTCGCGAGGCCGGTCGCAAGCGAGTCCATGGCGAACTCGATCTCGGCAGCTTCGCGAGCCTTCTGAGCATCATTGGCAAGACGATCCCGCTCGGCAGTCTCCCGCAAAGCGTCCGTATCGTGAGCAAGACGCAGTTTTTCGATAGCCGCATCCTTGAAGACGGCAACGGCCTTGGCCATCCGACCGACCTCGTCGCCGCGGTCCAGAGCCGGCACGTCGATATCGTTATTGCCACCGGCAAGCTGGGTCATGGCCTCGGTCATGCCGACGATCGGCGTGACGATGGCGCGGGAGAGAGCCCAGACAAGTCCGGCAGCGATGAGGCCGGCAAGTCCGCCGCCGATCAGCAGCGTGAGGAGCAGGTCACGATGCGCGCCGGCCTGGGCGTCCTGCAAACCGGTTGTCAGAGCCAGTGCCTGCTTCTTGATCTTGGCCGCTGCATCGCGGAAGCCGTCAAGCTGGCCTTTGGCCTGATTGCGGCCGATCTCGATCACTTCATCGATCGGCTTGTCGGTGTTCTTGCGCGCATCCAATTGCGGTACGGTGAGTTGGGTATGGAAAACATCCGCAGCCGTCCGCATCTCGTCCAGCGAAGCGATCAGGTCGGGCATGCCGGCAGCCGCCGTCCTGGCGGCATCGATTGCGGCGATCATCCTGTCACGATTGTTGAAGACGTCATTATAGGTGCTGTCGCTTTTGAAGAGCAGGAAGCCGCGCTGGTTCACGGCCTGCTCCAGCATGGCCTCCAGCGCATTCTCCACCTGGGTCAGGACGGTCTGCGAGGCGACCTGCTGCGCCGAAGCACGGCTGGATTTCAAGGCCTGCCAATAAACACCGGCTGAGGCCAGGAGGCAGACGGACATCAAAGCTACGAAGGTGGTGATCAGCTTTTTATTGAGGGAAAGATTCTTAAGTGACATGACTACTTTCGCTTTTCTCGGATGACACGGCTCGAGCGTCTCCTCCGCGTGCCAGAAAAGCTCAAGTCGATTAAAATTGCGTTGAACATGCCGCTTAAGTTTTCACCCGCGACATACTTGCCAGGGACAGCAGAGCCGGGCATTGACTGCCGGTATGTCCAACACTTCTGAAAATCAGCGCCTCGACCAGCTTTTGGTATCATCGGGACTCTTCGAAAGCCGGTCTCGAGCGCGCGACGCGATTACCCGAGGCACCGTTACCGTCAATGGCCAGGTCATCACCAGGGCCGGGCAGACCTTTCCGGGGGATGCCACAATCACCGTAGACGATCCGGCCAAGGCCTATGTCTCCCGCGCGGCACTGAAGCTGGTCTCGGCGCTCGACCACTTCGAGCTCGATCAGAAGGGCAAGACCTGCCTCGACATCGGTGCATCGACCGGAGGATTTACCGAGGTCCTGCTGCAACGGGGAGCCGCACATGTCACCGCGATCGACGTGGGGCACGGCCAGATGCACGGACGGATCGCCGGCGACCCGCGTGTCACCAATATCGAAGGGCTGAATGCACGCAACCTTACCGCGGACGACCTTGGCGGCAAGGTGATCGATTTCGTCGTTTCGGACGTTTCGTTCATCTCGCTGAAGCTGGCACTGCCTCCGGCATTGAACCTTGCCCGGCACGGCGCCATATGCGTGCTTCTCGTCAAGCCACAGTTCGAGGCCGGCCGCGAAGCGATCGGCAAGGGCGGCCTTCTGCGGGATCCGGACACCGCTCCCATTGTGGCGGCAGAACTTGAACGCTGGCTGGTGGAAGACATGGGCTGGACGAGCCTCGGCCTCATCCCCTCCCCCATTGCCGGCGGCGACGGCAACCAGGAATTCCTGCTTGCAGGGCGGAAACCATAATGAGCACAGAAACGGTGAAGATCACACGCCTCGGCACGCAGGGCCACGGCATCGCAGAGGGCGCGCAGGGACCGATCTACGTACCCTATGCGCTGCCGGGCGAGACGGTGGCGATTGCCCGCAACGGCGGCCACGGCACGCTGATATCGATCACGGAGACTTCGACCGACCGCATCGCGCCCCTCTGCCGGCATTTCGATCCGGATCGCGATGCCTGCGGCGGCTGTTCGCTGCAACATCTGGCGGATGCGCCCTATCGCGCCTTCAAGCGTGACCTCGTCATCGAGGCGCTGAGATCCAGGGGGCTGACGCCGGAGGTCGGTGCGCTCATCGCCGCACATCCCGGCGAACGGCGGCGCGTCGTCCTTTCCGCCCGGAAGACGGAGAAGGATTTTCTCATCGGCTTCAACCGTGCCGAGACCAACCATATCGTCTCGATCGAAGAGTGTCCGATCGCCTCGCAAGGAATCATGGCGCGGCTCGGAGCAATCCGGGCGATCGGGCAGGCACTTGCGACCGGCTCCGAGACCTTCCGCATCACGGTGCTCGAAACGCTTTCCGGCCTCGATCTTGCCGCCGACGGCCTGAAGCCGCTTTCCGACAAGCAGCGCCGCACCGTGACCGAGACCGTGCTCAGCCTCAAGGGGATCGCCCGTGTCTCGGTGAACGGCGAGGTGGTCATCGAGCCGCAGAAGCCGGTGATCGACTTCGGCGGCGTGAAGGTCGCGCCGCCGCCGGGCGCCTTCACCCAGGCGACGAAACCGGCTGAGGACGCGATGGCCGAGCTGGTGCTTTCCCATGTCGGCAAGGCAAAACGCGTGCTGGACCTTTTCGCAGGTTCGGGCACGTTTGCGCTGCGACTGGCCCGAACCGCCAAAGTGCATGCCGCCGAAGGCGAGGAAAAGCCGCTGAAAGCCCTGGAGCATGCGGCTCGCAACACGCAGGGCCTGAAGCCTGTGACAATCGAAAAACGCGATCTCTTCCGCCGGCCGATGATGGTTCAGGAACTGAAGAATTATGATGCCGTCGTCTTCGATCCGCCGCGCGCCGGCGCCGAGGCGCAGGTGAAAGAGCTTGCCCGCTCCACCGTGAAGACGGTCGCAGCGGTGAGCTGCAATCCGGCGACGCTCGCCCGCGACCTCAGAACCCTGGTCGACGGCGGCTATCGCATCAAATCCGTGACACCGATCGACCAGTTTCTCTGGTCGCCGCATGTGGAAGCAGTGGCGCTGCTGGAGAGATAATTCCTAATAATCCAAATCGAGCCGGCCGGTGCCGACGACGTTCGGGCAGCGGCAGGTCCCGCCGACACGGCCGGCGCTCGCCCTGCAGACATAAGGGCTCGTGCGATCGTCGCTCTGGCGCGGCGGCACGACGCAGACATAACGTTGCGGCCGCGGTGGACGATCGTCGGTGCGTGACTGGGTATTCCCCTGATACTGGATCAACGACATGACAGCACCGCCGCCAGCCGTCGAGAACTCGCCGGCACCGGCGGCAGAGCATGAGATCAGCAGGATCGACAGGCCCGACAGGATTCTGCGCATGGAATCTCCCCCTTTTCAGGAGGAATCTAGCGCTGCTCATGCACCAAAAGAAGACGGTGGCCAGAATTTCCCGAGCGGCAGCGTTAACGCCGCATGAAGGCTTCGAAGGCTGCGCGCGCCTCGGCACTCCTGAGTTGTGCGGTGAAATGCACCAGCTCTTCGTCCATCCGGGCCAAAAGAGCGTCGCCATTGCCCTTCATCAGGTTACGGGTGATCTTCAGCGCATGCGGCGGCTTCTTCGCGAGGCTGTAGGCCAGAGCCAGGGTCTCCTTCTCCACGGCTTCCGGCTCCACCACCTTCCAGATCAGGCCTGCGGCACATGCGGCTTCGGCCGAGATACTTTCGCCGGCCACCAGCATGGCGAAGGCGCGCTGATGCCCCATTACCCGAGGCATGAGCAGGCTGGACCCGGCTTCAGGAACCAGTGCCAGATCGACGAACGGGGTTCTGAACAAGCTGCGCGAGGAGGCAACCGTCATATCGCAATGCAGGTTAAGCGTGGTGCCGATGCCGATCGCCAATCCGTCGACGCCGGAAACCAGCGGCTTCTCGATTGTCGCAAGCGCCTGCAGAAACTCGAACGCCGCCGGTGGCCCGCCGCCTTCCTTCAGCGCAAAATTCAGGAAGTCGCCCAGATCGTTGCCCGCGGAAAAGCAGCCTTCCGTGCCAAGAAAGGCAACGACGCGAACGGCCTGATGATTGGCGGCCTCGTGCAGGGCCTGCGTCATCCGCACATACATGGCCGTGGTGATGGCGTTCTTCTTTTCCGGCCGGTTGAACCGGATCACCATGACGCCCGGATGGGTTTCGGGATGCTCTACAAGGATATGGTCGTCGCTCACCGGCAGTCTTCCTCTCAGGCAAGAATGGCGCGGGCGGCTTCGAGGCTCGCTGCGCCGGAGATAACACGATCCTTGAGCGCCGAGGTCTCGGCGAGCAGGTTTTCCGCCATGAAGCGGCAGAGCGCAACGCGCTTTTCCATGCCGCCGTCACCGATATCCACCAAGGCGCCTTTCGCAAGGTAGCAGCCGGTGAGCGTCAAGCCGAACAGGCGCTGATAGGGTGTCGCCCCGGCGAGCGCATCGGTGATTTTTCCGTCGGCCTGCGCCTCCAGGAGCCAGTTGGTAGCGGCCTCCAGCGCGGCGACTGCGGCGCGCAGCCGGTCGCCGCTTTCACCTAAAGCCGTTTCGTTCGAGGCGGCGACGCTCTCGGCGATCTCTTTCAACTCGCCAATGAAACCGCGTATGTGCTCACCGGATGACAGCGGCAGCTTTCGGGTGACCAGATCGATCGCCTGGATGCCGTTTGTACCCTCGTAGATCGGCGCTATGCGAGCGTCGCGCAAGTAACGGGCTGCACCCGTTTCCTCGATGAAACCCATGCCGCCATGCACCTGGATGCCCAGCGAGGCGACCTCGACCCCGATATCTGTCGCGAAGGATTTGGCAACCGGCGTCAGAAGTGCGGCCCGCTCGGACCAGTGGCGAGCTTCGTCGCCTTCAGTGTGATGCGACATGTCGATTGCGTAGGCGCAGGCATAACAGATGGCGCGTGCCCCTTGCGTCAGCGCTTTCATGGTGACCAGCGTGCCGGCAATGTCGGGATGTTCGATGATCGGGCTCATATCCCCCCGCTGGCCCTCGCCAGTCCAGCCAGGCGCCCTGCCCTGCGTCCGCTCATGGGCATAGGCGACTGCCTTCTGGGTCGCTGCCTCGGCGATTGCAACGCCTTGCATGCCGACCGCAAGGCGAGCGTTGTTCATCATGGTGAACATGCAGGCAAGCCCCTTGTTCTCCTCGCCGATCAGCCAGCCAATCGCGCCCTTCTCTTCGCCGTTTTCCGGGTGGAACCTGCCGTCGCCATAGATCATCGTGCAGGTCGGTGCGCCATGAATGCCGAGCTTGTGCTCGATCGAATGACAGAAGACGTCGTTGCGGGCGCCGAGCGAGCCATCGTCATCGACCAGGAATTTCGGCACGAGGAACAGCGAAATGCCGCGCGTACCAGCCGGCGCATCGGGTAGCCGCGCCAGAACGAGATGGATGATGTTGTCGGCGGCGTCATGCTCGCCCCAGGTGATGAAGATCTTCTGGCCGAAGATGCGATAGGTGCCGTCACCGCGACGCTCGGCACGGGTCTTCAGGACGCCCAGGTCGGAGCCGGCATGCGGCTCGGTGAGGTTCATGGTGCCGGTCCATTCGCCGGACACCATTTTTTCGAGATATTTCTCCTTGAGCACTTCGCTGCCGTGAGCGGCGATGGCCTCGATCGCGCCCATGGTGAGCGTCGGCGCCAGCGCGAAAGCCATGGACGCGGAATTCCACATTTCCAGAGCGGCAACGTTCAGCATGTGCGGCAGATGCTGGCCGCCGAAGGCTTCCGGCGCGGTCAGCCCGTTCCAGCCGCCCTCCCGCCAGTGGCGGTAGAGTTCGGGCCAGCCGTCCGGTGTCTTCACCTCACCGCCGATGAGCCGGGCGCCCTGTTTGTCGCCAATTTCGCCGAGCGGCGCTATCTCATTGGTGGCGAACCGTCCCGCTTCGTCCAGAATAGCATTGACCAAGTCGGAACTGAGGTCGCCGAACCGGCCGATCTCCACGGCATCCGCAAGGCCTGCCACATGGTTCAGCGTGAAGGCGATTTCCTCGACCGGTGCCTTATACATGATGCTCCTCCTCGTCGGCGCATTCAGCCAATTTCGGTTATTCCCCTCCTGCTTTTTACGTAAACGTAAATGGAATTGTCAACGCTCACGCGAATCCGAAAAACACGGCAAGTGACCGGGTCACGGAAATCATCGTCTCATCATCAATACGGCCGAAGACTTTTCCCAGTTTATCGCGCCTTACAGTCATCGTCTTGTCGACCATGATCTGCGAAGGCTTGTTAAGCGCATTCGTGGCATCTGGCTGCACTGTAAGGCGAACAAGGGGCGCATTCACCAGCGTGCTGGAAAGCAGCAAAACTGTAAGGGTGTCTGTCTCGTCGAACAGATCAGATTGGACTATGAGCGCGGGGCGCGGCTTGCCGAAATCGCCGGTTAAGGCGACCGTGACGAGATCCCCTCTTTGCATCACGGTTCACCGAGATCTGCCAGAGCCTCATCCAGAAAATTCAGCAGATCGGGATCTGCAGCGTCCGCTGCTGCGACCACTCTCGATTGGCGGCGGCACTCTTCTGCAAAACCTGGACGTCGCGTATCAGGCACCCAAATTTGCAGCGGCCGCAAACCGGCCGCCCGAAGACTTTCGCGACGCTTCCTGACGCGCTCACTTACCGAAGAAGGCATATCACAATACTCCGACAATCCGTTACATGTAACACACGGCTGCACGTCTTTCAAGGGCCTGATGACCCTTTAGAGAATCTTGTTGAAACCAGCGTTACACAAGGGGCTTAAGGAGATGCCTCATGCTTCCGGATTCATCACCCATGTCGCTCGTTGCTCCTGCCATCCCGGGCCTTGTCTGGGCCTATCACTTTCGTCCTGGCTCAGCCCCCTGCACCCGCCTGCCGATCGATGTGGCGCGCAGCGACCTCGATGTCAGCGAAGGCTTTCTCTGGCTGCATCTCAATCTCGCCGACACGCGAGTCAATGCATTCCTCGAGAACTTTCCGGGCCTGACGCCGCCGGCCTTCACGGCACTTACCACTCATGACACGCATGCGGCGATCACGCTTGACGAGCAGCTCGTCTACGGCACGCTGGTCGATTTCCAGCGGGAATTCGACAGCGAGACCCGCGATATCGGCTGGCTGCACTTCTTCGTCTCCGACAGGGTGATCATCACGACGCGCCTGCAGCCGCTCCGGTCCGTCGATCGGATGCGAGCGGCGATCGAAAAGAATGCCTCCCGCTACAGACGTCCGATCGACGTGTTCGAAACCCTGGTCGCCGAATTCCAGCGCACGCTGATCAGCCTCGTGATGGAGCTCACCGAAGAACTGAACCTCATCGAAGATTTCGTCTACGACAATACGCCGCGCGACGAGCGCCGCCGGCTCGCCCCCGTGCGGCGCACCGTGGTTCGGCTGCACCGGCACCTCAGAACCGTGCTGACACTGATGCGCCGCGCCGCGGCGGCCGACGACGACGAGATGCCGCCCGGTTTCGACGACGTGGCTTCGCGGCTGGTCGGCCGGCTGGAGGCGGTGGATCACGATGTTTACGCACTGCAGGAACGTGCCCGGCTGCTGCATGAGGAAATTGACTCGAAGCTCTCCTCCGAGACGAACCGGCACCTCTACATTCTGTCGCTGATGACGGCATTCCTGCTGCCGCCAACGCTGGTCACCGGCTTCTTCGGGATGAACACCTCGTCCCTTCCTTTCGCAGAAGGCACGAACGGCACCGGCTACGCCCTCAGCCTGATAGGCGTGTCGGTGCTTGCTGCCTGGTGGCTGCTGAGGCGCACCGGTATTCTCTGACCCGATCAAATGAAAAGCCCGCCCGGCTTGTGCCGGACGGGCCTTCAAAGCTACGCCTGATGATAGGCCTCAGTAATAAGGCGAATAGCAGGGCTGACGCGGGCCGTTATAGGGCTGGAACGTGTTGGAATAGGAATCGTAAGAACGATAGCGGGCGGAACACCATTCATAGTGACGCGGATTGAGGCCACCGCTATAGGACGGCGCCGGAGCCACGTAGCGCGGCTGCGAGGCAATGGCACCGCCGATGATTGCGCCGGCGCCAAACGCCGCCAACGGGAACCAATAGCCGTTGTAGTAACGATGGTGTGGCCGGCGGTCGCGATAACCACGATAGCCATTGTAATAACCGTCTCGGTAGCCATTCCTATACGCGTCGCGGCGCCAGTGACGGCGCTCCCACCGATCATGGCGGTCCCGGTATTGTACCTGGGTCACATCCGACCTTTCCGTAACCGCGGCCGGAGCCGCGGGAAGCGGCATAGCCTGAGCCGGCATCAGGGAGCCAGCCAGAACGGCGACGGAAATACCAGCGGCGGCGATCTTCCTGAACAGCGTCATATCAAGTCTCCATACCCTGTTGTTATCTTTTCTTTCAATTCTCTGCGCCAAGCAGCGTCTCTTATATCAGACGGCTGAACTTCACAGCGACCCTAGGGAATTCATCCTGAATGCGCGATTAACGCTTCCGACAGAAAACCCGGCCCGGGCCGCGTGCCCGAACCGGGTTCCATATCCAGCCCCGGAAAGCTTCACCGATATGGCGAAATGCATTGTGCGCGCACGCCAACGCGCGGCACGTAGGTATTGTCGTACGCACGATAGGTGCGATAGCGGCTCTCGCACCAGGCGACATGCCGGCTGGAATAACCGGCGCGATCGTTTGCAATCGCCCCGCCGATGATCGCCCCCGTGGCAAAGGCTGCCAGCGGGAACCAGAAGCCGTTGTGATAGCGATAACCCGGCCGGCGGTCGCGATAACCGCGATGGCCGTTGTACCAGCCGTACCGTGCGCGGTCACGATGCCAATCGCGACGATCTCGATATTGGACCTGCGTTATGGTGGTCGAGGTTGAAATGCCGGAGATCGGCTGCGTCTGGAAAGCCTGAGCGGGAGTAAGGCTCGTGAGCGCTACGGCAAAGGCTGCCGCAACCGTGGTCAAACGCAAACGAATGGCATTCATCCTGATGTTTCCCTGTGCTTAATTTCACTTGGGAACAACGCGGATGCGGAAGCTTGGTTCCTCGGGAACCCGGACCCAGGCCGATCACGAACGAGCGATCTGCCCGCCGGCAGGAATGTCACGCCACGATCGAAAGCTTCGCCTGCTCATCCCCCTGCAGGCGGTTGACCATGAAGTTCGAATACCACTCGACGAACTGCATGACGCCGCCCTCGTGGACCGCCGAGTAAGGCCCCGGCTCATAGGCCGGCGAGCGGATGCCGAAGGCGTTCTCCTCGACGATCTGACGGTCCTGATCGTTGGTCATGTTCCACACATGCGTCAGTTCTTCGAGATCGTAATCGACGCCTTCGACCGCATCCTTATGGACCAGCCATTTGGTGGTGACCGCCGTTTCCTCCGGGCCGAGCGGCGTGACGCGGAAGGAGATCGCGTGGTCGCCCAGCATATGGTTCCAGGTGGTCGGATAGTGGAAAAGCAACATGGTGCCGATGCCGTCGATCGTCACGCCGTCTGAAAGCTGGCGGACGACGGCCTTCCTCCCCGACATGGTGTAGCTTTCAGCGCCTTCGATCAACGGCATGCGGGCGACGCGGAACTGGCCATCCGGAGATATCCGGAACTCGCTCGGCAGATTGGCCGCCTCGCAGCGCCGCCAGTGTTCGGTGATGACGGGATCGTCAATGGCGCCGGCCACACCGCTGACAGTCGGCGCTTCCGGGAAAGTGCGGCAGAGCTCCGGGTGATTGCCGGGGCAATGATAGCATTCGCGGTTGTTCTCCCAGACGAGCTTCCAGTTGCCTTTTTCGATGATCGTCGATTGGTGGGCGACCTTGGCTTCCGAGAGGCGATGCGGCGCCATATAGGGCTCGATGGCCGCGCGGACCGATGCGAAGTCCGGCGCCTCGTTGGCGAGGCAGATGAAGATATAGCCGGCGACGCTTTCGCAATGGACCTTCTTCAAACCGAACTGGCTTTTGTCGAAGTCCTGGCCCATCTGGCGGGCGGCCATCAGCGAGCCGTCGAGCTCGTAGGTCCACTGGTGGTAAGGACAGACGAGGCGGACTGCCGAACCGCTCTCCTTGGTGCAGACCCGGCTGCCGCGATGGCGGCAGGTATTGTGGAGCGCCCGGATCCGGCCGTCGCGACCGCGCACGATGACGACCGGATAATCTCCGATCTGCAGCGTGAAATAGCTTCCGGCCTTCGGCAGTTCGCAATCGTGGCCGACGAACAGCCAGTCACGGTACCAGATCATTTCGAGGTCGAGCTTGTAATAGTCCGGGTCGGTATAGAAGGCCTGTTCGAGGCTGAAGCCTTCACGGCGGCTCTTCAATTGCCGCAGGACCTGACTGCGAATTTCCATCTTGCCTTCCTCGTCAATGCTACCTTCAAGCGGCCTGCGGAAAGGACATGGAAAAACCAGCCGGCCTCAGCCTGCCAGTCTCCTTGTCCGAACGCCCGCCGCGATCGGTCAAAATCTCGTTCACTTCAGGCTGGTTTCCGGGCTCAGGAGCTGTCCCTTGCGGGACTGGCCTGGCGCCTTCCCGGGCAGCCTTTGCGGCTCTTTCCCAGTGGCTTCCGCCAGGCCTTCGAGCTCCACCACCGTTGCGGGGGCAGCGCCGGGCTTCGACCGGCTTCCCAATTCTCCGCCCCTCCCTAGCGGGGCGGCACCTTGAGCTTGAGGCGGATATAACCATCCCCCAAACTTGCCGCATAGATGACATTGCGACATCGGCAACCGCATTGACGACGGCCTTTCTCAAGCCTCGCGAAAGGGAAACTCGTCATTAAGTGTTGAATCCTAAAATCCCGGCCTCAATGGGAGCGGCGCCATCGTGCAGGCAAAGGCAAAGATCCGCTACTTCGAAGCTCCTCCGCCGGCTCCTCCTGTTCCGGCGGCGACAAAAACGACCGTGCATTCGGAATTTCTGCGGACCGGGCGCATCACACGCTACAAGCCAATCTGGGCGCCGGAGGAACGCCGTTATCTCAGTTACACCGAGGTCGCGGAACGCACAGGCAAGCGATTGGAGGCCGCAGGCGAAAAAAGCCACGAGCGGATCAACGCCTTCCACCGCTCGATCCAGTTCCCTAAGGTCATCTTCCATCGCACGCTCGATGACCGTCCGCATCTCGGCTATTGCCACGTGACGGCCGCCCGGACTCTCCTCGCGTCTCGCGTGCCGGTGCGCTGGTCTTTCTACATCGCCAATTTCTTCTCTGAGATCGGTGAGGAGGAAGAGAAATTCTTCGAGCGCATCAGCCATATGAATGCGCGTATGTATTTCGCGGTCGCGATCGAAAGCGAGCCCGGCCAGCCTTTCCGGATCAACCGCTCGATCCGCAGGAACGGGCTCCTGTTCAGGACCCACGATCCGATGGAAGCGATCAAGAACGTGCTGATGCTCGGTGCTTCAGGCGACGCGCTTCGCGAAATCATCAAAAAGCTTTGACGGCGGACGAGTCCGCGTTATTGACGGCGAACATGACAGCCGAAATCATAGACATCACCACGGATCGCGAAAAGGCGCTCGAGCGCGCCTGTGCCGTCCTGGCAGACGGTTTTCCTGTCGCGATCCCGACCGAGACGGTTTACGGACTTGCGGCAGACGCCACCAATCCCGCCGCCATCACCCGAATCTACGAGACCAAGGGTCGGCCGCGCTTCAACCCGCTGATCTGCCACATGTCCGACCTCGCCATGGCCGAGCGCTATGCGGTCTTCGACCCCGTCTCGAAAAAGCTTGCCGAGACCTTCTGGCCCGGACCGCTGACGCTGATCCTGCCTTTGAGGCCCGAAAGCGGCATCCACTCGCTGGCGACGGCCGGGCTCGACACGGTCGGCATCCGCCTGCCGAAGGGTTTTGCCGCCGACCTCATCCGCGCCTATGGCAAACCGCTCGCCGCCCCCAGCGCCAACACGTCCGGCGGAGTAAGTCCGACGAGCGCCCGGCATGTGGCGGACGACCTGGGCGACAAATTGAAGCTCGTCATTGACGGCGGCGCAGCACCGGTCGGCGTTGAATCGACCATCCTTCGCGTCGAAAGTGGCGCACTCCGGCTGCTGCGGCCCGGCGGGGTTGCCGGAGAGGAAATAGAAACGGCAACGGGGCTGACCGTCATCCGGCCTGAAGGTCCCGCAGCGATCATCGAGGCGCCCGGCATGCTTGCCTCCCACTATGCGCCGGGTGCGAGCGTGCGGCTCAACGCCGATCATGTCGAGCCGGGCGAGGTGTTGATCCGCCTCGGCGCGGTTCCGGTGAAGGGAATCGAACAGGCCGCTGCAATTTTCGACCTCAGTCCCTCCGGCGATCTTGCCGAGGCGGCCGCAAATCTGTTCGATTACCTGAAGCGCGCCGATGCGACCGGTGCCACCCGTATCGCCGTCACACCCATTCCGGGTCACGGTCTCGGCGAGGCGATCAACGACCGGCTGGCCCGCGCCGCAGCGCCGCGGAAATAAGAGGAGACGCCGATGGACATTTCGGGACCCAAACCAGAGCTTCTCGACCGCTTTGCGGCGATCGTCGGCGAAAACCATGTGCTGCGCGACCAGCAAGACCTCGCGCCGCATCTCATCGAGGGCCGTGGACTTTACCAAGGCTCCTCGCCAATGCTGCTCAAGCCGGGCTCCACGCAGGAGGTTTCGGCAGTCCTCAAGCTTGCAAGCGAAACCGGCACGCCGATCGTGCCGCAGACCGGCAATACCGGCCTTGTCGGCGGCCAGACCCCACGCACCGGCGGCAATGACCTGATCGTCTCGCTTGAACGCATGAACCGCATCCGCGATGTGGATCCGGTCGCCAATGTGCTTGTTGCCGATGGCGGCGCAATTCTTGCCGATGTGCAGAAGGCGGCAGAAGCGGTCAACCGGCTGTTCCCCTTGTCGCTCGGCTCCGAAGGTTCCTGCCGCATCGGCGGCAACCTTTCCACCAATGCCGGTGGTACGGCCGTGCTCGCCTACGGCAACATGCGCCAGCTCTGCCTCGGCCTCGAGGTGGTGCTCCCGACGGGAGAGATCTGGGACGGCCTGCGACGGCTCAAGAAGGACAATACCGGTTACGACCTGCGTGACATGTTCATTGGTGCTGAGGGAACTCTCGGCATCATCACCGGCGCGGTGCTGAAGCTTTTTCCGCAGCCTGTCGGCCATCAGGTGGCGCTCGCCGGCCTCAACTCGCCCGAGGATGCTCTCAAACTCTTCGAACGGGCCTCGAACCTCTGCGGCACGGCGCTGACCGGCTTCGAACTGATGCCGCGCATCGGCATCGAGTTTACCACCCGCCATATCGAAGGCGTGCGTGACCCTCTTTCGGATCTGCATCCCTGGTACGCCCTGATCGACATCTCCACTTCCGATTCCGCCGAGACGGCGCAGACCATGGTTCAGTCGCTGCTCGAACAGGGATTCGAGGCAGGTCTCATACGCGACGCGGTGATTGCCTCCTCAGTCGCCCAGCAGAGGGCACTCTGGCATATGCGGGAAAGCATGTCGGACGCCCAGAAGCCGGAGGGCGGCTCGATCAAGCACGACGTTTCCGTGCCGGTCTCGAAAATCCCGTCCTTCATGGCGGAGGCGGACAAGGCGGTGGTGGCAGCCGTTCCCGGCGCCCGCATCTGCGCCTTCGGCCATCTCGGTGACGGCAACATCCACTACAACATTTCCCAGCCGGTCAGTGCGGACATGAAGGCCGACAAGGCCGCCTTCATCGCCCGCTGGCGGGAAGTCAACGAGATCGTGCATGGTATCGTGCTCGCTGCCGGCGGCTCCATCTCCGCCGAACACGGTATCGGCCAGTTGAAGCGCGACGAACTCGCCCATATCCGATCGCCGATCGAAATGGACCTGATGCGACGCATCAAGAGGGCTTTCGATCCGGCCGGCATCATGAATCCCGGCAAGGTGCTCGTTCCATGAGCCGGGCGCCGAAGACGACGATCCGCATCGACCTCGACAATGGCGTGCGACTCGGCCCGGGCAAGGCGCAACTCCTCGAACTCATCGCCGAGCACGGTTCGATCCGGGCAGCCGGCGCGGCAATCGGCATGTCCTACCGGCGTGCCTGGCTGCTCGGCGACGAAATCAACCGGATGTTCCGGGAGCCGTCGATTTCCACCCGCCACGGAGGAAAAAACGGTGGTGGGGCCGGTCTCACCGAATTCGGCCGGGAGTTGCTCTCCCGTTACCGGCGCATGGAAGAGGCAAGCCGCGACGCGATGCGCGCCGATCTCGACTGGTTGGCGGCCAATACGGATCTGAATTTCGACTCGTCCGACAAGAGCGACGAAACCTGAAGCCCGACCGGCCCAGCACCCGCCTTAGCCCATCCTGATCTGAGACAGTGCCCAGAGCGTATCGGCACTGATGCCGGCTGAACTGCCGCTGAGAATATCTGCCGCCGACGCGGTCGTCGTGGCGTTGCTCTCGATGTCGTACATGACGGTGAACCGCCTGATCAGCTTGTCGAGCTTTTCCGGGTCGGACAAATCCTCGAGATCGAGATTCTTCTCGACCAGTTTCGCCTGCTGATCGACGTCCATATTGCCGATCTCCTCCGGCAGGCTGAACGTGATACGGAAGAACTCCATCAGCGCCTCATCGCCGAGGATGACATAGGGATCGGTGATGGTGTCGGCCATGCGCTGGAAATAGAGTGCCAGGCGGACACCCGCGTTTTCCTCGCCTTCCTGGGTTTCAAGCAGCTGCCGTATATAGTTGCTCTCGGTCGCAGCGATCTCGCCGCCGTTCTGGGCCTTGCCGGCAGCGCTGCGGTCGATGTCACCCTTGGCATCGAAGTTGAAGGTGCCGACGATCTGGGCAAATCTCTTGTCCGTTTGCGTATTGACGAAACTCGCCGGGTCGCTCAGATCGGAATTGAAGGCCTGTTTCAGGAAGTCGTCCGTCACCGTCGAGGGGTCTATCCCTTTCGAGGTCAGGAGGATATCGAGCAGCTTGCGGTCCGCCAGCAATTCATCGCGGCTGTCGATGCGCTGCATGGTTTCGGTATAGTATTTCGTTTCTTCCTCGGCCTTCTTCTTGGCAGCTTCCAGCTCATCGCCCTCAAGGAAGCGGGTCTTGCGCAGGATATAGTCCCTGGCGACATTGGTGATCGCCGCATTGGACTGGGCAAGCACCGGCGCGGTCACATCGCCATCCTTGCCGAAATTGAACAGCTTCGCGAGCGTGATGAAGCGCTCGTCCTTCAGCTGATAGATATAGCTGTCCGGATCGGAGAGGTCGCTCTTCAATGCGTATTTGATCGTCAATTTCGAGACGGAAGAGGGGTCGAGGCCGACTGCCTCCAGGGCGAACTCATAACTGGTCTGCGCGTCGCTGCTCAGGAAATCGTCAAGTGTTTCGATGGCCGCGAGGTCCAGTTTGTAGAACTTGATCGTCTTTGCAAGATCCTCTTCCTGCTTGTCATCCCAGCGGCTGAAATAGTTGCTGCGGGTCTTGCTGGTCTGCTGGGCGGTCTGGGCTTCACCGGCCGCAACCGTGCCGTCCGTATTGAAATTGAAGGCTTTCGCCAGTTCCAGATATTGCGGCCGGTCCTTGCCGTAGACATTGGCGTAGCTGTCGGGATCGTCGAGATCGCTGGTCAGAATCTGGTCGATCGTCGATTTTACGATATAGCTCTCGTTCAAGTCGAAGGCCGATTTTATGTACTGCAGGATACGCGGATCGTCTATCAGATCGGTGACGTTCGTCGCCGTCGCGATCTTCTGCTCGAAGAGTTCCTGATTGAACATCGCTTCGGCATGCGTCACCTGCGTCTGCTTGTTGAAATAGCCGCCCACGATTTCCTGCAGCTTTTCCGCTGTTACGGCGCCGTCGGCCGGGACGGTACCGTCCGCATTGAACTGGAAATCCTCGGCGAGGGATTTCATCACTTCCAGGTAGGCGGCATCAGACTTTGTACCGCTGATGATCTTCGCCAGTTCGGCGCGCCGCTGGGCCGACTGCTCGACGGGAACCAGCTTGGCATTCAACTCTTCAAGACGGGGTTGCTGCTCTTCGAAACTGGCCTGATCCTTTGCGATCAGCGCCTCCGTCTCGGTCAGTTGCGTCTGCAAAGCGTCGATCTCAGGCTGCAGAACATCGGGATCGCCACCATTGTCCAATTCATCCTGCTTGGCGGCGATCTGGGCCTCAAGATCGGCCTTCAGCTGCTCCCCCAACGCAATCGAGTCCTGAAGTTCGAGAATCCCTTCCCGTTCCTCCAGTTCGGCGTCCTCGGCCACTGCGGCATCGTATTGGTCCAGCCGGCTGCCGTAAGCGGTATTGTAGTAACTGCCCGGATCATCCGGATCGCTGGTCAGCACGCCGCGGATGGCGGTGTAATTGTAGTATTTCCCATCAATGCCATAGGCAGTGAACATATATTCGCGCAGCCGGTCGTTCCTCAGGAATTCATCGACATTGTCGATGTTGCCGGTCGTCCCGAGCATCACCTGGAAGTATCGTGTGTCTTCCTCGATCTTGTCCGACTGCGAGGCGATCGTCTGATCATAGGTATCGAAGAGCTCTTCCATCTGGCCGTCCGATTGGGCGACAGCGACATCCGAGGTGGACGAACCGAAGTTGAATGCAGCGGCGAAATCCTTGTACCGATCATCGGTGAGGCGGTTGGCGAAGCTGTTATCATCGCTGAGATCGCTTTCCAGGACCTGCTTCATGAAGGCCTTGGCATAGATCATCTCATCCAGACCGTAGGCGGTCATGGCGTAGGAATAGAGCCGATAGTTGTCCAGGAATTCGTCGACCGTTTTTATCTTGCCGATGTTTTCCTGGTAATATTTCGAATCGTTGGCGACGGTGGTCTGGTTGGCAACCTGCTTCAGGCTTTTCTGGAGATCGCGATTGACGAGATCGAAAGTCAGATAGGTCGATACCATGGACAGGCCCCGCGAGTCGGAATGATGCTGCCGCAAGCATTGCAGGATAGCCTTGCCCGTGGCTTTTCAAGCTTCGGCCCGACAATCTCTTCTGTCCCGCGCCTGTACAATTTCTGCGATTCACTTTCCGGAAACCCAAAGGGGTGCGCTTTCGCTAACCATTCAGGCAGGCAAAGCTTCCTTAACCGCGATTTTTAAGCAGTCTCGAACATGCCAGCCCTATGCTCCAACTGCAGAGGACAAAAGTCCCGCAGAGAAACCGGCAACGGCTCTCAGGTAAAACAAGGGTAGCATACCGATGACCAACACTGTTCTGAAGCCCATATGGGCAGGGTCGACATTGAGGCTCGATCCGTCTCGTTTCCCGCAGCAGGTTACCTATGCGCTGCGCGAGACATCAGGAGATGTCACTATCACCATCGACGAGCGCGGCGCCGTGCTGCGCAAGATCCTTCCCTCGAGCGGCCTGCCGCTCTCCTTCGCTCTCCCTGCCCGCGCGTTCAAGGGTGTCGCCGCGCGTGCCATCGACCCCGGTGACGGCGAAGTGACCGTCACACTGGAACTCCATCACGAAGATCCGGATCTCTGCATCCCGCTTCTGGTCGCCCACGACCTCTGCGACATCGCCGCCGACTGGCGGAGCTGGTCGGATGCGTTCCGCATCCCGATGCTGATGGTGGAAGCCGACGGCATTGCCCGCCCGCTCGAAAACCATATCGGCGATGTGCGCTCGAACGGCACGGCTGCACGCCGCCGCCATTCCTATTTTGCCGGCCGCCGCCCCCGTTTCCTGGTCCGCCGGACCACCGGCAGCCTGGGTGTGACGATGAAAATCGAAGGCAAGGAGATCATTGCGCGCCGCTGAGGCCTTGTTTGTCCCTTTGGCCTCCGCCGCTCGCGATAAGAAAGAAGCCCGACCCTCAGCCGGTCGGGCTTCTTTCCTTTTGAAGACTAAACGGCAAGCGACAGGACAAGGCCCAGGAACAGGGTCGTGCCGACGTGGTGGTTGAACTTGAAAAGTCTCAGGCACTGTTCGGCATTGTCGATGTCGAGGATGAGCACCTGCCAGGCGAACATGATCGCCGCTGCGAGAAGGCCGAGATAGGCGAAGAACCCGACGCCGGCTGCGGCAAAGGCAAAGATCAGGAAGAGCAGCGTGAAACCGTAAAGGCCAATCAGCCACCGCTTGGTATCCTCGCCGAAGAGGCGTGCCGTCGAGCGTACGCCGATCAGCGCATCGTCCTCCTTGTCCTGATGAGCATAGATCGTGTCGTAACCGATCGTCCAGGAGATGGCGGCAAGATAAAGCCAGAGAGGCGCCCATGACAGGCTGCCAAAGACGCCGGCCCAACCCATCAGCGCGCCCCAGGAGAAGGCAAGGCCCAGGAAGAATTGCGGCCAGTCGGTAAAGCGCTTGGCGAAGGGATAGACCGCCACCACGCCGAGCGACAGGATGCCAAGCACGATCGTAAAGGCGTTGAACTGGATCAGCACCAGAAGACCGACAAGCGCCTGCACTGCCAGAAACACCTTGGCCTCAAAACGAGACACACGGCCAGACGGCAGAGGGCGCGATCGGGTGCGCGCCACCTCCATATCGATATTGTGATCGACAAGATCGTTATAGGTGCAGCCGGCACCACGCATGGCGACTGCGCCAATAAAGAACAGGATCAGATGGAAAAGAAAAAGCCCGAGGGAAAACATCCCCTCGTCCTGCGCGGCATTGGCCGCGAGCGCCGCCGACCAGAAGCACGGCCACATGAGGAGCTGCCAGCCGATCGGCCGGTCCCAGCGGGCAAGCTGTGCATAGGGCCAGGCCGGCCGCGGCAGAACGCGGTAGACCCAGTTGTCCGAAGGGGCGTCAGCCACGCGGCCCGTAAAATCGTCGGCATTCGTCATGCCGAGGTTCTAGCGCCCGCCGGAGCCGGCGGTCAAGCGGGGCGGAAACGCCCCGCTTCCCGACCATTCAGACCGCGACCCTGTCGAGCGGCACGCGGCGCTGTTCGAAGGCCTTCAGCTCCGCCTCGCGCTCGTAGATATAGTTCCGATTGTCGGGAACGGTGGTGCGCTTCTTGACGATCTGCATCTGGAAGATGAAGAAGTTCTCGTGGGTGAAGGCCATTTCCGAACCGGCGAGATAGAACTCCCACATGCGCACGAATCGCTCGTCGTAGATGGCGGCCGCCTTCTCCTTGTTCGCCATGAAGCGCTCACGCCAGTGGCGCAGCGTATAGGCATAGTGCATCGGCAGGATTTCGATGTCGGAGACGAGCAGGCCCGCCTTTTCGACAGCCGGCATCACCTCGGCGATCGAGGGAATGTAACCGCCCGGGAAGATGTATTTCTCGATCCAGGGATTGTTGTAGATCGCCGGATAGGGCTGGCCGATCGAGTGCAGCACCATGACGCCGTCATCGGCCAGCACGTCATTCACCTTGTTGAAGAACTTGCGGTAGTTCAGCCGGCCCACATGTTCGAACATGCCGACGGAGACGATGCGGTCGTATTGGCGCGGCGGCAGGTAGTAGTAGTCCTGCAATTCGAAGCGGACGCTGTTGGCAAGTCCGCGCTTGGCGGCGCGCTCGCGGGAGATCTTGAGCTGTTCCGTCGACAGCGTGATGCCGGTGACATCGACGCCTGATGATTCGGCGAGATACATGGCCATGCCGCCCCAGCCCGAACCGATTTCCAGCGCCCGCTGGCCGGGCTCGGCAAGCAGTTTCGCAACGATATGGCGCTTCTTGGCTACCTGCGCCTCATCCAGCGAAACGCCCGGCGGATTGAAATAGGCACAGGAATACTGCCAGTCCTCGTCCAGAAACAGCGAGAACAGCCTCTCGTCCAGATCATAATGATGGGCGACGTTCCGCCGGTTGTGGTTGACCGGCACGCGGTTGCGGAACTGCGATGCCACCATCCGCGCAACGCCACGCAGGATCATCCCGAAGGTCAGGCCCTCACGCAGCGTATTGTCCTTGATGAGCGCGAGGAACTCGTAGATATCGCCCTCTTCGACGCGCAGCCGGCCATCCATATAGAGTTCGCCGAGCTTGAGTTGCGGATCGCTCACAAGTTCCCGTTCCGCCGCTTCGTCCACAAAACGGATGGTTACTGCCCTGCCTCCTCCTCCGCCGTAGCGCTGCTCGCCACCCGAGCCGCGAACTGTCAGGGTGCCGGTCTTGATGATTGTGTTGAAGAGATTGTGAAGGGACGAGGCCATGGACCCACCTCCATAGATACTAAGGCTGCCTTACTAAATCGAAAATCTAATAATTTCTCTGCGACTTTCAAGCACATTCCCGCCATGAAAATGACACAAAAAAACAGGCCGTCAAACCCATGCCTGACGACCTGCATCTTATGGTAGAAATTTTTAAAAAGCAGCCGAAAATTACCTGCGTTTCAAAGCTTCCGCGAGTGCGGCACCGAACGCGCCCTGCGAGGACGGCTTTTCCGTCTTCGCAAACTTCGGGCTGAGCGGCCTGCCGCGGTCTTCGCCGCGCGGCGCTGGCGCCGCCTCGCCGCCGTCCTTGCGCATGGTCAATCCGATTCGCTTGCGCTTCACATCGACTTCCACGACCCGGACCTTCACCACGTCGCCGGCCTTGACGACTTCATGCGGGTCCTTGACGAACCTGTCCGCGAGCTGGGAGACGTGCACCAGCCCGTCCTGGTGAACGCCGATATCCACGAAGGCGCCGAAAGCGGCCACGTTGGTCACGGTGCCTTCCAGCATCATGCCGGGCTTGAGGTCCCCGATCTCGTTGACCCCTTCCGCGAAGGTGGCCGTCTTGAAGCTCGGGCGCGGGTCCCGGCCCGGCTTTTCGAGCTCGGCAATGATGTCCTTCACCGTCGGCAGACCGAACTGCTCGTCAATGAACCTGCGCGGATCGAGCCCTTTCAATGTCGCGCTGTCGCCCATCAGGGTGCGCAGGTCGCGGCCACAGGCGGCCACGATCTTCTTGGCGACGCCATAGGCTTCCGGATGGACGGCGGAGGCATCGAGCGGCTCCTTGCCATTCGGGATGCGCAGGAAGCCCGCCGCCTGCTCGAAGGTGCGGTTGCCGAGGCGGGCGACCTTCAGCAGGTCCTTGCGGCTTCCGAACGGTCCGTTCTGATCGCGGTGCACGACGATCGATTCTGCAATCGAGCGGCTGAGGCCGGAAACGCGCGCAAGCAGCGGCGCGGACGCCGTGTTCAAATCGACGCCGACGGCGTTCACCGCGTCTTCGACCACCGCGTCCAGTGAGCGCGACAACTTCGTCTGGTCGACATCGTGCTGGTACTGGCCGACGCCGATCGATTTCGGCTCGATCTTGACGAGTTCGGCGAGCGGATCCTGAAGGCGGCGGGCGATGGAGACGGCACCGCGCAGGGAGACATCGAGCTGCGGGAATTCGGCGGCAGCTGTCTCGGATGCCGAATAGACCGAAGCGCCGGCTTCCGAGACGATCACCTTGGTCGGCTTGGTTCCCGAGGGAGACGCCGGCAGGTTCGCCAGCATGTCGGCCACCAGTTTTTCCGTCTCACGGCTGCCGGTGCCGTTGCCGATGGCGATCAGTTCGACATTGTGCGTGCGGATGAGTGCCGCGAGTTCCGCCTGGGTGCCGCGAACATCGTTCTTCGGCGGGAAGGGATAAACGGTCGTCGTGTCCAGCAGTTTGCCGGTGCCGTCGACAATCGCAACCTTGACGCCCGTGCGGATGCCCGGGTCGAGGCCCATCGTGGCGCGTGAGCCGGCGGGGGCGGCAAGCAGCAGGTCCTTGAGGTTTCGGGCGAAGACGTGGATCGCCTCCTCCTCGGCGCGCTCGCGCAGTTCCCGCATCAGGTCCAGCGACAGCGAGACCGAAAGCTTGACGCGCCAGGTCCAACCGGCAACGTCCATCAGCCAGCGATCCGCCGCACCCCTTTCGCGGATGTCGAAGGCAGCAGCCACGATGCGCTGCGCAGGCTTCACCGGTGACGGGTCGTCCTGATCCACTTCGATCGTCAGCGTCAGCGCTTCCTCGTTCCAGCCGCGCAGCATGGCGAGCGCCCGGTGGCCCGGCACCGTCGCCCAGCGTTCGGAATGGTCGAAATAGTCGGCGAACTTGGCTCCGGCCTCCTGCTTCCCGTCGACCACCTTTGCCTTGAGCACCGCACCGGCACGCATATGCTGGCGCAGCTTGCCGAGCAGGTCGGCATTTTCGGAAATCGTCTCGGCGACGATGTCGCGGGCGCCTTCCAGTGCCGTCTTCACATCGGTCACATCTCCCGTGACATAGGCCTCCGCCAACCTGGCGGGGTCGGCGGTACGATCGGCCCATATCGCGTCGGCGAGCGGCCCAAGCCCGCGCTCACGAGCGATCTCTGCGCGCGTGCGGCGCTTCGGCTTGTAGGGGAGATAGAGGTCTTCCAGTTCCGCCTTGGTCGTCGCCTTGCCGATCTTCGCCGATAACTCGTCGGTCATCTTGCCCTGAGAATTGATGGAATCGACGATCGTCGCCCGGCGGGCTTCCAACTCGCGCAGATAGACGAGGCGCTCCGACAAATTGCGCAGTTGCGTGTCGTCCAGCCCTCCCGTCACTTCCTTGCGGTAGCGCGCGATGAAGGGCACCGTGGCGCCCTCGTCGATCAACCCGATCGCGGCGGCAGCCTGTTCGGGACGGGCATTGATTTCCGCTGCAATCGCAGCGGCAAGGAAACGGAGATCGGCGGCCATGGGCGTCCTCGTTCAAATCGGGAGGCGCGACCATAGTCCAAGTTTGCGACAAGGCAACGTTGCCGATGCCTGGGTCCACAGGATGCGGTACAGATCGTGCCGAAACGAGGCAGGCTTCAACGATTGCTAACCACGGATTTGTGGAAAATAGGTGACTACCTCTCATCTTTACAAATCAGTGGCTACGTTTTCCAGGCCGCATGATGCGGTGAGCAATGGAGGTATGAATGCCTATGAAAGCTGCCAGGATGCTGGCACTGGAAACTGCGGTTGCAACCGAAGAGCTGGAATCCATCATTTCGTATCTCGACCAAAAACTGGACGACGCGTCGTCCCGAAACGAGCCGGTACCCTTTCTGGCCTACCGGAACCGGGTGATCTTCCAGACGACGCTGAACATCCGACAGGGCAAGATCTGGAGCCCGTCGCAATATTAGGACTGCCGTCAAAGGTCACGGGATGACGGTATCTCGTGACCTTTTCCCTTGACCTTTCCCGGCCCTCCCCTTAACCGCCCGGGAAAGCACAAGCGAGGATGAGGCATGAAGGTTCTCTTGATCGGTTCGGGCGGACGCGAGCATGCGCTCGCATGGAAGCTTGCCCAGTCGCCGAAACTCGGCAAGCTTTATGCGGCACCCGGCAATCCCGGCATTGCCGAACATGCCGAACTCGTGGGCCTCAACATCGATGATCACCAGGCGGTCGCCGCTTTCTGCCTCGACAAGGCGATCGGCCTCGTCGTGGTCGGGCCGGAAGCGCCGCTGGTCGCCGGCCTGGCCGATGATTTGCGCGCAAGGAACATCGCCGTTTTCGGGCCTTCTGCCGCGGCGGCTCAGCTCGAAGGTTCCAAGGGCTTCACCAAGGATCTCTGCGCCCGCTATGATATTCCGACCGGTGCCTATCGCCGCTTTTCCAACGCGGCGGAAGCCAGTGCCTATGTGAGGGAACAGGGCGCGCCGATCGTGGTGAAGGCGGACGGCCTTGCGGCTGGCAAGGGCGTCACCGTCGCCATGACGCTCGAAGAGGCGCTTGCCGCGATCGACGACTGTTTCGACGGCGCTTTCGGCGCAGCCGGTGCGGAAGTGGTGGTGGAAGCCTATCTCGACGGCGAGGAGGCAAGCTTCTTCTGTCTGTCCGACGGCAGGACCGCGTTGGCGCTCGCCACCGCCCAGGATCACAAGCGGGTCGGCGATGGCGATACCGGGCCGAATACCGGCGGCATGGGCGCCTATTCGCCGGCGCCGGTGATGACGCCCGACATGGTCTCCCGCACCATGAAGGAAATCATCGAGCCGACCATCCGCGGCATGGCGGACAGTGGTTATCCCTTCACAGGCGTCTTCTTTGCCGGGCTGATGATCACCGCCAAGGGGCCGGAGCTCATCGAATACAACGTCCGCTTCGGCGACCCGGAATGCCAGGTGCTGATGATGCGGCTGAAGAGCGATCTGCTCGACCTGCTTCACGCCGCCGCGACCGGAACGCTCGACAAGGTTTCGGCCGAATGGAGCGACGACGTGGCGCTGACTGTAGTGATGGCTTCGAAGGGCTATCCCGGCTCCTACGACAAGGACACGCCGATCGCGCACCTGCCGGAAACATCGGCTGGCGAGAAGATATTCCATGCCGGCACGGCGATGAAGGATGGCGCACTCGTGGCAACCGGCGGCCGCGTGCTCAACGTGACGGCCACCGGAAGAACGGTCGCGGAGGCGAAGACCCGGGCCTATGCGCTCATCGACAACGTGAAATGGGAAAACGGCTTCTGCCGCCGCGACATTGGCTGGCGCGCCGTTGCGCGCGAGAACTAAGGGGGCTGGCGCGCCGTTGCACGCGAGAACTAAGGGGCTGGCGCGCCATCGAGCGCGAACAGAACCAGACGCTGCACCCTCCGATTCATTCAAAATTTACCGACTATCCTGACGGGATGGAAACGAAACGACGCTACCTTTTCCGGACCTAGAAAAGGGTTCCGGTTATGCGTCTCGTTCTGACTACGGCTCTTGTGCTTGCAAGCGGTGCGGCCTTCGCGTCTTCCATCACGACAATCAGCGGAGCAAATCCCTCCGGCGCCAGCATTGTCGAAAAACGGTGCACCGACTGCCCGGTCCCCAAGCCGAGAGCGAACGAATCCACCTACAAGGTGCCGGAATTGGCGAATGGCATCCAGAAGACGGAAATCATCGACATCAACGGTGAGAAAAAGCTCGTCCGCACCGAAGCGTGGTTCGGCGGCTCGCCCGTCATCTACATCAGCAAGCTGCCCGACTGGATGGCCACAGACAGTGCCATTGCCGAACTTCATCCGAGGACCGACGGCTCGACAGAGACGGGGATAGCAACGCTCGATGGCATCGATCTCGACGCCACCACAAGCGCTGTCGCAACCGACGGGACTATTGAACCGGTTCAAGCCTCCGCCGTATCCGTGGCGGCTGCCTTCAATGAGCTGGAACTGCGGCTGCGGCCGAGCGAATAAGCATCCGATAATATTTACAATCTGCGCAACATGCGAAGAGTTATAATTCGCGATTAACGCGAATTTAATGCCTCGCTGAAGCCGGTTTGGCTAATTTATTATCATTCTAAGCTGTCAAGCTTCCCATAATTAAATTTTTATTCAAATTTTCGGCATCACTGTCTTTCCGAGCAGTGCATGCAGCACGTTACGGCGCAGGAAGCGCCCTCCCCAAAGTCAACCTCATTTTGCCGGCTCCACCGGGAGATTTCGGCTGCCAAAGAGTGGAACATGAAGAACCTCAAGATATCCCAGCAGCTTTTGCTGCTGATAGTGGCGATCATGGTCGCGTTCGCGGCCGTGACTTATTATCAGGTGCGCACGTCGATCGCATCGATCTACGCCGAGCGCTACGACATGCTTCGCACGCAGGTGGAATCGGCAACCTCGATCCTGCAATCCTATTACGAGCAGGAAAAAGCCGGCAAGCTGACGCATGAAGAGGCACAGCGCCTGGCTTATGCAACCGCAGCAGGAATCAAGTTCGAGCCCGCAGGCTACATCTTCGGCATGAACTACGACACGGTTACGCAGTTTCACTACAACCCGAAACTGGTCGGCGTGAACCAGAAAGGCCAGCCGGACAAGATGGGCAATCTCTTCCGTGAGGAGATCGTCGCCCATGGCCGCGCCGGTGGCGGTATCACCACCTATTATTGGGAAAAACCCGGCAAGCCGGCCAATGAGGTTTACAAGAAGGCCGTCTATTCCAAGGCTTTCGAGCCGTGGCAGATCGTCGTTGCGACGGGTGTCTACATCGACGATCTCGACGCGAAGATCAACAAGGCGATCGCCGAAGTTGCCGTCGCGGGGCTTGTCGCCGTCATCATTGCGATGATCCTGGCATTCTTCGTCATCCGCAACATCACTCGCCCGCTGGGCGCGGTTCACACAGCGCTCGAAGCCGTTGCCGACGAGGACGTCGCCATCAAGGTTCCGCATACGGACATGGCGAATGAAGTCGGCATGATGGCCAAGGCGACGCAGGAGCTTCAGGAGAAGATCCGTGAACGCCATGCCATGGCCGCGCGCGAGGAGCAGCAAAAGCAGGAACTCGATCGCGAACGCCAGCAAAACCTCGACATGCAGCAGCAGGAAGCCGTGATGCAGGCCCGCGTGGTCTCCACAATCGGCGAAGCACTGGAATCGCTTGCCACCGGCGACCTCACCATCCGCTGCGGCGATCTCGGCCCGCGATATGAAACGCTTCGCCATAACTTCAACGAGGCGATCCTGCATCTCGAAGCCGCCATGGCCAAGGTCAATGCCAAGGGCATCGACATCGGCGGATCGAAGGAGGAAATCCGCCGCGCTTCCAACGAACTCTCGCAGCGCACCGAGCGCCAGGCAGCCAACCTGGAGGAAACCTCGGCCGCTCTCGACGAGCTTGCCGTCGCTGTCCGCCAGACCGCCGAAGGCGCCCACGAGGCCGCCCAGCGGGTGACCTCGGTCAGCTCGGAAGCCAACCGTTCCGACCAGATCGTCGCCGAGGCGATCGACGCCATGGGCGGCATCGAGCACTCGTCGGAAGAGATCTCCAAGATCATCGGCGTGATCGACGACATCGCCTTCCAGACCAACCTGCTGGCGCTGAACGCCGGTGTCGAGGCCGCTCGCGCCGGCGATTCCGGCAAGGGGTTTGCCGTCGTCGCCCAGGAAGTGCGCGAACTGGCGCAGCGTTCCGCCGCTGCCGCCAAGGAGATCAAGGACCAGATCTCCCGCTCGTCCGGCCAGGTGCAGAACGGCGTCCGCCTGGTGGGCGAGGCTGGCGAAGCCTTGAAGCGCATCTCCAGCCAGGTGAAGGCCGCCAGCGACATCGTCGGCAAGATCGCCCATTCGGCATCCGAACAGGACACGACGCTGCGCTCGATCTCCTCCTCGCTGAACCAGCTCGACGCTGCGACCCAGCACAATGCCGCCATGGCGGAGGAAACCACGGCTTCGGCAGAAGCGCTGGCCACCGACACGGACGAGCTGCTCAACCTGATCCGCGGCTTCCGCGTCGGTAATGACGGCATCAGCAGCCTGCACCACACCGCGCAGAAGATGCGCAAGGCAGGCTGAGCCGGACCTTCAAGTGGAGGACGAAAGACCGCCGGGCCAAAAGCCCGGCGGTTTTGTTTTAAGGCAATCAGGCCGCAGCCACGGCAAGGTGGATGCCCGCGCTTTCCTGCAGCGCCCGGATGACATTGAACAGGTTGTCCGCGCGCGGATTGCCTTTAGGTCCGAACATGCGCATCAGGCTTTTCGCAGGCATGTCCACCTTCCGTGCGAGCGCTTCAAAACCGATCGTGGCATTGATGAAGTCGCGAAGAACGCTCTTGCCGGTATCGAGATCGCCATCGAGTAGAAGCTCGACAGCATCGGACAGCAATGCAGCGCGAAACGCCGGGTCCTGATCCAGGCGAGCCTTGACAGTTTCCTTGAATTCCCGTGTCAGCGCCATGTCAGCCTCCTTTCCTGGATTTGTAATCCCGCCAATAGGCCTGTGCAGTCTCGATATCGCTCTGCTGGCGTTGCTTCGTCCCGCCTACCAGCAGGACAATCAATTGCCCGCCATCGCGGCCGAAATAAATCCGATAACCGGGTCCGTAATCGATCCGGTATTCCAGCACACCCGAACCGACCGATTTGACGTTCGAAAGATTGTCCTGTCCGACCCGCGCCAATGCGACCGTCACTTTCGAGGCCGCGCGTGCGTCGATTTTCGCGAACCACTGCCCGAACGGGCTCTTTCCATTCCGGTCCAGGTATTCGGTGATCTTCATCGGAACATGGTAACACATATGTTACCATGCACCAATGACTTTGTGGAATCAGCCGGAAATTTTCGAGAAGTCGGCGACTGTACCGGTCGCCTCGCGGATCGCCTTCAGGAGCGCCAGGCGGTTAGCGCGGATCGCGGCATCCTCGTCGTTGACGAGAACTTCCTCGAAGAAGGTGTCGACCGGTGCGCGAAGCTTCGAAAGAGCTTCCATGGCTGATAGGAAGTCCTCCCCGGCGATCGCATCCGCTGCATCTTTCGAAGCGACCTTGATCGCCGCCCAGAGCGCCTTTTCCGCATCGAGCCGCAAAAGCTCGTCAGCGACGCCATCGGCGACGACCGTGCCCTTCTTCTCCTCGGCAGCGAGAAGCTGGACGGCGCGTTTGGTGCCGGCGAGCAGGTTCCTGCCATCCTCCGACGTGATGAAAGCCGTCAGCGCTTCGGCGCGGCGCGCGACTAGCAAGAGGTCGTCGGCGTCCGGCGTCAGCACCGCATCGATGATGTCGTGCCGTGCGCCCATGTCGCGCAGATAGACTTTCAGGCGGTCGTGGAAGAAGGAGAGGAGGTCGATGGCGATGGCCGACAGATCCAGTCTTCTCTGATATGTGCGTTCCATCACCCCCTCAAGAGCTTCGGAATCACCGGCGGCATCAAGACGAAGAGCAGCTTCAAAGTCTTTATCTGCCTCCGGATCGCGGATGTGCTCCTCGACAGTGGCAAGCGCTTCACTAAACGCCTGCAACAGAGGTAGGCGGACTTTCCGTTCCAGCAGCATGCGAACCACACCCAGCGCTGCGCGACGGAGCGCATAAGGGTCCTTGGAGCCAGTCGGCTTTTCGTCGATCGCCCAGAAGCCGACGAGGGTGTCGAGCTTGTCGGCGAGTGCGACCGTGATCGCCACCTTATCATCCGGCACGCGGTCGGACGGGCCCTGCGGCTTGTAGTGGTCCTCGATCGCGGCGGCGACAGAGGCATTCTCGCCCTGCAGCGCTGCGTATTTGCGGCCCATCAGGCCCTGCAGTTCCGGGAATTCGCCGACGGCTTCCGTGCGCAGGTCGGCCTTCACCAGCACTGCGGCGCGATCGACCAGCGCGGCATCGGCGCCAACGATCGGAGCGAGCTGTGCCGCCAGAGCACGGACGCGGGCAACGCGCTCGCCCTGCGTGCCGAGCTTGGCGTGGAACGTCACGTTCAGCGCGTCGAGCTTCGCCATGCGCTGGTCTAGCGGCTTCTTCAGGTCGAGGCCGAATTTCTCCGCCGAGTCCACCAGCGTATCGAGGTCCGGCATGTCGCCCTGGTCGCGGGTCCAGAAATGCCTTGCGTCCGAAAGACGGGCGCGCACCACCTTGCCATTGCCGTGCATGATTTCCCTGCCGCCGTCCTTCGCCTCGATGTTGGACACGAGGATGAAGCGGTTCGACAGGTTTTCGCCGCCCTGCGGGCGGGTGACGAAACACTTCTGGTTCGTCTTGATGGTGAGCCGGATGATCTCCGAGGGGATTTCGAGGTATTCGAGCTCGAACTCGCCCATCAGCACATGCGGCCATTCGACGAGGCCGGAGACCTCTTCCAGCAGGCCCTCGTCCTCGACCAGTTCCAGGCCGTTGGCAAAGGCGAGGTCGCGTGCATCATGCAGGATCACGTCCTTGCGGCGCTCGGCATCGAGCATGACCTTCGCTTTTTCGAGGCTCGAAACATAATCCGGGAATCGGCGGACGGTAATCGCTTCCGGCGCATGGAAGCGATGGCCATAGGTGACGTTGCCGGCCACGATCCCGTCGATTTCGAACGGGATGACCTGCGTTTCCTCATGCTCCGGGCCGAAGACGCAGACGATCGACTGCAGCGGGCGCACCCAGCGCAGGCTTTCCGAACCCTTCCCCTCGATGCCCGCGTAACGCATGCCCTTCGGCATGGAGGCAGCGCCCCAGCGCATCGACTTCGGCCAGGGGAAATCGCGGATGATGCCGGGCATGACATCGGCGATGATTTCTTCCGCCGGACGGCCCGGCTTGGAGATCACAGCCACATAGAAATCGCCCTTCTTCGGGTCGCTGACGACCTGGGCTTCCGAGACGGACGAGAGGCCGGCGCCGCGCAAAAATCCTTCGATCGCCTTTTCCGGCGCGTCGGTGCGCGGGCCCTTGCGCTCCTCGCGCTGGTCGGCGGAACGGGCCGTCAGGCCACGGATGTCCAGTGTCAGCCGGCGCGGCGTCCAGTATTCGCGCGCGCCCTCATAGGTCAGACCCGCTTCCACCAGCGCATCGGTGACAAGCTTTTTCAAGTCTCCCGCGGCCTTCCGCTGCATGCGGGCCGGGATTTCTTCGGATCTGAGCTCAAGAAGAAGATCGGGCATATCAGTTTTCCTCACCCTCCCCTTGAGGGGGAGGGTCGGACCAAAGGTCCGGGGTGGGGTGAAAATCGTGTGCCTCTGCTATCAAAGTTAGACGCTCCTGCACAATGGCAAATATCGTATCCAGCACCGCTTCAAGCTCACTCAAAACCTCATGATTCCAGAAGCGGATAACGTGATAGCCTTGCGATGCCAAGTAAACCGTTCGCTCCTCGTCATACCGTCTTGCTGCATTCTCGGTATGCTGGCTGCCATCGAGTTCGATGATCAAGCCGATCTGATGGCAGGCGAAATCTGCAAAATAGCGCCCAATCGGAACCTGACGGCGGAAATGCGTTCCTTCTATGGGAATGCGCCAGAGATGACGCCAGAGCCTGGCTTCGGCATCCGTACTGTCTTTGCGCAGACGGCGCGCATTGGCGATCTTGAAGCGGTCGAGTTTGGACGGTTTATTCTCTTTCCCGGCCATCATGTCACCCCCACCCGCCGCTTCGCGGCGACCTCCCCCCTCAAGGGGGAGGTGACGTTATGCCGAACCGTCACCACCAAGCACTCCGCCGAAACTGCAACACTGGCCAATAGAGGCTCACCACCCTCCCCCGCCGCCACCGCCCCCTCCTCCGCCTGAGGAGCCGCCCGAAAAGCCGGATGACGAGGACGAAGATTTCGGAGCGGGAATGGTCGAAGCAATGGTGGATGCCATCGAGGATGAGAAGCCGCCGATGCGGTCGCCGAAGCTCGAATAGGAATCGCCGCTATACCAGCCCGGCGCATAAGAGGCTGCGGCAGCCCCCGCCGCCGTGGCAAGCCAGGCCTCAAAAGCACGGCTCCAGGGCTTTTCGACGCCGAGCGCGACTGCATAGGGAAGCAATGTCTCGAAGTGCTGCGGCGACATGGTCGGCACACCCGCCATGTTCATCCGGTCCTTTTCGGCGAGCGTCAGATAGATACGCAGGCCTTCGATGCCATCCATCAGCTTGCGACCGAGCGGCGTCGGCGCGCCTATCAGGAAGAAGAAGATGACATTGGCAAGCACGATGCCGCCGACCGCCACCATAACCGGCCAATGTTCGCTGCCGGTCATTTCCGAAACGATTGCCACCAGGATTGCCGAGCCGGCCGACAGCGCGACAAAGCCGATGAACCCGAGAACGATGACCGATACGATTTTCGACATGAGCGAGGAGCCCCGGCGCAGACCCTTGCCGAAGCTGACGGCAAACCCGCCGATGAAGACCGCGAAAAAGGCAGGAATGATCAGCATGACGATCATGTCCGGTTCAAGATTGCCGAAGATGATCAGCGCCAGGATGGAGAGCACGCTCAGCGCCACGCCACCCATCACATAGCCTGTATTGGCCTTGTAATACTTGCCGCGGTGTTCCTTTTCCATCGCGTTTCGAAAACTCGCGCCCACGGACTGCACCGTAGTGCCGTGCGCCTCGTCGATGACGAGGCTTCGCCGCGGCGCGCCAATCGAGCCCAGGATGGAGGCCTGGCCGATCGGCAAGGTTCTCGGCGCGGCCTTCTCGGTCCGCCGGATGGTAATCTTCTTCTTGAGGTCTTCCAGTACGACATATCCCTTCACCGCCAGATCGAGTGCGCTGGCGGAAAAGGCGGTCCAGCCGCCACCGGAAAATCCCTTGTTGTCGATATAGTTGACGAGGGCCGGCGAGATGCCGTCAGGGGCATCCCAGCGCGGCACGACGACGCCACGTGCGGGGTCGCGGCCGACGCGGTTCCAGAAGATCACGTAATAGCCAACGACAAGAATGAGCCCGCCGACGCCCAGGAAAAGGTTGAGGCTGTCGCGGAACCACCAACTGCGCTCCTGATCCGCCGAGGGCGGCGCGACCACGCCTTTTGGAAAGCCGGCAACGATGGTGAGGCCTTCCTCTTCGCCCAACGGACGGGTCGTGACGAAATCCGCCTCGTTGCCATTCGCCTGCATGCGAGCATTTCGTGCGGTCGAGCCTAGCGGACCGGTATAAGCTGCCGTCTGCGTCACTCGTCCACCCGGAAGCATCACGCGGGCGGATGCCTCGGCGATGCGAAATTGCCAGCCGTTTCCGGTGACGTTCCAGTAAAGCTCGTCATGGTCGTCGAAATAGCGGATCTGGCGATCCGTCCGATAGGTGAAAACATAGGTGTGCTCGCCATTGCGAAGGAGCACGTCTTCCGATCCCGCATAGATGCGGATGCCTCCGGTCACCGATTCTGTATGATAGGGTTCATCCTGCCCATCCCGGGTGACGGACAGGACATCGAAGCCCACCCGCAGCGTACGGCCGTTTGCATCCACCATGGTCAGCGGAAAATCGCGGAAAATCCCGCGCCTGATCCGGTTGCCCTCGGCATTGACTATGATCGTCTCGGAAACCGTCAGGTCGCCATTCTGAGCAACCTGAATATCGGAATGGTAGGAACGGACATATTCCTCCGCCCGGGCGGGCAGCGCCGCCAGCGCCAGCAGAAGTAGCAGGCAGCAACCGGAGAACCACCGCATCACGACATCCCTCCCCTTCGGCGCCCTGGCCCGTGTCCTCTTGCCCCGCCTATTCGATATCCGTGTATGCGACACCGAGCGAGGCCAGCACATCCCAATAATCCGGAAAGGTCTTGGCGACGCAATCCGGGTCGAGAATGGTGATGCCGCCGATCTTCAGGCCCGCCAGCGCGAAGCTCATGGCGATGCGGTGATCGGCGAAGGTGTTGATCGCCGCCGGCAGCGTCTGGCCGGCGAGCGACGGATCGGATGCGACAATCAGATCATCGCCTTCTTCCGTCGCCAGACCTTCGCGGATCTCGTTGAGGCCGAGCGACAGCGCCCGCACCCGGTCGCATTCCTTGACGCGCAGGTTGGCAATGCCGGTAAAGCGCACCGGCGTCTCGTTGAAGGCGGCGAGCACGGCAAGCGTCGGCACCGCATCCTGCATCTGCGAACCGTCGATCTCGGCCGGCAGATACGGGAATTTCGAAATCACGTCATAAGCCTTGGCATCCGGCTGGGTGAAGGCGCCGTTCGGAACGCCGAGATCGATCGCCCCACCGGTCAGCACTTCCGCGGCCCAGAGATAGGTTGCGGCGGAAGCGTCTGGTTCGATGACGAAATCCGCAGCCCGATAACCGGTCGGCTCGACTTTCCAGCTTGCTGCGTCGATCTGCTCCACCTTGGCGCCGAATGTCTGCATGGCAGCGAGCGTCAGGTCGACATAGCCGCGGGCGCCGATTTCCGCACCGGCAAGCGCTACGGTGACCGGCGCATTGGCGCCTTTCGGAGCAAGCGGCGCCGCCATCAACAGGGCGGAAACGTACTGGCTCGACAGGCCTGCATCGATCTCGACACGGCCCGATGCGAAATGGCCGATGCCGTGCACGGTAACCGGCGGGCAGCCGGTCGGCGCCTCGACGTCGATGCCGAGCGATTTCAGGGCCGCCACCAGCGGGGCGATCGGCCGCTTGCGCATGTGCTCGTCGCCATCGACCACGACCGTCCCATCGACCGAAGCAACTGCGGCCGTCAGGAATCGGGTCGCGGTGCCGGCATTGCCGAGGAAAAGCGGTTCGGAAGGCGGCAGGAGCTTGCCCATGCCTGTGACGACGAAGGTCGTCTCGTCCGGCTCGTCGATTGTCACACCCATTGCCCGAAGGGCATCCGCCATATAACGCGTGTCGTCGCTCCGCAGCGCGCCCGTCAGCCGGCTCGTTCCCCTGGCGAGGCCCGCCAAGAGCAATGCGCGGTTGGTGATCGACTTCGAGCCCGGCGGCACGGCGCGGCCGACAAGCGGCTTGCCCGGCGGCACTATGGTGAGTTTCACTCTGCCCATGATGATCGTCTCTTCCGTCACTCGCGGCGCTGCCTGCAAGACACGCCATAACTTTTCAACCTTCGACGGCGCTCTTAGAGCGTTTCCGTGCAAAGGTCCAATGACGGTTTCCTAGAATTTGACAGCTGGAACCGCGCGATCCGCCTCGTTGGCGATTTCGAAATATTCGCGCTTGGAAAAGCCGAACTGACCGGCGACCAAGTTGGACGGGAAGCTTTCGACCTTGACGTTCAGATCACGCGCCGCGCCGTTGTAATAGCGCCGCGACATCTGAATCTCGCTTTCGATCGTTTCCAGCGAGGCCTGCAGTTCGGAAAAATTCTGGTTCGCCTTGAGGTCCGGATAGGCTTCCGCGAGCGCGAAGAGCTTGCCAAGCGCCTGGGACAGCAGACCTTCCGCCTGAGCGCGGGCGGCGACATCGCCGGCCGGCACGGCCTGGGCCTGGTTGCGCAGCTTCACCACTTCTTCGAGCGTGCCCTTCTCATGTGCTGCGTAACCCTTCACTGTCTCGATAAGGTTCGGGATGAGATCGGCGCGGCGCTTCAACTGGACGTCGATGCCGGACCAGGCCTCCTCCGCCATCTGACGGGATCTGACCAGCCCGTTATAGATCATGATGCCGTACAGGACGACGAGAACGACTATGCCGATCAGGATATACATCAGACGAATCCCCCACAGACGCGTAAATCCGAAGCGGAGACTAGGCACACTTCCTGGAAGGCGTCAAACGCACCGCGCGAAAGTCTTTGATAAGGCGGCTGTTTATGCCGCCTCCTTGCCGAAGTTGACGCCACCGGCTTCGGTCAGCAGGAAGGCCTCACCGCAGGCCTTCGCCAGCGTGCGGACGCGCAGGATATAGCTCTGGCGTTCGGTGACGGAGATCACGCCGCGCGCGTCGAGCAGGTTGAAGACGTGCGACGCCTTGATGCACTGGTCATAGGCCGGGAAGACGCATTTGTGCAGCATCTGGTTGGCGTTGCCCCCCGGAGCACCTGCCGCGAGCAGCGCCTGGCATTCCTTTTCGGCGTCGATGAAGTGCCGGTGCAGCATCGCAGTATCGGCAAATTCGAAATTGTGGCGGGAATATTCCTGCTCGGCCTGCAGGAAAACGTCGCCATAGGTGATCTTCTCCTCGCCTTCACGGCCGTTGAAGTTGAGCTCGTAGATGGAATCCACACCCTGCAGATACGTCGCGAGACGTTCGAGACCATAGGTGAGCTCGCCCGCGACCGGCGCGCATTCGATGCCGCAGACCTGCTGAAAATACGTGAATTGCGAGACCTCCATGCCGTCGCACCAGCATTCCCAGCCGAGGCCCCAGGCGCCGAGCGTCGGGCTTTCCCAGTCATCTTCCACGAAGCGCACGTCATGCAGCAGCGGATCGAGGCCGATCGCCTTCAGCGAACCGAGGTAAAGTTCCTGCAGGTTCGACGGGTTCGGCTTCAGAATGACCTGATACTGGTAATAGTGTTGCAGGCGGTTTGGGTTTTCGCCGTAACGGCCGTCGGACGGACGGCGGGAAGGCTGCACATAAGCGGCCCTCCACGGCCTCGGGCCAAGCGCGCGCAGCGTGGTGGCCGGATGGAAGGTGCCGGCGCCGACCTCCATGTCATAGGGCTGCAGGATGGCACAGCCCTTGTCCGCCCAGTAGTTCTGGAGCGCCAGGATCAGCCCCTGAAAGGAGCGGGTCGGAGACATGTGGGCGGGCAGATCGGTCATGGCGATAAAACGGTTGTTTATTGAGGATGCGGACGAGTGCCACGCATCGGGGGCACCGGTCAAGGATTTATAGGCCGGCAAACGGTTTCCGGTCACTCCTCCTCATCCCGCTTCACGCGATACTCTCCCGTCACCGGGTCCTTGACGAGCGTGCCCATGGCGCCGGTCTGGCGCTCCTTTTCCCGCTCCTTCGAGCGCTGGGTGAGCTTTTCGGCATCCTTGATGAATTTCTTGTAGAGCATCCAGCCGCCGCCAATCACGATGATCAGAAATATAAGCTGCGCCATCTCCCCCTCGCGCGTTCCTTTCGCCTTTTCAAAGGCCGTACCTTGCCCACAATGCCCTTTCCTCCAGGCTCGCGGCAAGTCCCGTGGCTGCCCCTGCGGCGATTTCGGCGGATTTGCCCTCGCCGAATACGACGCCCGGCACGCGGCGACCGAAGAGCGTGCGGGCGCTGCCGATCAGTTCCAGCTTCGCATCCTTGCCATAGCGGCGCTTGACGACCTCGCGCACTTCGCCCAAACCGTCGATCAGACCGAGGTCGAGGCCGCGCAGGCCGCTCCAGAAGAGACCTGAAAAAATGGTCGCATCATCGGCGAGCCGCTCGCCGCGGCGCATCTTCACCATATCAATGAAGACCTTGTGGATTTCGAGCTGCAGCGATTTCAGATATTCGATATCGCCTTCCTTTTCCGGCTGGAAAGGATCCAGGATCATCTTATTTTCGCCAGCGGTATAAACGCGACGCTCGACACCGATCTTGCGGAGCAGTTCCGGAAAACCGAAACCGCCGGAAACGACGCCGATCGAGCCCACGATCGAGGTCGGGTCGGCAAAGATCTCGTCGCCGGCAAGCGCGATCATATAGCCGCCGGAAGCCGCGACATCCTCGACGAACACCAGCACCTTCTTGTCCTTCTCCTCGGCAAGCGCCCGGATGCGCTGGAAGATCAGGCGCGACTGCACCGGCGAACCGCCCGGAGAATTGATGGCGATCGCTACAACCGGCGCCTCCTTATGTGCAAAGGCCTTGTCCAGCATGGGCGCGACGGTGGCCAGATTGAGGGTCTGCTTGAACTGGCTGCCGCCGGCCATGATCGCGCCGTGGAGCCGGACGACGGGAATCGTCACGCCCTTCTTGCGGAACCGTTTCGGCACCAGCCTCTTCCAAAACCCGGCCATTTCTCTTCCTTTTGTTTGTCGTGTTGAGCCTGTCACAGCATGTATGCGCTGGATTTTCAAACACAATGGCTCGCGTCCGGCGAAAGCGGCATTTTGACATCTGCAGATGCGAATGACTTGCATTATCATTCTAAAAAAGGATATCTATACCAAGCCCGGGTGGGAAACGGAGATATTGCAATCATGGACATGTCGAGATGGGACCAGCCGGACGGCTGGCGGCACCAACCGGGAGAGGCGTCGCTGTCCGACGTTCATCGCAGCATCCATGTGCCGTCTGGATCGAAGCTACGCCGGATCGCCGCGTTTGCCGGGCCGGGTTACATGGTGGCGGTCGGATACATGGATCCCGGCAACTGGGCGACCTCGCTCGCGGGCGGATCGAAGTTCGGCTATGCGCTGCTGGCAGTCGCCCTGCTCTCGAACCTGATGGCGATCGTGCTCCAGTCGCTTTGCGCCCGCCTTGCGATCGCCTCCGGCCGCGACCTGGCGCAAGCCTGCCGTGACGCTTTCCCGAAATGGATTTCAATCCCCCTCTGGGCGCTGGCGGAAATCGCCATCATCGCGACGGACATCGCCGAGGTGATCGGCACCGCGATCGGCCTCAACCTGATCTTCGGCATTCCGCTCGAACTCGGAGTGCTGATCACCGCGCTCGACGTCTTCATCATCCTCTACCTGCAGAAACTCGGTTTCCGCTGGATCGAGGCCTTCATCATCACCATGCTCGGCGTGATCGCCGTCTGTTTCGGGGTGCAGATCTTCCTTGCCGATCCGGACTGGGGCGGCGTGATCAGGGGCTTCTTCCCGACGACCGAAATCGTCCGCAATCCGGAGATGCTCTACCTCGCGCTCGGCATTCTCGGCGCCACCGTCATGCCCCATAACCTCTACCTGCATTCCGGCATCGTGCAGACCCGCGCCTATGGCCATACGCTGCCGGAAAAACGGGAAGCGCTGACCTTTGCGACGATCGATTCCACCGTCGCGCTCTGCTTCGCGCTGCTGATCAATGCCTCGATCCTCATCCTTGCGGCGGCCGCCTTCAATGCTCACGGACAGACGGATGTCGTCGAACTCGGTGACGCTCATGCGCTGCTGTCGCCGCTTCTCGGGCTTGCGATTGCGCCGATGCTTTTCGGCATCGCGCTGCTCTGTTGCGGGCTGAATTCCACCGTGACGGCAACCCTTGCGGGCCAGATCGTCATGGAAGGCTTTCTGAAAATACGATTGCAGCCCTGGATTCGCCGCCTCATCACCCGCGCCATTGCGATCGTCCCCGCAGCACTCGTGACGATGTTGTACGGAGACCAGGGCACGGCAGAACTGCTGATCCTGACCCAGGTCGTGCTGAGCCTCCAGCTTTCCTTCGCAGTCTTCCCGCTCGTCATGTTCACGGCCAGCAAGATCAAGATGGGTGCGCTCGTCGCACCGCGCTGGCTGACCGCGATCGCCTATCTGATCGCCATCGTCATCGCCGTCCTGAACGTCAAGCTGCTTATCGATTTCGTCTTGGGCTGAGCCGCGGATAGGCGGTGCGGCCATTGTTCAGATCGTCCGCAAAGGGCGTGAAGGCGTGGCCATCGGCGCCGTGCAAAAAGAGCGGCGCCCGCAGCGCCAGCCGGGCGCGCGAGCCCTTGACGGCCGTTACGAGAATCCGCGTGGCATTCTCGCCTGGCCTCGGATGGATGGGCGTGATCTCCAGTCCCCCGAACCGTTTACCGCAGGCATCGATGATCTCGGCGATCGATTGCGGCCGGGCGATCAGCGACAACTGCCCGCCGGGCTTCATGATCGCGCCGGCTGTACGGACCCATGCCTCGAGCAGTCCTTCCGTCATCGCATGCGCCTCGGCTTTCAGAGCATCCGGCGTCCTGCGGTCGGCCGCATCGTTGAAGGGCGGATTCATGATGACATGGTCGCAGATCTCATCGAGCAACCCCGCAGCAATTCGCGGCTTGCCGGTCAGCGTCACATCGGTCTCCAGCACCTCGACGCGACCGGCCAGAAAGGCGTTTTCGGGAAGCGCCAAAGTCCGGCGGGCGTAATCGGCCATCAGCGGCGATTTCTCCACCAGCAGGATCCTGGCCTGTTCCAGACGTGCGGCCACGGCAAGGCCGGCGGCACCGGCGCCAGCGCCGAGATCCGCGACACGAACCGGCTTGTCGGCCACCACCAGCGAGGCGAGCAGCATGGCGTCGACGCCGGAACGATGTCCCCCACCCTTCGGCTGCGTCACATGGAAGCGACCACGATGGAAGGCGTCGATGGTATGAGTGGAGGTCAAGGCCTCAGCTCCGCCGCCAGGCCCGCATCCTTCAATATCCCTCGCGCCTCGTCCGCCTTTTCCGCCTCGACGAGAAAGCGGCGCGGAAGAAGCCCGAGCGAACCTTCCAGCACGCTCATCGACTGGTCCGCGATCATGTAATGGATGCCGGCATCCTTCATCAGGCTCTCCGCCAGCGACAGGATCACGACATCGTTGGTGCGGATGATCTCCAGCATGACGCTTTTTTGAAACCCCATTAAATCCGGCGGGATGCGATTTGCCCTTGCCGCCCTATCCGCCTCTTTCTATGGTCGTTTAAAAGATTTCGATAGGGAGGCCTCATCGTTGGGCGTCGTCATACCGCTTGAAGAAGGTAAAAACAAATCCGCGTCCGTCAAACCTTTGGTGGATCTTACCAAGGCGGACATGGAGCGGGTCAACCAGCTGATCCTGTCCAAAGCCGGCTCCGACGTGCAGATGATCCCGGAAGTCGCCAACCACCTCATCTCATCGGGTGGCAAGCGTTTGAGGCCGATGCTGACGCTCGCATCCGCCTCGCTGTTCGGCTATCGAGGCGACGGACATGTGAAGCTGGCGACCAGCGTCGAATTCATGCATACGGCGACGCTGTTGCATGACGACGTGGTGGACGAAAGCGATCTGCGCCGCGGCAGATCCACGGCACGGATGATCTGGGGCAACCAGGCAAGCGTGCTGGTCGGAGACTTCCTGCTTGGCCAGGCCTTCAAGATGATGGTGGATGCCGGTTCACTCGAAGCGCTCGATGTGCTGTCGACAGCCGCCTGCGTGATTGCCGAGGGCGAGGTGCTGCAGCTTTCCGTCGCCAAGAATATGGAAACGACGGAAGATGATTACCTTTCCGTCATCCGCGCCAAGACGGCGGCACTCTTTGCCGCGGCTGCGGAAGTCGGTCCGATCGTCGCCAATGCAGACAAAGCCGGGCGCGCGGCGATGAGATCCTACGGCATGAATCTCGGCCTTGCCTTCCAGCTCGTCGATGACGCACTCGACTATGGCGGCAAGGCGGCCGATCTCGGCAAGAATGTCGGCGACGATTTCCGCGAGGGCAAGATCACGCTGCCCGTCATCCTTTCCTATCGCCGAGGGACAGAAAGCGAGCGCGCTTTCTGGCGCAACGCGATCGAGAATGGCGAAAGCAGCGACGAGAACCTCGAAAAGGCGCTCGGTTTCATCAACAAGTACGATGCGCTGAACGACACGATCGCCCGTGCGCTGCATTACGGCACAATTGCCCGCGATGCGTTGGCGCCGTTACCGGCGTCGCCGCTCAAGGCAGCGCTTCTGGAAGTCATCGATTTCTCCATCCAGCGCGTCAATTAACACGCTGGATCACTAACGAAGGTGTGACCGGCACCGCCCGTCTGCGGCGCGGGAGATTTCCTTGCGGACGTGCTTCAAAAAAGCCATTCTGTTGTGAATCAATTGGAGCATGTGTGGCGGCTGATTTCAGCGCCGTACCAGGCTCTACACGAAAGGCACCTTTCATGCGGCGGCAATCCAGCCTTCTTCTGCTCTCCAGCGCGGCGCTTGCGGCCGTGCTTTTCATCGGCCCGGTTGCACGCGCGGCAACCGCGGATCCGAGGCCAACAGCAGAAGACGTGGTGACTTTCGATGCCAGCGATGTGAATTCGTTTTCCGGCGCGTTCCTGGCAGGCCGCACCGCCGACGTGGATCATGACTACCTGACCGCCATCTCGCTTTACCGCAAGGCGCTCGATTTCGATCCGGCCAATCTGGAGATCCGCGAAAGGCTGATGATCTCGCTGCTGCTCAACGGCGATTTCGAGGACGGCCTCAAGGAGGCTGACGCGCTGAAGGAAGATGCGGCCGTCGA
Source organism: Neorhizobium phenanthreniclasticum (assembly GCF_040066075.1). NCBI lineage: Bacteria > Pseudomonadati > Pseudomonadota > Alphaproteobacteria > Hyphomicrobiales > Rhizobiaceae > Neorhizobium > Neorhizobium phenanthreniclasticum. The sequence goes on from NZ_JBEAAL010000001.1 coordinate 213,702, forward strand.
GCGGATCACCAAGATCGTCCGCGGCCTCGACGCCCTGCGCGACAAGAAGTTCGACACGGCGAAAAAGGTCCTCGCCTATGACGGGCCGAACGATCTCGACCGGCTGACGCATCAGCTCCTTTCCGCCTGGGCAGATATCGGCGCCGGCAAGGGCAAGCGCGCCATGGCCAATGTTGCCAATCTCAAGGGGCCGGCCTGGTACAAGGTGTTCACCAGCTACCAGCTCGGCGCCATGGCGCTCGTCACCGGCGATATCGGTACGGCACGCCAGCATCTCAACACGGCCGTCACCAACAACGAAGCCGTGGCAACCGCGCCCGATACCTTCATGCGTGCCGTGATGGCGCTTGCACGTCTCGAGGCCGCCGCCGGCAACAAGCAGAAGGCGCTCGATGCAATCGCTGTCGGCGATGGCATGGTGGCCAATTACGCGCCCCTGAAAGCACTCAGGCAGAGCATTGAAAAGGGCGAGAAGCCGCAACAACAGGTAACCAATGCCGCCGAAGGCGCGGCCAGCGTGCTCTTTTCCATCGGCGGTGCGCTCAATCGCCAGGGCGCCGAGGACATGGTGTCGCTCTACCTGCAGATATCCCACGCGCTGGATCAAAAAAGCGCCGATACGCTGATTCTGCTCGGTGGCATTGCCGAAAAGCTTGAACAGCCCGAGCGCGCCATCAAGTTCTATTCGAGCGTGCCGGTCGATTCGCCGATGCGGCGGATTTCCGAACTGCAGCTCGGCGTGACGCTCTCGGAAACCGGCAAGGCGGAGGAAGCCAAACAACATCTGAAGGCGCTGATCGATTCCGATCCTTCCGACATTCGTAGCTATATCGCCTATGGCAGCGTGCTTTCCGAAGCCAAGGACTACAAGGCCATGGCGGAGACCTACGACAAGGCGGTCGAGGTGATCGGCCCGGTGCCGAAGCCCGGCGACTGGTCGGTCTTCTTCCAGCGCGGTATCGCCTTTGAACGGCTGAAGCAGTGGGACAAGGCCGAGCCGAACTTCCGCAAGGCGCTGGAGCTCAATCCCGAACAGCCGCAGGTGCTGAACTATCTCGGCTACTCGCTGGTCGACATGAGCAAGAACCTCGAAGAGGGCCTCGACATGATCCGCCGCGCCGTCGATGCGCGGCCTGATGATGGCTATATCGTCGATTCGCTTGGCTGGGCCTATTACCGTATGGGCAAGTTTGACGATGCCGTGACGGAACTGGAACGGGCCGTGCAGCTGCGTGCCGGCGATGCCACGATCAACGACCATCTGGGCGACGCCTACTGGCGCGTTGGGCGCAAGCTTGAAGCGGTCTACCAGTGGAACCGGGCGCTCGTTTCCGAAGGCGAGGACATCAACCGCGAGCACATCAAGGAAAAGATCGAGAGAGGCCTCCCACCGCTCGATCCGACCGCGACCACTGCCGACCGCAGCCCGGCGGAGCCTGCCGCCCCGCCGCCGCCCGCACCGGCAAATCCCGACAAGAAATCCTGACGCTTCATGCCGATCGACAACATGTTTCCCGAAAACGGGCCTGCCGGCGAGGCGGGCCTTTTTGAACTGGCTCCTGCCAAGATCAACCTCGCCCTGCACGTGACCGGACAGCGGGCCGACGGCTATCATCTGCTGGAAAGCATCGTGACTTTCGCCGACAGGGGCGACGTGCTGAGCTTTGCCGCGGCGGAAGCCGACGACTTCATCGTCTCGGGCCGGTTCGCCCATTTCGTGCCGGCCGATGCGGCGGAAGGGGACGGGAACCTGGTGCTGCAAGCGCGCGACCTCTTGCGCCGGACGCTTGCAGATCGGGGCATTGCAACGACACCCGTCGCCATCCATCTCGAAAAGAACCTGCCCGTCGCGGCCGGGATCGGCGGCGGCTCGGCAGACGCAGCCGCAACGCTGCGCGGGCTCCTCCGCTTTTGGGATGCAAGCCTGCCGGAGCCGGAACTTATCGCACTGTGTCTGTTCCTCGGCGCCGACGTGCCCATGTGCCTCAAGGGCGAGGCGCTGATGGCCAGGGGCATCGGTGAAGAACTCGCCACGCTGCCCACCCTGCCCTCGCTGCCGCTTGTGCTCGGCAATCCGCTCATTGGCGTTTCGACGCCGGATATATTCCGGCGTCTGCTTCGCAAGGACAACCCGTCTATCGGCGCACGTGATGACGACTGGGTACCTTTCCTCAAAACGTTACGCAACGACCTCGAACCGCCGGCGCGTTCACTCGTGCGCGAGATCGATCAGATCTCCAATATGATCGGCGCCGAAGGGGCCATGCTGACGCGCATGTCCGGTTCGGGCGCGACCTGTTTCGGGATATTTCCTTCCCTCGAAACGGCCCAAAAAGCAGTGGACAGCCTTAACGAGCAGAAGCCGGACTGGTATTTTCAGGCCGTGCAGACCATCGGTACAGACCCATGAACCGGATAGACGAAACACGCCATTTCATTCCCGTCGGCATTGCGGTGCTGACCGTTTCCGATACACGCACGCCGGAGAACGACAAGTCGGGCGACACGCTCGTTGCCAGGATCGCCGAGGCAGGCCACCAGCTCAAGGCCCGCTCCATCGTGTCCGACGACAAGGAACGGATCGCTCAACAGGTTCGGGAATGGACGCTCGATCCGGAGATCGACGTGGTGATCACCACCGGCGGCACAGGTTTCACCGGCCGCGACGTGACGCCGGAAGCGCTCGAACCTCTCTTTGAAAAACGGATGGACGGTTTTTCCGAAGTCTTCCACCGCATCTCCTACGACAAGATCGGCACCTCGACGATCCAGTCGCGGGCGACGGGCGGCGTCGCCAATGCAACCTTTATCTTCGTGCTGCCGGGCTCGCCGGGCGCCTGCAAGGATGCCTGGGACGGCATATTGAAGGCACAGCTCGACTATCGCCACATGCCCTGCAATTTCATCGAAATCATGCCGCGGCTCGACGAGCATTTGAAGCGGGGCGCCGGAAAATAAGTCAGCGGGCTGACGCCGCCACCCAGGCAGGGATCATCTCGCTGACGAGCTTCGAGGCCTTCTGCCCCCTGGCGAGCGCTTCCAGGTCCATGCCGGACTTGGCGAGCGCGATCGCCTGTCGTTTCGGCAAAAGCAGGCCGTATTCCAGAGGCGGCACCGCACGCCCGATGCGCTTGAAGAACGGTCGCCGATAGGTTCGCGACGGCGCGAATCGGGCCGGCCGCTTGTTGAGCGCGATATATTCCATCACCTCGTCGATCCAACCGGCCTGCAGCCGCGCGCCCGGCTCCACCAGAAGCAGCCACTCCCCCCGCGCGCCGCGCAGGATGTCCTTGATCTCCCAATGGGTGTGGAAACGGCAGCCGGCCGCATCGGCGACGTGGGAGGTTCCATCCCGCGAGCCGTGATCGAGCACCACCACATCGCTTACAAGCCCTTCCACCGCGGCGGAAACAAGAATGGAGAGCGTCTGCGCCAGCTCTGATTCCTGGTCGCGGCATTCCATGATGACAGTCAGCATTCCTGACATTTACCGCATTGCAACAGGGAATGCCAGAAACGGTTTTCAAAATTTGTTCTTGCAATGTTCTCGTTTTGAGGCTAGGAATTTAATCATCACGAACGGGGAATTTCCCCTTCAGGAGCGTCCGATGAACGAGCTGTCCCATTTGCGGCAGGCTGCCTTTGCGCCTGCCCATACGGCGGATATTGCCGATGCGCTGGTGAAGTCCTCCGGCCTCAGGGTAGAGGTCGACCGTCGGCGCGGACGCGGCGCGGGCTTGAATCCGAGCGGCCGCTTCGAGGAGGAGCGCCGTGAGATTTTCGGCGACGGCTGGCAGACGATCGAGGAGCTGGAACCGTTCAAGACCGAGGTGCAGGTGGAAAAGCCGCGTACGGCAATCACCCGCAACGATTCACCCGATCTCTCCTTCGACCGTTCGATCAATCCCTATCGCGGCTGTGAACACGGCTGCATCTATTGTTTCGCACGCCCGACCCACAGCTATATGGGGCTTTCGCCGGGACTCGATTTCGAATCGAAGCTTTTCGCCAAGCCCGACGTGCCGAAGCTGCTCGAAAGGGAACTGAGCAAGCCCGACTACAAGGTGCGGGCGATCGCGATCGGGACGAATACCGATCCCTATCAGCCGATCGAGCGGGAATGGCGCATCATGCGGCAGATTCTCGAAGTGCTGAACAAGGCCAACCATCCCGTCGCTATCGTGACGAAATCGGCGCTGATCACCCGCGATATCGACATCCTTTCCGAAATGGCTTCGAAAGGGCTTGCGAAGGTCGGCATTTCCGTCACGACGCTCGACCGCAAGCTGGCCCGCACCATGGAGCCGCGCGCCTCGACCCCTCCCAAGCGTCTTACCGCTATCAAGGCGCTGACTGGTGCCGGCATTCCGACGGCGGTCATGGTGGCGCCCGTGATCCCGGCGCTTAACGATCACGAGATCGAGCGCATTCTGGAAGCCGGCCATGCGGCAGGAGCAGCCGAGGCAAGCTATGTTCTGCTCCGCCTGCCGCTGGAGGTGAGCCCGCTCTTCCGCGACTGGCTTCTGCAGAACTATCCGAACCGCTACCGGCACGTGATGTCGCTGATCCGCTCGATGCGCGGCGGCAAGGACTATGATGCCGAGTGGGGCAAGCGGATGAAGGGTGCCGGCCCCTATGCATGGCAGATCGGCCGCCGCTTCGAGATGGCGGTGAAGCGGCTCGGCATGGTGCGCCGCGGCCTGCCTTTGCGCGACGACATTTTTATCCGGCCGGACGGCGGAGGCATACAGCTTTCACTGCTTTGAGCACGACAGGCATGAAGCCTGCGATTTTTTGATTTTCTCTTTCCGGCACCTTCCCCGCATCCATTGCGTGCCGGAATCTCCCCGGTTCCACCGCCGCCCCGGTGGATAGCGACGCCGCATCGCTTGTCCGGGGTTGCAGGAGATCGGGTCGGCGTGCGAGGTTGCCGCCATGTTGCCTCGCACGTCACCCGATTCTCCGATGCTTTTCGAAGAAGTGCCGCTCGTTCCGGATTTCAGCCTGGAACTTCTGGCACGCAAGGCCGGCCATTGGCCGGTCGCCGGCACCGACGAGGCCGGGCGCGGGCCGCTAGCCGGCCCCGTCGTTGCGGCTGCCGTAATCCTCGATCCGAACAATATCCCGGATGGTCTCAACGATTCCAAGCAGCTCACCGCCGCCCAGCGGGAAGTGCTGTTCGAGGCGATCATGGCCACATCGGAGGTCTCGATCGCCGCTTCCGGCCCCCGCCATATCGACGAGCGCAATATTCTGCGCGCCAGCCTCGATGCCATGCGTCGGGCCATAGCCGGTCTTGCCATAACCCCGGCCTATGTACTCGCCGATGGCCGCGACGTGCCCGCCGGCCTTTGCTGTCCCGGCAAGGCGGTCATCCAGGGCGATGCACGCTCCGTTTCGATCGCCGCCGCCTCGATCATCGCCAAGGTCACACGGGACCGGATGATGGCTCGCGCCCACCATGTGTTCCCGGCCTACGGCTTTGCCAATCACGCGGGCTATGGCACGCCGCAGCACCGTGCCGGCATCGAGATGCACGGCCCCTGCCGCCTGCACCGGATGAGTTTCCGGCCGCTTCGGAAGGACGATCTGCCGGAGGGTTGACCGCCAAGGCCAGCTTTCGTCCGCCTGCGCCGAACATCAACTCTTCGGGTCCGTCGCTCGCATGCTCGGGCGATCCGCCATCCGTTCCCACCACGCGACGACCTCTGGATTCTCGGCCATCATGTCCGAAGCGACCGGTGCCTTGACGAAATAGTCGATCATCGGCGCGACATGGAGATCGGCGAGGCTGAGGGCGCTTCCGCATAGCCATGGGCCATTCGCCATCAGATCACTAATCGCCCGCAGGCAGGTCGGCGCCCGATCGAGTGCTGGCTGCAGCTTGGCAATATCCGTCTGCCTGCCGCTCAGAGGCTTCGAGACCTGCTCGACATAGATGCCCCAGACGAGGGTCGGGTAGAGATAACCATCCGCGATGCTGATGATCTGGTTCATCCGCGCCCGGGCGCGGGGGTCAGCGGGCTGCAGAACGGGTCCTTCAAAACCTTCGTCCACATATCTGGTGATGGCGCCGGTCTCATAGAGTGCGAAGCCGCCGTGCTCGAAGGCAGGAATACGCCCGAAAGGCTGCCTTTCCAGATAGGTGGCGGGCGGGCCGCCTGTCGCGAAGACGTCGACCGGCGCCAGTTCATAGTCAACGCCCTTCTCGAAGAGCGTCAGCCGCGCCGCGCGCACATAGACACTATAATCGGTACCGAACAGTGTTGGCTTCTGCATTGGCCGTCTCCGAACCTTGCCTCACTTCGCTGCAGCGAACGCGATGGCGGCAAAAGAAAAGCCCCCGGAGCTCAGCGCTTCGGAGGCTTCAGATGTTCGATGAAAATCGGAATCAGTTCAATCGCGACTGCACCTTGCCGACGGCGTCCTGGAAGAGTGCATCCCGGGTGGCGGCGTCCGCCTTCTTCGCAATGACGCTTTCGGCAGCGGCGATCGCAAGATCGACAGCGGCAGAGCGCACGGCGCCAATCGCTTCCGCCTCGGCCTGCTTGATCTTCTGCTCGGAAAGCGCATTGCGGCGAGTGACGAATTCCTCCGTCTTCTGCTTGGCTTCCGCCGTCAGAGCTGCAGCTTCACGCTCGGCAGCGGCGACGATCTGCGCGGCATCCGCTTCGGCTTCCTTGCGCTTGCGCTGGTATTCGGCAAGCAATAGCTGAGCCTCGTCACGCAGACGCTTTGCCTCGTCGAGTTCCTTGCGGATGTTTTCGGCCCGCTCGTCGAGCGACTTCGCCATCATGCCCGGCACTTTGAGATAGACGATCAGAGCCAGGAAGAGGACGAGACCGACGAACGCAAAAAATGTTGCATCGAATGCCATCGGATCAGGCCTCCGTCTTCACGGCTGCAACCGCAGCCTTGATGTCATCGCCAGTTGCCTTGGCGCCGATCAGCTGATCGACGATGGCAGATGCGGTTTCTTCGGCGATCTGGCCGACTTGGGCAAAAGCCTGCGCCTTGATCTCTCCAATGCGGGTTTCGGCCACCGCAAGCTTCTGAGCTAGTTCGGCCTCGATCGCAGCACGGTCGGCGGCAGCCTTCGTCTTGGCGGCTTCGCGGGCGGTTTCAGCAATCGAATGCCCCTTGGAACGGGCGGCGGCCAGTTCCTTTTCATAGGTCTCGACGGCAGCATCCGCTTCCGCCTTCAGGCGGGCGGCCTCGTCGAGGTCCTGGGCGATCCGGTCATGGCGGTGTTCGAGAATGCCGCCGACGCGCGGAACGATGACCTTCTTCATCAGGAGATAGAAGAGGCCGAAGGTGATGACGAGCCAGAGGATCTGCGACGGGAAATAGGTCGCGTCGAAGGGCGGGAAGGTTCCGCCACCGTGCTCGCCTTCATGGGCGACGCCGGTTTCGGTATGCACTTCGCCAGCCGGCGCGGCATGCGTATCGCCCGCAGGGGCGGTGCCCGGTGCTGCAGGCGTTTCAGGAGCGGCCGGCGCGGTCTGCGCATGTGCCGAGGTCACGAACATCATCACCTCCAGGTGTATTCCAAATGCGAAGGATCACGGCGCGCTTTTCCAAGCGGCCGCGATCCCGATCCCTGGCCAGGTATCAGACTGCGTAGAGCAGCAGGAGAGCGATGAGCAGCGAGAAGATGCCCAGAGCTTCCGTAACGGCGAAGCCGAATACCAGACGGCCGAACTGGCTGTCAGCGGCGGACGGGTTGCGCAGAGCGCCCGAGAGGTAGTTGCCGAAGATGTTGCCGAGGCCGAGAGCCGTGCCGGCCATGCCAAAGCAAGCCAGACCTGCACCGATGAACTTTGCTGCTTCCGCTTCCATGAGAAACTCCTTGAAATGGTTGTTGCGGCTGATGACTGACGCCTCAGGACGCCAATGTCGTTATCCTTAGTGCCCGCCGGGATGGATCGCGTCGTTGAGGTACATGCAGGTCAGCACCGCAAAGACGTAAGCCTGGAGGAAGGCGACGAGGAATTCGAGACCGGTCAGGGCGACCGTCATGATGAGGGGAAGGACTGCACCGCCGATGCCGAGTGCGCCGAGGGTTCCAAGCGAGGCGACGAAGCCTGCGAACACTTTCAGCGTGATGTGGCCGGCAAGCATGTTCGCGAAAAGACGAACAGAAAGCGAAACCGGGCGGGAGAGGAACGAGATGATTTCGATCGAGACGACCAGCGGCAGCAGCGCGCCCGGCACACCGCTCGGCACGAAGAGCTGCAGGAAGTGCAGGCCGTGCTTGTAGAAGCCGTAGACGAGGACCGTGCCGATGACCAGAAGCGCAAGCGCGAAGGTGACGATGATCTGGCTGGTAACGGTGAAGAAATAAGGAAACATGCCGAGCAGGTTCGCGGTCAGCACGAACATGAACAGCGAGAAGACCAGCGGGAAGAACTTCATGCCGTGGCTGCCCGCGCCTTCGCGCAGCATTCCGGCGATGAACTCATAGGACATTTCCGCGACCGATTGCGCCCGTCCCGGGATCAGGCCGCGCTGAGACGTCGCAAAATAAAGAAAGCCTGCAGCGCAAGCTATGGTCGCGACCATGAAAAGAGATGCATTTGTGAAGGAGAAGTCGATGCCGCCGATCTCGATCGGAACGATCTTGCTGATCTGAAACTGATGGATCGGATCGTTTGCCACCGTCTACCTCTTTCCTTCGCCGCCGAAGCGACTTTGCTCATTATCGAAGCCGCCGAAGGCCGCTTCATTTCCCATCCTTGTCGTTCCGCTTCTGCATGGACGGTGGCGGAGCCACCATGCCGACGGAGCGGAGCACATTCAAAACACCGGCACAGAAACCGAGGAGAAGCAAAACGATCAGCCCCCACGGCGACGTACCGGCAAAACGGTCGAGCATATAGCCCAGGATGGCGCCAACCGCGACGGCGGAGATGAACTCGGAGGAAAGCTTGAAGCCAAGAGCCATGCCCTTGCGGCTTTCTTCCGATTGCGCGTCCCTCTTCGCCTCTGCCACGTCTTCGGCCTTCCTGTTCGCAAGCTCTGCGGACAGGCGCCTCCGGCGCTCTTCCAGACCATCGTCCCGATCATCCGTCATTCGCGTCCTCCCCTCCTCCGGCTTCCAGACCCAACAGCCTGGATGCCGGCCGGCCATCTATAATGCAGCCAGCGAGGGATTTCGCGCCTTCCGGCCCGTTTTCAAGTCGCGCGCAACATAGTTTTGAGCGCCCATATAGTCAAGGCGTCCAAGGCTGTTAGACTGAGGTAAATTAGCCGAGAAGTTTCATATAGTTACAGGCAATGCAACCTGAGCCGGGTAAAACTGTCGCGGGAATCGCTGCCCATTGTGACGCCGGGGGAAGCCTCAGCTCCAGCCGCCGCCATAGGTGCGATAGAAGACATGCAGGCCGATGCGGCCGACCTTCTTCATCGTGCGCGCCCAAGCCGGCCGTACATAGACGGCATGGTAGTGGGTGGCGGACCCCACTTCCGGCAGCCAGATCTTGCCCGCCGTCACCGCCATTGCCACTTCGCGGGCCATCTTCCAATGATATTGCGAGCGGATGCGGTCCTTGATCCGGTCGCAGGCGAAGGAAAACTGGCAGCGATTGCGCCAATCCTCGTTCTGGTAGACGACGTCGCAAATCGTGCCCGGATAGGCAGGATTGCGGACGCGGTTCAGAATCACCTGAGCAACCGCCGCCTGGCCGCGGGCGGATTCGCTGCGCGCTTCGAAATAGATGCCGGAGGCGAGGCATTGCTGTTCACGGGCGGAGAATGCGGAAGGCGGCAGCGGCGTCGCAGCCCAGGCGTGATCCTTCGGCCCGATCGGCGGAATGAACCGGCCCACATTCGGCTTTTCCTTCAGAATCGCATCGAAGGGCGACTGCTTGGCGAAATCGGGCTCCGGCGGCGCATAGGCGGTCGCGAGCACGTCGGCATGGCTGTTGTTGATGAGGCTTGCGACCATCGGCAGGAGGCCGTCGTCCGGCTTCGGTTCTTCCTTCTTGCGGAAATAGAAGGAGGCGAGTTCGATCTGCTTCTGCGCCTTACCGGGCTTGGCAAAGGCCGTCAGCTCCTTGCGTGTTTCGATCGGCAGCGTAAGCGCGCTGGAGCGTTGCAGCACGGAACCCGCAGAAAAGGCCTTGGGCGGCTGCATCGGCTCGACGGCGACGACGCGTCCCTTCTTTGAGGCGCGGTTGACGCGCTCTTCATCCGGGCGCGGATCAGTGGATTTCTTCTCATCGACCAGGGCGATCTTGCGGCCATCCGGAAGAGTGATTCCCGCATTGCCGGAAACGGCGTCTTTCAGGCCCGGGAATGCCAGCGAGGCCTGATGGATCGAGCCTGCCGGGGAATTGGTGAGCACCATGCGCCACTGATCCGCGTTATTGAAACCGGTCAGAAGATCGGCGAGGTCTCCCTGGGCGGGAGAGGATGGAAAAAGCAGCCAGCAGGCGAGGCCGAAGACAGCCGGAGAAGTCCAGGCATCCGGACGGGACGAGGACTTGCGACTCAAAATACGCTTCGAACGCAAAACCGAAAACTCCACAACGGCAACGACGACCCGATGAAGATCGATCATTAACCTTGATGCGCGGTTAACGCGGATGGCCGAAGCGTCCTGAAATCCGGCTTATTTAGCAGATTCACATAAATGTCAGGGTGATGTGTATCAGATGATGACATGCGAGCCGAGCTCCACCACCCGGTTGGCCGGCAGGTGGAAATAGTCGGAAGGATCGGTCGCGGTGTTGGCCATGGCGATGAACAGCCGGTCCTGCCACATCGGCATGCCGGATTCGGCATCCGGCACGAGCTTGCGGCGGCCGAGATAAAAGGAGGTCGACATGATGTCGAACTTGAAGCCGGTTTTCCTCAAATAAGCGAGCGCCTGCGAGACATTGTGCGACTGCATGAAGCCGAAACGCAGTTCGATCAGCGTGAAACGCTCGGAAATCTTCTCGATCTTGAACCGCTCTTCCACGGAGACGCGCGGCTTGTTGACCGTCACGATGGTCAGGATGACGTTCTTCTCGTGCAGAACGTGGTTGTGCTTGATATTGTGCAGCAACGCCGCAGGAGCCGTTTCCGGATCGCTGGTCAGGAAGATCGCCACGCCCGGCACCGAGACCGGTGCATGATCGCTCTTCTTCTCCACCATGGGGACGAAGGTCGCAAGCGGCACGTCTATGCGGCGGGTCTTTTCGAAAAGAATCGCCGCACCGCGCTTCCAGGTCCACATGATGATGGTGAAGATGATTGCCATCGTGATCGGCACCCAGCCTCCGTCGTGGATCTTCAGGAGATTGGCGCCGAGGAAGACCAGTTCCAGCGCAAGCAGCGGCGCCAGCGTGGCGATGGCGAGTGTCTGCGGCCATTTCCATTTCGCCCGCACGAATTCGAAGGCCATCAGCGTGGTGACGACCATGGCGCCGGTCACGGAGATACCATAGGCGGTGGCGAGCGCCTCGGAACTCTCGAAGCCGAGCACCAGCGCAGTCACGCCGACCAGAAGCAGCGTGTTGACCGACGGCAGGAATATCTGGCCGATATTGGTCTCGGAAGTGATGAGTATCTGCATGCGCGGCAGATAACCGAGGTGGATCGCCTGACGCACCAATGAGAACGCGCCGGTAATCACCGCCTGGCTGGCAATGATGGTTGCGGCCGTCGCCAGGATCACCATCGGCAGCAGCGCCCATTGCGGGAACATCAAATAGAAGGGATCGGACATCGCTTCCGGGTGCTTCAGCACGAAGGCGCCCTGCCCCAGGTAATTGAGCGTCAGGGCCGGAAACACCAGCACGAACCAGGCCCACTGGATCGGCCGGCGTCCGAAATGACCGAGGTCGGCATAGAGCGCTTCCGCCCCGGTGACCGTCAGAAAGACCGCGCCGAGCACAACGATGCCGACAAAGCCCTCGTGCAGCATGAACTCCATAGCGTACCACGGATTGAAGGCTGCCAGGATACTGTAGTCATCGGAAATATGAACGACGCCGAAGCCCCCGATGGCGATGAACCAGAGAGCGGTGATCGGCCCAAAGAAGGCCGAAACAAGCCCCGTTCCCTTCGACTGGATGGCAAAAAGCGCGATCAGGATGCCGACCGAAATCGGCAGCACGGCATTCTGCAAGGTCGGCGTCACGAGCTTCAGCCCCTCGACAGCCGACATGACCGAAAGCGCCGGGGTGATCATCGCATCGCCCAGGAAGAGCGCCGCGCCGATAAGGCCAAGCAGCATCAGGAATGCCTTATGGCCATTGGCCGTCTTGGTGAGCATGGCGAGCAAAGAAAGCGTACCACCTTCGCCATCGTTATCGGCACGCAGCAGGAAGAGCACGTATTTGAACGTCACGATGATCGTCAGCGCCCAGATCATCAGCGAGATAAGGCCGATGATTTCGGTCTGCGTAACGCCGTCATGGGCGACCGGCTTCAGGGCCTCGCGGAACGCGTAGAGCGGGCTCGTGCCGATATCGCCGTAGACGACACCGACGGAGCCAAGCGCAAGCGCGAAAAGGCTCTGCCCCTTCGTTTCTTCGGTGACATGAATTTCAGCGGGTTGACCCATGGCGTGTCTGGCTTCAGAGCCAGCCTTTCCAGCGGAAGACGAAAAAGGGAATAATGGCGGACAGGATCATCGCGACGATTGCGAGCGGATATCCAAAGTGCCAGTCGAGTTCCGGCATGAGATGAAAATTCATGCCGTAGATGGAGGCGACGAGCGTCGGCGGCAGGAAGACGACCGATGCGATCGAGAAGATCTTGATGATGGCGTTCTGTTCGACATTGATGAGACCGAGCGAAGCATCCAGCAGGAAGGCGATATTGCCGGCGATGAAGGCGGCGTGTTCCGACAACGTGTTGACGTCGTGCGCAACCGTGCGACAAAGGCTGGCATCACTCTTGTCGCCCTTGATCAACGGGACGTTCATCAGGAAGGTCAGGAGCCTGGAAAGCGAGCCCAGGCTGTCACGCACCTTGCTGATCAAACGATGATGATCGGCGATGTCCGCAAGCTTGGCTTCCAGGAACCGCGGCGCACGGCGTCTGCCGTGATCACGGAAGATATCGGACGACAGCTTGTCGACACGATCGACCGTGTTTTCGAGAATCTCGGCCGTGCGATCGGCTATCGTCTCCAGCAGTCTCCCGAGCAGCGTCACGCCGTTGCGCATCTCGTCTGGCGCGCGGCCGAGAGCGGCGATGAAGAGCTGAAAACTCTTCGGTTCCGCGTAGCGGACAGTGATCAGCCGGTTGCCCGAGAGGATGAAGGCCACGTCGGTGAGCTGGGGATCCTTGCCATCCGCACGCCAGACCAGAGAAGCGGTCATGAAGACTGCGTCCTTCTCGATGTAGAGGCGGCTCGACGGCTCGATGTCCCTGAGGTCAACTCGGGTCGGGACCTGAATGCCGACAAGCCCCTCCACATAGGCATCTTCCTGCGGTGTGGGGTTTACGAGATCGATCCACGTGACATCGTCTGGAAGCTGCGGCAGCGCCTCTGCCGGCAGAAGCGTCCTCGTCGAGCCATTGGCGCTATAGGCATTGATCAATCTTTGTCTCCGGCCGAAATCCGTCGGCCTTGAACGAGAAGCGGGCTTGCCGGCTCCTTCCAGGGCCATTCGACCTCCAGCGGGACGCGCCTATAAAGATAGCCATAGTCAAAATCAAGAGGCGTATAAACGTCGCTGTCAGCGCGGCAACATGACTCCGGCCCGCAGGATGTTCAAGAGGGCATGCGGTTGCGAGACGAATCTCGATCGGCATCAAGGTCTTGGCCGAGAACGCCGACCCTATCCACTTCCGACCAAAGTCGAACGGTTCGTTTGCCGCGATGGCATTTCGCTTATACGGATTTTATTCGAAAACGATGGCCGGTGTCTGTCGTGGGGCGCGACCTCCGAGCTCGGCCCAGACCTTTGCGGCGATCTGCCGGTAGATCTCCGCCGTCGCCCCTTGCGGATCGGAAACGACCACCGGAGTTCCGGCATCGGACCGCTCGCGGATGTCGATCGTCAGCGGCACCTCGCCCAGGAAGGGCACCCCGATCCGCTCTGCCTCGCCGCGTGCGCCGCCGTGGCCGAAGATGTCGTAGCGCTTGCCGGTATCCGGGGCGAGGAAATAGCTCATGTTCTCGATGATGCCGAGCAGCGGCACCTCCACCTTGCGGAACATGGCGATCCCCTTGCGGGCGTCGATGAGCGCCAGATCCTGCGGCGTCGAGACGATGACGGCGCCGGCAAGCGGCACCTGCTGCGCCATGGTGAGCTGCGCATCGCCCGTGCCGGGCGGCATGTCGACGACCAGCACGTCGAGCTCGCCCCAGGCCACTTCGCGCAACATCTGCATCAGCGCCGACTGGACCATCGGGCCGCGCCAGATCATTGCCGTCTCCTCATCCACGAGGAAACCCATGGACATGGCCTTCAGGCCATAATTCTCCATCGGCTTTATGATGCGATTCTCGATCTGTTGCGGGCGGCCGGAAATCTTCAGAAGCCGCGGTACGGAAGGGCCGTAGATGTCGGCATCCAGAATGCCGACGCGCAAGCCATTCGCCTGAAGCCCGAGAGCGAGATTGACGGCCGTCGTCGATTTGCCGACGCCGCCCTTGCCCGAGGCCACCGCGATAATCGCGCCCACTCCCGGTACGCCAGCCTTCTCGCGCTGCGGCGGATGAGAATGTCCCGAAGCATGACCATGGGATTGACCGGCAGAGGACGGAGGCTGCGGGCGCGGCGGCGGTGACGAGCCCGCCTTGCGGTCCGCCGTCAGCGTCACCAGCGCACCCTTGACGCCCGGCATCGCCTTGACGCTGCGCTCGGCAGCGATGCGCAACGGCTCCAGTTCCTGCGCACGCTCGGACGGCACGGTGATGGAAAAATAGACCTTGTTGTCGGAAATAAAGACATCCGACACCATGCCGCGCGAGACGATGTCGCCTTCCAGATCCGGACCGCGCACCTTCGAAAGCACCGCCAGCACGTCTTCCTTCGTCACGTCGGACATTTTTCAAACTCCCGATTTTTCAAGCATCCTTCCGAAACGAAAGGTCGCTTTCGGCGTATATAGGTGTTCCGCATTGCTGGGAGCAAGAAAGATTAAGCCGCCGCCCGATCGGCAGCCGTATGGCGCACTGATCGAACGACGGCTTTTCTTGGCACGCCTCTTGGGGCGCTTCACAGTCCCCTCTGGACCTGTACCATACAGAAGCACGAAACATGCCAGACGGGAAGATGCTTCCTTTTATTGAGTTTTTTCAACTACTTCTGATGGGAAATACTGCTGCAGCGCAGCAACCTGCCAGATCCGGACGCTTTTTTCGTCGATCTAGCCTTGGGCAGTGATGAATTTGTGTGCAGTGCAGCACGGATTTTTTTACTTTATCAAGCCGATACGGAGTGCCTTGGCCACTGCCTGGGTGCGGTTGACCGTGTCGAGCTTTTTTGCCGCACGGTTCAGGTAGTGATTCACTGTATGCTCCGAGAGACCGAGGATCTCGGCGATTTCCGCGCTGGTCTTACCGGCAGCCGTCCAATTCAGGCAGTCGATTTCGCGGTCCGTCAGCATGTCCGTGACGCGCACGTCGAGATTACGGATTTCAGACAGCCGCTCAAAGACATGGATGGAGATATACATCAGTTCCATCATCTGCTGACGGGTGAAGGGCGGGCCGTCGCCGGCGAAGGAAACCGCGCCGCGGCCGCCGGACATGTCATGCACCGGAAAATAAGCGCCACGGACGATGCCGAACCGCCCAAAAATGCTGCGCACCAGCGGGCCGCGCCGCTCGGGACCGACCGTTTCCAGATCGAAGGTTATCGGCAGGGTCGAAGCGTGGAGCCTGCGAAGGATGGGACTCGTCCGCATCAGTCCTTCGCGATCGAAGTGGGCCATCAACTCGGCCGGCCAGTTCGTGATCACGGTGTTGCTCGACAACTCGAGAGAGGTGGCCGGGGGAAGGTTGAGAACCATGAAGGTTCGGCAGCCGTAATGTTCCATCGCTCGCTTCATGAACCGGAACACGTCGAACTGAGTCCTGAGACCCGCGATCTCTTCGACATTTCCGTCAAAGGCCGGAGTTTTTCCAGCTTTCTCGGTATTGATGGACATCACTTGCTTCTTTGCTCGCCCGCCGCAATCGAGCGACCCATGGCATTTCCCATACATCCGCCTCGAACCGGCCATTCGTTATTTATTCGCAATACCTGCCGCGACGGAAATGCACTGAGGATCTTCTGGATCTCACTGAAGGCATTCCCGCCTGACGCACCCTTGGTCAAGGCTGCCATCTTGAGTTTAAATAAGTGCCAAATTTGTTGCTAATTATCAGTTCCGGCTTGTGATCGTGCCGTTTGCCCATTTTAAAAAATCTTCGCATGCTTCCAATCCTTTGTCAGGAGATAATTGTTGGGGATCAAATCAGCTATGCCGAACATTTGCGAACTCGCGTTTGAATGATACAGATTCGCCTGCCCTGACTGCAATTGGAGATTTTCCGTGACGACCGCTTACAATTTTGAGGGTGCTGTCCTTTCCTCGTCCCTTTGCGAACTTGGAGAAGGCCCCACCTTCGAATCGGAGACCGCAACGCTCTGGTGGTTCGACATCCTTGGAAAGGCATTGCACGAACTGCATATGGCGACCGGTCGCGAAATCGTCCACACATTGCCGGTCATGGGCAGCGCGCTCGCCTCCATCGATTCTACCCGGCAATTGCTGGCGAGCGACAAAGGCCTCTTTGTCCGCGACCGGGCAAGCGGAAGGCTTTCTCCCTATCGTGAACTGGAGCCAGAAAAGCCTGGCAACCGCTCCAACGACGGTCGCGTACATCCCTCGGGCAGCCTCTGGATCGGCACGATGGGCAGGAAAGCCGAAGACGGTGTCGGCGCCATCTATCATGTGGCCCACGGCGTGGTAACGAAGCTCTTCGATCGGATCAGCATCCCGAACTCGATCTGCTTTTCGCCGGACGGGACGATTGGCTATTACGCCGATACGCGGGTCAATCGGCTAATGCGCGTTCCGCTCGATCCCGAGACGGGCCTGCCGGCTGGCGACGCCACCGTGCTTGTCGATGAGAATGGCAAGCCGGGCGGCATCGACGGCTCCATCTGCGCAAGCGACGGGACGATCTGGAACGCACGTTGGGGTCAGGGGGCCGTCGATCACTATGCGGCGGACGGCACGCATCTGTCGCGCCATCTCTTACCGGCGCGCAGGACCACCTGCCCGGCCTTCATTGGCGACGGGAGGCTTGCCGTAACCTCTGCCTGGGAGGGGCTGGATGATGCGGCGCGGGCCGGCGAACCCTTGGCGGGAGCACTTTTTGAGATCGCTGCGCCGATCCAGTGCAATCCTGAACCCGCCTATCGCCCGTAAATTCGAAAGAGGTCCCAAACTGCGAGAACGCCGAAAAGTTCCACCAGAACCGCCTAAAATTTCAGCAATTTGATCCGGAACCAATCGCCTTTCGTGACATTTTCCTCTTGAACTGACGCGGGCAAGGAACCCCCTTCTCGAGGGAAACCGCGTGTTCAAAAAGGAACCCTAGCAGAGGAAGGTAGGATCGTTATGAAGAAGACCCTTAGCACGATGGCGGCCGCAATTCTCCTGGCATCTACAGCCATTGCGCCGGCATTCGCCCAGACCCAGCCGACTCCTCCGGCATCTCCAGCTCCGGCTACGCCTGCCGCTCCATCCGATCCGGCTGCCAAGCCGGCTGACAGCGCGGCAACTCCTGCACCGAATACCGGCTCCGATATGGCTGCCTCTTCCGGCGGGTATTTGACGGAGCAGAGTGAAACCCAGGTCAGTGCCAATGATTACATCGGCAAGCCGATCTATAATGCCGAAGACAAGAGCATCGGCGACGTCAACGACCTGATCATGGAAGAAAACGGCGGTATCGTTGCAGCCGTGGTCGGCGTCGGTGGTTTCCTCGGCATCGGCGAAAAGGATGTCGCCGTTCCGATGGACAAGATCACCATGACCCGGGATGCCGAGGACAACAATGAAGTGCGCCTGACAACGACCGAGACGGCCGAAGCCCTGAAGGCGGCTCCGGAGTTCAAGACGCTGGCGGACCAGCAGGCCGAAACGGATCGGACGACCACTTCATCGACCGGCACACAGATGCCTGCAGGTGGCGGCGCCCCTCCGAAGCAATAAAAGTCCGGAACGGGCGACACGTCGCCAATTCAGAAAAAGGGGCGGCACGCGGCAGTGCCGCCCCCTCTGTTTTACAAGAGCGAGCAGAAACGCAAGGCGTCGTATATCGCCGCATGAATGTTGCGGCTGGCAACGGCATCGCCAATACGGATGAGATCGAAGCGGCTATCTGGCTGCTTCATCGGCAAGGGCGGCTTGCGGGCGATCAGCGCACGGTAGTCCACCGCACCCAGGTTTTTCGACATCGGCTTCAGCGCCAGGTAGAGTTCGGCATTGGCGGCCGTTCCGTGTTCCACCACGACCTGCGCCACCCGCCGCTCCTGCTCTGTTTTGGTCGAAAAATCCGATCCCAGGACGGCCACCAGCGCATTGCCGTCGCGTCGAACCGATTTCAGCCGCGTATTGATGGTGACACGCACCTTCTTCTCCGCGAAGGCTCTGGCATAAGGCACATGGTTCATGCCGCCCATTTCCGGAGCGAAGAAGCGCTCGGGGGACACGACCTCCAGCTCCGCGCCCGTTTCCGCGATCACTTCCGCCGCACTCATGCCCGGATGGCCGCCGTTATCGTCGAACAGCAGGACCGGACCAGTCGGTTTCACCGCCCCCGCCAGGATATCCCAGCTCGACGTCAGAAGTTCATCACCGCTTTCCACCTCGGGCATCTGCGCCACACCGCCGGTCGCAACCACGACCAAATCCGGATCGAGAGCCAGCACGTCTTCCGGTTCGGCGTAGACATCGTAATGAATCTCAACGCCGATCCGTTCCAGTTCGGCAAGCCGCCAGTCGATGATGCCGATCATTTCCCTGCGGCGCGGATTGCGGACGAGAAGATTGACCTGCCCGCCGGCTTCGCCCGCCGCCTCCAAGATCGTCACGCGATGGCCGCGCTCGGCAAGAACTCGAGCCGCCTCAAGCCCCGCAGGCCCGGCGCCGACAACCACAGCCCTACGAATAACGTCCGCTTTGAAAATGACATGTGGCATGTCCCCTTCGCGGCCCGTCGCAGCGTTGTGGATGCAAAGCGCCTCGCCCCCCTCATAGATGCGATCAAGACAGTAGGTGGCGCCGACGCAGGGGCGGATGCGTGCTTCCTCGCCTCGCAGCACCTTTTCCGCAATATGCGGATCGGCGATATGGGCCCGGGTCATGCCGACCATGTCGAGTTTTCCGGTCGCAACCGCATGGCGGGCGGTCGCCACATCCGCGATGCGGGCCGCATGAAAGACCGGAAATCTCGTCGCCTCCCGCACCTCTCCGGCGAAATCCAGGTGCGGCGCGGACCGCATGCCCTGGATCGGGATCACCTCGTTCAAAGGGGCATCGTGATCGATATGGCCGCGGATGATATTCAGGAAGTCGATCTTGCCGGAACCCGCCAGGTGACGGGCAATCCCGATGCCCTCCTCCCGCGACAGTCCCTTGTTCCAGTCCTCGTCGGCAACCATGCGGATGCCGACGATGAAATCCGTGCCAACGGCTCTGCGCACTGCGTCGATCACCATCGTGGTGAAACGCAGGCGGTTCTCCAGCGAACCGCCGAATTCGTCCTCGCGGCGGTTGGTGGCCGGCGACCAGAACTGGTCCATCAGATGGCCGTAGGCCTCGAATTCGATGCCGTCGAGCCCGGCCGCCTGCATACGCTGCGCCGCGTCGGCATAATCGGCGACGATGCGCTCGACATCCCAGTCCTCCGCCTCCTTGGGAAAGGCGCGGTGCGCCGGCTCGCGGACCGGCGACGGCGCCAGCACCGGCAGCCAGTCGCCCTTGTTCCAGCCGGTGCGGCGGCCGAGATGGGTGAGCTGGATCATCACCGCCGCACCATGCTCATGACAGTCGTCGGCCAGGCGTTTCAGCCACGGCACGATCTCGTCGCGATAGGCATGCAGATTGCCGAAGGCGGGCGGACTGTCGGCGGAGACCACGGCCGACCCGGCCGTCATGGTGAGCGCAATGCCGCCCTTGGCCTTTTCCACATGGTAGAGCCGGTAGCGGTCCTTCGGCAGGCCGCCCTCGGAATAGGCCGGCTCATGCGCGGTCGACATGATGCGGTTCTTCAGCGTCAGGTGCTTGAGCTGAAACGGCTGCAGAAGGGGATCGTTGGAGGTCGACATCGGCTTCCCGGGCGTTGAGGCGATGGGCCATCATCGCCCAAGGCCGCCTACATCGCGAGAACCGTGCGCGGCGCGTTCTGTCCGAAGAGCGTCGCTTGAGGGGACTCAGCTTCGTTCGATCGTCACGAAATCGCGATAATGGTCCTGGAGATAGCGCAGCGTCGCGGCGCTGTCAGCGGGTCTGCCGTAGTAGTATCCCTGGCCCATGCCGCAGCCGAGTTCCTTGAGCTTATCGGCATCGGCCTTTTCCTCGATGCCTTCAGCCACCACTTCCAGATCCAGGCCCTCGCACATGGCGATGATCGCCTTGACGATATGTTCGGAAGCGCGGTCGGTGGTGATGCGCGAGACGAAGGCACGGTCGATCTTCACCTTGTCGAAAGTGAAATCGCGCAGGCGGCCGAGACTTGACTGGCCGGTGCCGAAGTCGTCGAGCGCGATGCGCACGCCCTGCTTTCTGAGCTCGGTGATGATGCGCTGCGCCGTGTCAGCGGACGTCATCACCGCGGTTTCGGTGATCTCCAGTTCCAGCCGGTAGGGATCAAGGCCGACACGAGCCAGAGTCGAGAGGATGGTCTCGGTCGTGCCGGGGTCCATCAACTGGGCGGAAGAGAGGTTGAAGGACAGGAAAAGTTCGCGCGGCCACGAGAGCGCGGCCTCCGCAGCCTTGCGCAGCAACGTTTCAGAAAGCGCATCAATAAAACCCCGTTCCTCGGCGAGCGGCACGAAGATCGCCGGCGAGACGAAGCCCAGATCGGCATCGATCCAGCGGGCCAGCGCCTCGAAACCGACGACGGCACCGTCCTTGATGCGCACGATCGGCTGGAAATGCACATCGACCGCATCGGCAATGACGGCATTGCGCAGCGCCTGTTCAAGCTGCGTCGCCCGCTTCATCTCCTGGGCGATCTCGCGGGAATAGACGGTGATCTGGCCGCGGCCGCGACGCTTGGAACGGTAAAGCGCGGTCTCGGCGCTCTTCAGCAGTTCCTCGAAATCCTCCCCGGCAAAGGGATAGATCGCAAAACCGAACGAGGCGGAGAGACGCACGTTGCGGTCACCGAGATCGTAGGGGGCGGAAAGCACGTCCTTGATCATCTGGCCGATCCGTTCGGCCCCGTTCCGCTCGAATACCAGCGGCAGGACGAATGCGAACTCATCGCCCTCGTGGCGGGTAACAGTCGCGCCGTCAGGAATGCAAGCCTTCAGCCGATGGGCGACCTGACAGAGGATCTCGTCGCCCGCCTCGGCGCCGAAAAGATCGTTGATGGGCTTGAACCCATCGAGATTGGCGATGCAAATGGTGAAGGGCGCGGGATCCTGAGCGCGCTCGGCTGCCAGGAGGCGAACCTTATCGCGGAGGCGGTAGCGGTTTCCGAGACCCGTCAGAGGGTCGCTGTAAGCCATCGCCTGCAGCTCATTCTGGCTGACCTGCGGCAATGGGTGTCCCGCCGACTTCATGAATAATCCCGTTACGCTTCACAAGAACGAAGACAGGATGAGGGAAAAAGATTAAAAAATCATGGCCCGGGCCTAGCTTACGCCAAAAGTTTGATTAATCGGTTAAGCATATGACCGCTTCACCGGAATATCGAGATAGGCCTGGAACACAGCTTCCAGCGCCTCGGGGCTGATCGGCTTCAGGATCACGTCGTTCATACCGGCGGCGAAACACTCGTCCCGATCGCGATCGAACGGGTGGGCAAGCACGCCAATGATCGGGATGGAACCATCGATGGTTTCGAGCGAACGGATTCGGGCGCTCGCCTCGAAACCATTCAGTTTCGGAAGCGTGACGTCCATCAGGATCAGCCGCGGCGAAAGTTCCCGCCACATACGGACCGCCTCTTCCCCATCGGCGGCGATCGCATATCGATAACCGAAACCTTCGAGGATCTGCGAGAAAACGATCTGGTTCACCTCATTGTCTTCGGCGACAAGGATGTCGATGACAGGGCCATCGGCGTTCACCCCCGTGTCGATTTGCCAGTCCTCCTCCGGCATATTCTCCGCAGCTTCCGCGGGCTTTTGCTGGAGCAGATGAACGACGTTGGACGCCAGTTCCTGCATCATCTCCAGACCGTTGACCGCAAGGGTCGGAATGTCATGCTGCCTGGCAATCTCCATGCATTCAGCGTCGCTCGCCACGTCAATGACGATGAGATCCATGCGGATGCGGGAGTCTTTTACGAATTTCAGGAAGAGCCGGAGTTCCGCAGCAGTCGAAACCGACGATGTATCGAGCCGAAGCGTGGCAAGAATGTTCGATGCTTCGGCCTCCACCTGGGCGTCCGCCGAAACCATCAGAACCTTGCGGCCGGCGACCTCGGCGATGTCCCGCGCCGGGTCGGTACGCATATCGCGCTCGTGGCGACCGAAAGCAGCTTCCATCATCTGAAGCCGGTCCTTGCTCAGGACGGGCTCACGACCATCGTCACCTGTTCCGACGAGCGCCGTGATGTCTTCCATGGCTGTAACGATGTAGTAGCGGCCAGGTTTGCCGATGCGATATTTGTTGGCGATGATGATCGCGTCCGGTCCATCCGGCCGTGTCACGCGGTCGGCGAGTTGGACCGGTTCCCCGGTATCGAAGAGTTGCCGGTTGATGCCATCAAGGCGTTTTTCCAGTTTGGCGGAATGGATATCCGATCCCTTGTGCCCCAGGACGGCTTCGACCGGCAAACCGAGGAACCGGCTGGCAGCCTTGTTGACGGCGACGAAGGTGGAATTTCTGTCCTTCACCGTGATCGGGAACGGCAGATGGTCGAGCACTTCCTCGGTGATCTGCACCCGCTCCATGTCTGCCCGCCATTGCTCCTCGCGCTTCTTATGGTCCGAGACATCCCTGATCACGGAAACGCCATAGCCGGAGGGCAGTCGACGCTTGGTGAAACTCAGCCAGCGGTCAGTCCCGCGGCGCTCAAGCGTGTCGGCGCGCTCCTTCCAGAGGGTGGCGATCTGTTCGGCAACCCAGTCCTCGCGGCTGAGCATGCGGCGAGGGCTGGTACTGTCGGCAACGAAGCGTCCGCCGCTATCGTAAACCGCGCCGAGGAAATCCCTGAGGCGCGTGCCGGGTGCAAGAAATCCCTTGGGAACCGGCAGGAGGCTGAGCAAATGCTGGCTGGCGAAAACGATCTGGTCGTTCTTGTCGTAGACAAGCAGGCCGCCCGAGACGCCCTCGGAAATCACTTCGAGCAAGGCAGTCTGAATGTTCGCGTCTGCCGACGCCAAATCATTCATAGGATGGAACTCCCCGTATGCTTTTTCGGACTCGGTTCAGAGACCGGCCGTTATGCCGCTTGGTCGCCTTTCGGCGTTATTCCTTCTAGTTTCAGTCGTGCGGGGTCGGAAAACATGCTGGCTCCAAGTCCTCAACGAGTGATCCGGTCTCGCATGACGGTGCCCAGCCGGCCGTCACCCTGATCACACGCGGGGAGCTGGCACTCCCCCGGGTTTCATCCAATTCAATGTCAACACAAATATCGGTCTTGTCTTAAGGCCGGATTAATGAACACTCGTGCACTTGTGCGAACCTGTCCTCAAATCGGTTGAACGTGTCCATCGAGGCCTTTTCTTCCTCACCCGAATCCCGGACAATGATCCCATGTCCGTCAAACAACTGCCCGAGACGCTGATCAATCAGATTGCTGCCGGCGAAGTCATCGAAAGACCTGCCAGCGCTGCGAAGGAACTGATCGAAAACGCTATCGATGCGGGTGCAACCCGCATCGAGATCGCTACCGCCGGCGGCGGCAAGAGTCTCATCCGCATCACCGACAACGGCTCCGGCATGGATGCAGCCGATCTCGATCTGGCTGTCCGGCGGCACTGCACGTCGAAGATTTCCGAAACGCTCGACGACATCCGCACGCTCGGCTTCCGCGGCGAAGCGCTGCCCTCGATCGGTTCGGTCGCCAAGCTCACGATCACCAGTCGGAGGGCCGGTGACGCAGCCGGCTCGCAGGTCGCGGTCGTCGGAGGCAAGAATTCCGGCGTCAAGCCGGCGCCCGCAAATCCCGGCACGGTGGTGGAGGTGCGCGACATCTTTTTCGCCACTCCTGCCCGCCTGAAATTCCTGAAGACGGAAAGAGCGGAAGCCGGCGCCATCACCGAAATCGTCAAACGCATGGCGATTGCGTTTCCGAATATCCGCTTCGTGCTTTCCGGGTCAGACCGTTCCACCCTGGAATTCCCCGCGACCGGCGATGACCATCTCGCCCGCATGGCGCAGGTATTGGGAGCCGAGTTCCGCGACAACGCGATCGAGATCGACGCGGTGCGCGAGGACGTGGCACTTTCCGGTTTCGCCGGCGTGCCGACCTTCCATCGCGGCAACTCTGCGCATCAGTATGCCTTCGTCAACGGCAGGCCGGTGCAGGACAAGCTGATTCTTTCGGCAATCCGCGGCGCTTATGCGGAAAGCGTACCGTCCGGTCGCTATCCTGTCGCGGTGCTGTCGATCACGCTCGATCCGGCGCTGGTGGACGTCAACGTGCATCCGGCCAAGGCGGATGTGCGCTTCCGCGATCCCGGACTGGTGCGCGGCCTCATCGTCGGCGCTATCCGCGAGGCGCTCGTGCGGGAAGGGGACCGCGCGGCGACGTCCGGCGCGTCGGGCATGATGCGCGCGTTTCGCCCGGGCTTTTCATCCGTGCAGCCGGCTTCGCGCACGCCCTGGGCCGCAGCAGCCTCACCCTACCGACCGCTTCATCCGCAACCGGCCAACGACTTTTCCGAGCAGGTGCAGTCGGGCTTCGATGTGCTGACCATGCCGGCTGCACGCACCGACGCGTTCATTGCCGAACCCGTGGCCACGCCTGCCGCTGCGGAGGATGCGCCGCGCCATCGTCTCGGGGCCGCCCGCGCCCAGCTTCACGAGAATTATATCGTCGCGCAGACGGAGGACGGGCTCGTTATCGTCGACCAGCATGCTGCGCACGAACGGCTCGTCTTCGAGGCGATGCGCAAGGCACTGGACAGCAAGCGACTGGCGAGCCAGGTCCTGCTGATCCCCGAGATCATCGACCTGCCCGAAGAGGATTGCGACCGGCTGGTGGCGCACGGGCAAGAACTCGACCGGCTGGGGCTTGTCATCGAGCGCTTCGGCCCCGGCGCGGTGGCCGTGCGCGAAACGCCCGCCATGCTCGGCGAAGTCGATGCGGCGTCCCTGGTGCGCGATCTCGCCGACGAGATAGCCGAATGGAACACGGCCGGCGGCTTGCGCGGCAAGCTCGAATATGTCGCCGCCACCATGGCCTGCCACGGTTCGGTGCGCT
Source organism: Neorhizobium phenanthreniclasticum (assembly GCF_040066075.1). Taxonomy (NCBI): domain Bacteria; kingdom Pseudomonadati; phylum Pseudomonadota; class Alphaproteobacteria; order Hyphomicrobiales; family Rhizobiaceae; genus Neorhizobium; species Neorhizobium phenanthreniclasticum. Next base: position 239,251 of record NZ_JBEAAL010000001.1, read on the forward strand.
CCGGCCGGCGGCTGAAGCCGGAGGAGATGAACGCGCTTCTGAGGGAGATGGAAGCGACGCCCGGCTCCGGCACCTGCAACCATGGTCGGCCGACCTATATCGAACTCAAGCTCTCCGACATCGAACGGCTATTCGGCCGGAGTTGAAAACCGCTGGCAATCGGAGCCCTATCAGGATAGAGCAGGCATATGTTTTTCCGCAGGAGACGACAGATGAACCGGTTCGAAGGCAGCGGCTATCGCGAGGCCAAAATCCGGTATCTTGACGGCGATTACCAGATTCTCGCCGCAGGCTCCTATGTCGTATGTGCCATGACAGGCGCGCAGATCCCGATCGACGAGCTGCGTTACTGGAGCGTCGCGCGGCAGGAGCCATATGCCGATTGCGCTGCCTCGCTCGAAGCTGAAAAACGCGCCGGCGCCCTGCCGAACCAGAGCCGCGCCTAGGCTTTCGCTGAATTTTCCCTCAACCGCCGCTCACGGAAATTGGCGATCGCCGTATCGATCATCTTGCCCGGCGCCTGCGGATCGTCGAAGGTCATGTCGACCTCGACCACTTTCGCCTTCTGAGCCAACTCCTCCATGCGGCCGTGGTGGCCGGCAAGCCGTACCGCGTCCTTGGCGGTCGTGACGAGCGTCAGGTTCTCCTTCGCGGCATCATCCAAGAGGTCGGCGATCTCGTCCTCGCTGAAATAATGGTGATCCGGGAAAGCCCGCTCGATCACGATCTGTCCGCCGATCTGCTTGACCGTACGGTAGAACTTCTCGGGGTCGGCAATGCCGGCGAAAGCAAGCAGCCGCCTGTCGGCGATCTCCGGGACCTCTCGCGGCTTCAACACCGCAACATAGACCTGCTTGCCGGCGCGCGCCGCCTGGCGCACCAGCTTGTCGGCCGCCTCTCCGGTCCCGACCTTGAGGATCGCCGAGAGCTGGCGCATCTGTTCGGCGATCGGCGCCCTCACCGGCCCGCCCGGCACGAGATGGCCGTTGCCGATGCCGCGCACCGTGTCGATGACGACGAGCGCGAAATCGAGCGCCAGGCGGGCGCTCTGGAAGCCATCGTCCATGATGATCAGGTCGACGCCTTCCTCGACCAGCTTGCGGGCACCGTCGACGCGGGTGCGGGAAATGACGGTCAGCGCCTCGCGGCACAGGAGCAGCGCTTCGTCACCGACCGCTTCGGCCCTGTGGTGAGCGGGATCGACCACGGTCGTCACATCAAGCGAACCGCCATAACCACGGCTCAGGAACCCGGGTTTCAGCCCCTTTTCCCTTGCCGCACGGGTAAGCGCAATCGCGGTCGGCGTCTTGCCCGCACCGCCGACAGTGAAATTGCCGACACAGAGCACCGGCACCGGCACGCTGGCGCGGCGCGCGCGCGCCATGCGGCGCCCGGCGATCCGGCCATAAAGGAAAGAAAAGGGGGAAAGGCCCCAGGCACGCCAATCCGCTTTCGTCCACCAGAATGGCGGTGCTTCCGTTACCATGCGCTACGCTCTCCGGATGATCCGTCCTGAAACAGCCGCGAAGAAGATGGGAATTTTCCAGAAAAGGCAAGCCCTGGCGGAGGTTAGAGCGCTCCGGCCTTGTCGGGCAGAAGTGCCTCCAGTGCAGTGATGTCGTCGAGGCAGATGTCGGCGGTCGCCGACAGCGTCTCCCGGGAACCGGTGCCCGTCATGACCGCAACGTTGAGGCCGACGCCGGCCTGCTTGCCCATGTGCATGTCGTGATTGTTGTCGCCGACCATGGCGACGCGGGCGGGATCGAGGCCGACCGAATGGCAGAAGCCAAGCAGCATGCCGGGCTCCGGCTTCACGCCATGGCCGCTATCGTAACCGGCAATGAAATCCAGATGCTCGATAAAGCCGAAACGGATGGCGGTCTGGTGGATCGCCTTCTCGTTGTCGCTCGAGGCGACCCCCAGCTTGTAACCCCGCGCTTTCAACCGGGAGAAGAGACCGGCAAGATCGGTGACCGGCACCGAAAATTCGGCCGAACGGATAAACAAATCATCGAGTAACCGGGTCAGTTCCGCAACATCGAAGGGCGAACCGGCAGAGACGAAACCTGCGGCGATCTCGGCCGCATTGCCGGCGGCAAGCAGGCTGTCCGGCCGCGTATGGCCGGAGACGGGATCCATGCCGCCGGAGAACAGAAGCTGCGGTTCGAGTTCGGCATTGCCGGCGGATGCGATGCGGGCAGCCTCACGGTTTACCGGCCCCCAGCTTTCATCGTAACGCAACAGCGTCCCGTCCTTGTCGAACAGGATGCCGGCGATCCCTGTGAACTTTCCAGTGTTCATCGGACGGCGGCGGCAGCCGTTGCTGCTTTCGGCTGTAGCCGGGCACTCACTGTCAGCGGATTGATGTAGGGTTCCAATGCCTTGACCGTCTTCGAAAGGGCGCCGCGCATCTCTTCCATTGCATCATAGCCCGAATCGACCATCTTGCGGCGGGCGAGATCGTTGATCATCAGATAGTGAACGGCCTTGGCCAGCATTTCGACATCCCGGACGATACGGGCTCCGCCCTTGCGCACGAGGTGCTGGTAGGCGTCGCGGAAATTCTGGATATGCGGACCGGAAAGCACTGCGCAGCCCAGCATGGCCGGCTCCAGCGGATTCTGGCCGCCCTCAGCCGCGGCAAGCGACTTGCCGACGAAGGCGATTTCGGTGAGCCGCAGGTAAAGCCCCATCTCGCCGATAGAATCGCCGAGGAAAATATCGGTCTCCGGCGTCAGCGGATCGTTGCGCGAACGACGCGCGACAGTCAGCCCCGCCTCTTTCAGCATGGTTTCGATCGCATCGGCGCGATCGGGATGGCGCGGCACGAGAATGGTCAACTGGCCATTCTTCGGCTTCAGCGCACGATGGACGGTCGCAACCGCCTGCTCCTCGCCATCGAAGGTGGAGATCGCCGCCCAGGTCTGGCGGTCACCGATCTCCTTGCGATAACGGGCCAGCAGGGTCTCGTCGCAAGGGGGCGGATCAGTATCGCTCTTCAGGTTGCCGGAAACGATGACCGGCCAGGCACCGAGGTCGCGGAATCGTTCCGCATCGAGGTCAGACTGAGCCACGACCAGAGCCATCTTTTCGAACAGCGCCTCGGCAATCGAGCCATAGTTGCGCCAGCGGTCGAAGGAACGGTCGGAGATGCGGGCGTTGACGCGGATCTGGGGGATATAGCGGCGGGCGAGTTCAGAGACCGTCGTCGGCCAGATTTCGGATTCCGCCGTGATGCAGGCATCCGGCTTCCAGTAGGCGACGAAGCGCTTGATCGGAAATTTCACGTCGAGCGGCACGTATTGATGGATGACCTCGTCGGCAAGGCGCGACTGGACGAGGTTGGCGGAAGTCACGGTGCCGGTGGTGAGCAGGATATGGATTTCGCGGCGCCGCAGCTCGCGGATCAGCGGCATGATGGCGATCGTCTCTCCCACACTTGCGGCGTGCATCCAGACGAGCGGCCCCCGCGGACGGGGAAGGCTCGCATAACCCAGCCGCTCCAGCCGGCGGCTGCGGTCTTCCTTGCCCTTGATGGCGCGGTAGCTGAGATAGGGGCCGACCAGCGGATAGAGCACGATACCAGCCAGCCGATAGCTGAAAAGAGCCGTGCGCGCCAAGCCGCTGCTCATAGTACCTGCACCCGATCGATCGTGACCGCCGTCAATATGACAACCCCTCTTATTTCGTAATCCGTAGCCCAATTTCTTGTGTTTTACAAATGCGTCAAAATAGGGTCCTCGCAGGGGCGTCGTCAGGCGGAGGACTTGTATTCGGAAGCGGCCCGGAGCCAGATCCTCAGAGAGTGCGGCTTACCTCAGACAGTCTTGACGCCGGGGTCCAGCAACCGGTGCATATGAACGATGAAATAGCGCATTTCGGCATTATCGACCGTCTGCTGCGCCTTCGCCCGCCATGCGGTAAGCGCGCTTGCATAATCAGGGTAGATGCCAACGATATCGAGCTTCGAAAGATCCTTGAATTCCACGCCTTCAAGGTTCTTGAGCTCGCCGCCGAAGACCAGATGCAGAAGTTGTTTGTTTTCGCCCGTTTCCGTCATTGTCGATATCCGTTCATTCCAGCCTCCCCGGCCCCTCCTCTGCGGCATTCTCGAAGAAACGTCAACCCGCTCCGCCGGCAACCTTCGGCAGCAGATCACGAACCGCCCCTTCGGCACCGGCAACCAGCATTTCGTGGCGGACATCGGTCCGGTTGTAAACAAGCCGTCTGCCGTCAAGATCGACAAGACGCCCGCCGGCACGTTCGACGATCAGATCGGCTGCGGCGAGGTCCCAATCGTGGGAATTGCGCTTGACGATCGTGCCGTCGATCCGGCCATCCGCCACCATGGCCAGCCGATAGGCCAGCGACGGGATGTGCCCCACGCGATGCACCATCTCGCGGAAGGCCGGATCGAATTTCTTGACGAGGCCCTCGTCCGCCGCGATCACCAGCTTGTTATCGGCGTGCCCGACGCTGACGGTGATCGGATCATCGTTCTTGAGCGCCGGGCCGTCCTTGACCGCGGAGAATTCCTCGTTCAGCGCCGGCGCGACCAATACGCCCGCGACCGGCTGGCCGCGATGGACGACGGCAACCGAGACGCACCAGGTCTTCTCACCATTGATGAAGGCGCGCGTGCCGTCGATCGGATCGACAACGAAGAGCGTCTCGCAGGACAGACGGGCGACGTCGTCATCCGTCTCCTCGGACAGCCATCCGTAATCCGGCCGTGCTTCCCGAAGCAGGCTTTCGAGACGGTCATTGGCGGCGAAATCCGCGGCACTGACCGGAGACCTGCCCTCGTTCTTCCACCAGACCTCAGGCGCCTGGCCGAAAAAGCCATGGGCGACCTCGCCGGCCTGCCGCGCCGCATGGAGGATGAGGTCGAGGTCTTCCTGCCAATGCTCAGCAGCGCTCATCGGATCACCGCCCCGCCAGCGTCATGCCCTCGATGGCGAGCGTCGGGGAAGCCACGCCGAACTTGCGGTCGATCTCGTATGCCGGCGTGATCCGCATGAACATGTCCTTGAGATTGGAGGCGATCGTCACTTCCGAAACGGCATAGGAGAGCTCACCGTTCTCGATCCAGAAGCCGGTCGCGCCGCGGCTGTATTCGCCGGTGATCATGTTGACGCCTTGGCCGATCAGTTCCGTCACGTAAAAACCGGTGCCGACCGACCTGATCAGGTCCTCGGGAGAAATGTCGCCGGGTTCCAGCGCAAGGTTGGTCGAGGCGGGCGTCACCGCCGTGCCGCCCCGCACACCACGGCCGTTGGTCGTAAGTCCGAGCTCGCGGGCCGTCGAGGTCGACAGGAACCAATGTTTGAGCACGCCGTCCTCGATCATCACCATGCGCTCGCCCATCACGCCCTCCCCGTCGAAAGGACGCGAGGAGGCGCCCCGGACGACGAGCGGATCATCGGTGATGTTCAGTCCAGCCTTCAGCACCTGCTGGCCCATCCTGTCGCGCAGGAAACTCGTCTTGCGCGCCACGGACGCGCCGTTGATGGCGCCTGCGATATGGCCGACGAAACCACGGGCGATACGCGGATCGAAGACAACGGTAATATTGCTGCCGGTTTCCACCTGGCGGGGATTGACGCGCTTGACCACCCGCTCGCCGGCGCGGCGACCGATCAGCTTCGGATGATCGAGATCGGCGGCATAGAGGCGGGCGTCGAAATCGTAGTCGCGCTCCATCTTCGTGCCCTCGCCGGCGATCACGCTGACGGATCGACCGAAGCGGCTCGCCATGTAGCTGCCGGAAAAGCCGTGCGAGGTGACAAGCACGAGACCGCCCATGCCTGCGGAGGCTCCAGCACCGGAGGAATTGGTGACGCCCGGAACGTCGAGCGCCGCCTGCTCCATTTCGAGCGCCGCCTCCCGCAATGCCTCGGTCGGAACATCCGTGCTGTCGAAAAGATCGAGATCGGGGTAGGATTTCGCAAGGTCCTTCTCGTCCGCCAGGCAGGCGAAGGGGTCTTCGGGCGACACCTTCGCCATCGCGACGGCGCGCTCGGCGAGCGTCTTCATGTCGAAGCCGGGATTGGCCGAAACACTGGCAACCCTTTTGCCAATGAAGACGCGAAGCGAAAAATCATCGCTTTCAGAGGCTTCCGTTCCCTCCACCTTGCCCAGCCGGGCACTGACAGAGCGGGAGCGGGAGCGCACGACCACCGCATCCGCCTGATCCGCCCCCGCGGCCCTGGCTAGATCGATGAGTTCGCTGGCGCGGGAAAGCAGAGCGGCGGAATCGATTTGGGAGGTCATGATTGCAAGCCTTTCATTCTCGTCCCATTTATTGTGCACTGTCAGAAGCATCAAGGGCGACTCGCCGATTCTTGAGAGGACCAATGCCTGCCGAACTCCGAAAGTGTCCCGCATGACCGCACCCGGCTCCCTGCTTTCCCAAATTCTTCTGCTTCTGGCTGGAGCGGTCCTCGCTGCACCGCTGTTCAAAAAGCTCGGACTGGGTACGGTACTCGGTTATCTCGCTGCGGGCGTGGTCATCGGACCGGTACTGCAGCAGATTATCGATGCTGAAGAAGTGTTGCACTTCTCCGAGTTCGGTGTCGTCTTCCTGCTGTTCATCATCGGGCTGGAACTGAAGCCCTCGCGGCTCTGGCAAATGCGCGGCGACGTTTTCGGACTCGGTCCGGCGCAGGTGGTGCTGACCGGCCTCGTGCTGATGATGCTTGCCTATTTCACCAACATGGCAGACTGGCGCGGCAGCCTCATCATCGGTTTCGGCCTGGCGCTCTCCTCGACCGCCTTCGCATTGCAGATCCTGAACGACGAGGGCGACATGAACAGCCGCTACGGCCAGCGGTCGTTCTCCGTGCTGCTTTTCCAGGATCTCGCCATCGTACCGCTTCTGGCGCTGATCACGATTCTGGCCCCTGGGACCACGGAAGCGGAAGCAACGCCACTCGTCGATTTCGCCGTGGCCGTTGCCGCCGTCGGCGCGATGGTGCTTGCCGGCCGCTATCTGCTCACTCCAATGTTCCAGGTGATCGCCCGCACGGGGGCGAGGGAGGTGATGATCGCCGCCGCACTCCTCGTCGTGCTCGGATCAGCCACGGCCATGCAGGCTGCCGGCCTTTCCATGGCGATGGGAGCCTTCCTCTCCGGCGTGATGCTTGCCGAATCCTCCTACAGACATGAGCTGGAAGCGGATATCGAACCATTCCGCGGCCTGCTGCTGGCGCTCTTCTTCATGGCGGTCGGCCTGTCGCTCGAAGTCCACGTCATCCTGGACAACATCCTCTTCATCCTGCCGGCGGTGCCGATCTTCATGGCCGTCAAGTCGCTGATCGTCTACGGGCTGTGCCGCCTCTGGGGATCGTCGCACAACGATGCCGTCAGGATCGCCTTCCTGCTGCCGCAGGGTGGTGAATTCGGTTTCGTGCTTTTCACGACAGCGACCGCCGCGGGCCTCCTCTCCTCCGCGACCGCCTCGCTGCTCATTGCCATTGTAACCCTCTCCATGGCGCTCACGCCGCTCGGCGCGGCACTTTCCAAGCGCTTCCTCAGCGGTGAAACGCGCGAGGAACTGGAGGAGGATTTCGACGGAGCAGGCGCCGACGTGCTGATGATCGGCTTCTCGCGTCTCGGCCAGATCGCCGCGCAGATCCTTCTTGCCGGCGGTCGCGAGGTGACGGTCATCGATGATTCCGCCGACCGCATACGTCAGGCGGCATCGTTCGGCTTCCGGATCTATTTCGGCGACGGCACGCGCCGCGACGTGCTGATCGCCTCGGGCATAGAGCGGGCAAAAGTCGTCGCGGTCACCACCCAGAAGCGCGAGACGACCGACCGGATCGTCGACCTGATCCGCTCGGAATTCCCTGACGTGCGCCTCTTCGTGCGCTCTTACGACCGTATTCACTCCTTGTCGCTTCGGGCCCGGAATATCGAATACGAACTGCGCGAGACGCTGGAATCCGGTCTTCTCTTCGGCCGCCGGACGCTGGAGGCGCTCGGCATGTCTGAAAACGAGGCAGAGGAGATCGGCGACGATATCCGCCGGCGCGATGAAGAACGGCTGCAGATCCAGGCAGTCCAGGGGCTCGGTGCCGGCCGCGAGATGCTCTTCAACAGTCCGGTTCGGCCGGAGCCGCTGATCAAGCCGAAGCGGGCGCCCGTCATGGACGAGATGGGTTCGGAGCCGGCGGTGGCGGAGACCAGCTAGGGCAGGTCGACCGCCTCTGTTCTTCCCAGGCAAGCCGGCGCTACTTATTGCGCTCGGCCATCGAGACGATCGTTGCAAGGAGTTCCTCTTTGGCCTGCGAGGGCGTGATCTCACCGGTCGCAGCAGCGTGGGAAAGAGCCTCTGCCGCGCCAAGCATGCTCCATAAACCAGCCGACCTGATAGTGCCCGCCTTTGCAAAGGGGGCAAGAACAGCCCGGCACTTCTCCATGAAGACAGCCTGGTAATCGCGCTTGATCTTTTCAAGCTCCGGGGAACCGGCAAGGGCGGCGATGACGCCCGGTATTTCACGCCCCTGCTGCAGGACGCAATCCACATAGGAGGAGGCGATCACCCGGGCACGGTCGCTCAAGTCGGCTTCGCCCTTCTCCAATGCAGCGTCCATAACGGCTGTCTGGCGCGCATCGAACTCCTGGTAGAGAGCTATCAGCAAATCCGGACGTGTGGCGAAATGATCGTATACAACGGGCTTGGCGACCCCCGCGCCCTCGGCCAGACGACCGAGGGTCAAGGCATCGGTCCCCTCGTCTCGGGCAATTTTCCATGCCACATCGAGAAGCTGACGATGCCGGGCCTCGCGCGTGAGGCGCTGGCGTGGACGGCGGGTGGTTTGCTCTTCCATGCTTGACTTCGCTATATACCAAAAGTAACTTACCAAAAGTATATAACCTCCAGGCCTCCACAGCAAGCTCATCAGGAGTATCCGACATGCATGCCCTTATCGTCGTTGCGCATCCCGAGCCGGGTTCCCTTACCCATAATGTCGCTGCCCATATCGGACACGGTATCACCTGCGATCCGGCCGATTCTTTCGAGATCGCCGACCTCGCCGCCGAAGGCTTCGATCCCCGGTTTACGGCGGTCGATCTGGCGGTCCATCGTCGCGAGATGGCCGCTTCCGCGGACGTCATCGCCGAACAGGCGAGAATAGATCGCGCCGATGCGCTTGTACTGGTCTATCCCGTCTATTGGTGGTCAATGCCGGGACTGCTGAAGGGGTGGATCGACCGCGTCTTCAGCAATGGCTGGGCCTATGACGAAGGCGCCGATCTGAAACTCGTCAAAAAACTTCAGCGGCTCCCTGTCCATCTGGTGGCCATCGGCGGCGCCGACATGCGCACCTATGCGAGGCATGGTTATTTCGGTGCCATGAAAACGCAAATCGACCATGGGATTTTCGACTATTGCGGCGCCCGGGTGGTGACTTCGGAGCTTTTGCTGGAGCATAGGGAAGGAGAAGATCAGCGATTACAGACCGCGCGCACCATTGGCTGCAATCTCTTCAGAAAGAAGATGTCCCAGGCCGCTTAGCGATCTCAGGCTTCAATCGCTGCGTGAAGCGCGTCGATGGCGCGCTTCAAGTCGTCCTTCACGCCTTCGGATTCCTCCAGGATTTCACGGGCCCTCAGGAAATCCAGCACCCGGAACCGGTTGACCGAGGGTCGCAGGAAAATATGCGGCGGGTTGAGCTTCAGCTTGAGCGCGATACTCGCCTGCATGGTGAGCTGGCTCGCGCCGAACAGGCTGTCGATACGGCTCGGAACATGGGTGCCGTCCCCTTCCGGTGCGCCGACCACATCGACGCCGATCACCACGTCGGCAAGCTCCATCAGATGTTCGTAGGGAACCGGATTGAAGACGCCGCCGTCGACCATGATCCGTCCATTGACGCGCACCGGCATGAAAAGGCCGGGAATGGCCGCGGAGGCTGCGATCGCCGTGCGCAGTTCACCCTCCTCCAGCACCACCTCCGCCTGGCCGTAATAATCCGTGGCAGAAATCTTCATCGGGATGTGGAGATCGGCGAAATCCTCCGGCACATCGGGCGGCAGGAAGACATCCAGAATGAGTTCGAGATTGAAGTGGCCGAAACGGAATCCGCCGAGCTTGTCGCGCATGGTGGCCGGGCCGAGACTCCAGAGCTTGTTGAGCAGCACTCCGCGATTGCCGATCGTTTCCAGCGTAAAATTGCGTATCTCGCGGCCCTTCATACCCGACGCCATGCCGGCCCCCATGATCGCGCCGATCGAGGAGCCGGAGATCGCTACCGGCCGGATGCCAAGCTCGTCGAGCGCCTCGATGATCTGGATATGCGAAATGCCGCGTGCCCCGCCGCCGCCGAGGGCGATTGCAAAGGTCAGCCCGCTTTTCCGTTCCGCGGACTCGACATCGGGAAGCGCAAGCTTGACGTTCATTCCTTTCCTCTCACGCCTTTCTTTTCACATCGGCTGGTAGCGGAAGAAATCCATGCGAGTGTCGCCGAAGAGACGGCTTTCGAGCAGTTTGAAGGCCGGATCCACCGCAGATTTCACGTCGGCACGTTCCTCCAGGATCGCGAGGGCGCCCGGAACCAGCCAGCCGCCCGTGTGGGCCGCGAGCAGGGCCGCATCGCCCAGACCCTGACCATAGGGCGGATCGGCGAAAAGGAAATGGAAAGGCTCCATCGTGCCGATCGCGCCAAGCTTCGTTGCATCGCGGCGCAGGATACGAGAGCGGCCATGCAAACCGAGATTGTCGATGTTTTCCCAGAGCAGGCCCCGCTCCTCGACGCCGTTCTCGACAAACAGGGCATGGCGACAGCCTCGCGAGACCGCTTCGAGACCGACCGCACCGGTGCCGGCAAAGAGATCGATCACCCGCGTGCCGTCCAGCGCTTCCGGATAGACGTGGCTGATGATGTTGAACAGGCTTTCGCGTGTCCGGTCGATGGTCGGCCGGATGGCATCGGTTTTCGGTGTGGCCAAGGACCGGCCGCGAAACTCACCACCTACGATCCGCACTGTCCATCACCCCTTTGGCCCACGCGGCTTGCTGCCGGACCTTGCCCCGCCCGGACGCGAACCGCCCGGACGACCGCCAGGTTTGCCCGCGCCGCCCGGCTTTCCGCGACCGCCAGCACCTTTCCCGGCAAAACCACCGGCGCCGGCCGGCTTGCCACCGAAGGACTTGCCGCCGGAGGATTTGCCAGCCGGTTTTCCGCCGCGCGGCTTATCGCCGAAGGGCCGGTCGCCGGCAGGACGCTCGCTGCGCGGACGTTCTGAGCGGGTGCGTTCGGCACGCCCCTCGCCCGGGGAGAAGGACCGTGCGGGACGGTCACCATCCTCGCGAGGCCGGCGTTCGCCTCTCGGCTTATCGAAGGACCGTTCGCCACGCGCCGGACGGTCTCCAAAGGGACGGTCACCACGCGGATGCTCGGAGCGCTTCTCGCCGGAGAAAGAACGGGCCGGGCGATCACCATCCTCGCGTGGCTTGCGATCACCACGAGGCCTATCGCCAAACGGGCGTTCGCCGCGTGGGCGATCACCCTCTTCGCGCGGCCTGCGGTCGCCTCTCGGACGGTCACCAAAGGAACGCTCTCCCCGTTCGGCCCGATCGCCAAACGAACGCTTGCGGCCGAAATCGCCGCCCTCTTCGTCGCGCGGACGGCGGGCCGGCTCCTCGGCGCGGATCCAGTCGCTGTCGTCGTCGGCGCGGTTCACCACGACGCGGCGATCATTTTCGGGCGCAGGCTTCTTGAACAGCCGTTCGGCGTCAGCACGCGCAGAGGTTTTTTGGGCCTTGCCGTCCGTGGTCGGGCGGGCGCCCGGCGCCATCCAGACATTGGCGGTGCGGCTGGTGCCCAGCGGAGGACGCTTCTTCGGACGCTCCTCTTCATCCCGATCCCGGTTGCCGAACGATTTGCCGCCGCGGGGCTTGTCCGCGAATTTGCGGTCATCGCGCCTGGTATCGAGCCGGCCGAGCGCCTTCTCGCGCCTGTCTTCCGGCTTGCCGGCGCGCGGACGTTCCATCTTTTCCGGCTTGGCGGCCCAATCGGACTGTTCGGAGGCGGACCGTTCGGCGCGCGCCGGCTTGTCGTCTTCCGAGTCCTTGTCGTTGTAGAGCGGCGCGTCGAAATTCGCCTTCGCTTCCTCGATCAGGCGCGGCCCGAGTTGGTCGCGCAGCATGCGGCCACGCACTTCGATCACCTGGCCCTCGGGCAGATCACCGAGCTGGAACGGCCCATAGGAGATACGGATCAGGCGGTTGACCTCGAGCCCAAGCGCGCCGAGAACGTTCTTGATCTCGCGGTTCTTGCCTTCGCGAAGACCCATGGTGATCCAGACATTGCGACCCTGGCTACGGTCCAGCGTCGCGTCGATCGAACCGTAGAGCACGCCGTCGACGGCGATCCCCTCTTTGAGCTTGTCGAGCGCTTCCTGATCGACCTCGCCATGGGCGCGGACGCGGTAGCGGCGAAGCCAGCCCGTTGTCGGCAATTCCAGGACGCGCGACAGGCCGCCGTCATTGGTGAGCAGCAGCAGGCCTTCCGTGTTGATGTCGAGTCGACCGATCGAAAGCACCCGCGGCAGACCTTCCGGCAGGTTGTCGAAAACGGTCGGACGGCCTTCCGGATCAGAATTGGTGGTCACGAGGCCGGCCGGCTTGTGATAGAGCCAGAGGCGGGTGCGCTCGATCCCGCGGATCGGCACGCCATCCACCTCGATCTTGTCGTTAAGCGTCGCATTGACGACGGGCGTGTCGAGAAGCTCACCGTTCAGCTTCACCCGGCCTTCCATGATCATCCGCTCTATATCGCGGCGGGAGGCAACACCGGCGCGCGCCAGGAGCTTGGAGATGCGCTCAGGCTTGCCCTCGGCCTCAGCGGATATCGTTGCGGCCGGCGCGGGCTTGCGCGCTGCCTTTACCGGTTTTTCGGAAAAGGCTTTCGGCGCGGTGTTTTTCCTTGCGCCCTTGGCGGCCTTGCTGCCGGCAGCCGCCTTCGGGGCCGATCTGGGTTTGGTTTCGCGAACGAAAGTTCTGCCTTCGCCGCGCTTCGGCTTGTCTTTGGAATTCATTTGTTGTTTGCCTGAAGCGTGATGTCTGACGGAGATGATCCGGACATTCTTGTTCGTGTTGACTTAAGTGGTGTTAGGCCCGCAAATCGGGCTTCCGGTTGGATGCTTCCTACCAGTTCGCGCGATCCGGGTTAAGAGGAAATCGCCTGAAATGGCCAATACCGATGGTTTCATGGACGCAGCGCTCGCCGAAGCCCGGGATGCCGCTGCCCGCGGCGAGGTTCCGGTCGGCGCCGTGCTGGTGCTCGACGGCGTCATCATCGCCCGGTCGGGAAACCGCACCCGCGCCGACAACGACGTGACGGCCCATGCAGAGATCGCCGTGATCCGCGATGCATCCGCAGCACTCGGGCAGGAGCGGCTTGCCGGTGCCGATCTCTACGTGACGCTCGAACCCTGCACCATGTGCGCGGCGGCAATCTCGTTTGCCCGCATACGCCGTCTCTACTACGGCGCGGAAGACCCGAAAGGCGGCGCGGTCGACAACGGCATCCGGTTTTTCAGCCAACCGACCTGCCACCATGCGCCGGAGGTCTATTCCGGACTTGGCGAAACCGAGGCGGCAAGCCTGCTCACCGGTTTCTTCCGCGCGAAAAGAGAGGACTGACCGGCATGCCGGCAATCAGAAGAGCTTCCACCATTCGCGGGAGTTCTTCGCTTCCGTGGCTTCCTTCTTGCGGCGCTTTTCCTTCTGCATCTCGGGCTCGCCAAGATCGCTCAGACTGGCCGTATCCGCCGAACGGAACTCCGCCGGCGGTTCGGTAAGCGAACGGCGGCGGGCAGAGACGTCAACGGTCTCGGCGTCCTGCTTGGCCTTGCGGAAAGCTTCCCACTTTTCGGATTCGGTCAACTGACCGCCCTGGCCCTTGCCGGTGATGAGGGGAGATTGATATCTCGGATTGTTCGCGTTTGCATCCGCCTCTTCGCGGAGTCGCTTACGCGTTTCTTCCGGAGATTCGACCCAGTTCGGATTGTTCTCGCGGTTGGCAAGCGATTGCTGCGGCGGCGGCAGGTTAGCCGCATCCCCCTTGGCGACGACAAGCGAAGGACGCGGATTGTATTTCAGATTGCGCTTGGCTTCGTCTTCCTTGCCACCGATCGAAACGGCCGAACCAAGGTCGTCCGTGAGCTGCTCGAGGGCAGTCTTGTCGGTGCCGTAAGTGGGGCTGCCAAGGCAGCCCGAAAGGGTCAAGGTCGAGGCGAGGATGCCGGCCACACCCATGCCGACACGAAACGCAGATGTCGTTGTCATCAAAACCCTTCCAGCGGCGCCCGTCCTCGACGCCTGAGACTACTTGCACCCCAGATGGCGGGAAAATCCGGCCAATTTCGGGCAGAAATACCGGATGACGCGCCAAAGCGCAATCATCCGGCGGCTTTTCAGGTCAACCGAGGCGACCGAGGGCGGCGAGTTCGCGAAGTGCCGCAGCGTCGCGTGCGGAGACATCCGGCCAGTCGGGATCGGTACCGACATCCTTCGTCACACGCCAGGAGCGGGCGCATTTTACGCCTTCGGCGAGCTTCGGATCGACGGCAACGCCCGGAACTTCCGGCAGCCGGAAGGCGCTTTCCGGCCCTTCGCCCGCCCCGATCTCGATGCCGGAGGTGATGCAGATCTCCTCGAAGTCCTGGCCTTCCAGCGCCTTCAGGAGCGCCGGATCAGTGATGTGGACGACGGGGGCCGCTTCCAGCGAGGAACCGATGCGCTTGTCCTTGCGCTCGATCTCCAGCGCGCCGGTGACGACCGAGCGGACCCGGCGGATCGCGTTCCATTTTTCGGCAAGCATGTCATTGCGCCATTCGGCCGGAACGTCCGGGAACTGTTCGAGATGCACGGAGACCGCGCCCGGATTGCGCGACAGCCACGCCTCCTCCGTGGTGAACGGCAGCATGGGCGCAAGCCAGGTCACCATGCAGTCGAAGATCCTACGGATGACGGAGAGTGCTGCACGGCGGCGCAGCGACGACGGCGCATCGCAATAAAGCGCATCCTTGCGCACATCGAAATAGAAGGCCGAGAGCTCGACATTGGCGAAATCGATGAGCGCGCGTGCGATCTTCTTGAACTCGAAGGCGTCGTAAGCCTCACGGACGAGTTTATCCAGTTCCGCCAGGCGATGCAGCATCAGCTTCTCGAGTTCCGGCAGGTCGGCATAGGCGATCTCCTCGCCCTCGTCATGGGCGAGCGTGCCGAGCATCCAGCGGATCGTATTCCTGAGCTTGCGATAGGCATCGACATTCGTCTGGATGATCGTCTTGCCGAGGCGCTGGTCTTCCCAGTAATCCGTCGTCATGACCCAGAGGCGCAGGATATCGGCGCCGGCATCCTTCATGACGTCCTGCGGGGCCACGACATTGCCGAGCGACTTCGACATCTTCTGGCCCTTCTCGTCCATGGTGAAACCATGGGTGATGACCGTGTCATAAGGCGCGCGGCCGCGGGTGGCGGCGGATTCCAGGAGCGACGAATGGAACCAGCCGCGATGCTGGTCGGAGCCTTCCAGATAGACGTCGGCCGGCCATTTCAGGTCCGGGCGATCTTCCAGCGTGAAGGTGTGCGTCGAACCCGAGTCGAACCAGACGTCGAGGATGTCCATGACCTGCGTCCACTTAGCCGGATCATGCCCATTGCCCAGGAAGCGCTCCTTGGCGCCTTCGGCAAACCATGCGTCCGCGCCTTCCACCTCGAAGGCATCCAGGATGCGCCGGTTGACAGCCTCATCCTGCAGAACCTCGCCATGCTCGTCGACGAAGACGCAGATCGGCACGCCCCATGCCCTCTGGCGGGACAGCACCCAGTCCGGGCGCTGCTCGATCATGGCGCGCAGGCGGTTCTGGCCGGCAGCCGGCACGAAACGGGTATCGTCGATTGCCCTCAGCGCCCGCTCGCGCAGCGTCGTGCCGTCGGCAAGCGTCTTGTCCATATAGACGAACCATTGCGGCGTATTGCGGAAGATGATCGGCTTCTTGGAGCGCCAGCTATGCGGATACTGGTGCTTCAGACGGCCGCGGGCAAAAAGCATGTTACGCTCGATCAGCGCCTTGATGACGCGGTCGTTGGCATCGCCCTTCTTGCCGTTGTCGTCCATGACGCGCACGCCCTCGAAACCGGGTGCATCGGCAGTGTAGGTGCCGGAATCGTCGACCGGGAACGGGATCTTCGTCTCGATACCGCGCGCTTCCAGCTCCCGGATATGGTGCATCCAGGCCTCGAAGTCCTCGCGGCCGTGGCTCGGTGCCGTGTGGACGAAACCGGTGCCGGCATCGTCGGTGACGTGATCGCCGGCCAGCAGGGGCACGTCGAAGTCGTAGCCGCCACCGAGGCCGCGCAGGGGATGGGCGCAGGTGATCGCCGCCATCTCATCAGCCGAGACATCGCGCAAGCGCTTATACTGGAGCTTGGCCTTGGCGAAGCTTTCTTCGGCCAGTTTGTCGGCAAAGATCAACTTCTCACCGGGACGCGGGCCGAAATCGTTCTCTGCCACCGTGACTTCGTAGAGGCCATAGGCGATTTTCGGCGAATACGAGATCGCCCGGTTGCCCGGGATGGTCCAAGGCGTCGTGGTCCAGATGACTACGAAAGCACCGCGGATATCATCCATATAGGACTTTGCCTCAAAAGGCGTGTCGATCGTCCCGAAACTGGCTACAGGGAACTTCACCCAGATCGTATCGGACTCGTAATCCTGATACTCGACCTCGGCTTCCGCCAGCGCGGTGCGCTCGACCACCGACCACATGATCGGCTTCGAGCCGCGATAGAGCTGGCCGCTCCTGGCGATCTTCAAGAGCTCGCCGGCGATGCGCGCTTCGGCGTGGAAATTCATCGTCAGGTACGGGTTCTCGAAATCGCCGACGATGCCGAGGCGCTGGAACTCACCCGCCTGAACCTTGATCCACTTTTCCGCATAGGCGCGGCACTCGCGGCGGAACTCGGTCATCGCCGCCGGCTCGGAGAGGTCGGGCTTTGCCTTGCCCTTGGAACGATAGTTCTCTTCCTCGATCTTCCACTCGATCGGCAGGCCGTGGCAGTCCCAGCCCGGCACATAGTTCGAGTCATAGCCGCGCATCTGGAACGAGCGGGTGATGACGTCCTTGAGGATCTTGTTCAGCGCGTGGCCGATATGGATGTTACCGTTCGCATAGGGCGGGCCGTCGTGCAAAACGAATTTTTCGCGGCCGGCGGCGGAGGCGCGGAGCTTCTTGTAAAGGTCCATCTGCTGCCAGCGGGCAACCAGTTCCGGCTCCTTCTGCGGCAGTCCGGCGCGCATCGGAAAATCGGTTTCGGGCAGATAGAGGGTCTTCGAATAGTCGAGTTTTTCGGCGGTATCGGTCATGATGGCAATCGTCTCTGGCGCCGCGACGGGGCGCGTCTCGATGAAAACACGGTGGCGGAAGGCGCTTGTCGTAAGCGCCGAAAACCCGGACCCTCCAGCCGCTCTTACAGCGCGCGGAAGGCCGGGCCGATAATTCGTATGATCTGAGCCAGCCGAAATTTTTGCATAGTGGCGGTTGTTTATGTGTTCTTGC
This sequence comes from Neorhizobium phenanthreniclasticum, assembly GCF_040066075.1. Lineage (NCBI taxonomy): Bacteria > Pseudomonadati > Pseudomonadota > Alphaproteobacteria > Hyphomicrobiales > Rhizobiaceae > Neorhizobium > Neorhizobium phenanthreniclasticum. The sequence goes on from NZ_JBEAAL010000001.1 coordinate 256,828, forward strand.
CGAAAAAAGGAAGAGGGTCGGTCAGGAATATGAAAGACCGGCTTCGGCAAAATAGCAGGCGCTTTCCCCCGCCCTGCCCTTTAAAACAGGACGGGACGGGAGACATGGCTGAAGCCGCGGCGTTCAGCCGAGCGGAATTTCGAGCAGGTCGCGTCCGACGACGATCTCCCCGTCAAAATGCCTGGCGGTTTCGGCGCGCCACATTTCGTCGGTGATCCACTCCATGTCGCCAGGCCCGAAATGGCTGAGGACGAGTTTCTTCGCGCGAGCCTGTGCGGCGATCATCCCCACCTGCTCGGCCGCCGTGTGGCTTTCGACGATGTGCTTGCGGAAAGCGGGCGTGCCATTCGCGCGCTTCACCAGGGCGTCGACGCCGGGAAGGTAAAGGACTTCGTGCACCAGCACGTCCGCATCGCGCGCGAAATCGGCCAGCGCCGGATTATAGGCGGTGTCACCCGAATAAACGACGACCCCATACGGCGTCTCGAACCGGTAGGCGAGATTTTCCAGCGGCGGGTGGGGCGTCGTGAAGGCGGTCACCTTTACGCGCTCGTCCTGCATGACCAGCCCGTCCTTTTTGGTAAAATCGTGGGCGCGCAGGAGCTTGGACGGGTCGGCACGCCCCTCGTCCTCCATCCTGGTCGCGACGTCAAGACGGTTGAGCTGCCAGAAATCCCTCGCCATGTCTTCGAGCCCAGCCGGTCCATAGGCATCGATCGGCTGACGCAGCGCCCCGGATACCCAGATATTGTAGACCAGATTGCCGAATTCGAGCTGATGGTCCGAATGCATGTGGGAAATAAGGATCGTGCGGATGCTTGCAAGATCGATCCCTGCCTTCACGACCTGAGCCGTTACCCCCATGCCTGTGTCTATGATGTAGGTAACGCCGTCGACGATCAGCGCATTGGCGGGATTGGATCGGTTGCCACCGACGCGCGGCCCGCCCTTGGTGCCCAAGAGCACGAGCTTCGCCCCCTTGGGAGCTGCCGGTGCCTCGGCATGAGCGGCAACCGGAAACATGCTTGAAGCGCCGGCTGCCAGGGCAAAGTTAAGAACACTCCGACGAGTGAATGCACGCCCGCTGTTTGAAATCTCCATCTCTCTCCTCCCTCCGATCAGAGAACCGAGATCTAACAACAGCCGAACGAGGAATCAATCAGAATAAGAATCTCATTCTGTTTTAAGCTGATGGACAACGGGAATACGATACGCAATTCATAGAGGAGAGGCGGTGCATATTGAGAACGACAGCGAATTGGCATGACGATCTGGCACGAGTTGGCGTTCTTCCCGCCCAGCAGTTGCGCAGCCGCGAATTGCGCGATCGCCTGATCGATGAAGGGCTGCGCATCGCGCGAAAGATTTCCTTCGACGAGGTCGGCGTTGCCGATATCTGCAACGCGGCCGAATGCTCGACCGGTGCCTTTTACGCGCGCTTCCCCGACAAGCTGACGCTCTTCAAGGCGGTCATGGTCGCGGCTGCGGCGGAATCGGGGCCAATGCTCGAGGCCGTCGTGCGGGAGACGACCTTCAACCGTATTCTCGCTGAACTGACACAGGCGCAAGTCGCCCGCTACATCGAGCAGAAGACCTTCTTCCGTTCCGCGTTCAAGGTCAGCCTGGAATCAGGAGAGGCATGGGAGCCCTTCCGCCGGAACGTGCATGCGCTGACCGATGCCTTTCTCGATCGGGTTGCCCGTGAACCGTCGATCGATCATGCCCGCGTCGATGAGGCCCGCATCCGCTTCGCCTTCCAGGTGATGTACGGCGTTCTCAACAACACCATCATCAACCAGCCCGGCCCCTTTTTCCTGGAAACACCGGAGTTTCCGGACATGCTCGAACAGACGATGCTGGCGACAATGGATTTGCCGCGCAAGCCGACTGTGAGCTGACTTGCGGACTTCGTCATCAAACGACGTCAGAATGCGATTTTCGCGTCCAGTTCCCCGAGCGGTCTGACACCGGAGAGCAGCGCCCGCGCCTCTTCCTCGTCGCGTTTGATCTGCACCACCAACGCGTCGAGGCTGTCGAATTTCAGCTCGTCGCGCAGGTGCCCGAAGAAGGAGACGGAACAGATTTCACCATAGAGGCTGCCGGAGAAATCGAAGAGATAGGTCTCAAGCAACGGTGCGCCGTTGTCCGTCACGGTCGGACGGCGCCCGTAGCTTGCAACGCCATCGTGGAGCGTGCCGTCGGGGCGGCGGAACCGTACGGCATAGATGCCTGCCTTCAGCTCTGCTTCCGGGGATAACTGCATGTTGGCGGTCGGGAAGCCGAGCTGCCGGCCGAGCTTTTCGCCGCCGATCACCTCAGCCTCGACCGTATAACGGTAGCCGAGAAGACCTGCCGCGCCAGACACGCCGCCTTCCCCCAGCAGGGCCCGGATGCGGCTCGAAGATATCACTTCGGCATTTTCGTCCCGGAAGGCATCGACGAGCGAGACGGTAAAGCCGTGCCTTTCGCCCGACGCCATCAGGAAGGCCGGGCCGCCTTCCCTGCCCTTGCCGAAATGGAAATCGAAGCCGGTGACGACGGCGCCGGCATGCAGCCAGTCGACCAGGATCGTCCGGATGAATTCTTCCGCCGAGCGCGTCGCGAATTCCCTGGTAAAGGGATATTCGATCACCGACTGGAAGCCCATGGCCTCCAGCAATCGCGCCTTCAGCGGCGCGGGCGTCAGCCGGAAGACGGGTTCCTCCGGCCGGAACACGGTGCGTGGATGCGGCTCGAAGGTCAGCACCAGCGCGGGTGTGCCGCGCTCTTCGGCAAGCGACAACGCGCGCTCGAGAACGCTGCGATGGCCGCGATGCACACCGTCGAAATTGCCGATGGCGATGACGCCGCCCTTCAACGCCTCGGGCAGCGGTTCTTTCTTTTCGTTGCGGTGGAATACGGTCATCGAAGCGATTTCCGGTTCAGGCAAGCCTCTGCATCCAGTATTTCGGCGCGGCGTTTTCCGATTTCAGCCAGGCATTGAGGATCGCTTCGTCGGTCCGGCCATTGACGGTATATTCCGCCACATGGATACCCCCGCTGATATAGAGCAGATCGAGCCCGTATGCGAGCGCACCGCGCACGTCGGTAGGCATACCGTCGCCGACCGCCAGCACACGGTCCATCGGGAAATCGCCGCGCACTTCGCGAGCGGCGGCAAGCGTCGCCTCGTAGATCGGCCGGTGCGGTTTGCCGGCGATGCGCGTCTTGCCGCCGAGTTGTTCGTAATAGGCGGCGACGGCACCGGCACAGGGGATGATGCGGTGGCCGCGCTCGACCACGAGGTCGGGGTTGGCGCAGATGAACGGCACGTCGCGCTTGACGAAGGCGGTCAGGAGGCCGGTGTAGTCCTCCGGCACTTCCTTCTCGTCGTCGAAGAAACCGGTGCAGACGATGCAATCCGCGTCCTCTGCCGAAACGGCCTCGACGTCGAGCCCGTCAAACAGCGGCATGTCGCGTTCGGGGCCGAGCAGGAAGACCTTTTTCGGCCCTTCGGCAATCAGATGGCGCGTCACGTCGCCGGAGGTGACGATACGGTCATAGGTCCCGTCCGGCACGCCGAGCGCGCGCATCTGCTGGATGACGCCCGGCGCCGGACGCGGCGAATTGGTGATCAACACGACTGTCGCGCCGGCCTCCCGCGCCTCGGCAAGCGCCTTGCAGGAGTGCTGGAAGGCATCGACGCCATTGTGCACGACGCCCCAGACGTCGGAAAGAACGACGTCGTAGCCGCCGATCACTTCGCTCAAACTGCCGATGCGCTTTGCCATATGTCCGTCCTGTCACTCCAAGTCCCCGGTGACATGGCAAACCGCCGAAAAGATTACAAGCAAAAAGCTCCCGTTGCGCCGCGACGACACGCTGGTGTCATTTTTGCGCCGCACCATGGCCCGGCTTATCCATTAAGCTTGTTTTCAACCGGCAGGCGGGACCGCCTTTAAAATTTCAGCTTCGTCCTTGACTCAATCGCCGGCCCCACTTATCTCGACCCTCGTTAGCACTCCCGCAAGGTGAGTGCCAACAGCCAAGCGATACGGATCTTGCGATCCGTCAATGTCATTTGATCGAGGGATTAGACAATGGCAAGCACCAATTTCCGCCCCCTGCACGATCGCGTCGTCGTTCGCCGCGTCGAGTCTGAAGAAAAGACCAGAGGCGGCATCATCATTCCGGACACCGCCAAGGAAAAGCCCGCTGAAGGCGAAATCGTCGCCGTCGGCCCCGGCGCCCGCGACGAGTCCGGCAAGATCGCCGCGCTCGACGTCAAGGTCGGCGACCGCGTTCTCTTCGGCAAGTGGTCCGGCACGGAAGTCAAGATCAACGGCGAAGACCTTCTGATCATGAAGGAAACCGACATCATGGGCATCATCGGCTGATTTCGGCCGGTCGTGTTTTCCGAAATTCTCTGACACCCGTTTCAGGAGTTCTCAAAAATGGCAGCTAAAGAAGTCAAATTCGGCCGCACCGCGCGTGAAAAGATGCTGCGTGGCGTCGACATTCTCGCTGACGCAGTGAAGGTCACGCTCGGCCCGAAAGGCCGCAACGTCGTGATCGACAAGTCCTTCGGCGCGCCGCGCATCACCAAGGACGGCGTTTCCGTCGCCAAGGAAATCGAACTGGAAGACAAGTTCGAGAACATGGGCGCCCAGATGGTCCGCGAAGTCGCTTCGAAGACCAACGACATCGCCGGTGACGGCACCACGACCGCAACCGTTCTTGCCCAGGCCATCGTTCGCGAAGGCGCCAAGGCCGTTGCAGCCGGCATGAACCCGATGGACCTGAAGCGCGGCATCGACCTCGCCGTCAAGGCCGTCGTCGCTGATCTCCAGGCCAAGGCCAAGAAGATCAACACTTCGGAAGAAGTCGCCCAGGTCGGCACGATCTCCGCCAACGGCGAGCGCCAGATCGGCCTCGACATTGCCGAAGCCATGCAGAAGGTCGGCAACGAAGGCGTCATCACGGTTGAAGAAGCCAAGACCGCCGAGACCGAACTCGAAGTCGTCGAAGGCATGCAGTTCGACCGCGGCTATCTCTCGCCCTACTTCGTCACCAACCCGGAAAAGATGGTTGCTGACCTGGAAGATGCCTTCATCCTCCTGCACGAGAAGAAGCTCTCCAACCTCCAGGCGATGCTCCCGGTTCTCGAAGCCGTCGTCCAGACCGGCAAGCCGCTCCTCATCATCGCTGAAGACGTCGAAGGCGAAGCGCTCGCAACGCTCGTCGTCAACAAGCTGCGTGGCGGCCTCAAGATCGCTGCCGTCAAGGCTCCGGGCTTCGGCGATCGCCGCAAGGCCATGCTGGAAGACATCGCCATCCTGACCGGCGGCACTGTCATCTCCGAAGACCTCGGCATCAAGCTCGAAAACGTCACCATCGACATGCTCGGCCGTGCCAAGAAGGTTTCGATCTCCAAGGAAAACACCACGATCGTCGACGGTGCGGGCCAGAAGGCCGACATCGAAGGCCGCGTCGGCCAGATCAAGGCCCAGATCGAGGAAACCACCTCCGACTACGACCGCGAGAAGCTGCAGGAACGCCTTGCCAAGCTCGCTGGCGGCGTTGCCGTCATCCGCGTCGGCGGTTCGACGGAAGTCGAAGTGAAGGAAAAGAAGGACCGCATCGACGACGCGCTCAACGCGACCCGTGCGGCCGTTCAGGAAGGCATCGTACCGGGCGGCGGCGTCGCTCTGCTGCGTGCTTCCGCTCAGCTTAAGGTCAAGGGCGAAAACGCCGACCAGGAAGCCGGTGTCAACATCGTTCGCCGCGCCCTGCAGGCTCCGGCCCGCCAGATCGCCGAAAACGCTGGTGACGAAGCTTCGATCGTCGTCGGCAAGATCCTCGAAAAGAACGACGACAACTACGGCTACAACGCCCAGACCGGCGAATACGGCGACATGATCGGCATGGGCATCGTCGATCCGGTCAAGGTCGTTCGCACCGCCCTGCAGGACGCAGCCTCGGTTGCCGGCCTGCTGGTCACCACCGAAGCCATGATCGCCGAGCTGCCGAAGAAGGACGCTCCGGCCGGCATGCCTGGCGGCATGGGCGGAATGGGCGGCATGGACATGATGTGAGACTGACGTCTCGCATCTGAGCCATCCGGTTCAGTCTTGGAAGGGCGGTCTTCGGGCCGCCCTTTTTCATCTCAACGAGGCCGCCATCATTCCAGACGGCTCTGCGCGTCGAGCGCGCCGGGCTATCGACTTCCGCTTCCCTGACATTCGTCAATTGACGGGAAACCTCCAGGAGGATAATTGGAATTCATGACCAGCAGCGCCTCGATCGTCAGCATCTGCATGATGATGCCGCTTTCCAAATCGGAAGCGGCAGGTCTTGGCATGTAATCCACGCGGATAAACAAACATCCAAGTCGCTTCCACCCGGGGCGGCTTTTTTTGTCTTCAGGGACCGCCTCGTTCTCAAACCCGAGAGGTCTCCCGATGCCCGCGAATGCTCATTCCATCAACCCATCTCATCGCTACGTCACGACGGCGATTCCCTATGTGAACGCCCGGCCCCATATCGGCTTCGCGCTGGAGGTCGTTCAGGCCGACGTCATCGCCCGATCCCACCGCTCCACGGGCGCTGATACGCGCTTCCTGGCCGGTACCGACGAGAACAGCATCAAGAACGTTCAGGCTGCCGAAGCCGCCGGGCTGCCCGTCGAAACGCTCGTCGAGCGCAATTCCGATCACTTTCGCGCTCTTCAGCAAGGTTTGAACCTCTCCTATGACGACTTTATCCGGACCAGCAGCGATCCACGCCATGCACCCGGCGCCCGCAAGCTCTGGGCGGCATGTTTCAGGAGCGGCGACATCTACAAGCGTGCCTATCGCGGCCTTTACTGCAATGGCTGCGAACAATTCTACAAGGCCGAAGAACTCGCCGACGGCAAATGCCCTGAACACGGCACTGTCCCGGACTTCGTGGAAGAAGAAAACTGGTTCTTCCGCCTCTCGCGCTACGAGGAGACGCTGCGCAGATTGTATGAACGTCGCGAGATCGACGTGGTGCCGGAATCACGGCGCAATGAGGTCCTAGCCTGGATCAGGGGAGGCCTTGAAGATTTCAGCATTTCGCGCAGCGCAATCCGTGCACGCGGATGGGGCATTCCCGTGCCGAACGATCCAGGCCAGGTGATTTATGTCTGGTTCGATGCGCTTGCCAACTACATCACGGCCCTCGGCTATGGGACGGACGAAGCCCTGTTCCGCCGCTTCTGGCTTGAGAGCGATTCCCGGGAACACGTGATCGGCAAGGGGATCACCCGGTTCCATGCCATCTATTGGCCGGCCATTCTTCTTTCGGCGGGCATCATCCCGCCCACGCGCATCTTCGTCCACGGTTATGTGACAGTGGACGGCCGGAAGATCGGCAAATCGGCCGGCAACGCGATCGATCCCGTTCCATTGGCCGGTGAACTCGGGACAGATGCCTTGCGTTACTATCTTTTGCGGCATATCCGCCCTACGGGCGACGGTGATTTTTCCCATGAGCGCTTCCGGCAGGCGCATGACTCCGAACTTGCGGATCAGCTCGGCAATCTCGTGCACCGCGCTCTCAGCATGATCGACCGCTATTGCGGCGGCATCATACCGGCTCCCGAAGGCACCGACATCAGAGGGGACGACCTGCTTCATCAGGCGGCCGACCTCAGGAAAATCGTCGCCGGCTCCATCGAGGCCTACACATTCGATGAGGCCCTGGATGCCGTGTGGTCGTTCGTCGCATCGACAAATCGCTATGTCGCGGAACAGCAACCCTGGGCTCTGGCCAAAGCCGAAGGTTCCGAACCGGCGATCAGGTTGCGCAACTGCCTGTTTAATTTGGCGGCGTCACTGCAGGCGATCGCCGATTGCCTCAGCTCCCTGCTGCCGGAGACGAGCGAAAAACTGCGCTATAAACTGGGCGGGCCATTGCGGGGCGCAGAGGCCCTGGAATTGGCCGGGCTCAAGGTTGACAGAGGTGGCGCACTGTTTCCCAAGGGAAGCATCTCACGCAATCCCGGCTAGAGCAAAGATGCAAGGCCGCTGACAACTGCCCGCGCCGCAATTACAGTCGCACCCATGAGTTTCTTTGAAAGCCTACTCCTTCTGGTGCTGGTCGCGATCGTGCTGCTGCAGGTTTCGCGCCGCCTCTCCGTGCCCTATCCTTCCATGCTCGCCCTGGCGGGCGCGGCCGTCGCGCTGGTTCCCGGCACGCCATACATTTCCCTCGACCCGGCCACGGCACTCGCCCTGTTCATCGCACCGGCGCTGTTCGATGCCGCTTTCGATTTTCCGGTGGGCGTCGCGCGCCGCTTCTGGCTGCCGCTCGTCGTCTTCGCCGTGGGTGGCGTCGTTGTGACGGCGGCGGCAGTCGCATTCTTTGGCTGGGCTTTCGCCGGCCTGCCGCTCGCCGCAGCGCTGGTGCTGGGCGCGATCGTCGCGCCGCCCGACGCGGCGGCGGCGACCGCGGTACTGTCTGCCATGTCGATCCCCCGCAGCACGGATACGGTCCTGCGCGGCGAAAGCCTCTTCAACGACGCCGCAGCACTCCTGATCTTCGACGCCGCGCTCGCCATCCAGTCGGCGGGCGGCCTCGACATGCCCATCGCCTTGCACCTCACGATTGCCGTTCCCGGCGGCATCCTGCTCGGAATCATAGCCGCAACGCTGGTCCGGCACCTGGCGCGCTTCGTCTCCGGCACGCTTGGCGGAAACCTCCTGCAGTTCGTGCAGACCTTCCTCCTGTGGGTCATCGCCGAACGTCTCGGTCTTTCGGCCGTGCTCGCCATCGTCGCCTTCGCGATGACGCTGGCGTACAGCAACAGGACGCCGACCTCGGTGCGGATGCGGGTGCAGTCCTATGCGGTCTGGAGCGCCGTTGTCTTCGTGCTGAACGTGATGGCCTTTCTTCTGATGGGCATGCAGGTTCGCGATATCGTCGGAGGAATGTCAGCAGACCGTCTCGGAGAGGCGATCCGTTTTGCTCTGATTACCGTCGTCATCGTCATCCTGGTGCGTTTCGTGGTCTATGTGGGCTTCAACCGCCTGCAGGCCTGGCGTGCGCGCCGCCGCGGCGTACCGGAACCAGCCTCCGTCAAACAGGCGCTGCTTGCCAGCTGGTGCGGCATGCGCGGACTTGTGACACTTGCGACGGCCTTCGCCTTGCCGGCCTCATTCCCCGAACGCGATATTGTCGTCCTGACGGCCTTCGCCGTCGTACTTGCCACGCTGGTCGTCCAGGGGCTGACGCTTGCGCCGATCATCAGATGGCTCGGTCTCGACCGCCGCCAGAAAGGGCTTGGCGAACTCGCTGCCCGTCGCAGCGAAATAGCGTTTGCAGGGTTCTCGAGACTCGACGGAGCAGTGGAGGACGAAGCGGAACTGCTGCGCGCAAAATTCCGCCTGGAGCAGGAGGCCGTGTCCGCGACGTCGCTCGAAACCTATCGCCGGCTGGCGCTCGATGCCATCGTCGCCCAGCGGGAGGCGCTCGAAGGACTTCGCGCGGCCGGCCATCTCAATGTCGACGAATACAATCTTCTCCTGGAGGAAATCGACTGGCGCGAACTTTCCGTCCTGCCGGAGAACGCGCGGCGGATCGAGGAGATATAAACTCCTTCAAGGCCTCCCCGGCTTTGACATGACGAAAACGTGCGCGCCGGACTGCGTCCTCCGCGTTCACAAATCGGCAACAAACCGTCCACGATTGTTCATCTTCCGAATACGGATTAAAACGGGCAAATATGCAGGCAGAGAAATTCAACCGCCTGTCGAGACACAGGCACTGAACCGGAGCTTCCAAATGTCTTCCACCGCCACTACCAACAATTCCCTGCTTCTCGCCGCCCGCGTCCTGCTGGCGATCATGTTCATCACGTCCGGCTTCCAGAAGCTCATCGACCCCTCTGGCACCGCCGGCATGATCACCGGCGCCGGCATTCCCGCGGCCGCGTTGCTCGCCTATGTCGCCGGCCTCTTCGAGTTGGTGGCCGGTCTTGCCGTCCTCACCGGTTTCCAGACCAAGATCGCCGCTATCCTGCTTGCCCTTTTCTGCCTGTTCACCGCCTTCGTCTTCCATAACGGCGCGATCAACATTCCCGGCTTCACGCCGGAAGCGAACGGCCTGCTGACTGTCTTCAATGGCCTGATCTTCTGGAAGAACGTCTCGCTTGCAGGCGGCTTCCTGGCTCTCGCCGCCGCCGGCGCCGGCGCCTACTCGATCGACGCCCGCCGCGGTTCGGTCGCAATTACCGCTTAACTTGCCAGCATTCCCTGCCCTGGACTGATCCGCCGGACCTCGCGTCCGGCGGATTTCTTGTCTCTAATCCTTTTCACGGGCCGGCAATTCGCCGATCTGCGAAAGCCAGGCCGGCGAGGAGCGGCACCAGACCTGCCGCTGCGGTTTCAGCTCCATCCGTTGGTCGATGCTGCCCCAGCGGATGCCCCAGATCTTCGAAGCCTCCCCCTCGCCGTTGACGAAGAGCTGCGAGCCACATTCCGGGCAGAAATACTGGAGCCGGCCGCGCCCGCTTTCGGCCGTCTTTCGGTATTGCTTCGGCGGCTCGCCGGTGAGCTTCAAATCGCTTTCCGGAACGACCGCCGTCACTCGAAAAGGCGAGCCGGTAAGTTTCTGGCAATCGGTACAGTGGCAGATGGCGACCCGCTGCGGATCGAGCTCGGCCTCATAGGTCACATAGCCGCAATGGCATCCGCCGGTGATGTGCATGCATCTTCCTCCCCGTTGAAACTTTAAAGCACGCCGCGGACCGCCTCCACGATCTGCGCCACTCGCGGATCATCCTCGTGATCCGGCTTGCGGGCTCTCACCAGGCAGGCCTCGGATTTCAGGATCACCCCATCCGACAGGATCTTCAGATGGTTCGCCCGAAGCGTCGAGCCCGTCGAGGTAATATCGACGATGATATCCGCCTGGCCAGCCGCCGGCGCGCCTTCCGTGGCGCCGAGGCTTTCCACGATGCGGTAGAGCTGGATGCCATGCTGGCTTGAAAAGAACTGCTGCGTGAGCCGCCAGTATTTCGTGGCGATCTGCAACCGGCGGCCATGGCGGGCGCGGAAATCCGCGGCCACGTCGCCGAGATCGGCCATGGTCTCCACGTCGAGCCAGATTTCCGGCACGGCGACCACGACATCCGCCTGGCCGAAGCCCAGGCGAGCGCAGAACTCGACGCGTCCGTCGGCGCCTGCCATGCCCTCACGCACAAGATCTTCGCCGGTCACGCCGAAATCCACCGCGCCGCTTGCGAGTTCCCGTGCAATCTCGGAGGCCGACAGGTAGGCGATCTCGACGCCGTCCATTCCTTCAATGCGGCCGCGATAGGAGCGGTCGTTGCCGACGGCGGAAATCGCAAGCCCGGCGCGTTCGAAAATCGCGGCGGTGTCTTCCTTGATGCGGCCCTTGGACGGCAGGGCAATCGTAATGACGCTCATTGAACGCTCTTTTCTTCGCGCGGCGGGTCCGCCCGAAAACCGGCCTCCACTTTTCGGCCCGCCGCGGCACCCCTCGCCGCTTCAATTCGATCGAGCCAGAGCGAGAAACCGACGGCCGGAATATGATCCTTCGCCCCGAGCAGGGTCAGCAGCCGGTCGAAGCGGCCGCCGCCGGCCAGAACGGCAGGCGAGCCTTCTTCCGTCACCTCGAAGACGAGGCCAGTGTAATAGTCGAGCGGGCGGCCGAAGGCGGCACGATAGGTCATGGCCGAAAGGTCCGCACCGGCATTGGCAAGCGCCGCCAGACGCGCGTCGAAAAGTGCTGCCGCCGGCCCGAGTTTCAGATCGGCGGCATCGGCGAAGCCGGCAAGCGCCGCCGGCGCCTCCGCGAGCGGAAGCTGAAGCGTCAGGAATTCACGCAGCAGCAGCAGCGCTGTGCCGTCGAGCCGCGTCTCGGCGAGTTCCAGCTTTTCCTTGAGCCGCCTTGCGATCTCGGCCGGCGAGCGGCTGGCATTGGTGGAATAGCCGGTCTCCTGCATGGTGCGATCGATGCGCGACACCAGTTCCGCCTCGTTGCCGGAGGCCAGGAGCCCGGCGATCTCGGGATCGAGACCGGTGACCGGCTGCGGCCGGGCAAGCCGTTCCAACAGCGCTTCGAGATGCGCCATGTCGCCGAAGGCATGGATCAGCCGCCGCTGCCAGCCGAACGGCAGGCCGAGCGCGTTCACCACCGCCTCGAATACCGCCTGGTCGCCCAGCGTCACCCCGAGTTTGCGGCCGGGCAGCAGCGCCTTCAAGATGCCGATCGCGTCCCCGATGACGCGGGCATCGGCGCTGGCGATGTCCTTGTCGCCGAGGTCTTCAATGCCGGCCTGGTAGAATTCATAGGCGCCTTCGCGGCGCTGACGGAACACCTCGCCGAGATAGGAATAACGCTTCGGCGTGCCGGTGGCCGTCTCGATATGGCGAAGGCAGACGGGAATGGTGAATTCCGGTCGCAGGCAGAGGTTCGCGCCCGTCTCGCTCTCGGTCAAGAAGATGCGGCGGCGCAAGTCCTCGCCGGCCATGTCGAGAAAAGGCTCGGCCGGCTGGATGACCGGCGTGTTCACCCGCTCGGTGCGGCGAGCGGCGAATTCGGCGAGGAGATCGCCGGAAAACTCCGGCATGTCGATCAGGGGCATGGGATTGCTCCCACTGTGCCACGACTCCCCCCTCTGTCCTGCCGGACATCTCCCCCTCGGGTGGGGAGATCACAAGCGGCACGACCGTCGTTTCCGAGGGGCGGCTGCGGGGAAGGAGACGTCAGATTGAAGGCGACGAGAGGGCCACCAGCCGATCTCCCCCCTTGAGGGGGAGATGCCCGGCAGGGCAGAGGGGGGTAACACTCACGCATCCTTCGCCCTTCTGCGATCCTCGGCCTGGGCGGCCAGAATCTCCTTCACCTTGGCGACCAGTTCCGCCTCGGGAACGGTTTCCTGGGCCACCCGCGCCTCGCGCCAGGCCGCATTGTCCTCGATCTCGCCGGAAAGGCGCTTGCCCTCAATCAGGTCCTTGATCTGCACCACACCCTCAGCGCGCTCATCGCCACCCTGGATGAGGGCGATCGGGCAGCCGCGGCGGTCGGCATATTTCAGCTGGATGCCGAACTTCTTCCAGTTGCCCTGGTACATTTCGGCACGGATGCCGGCATTGCGCAGGTCCTGCGTGAAGCGCTGGTAGCGGCCCATGCTTTCCACATCGCCGTCCATGACGGTGACCAGAACCGGGGCGACCGCCTCGTCCCGGCCGAGCTTGCCGAGGTTCTTCAGCGCCGTCATCAGGCGCGAGACACCGATCGAAAAGCCCGTCGCCGGAACCGGCTGGCCCATGAAGCGCGAGACAAGCCCGTCATACCGCCCGCCGCCGCCGACGGAGCCGAACACGACTTCTTCGCCCTTCTCGTTGGTAACGTCGAAGGTGAGCTCGGCTTCAAAAACCGGGCCGGTGTAGTATTCGAGGCCGCGGATAATAGTGGTATTTATCGCGATACGATCAGGGCCATAGCCCGATTGCTCAAACAGATTGAGCATCAATTCAAGCTCTTCAATTCCAGCAGCTCCGCTTGGCGTCGCACCTACGATCAACCGAGCAGCTTCAATCGAATTCCAAGAATTGTCGACCCACAGAATGCTGTCTTCCTTTGAGGGCCGTCCTACTAGAGGTCGAACGCGACTCCGAGATTGATCAGCGGGGACCATGGTTGATCCGGCCAGAAATGGAATGATTAGTTTGATCTGCTCGGAATTTAGCCCCGCCCCCTTGGTACGGTCGCCACTTTCATCTGTACGTCCATCCCCAAGAAGGAGGAGAACCCCCTCGGTTCCGAATTTATCGTGCTTATCGAGAGCACGAAGAACAGCGAGTTTCTGCGTGGGATCGTCAACTCCGATCGCCTCCATGACGCCATCCAGAACCTTGCGGTTGTTGACACGGATCACGTAATCGCCGCGCTTGATGCCCAGCGCTTCCATGGTGTCGGCCATCATCATGCACATTTCGGCATCTGCCTGGACGCCCGCCGCGCCGACGGTGTCGGCATCGAACTGCATGAACTGGCGGAAACGGCCGGGACCCGGCTTCTCGTTGCGGAAGACGTAGCCGGCGCGATAGGTGCGGTAAGGAAGCTGGATCTCGTTGAAATTCTCCGCGACATGGCGGGCGAGCGGCGCTGTCAGGTCGTAGCGCAGGCTCATCCACTGATCGTCGTCGTCCTGCAGCGAGAACACGCCTTCGTTCGGGCGGTCGGCATCCGGCAGGAATTTTCCGAGCGCATCGGTATATTCGAACATCGGCGTCTCGACCGGGTCGAAACCGTAGCGCTCGTAGACCTCGCGGATCTTCTCGATCATCTCGTTGGTGGCATGGATATCGGCACTGGTGCGATCGACGAAGCCGCGCGGCAGGCGGGCTTTGAGTTTCTGCGGTTTTTGTCTCTTGTCGCTCATGATCGAAATTCCATTGCCGTCGGCCGCAAAGGCCGGATTTGTGAGCGGTTTCTTAGAGGATAGAGGCGGGAGCGGCAAGGGCGATGGGTGGCGAAGTGTTCGGGAGAATGCTATATATTCCGGCATGAAAGGGCAAAGGCCATGAACAAACGCGTCACGATCGAAATGCCGGACGAAATGCACAAGCTGATCGCCGAATACGCCGCGGAAGCCGGTGCCGAGCCGGATACCTATATGCGCGACGTGCTGGAACAGCATCTCGAAGATCTGCATGACATTGCGCTTGCGGAAGCCGCAATGGAGCGGATTCGCAACGGCGAGCGGACCTATACACTGGAAGAAGTGAAGCGCGAACTTGGCCTGGACGATTGAGTTACGGGATAGCGCGCGGAAGCAACTAAAGCATCTCGCCCACCACGATGCAGCGCGCATTATCTCATTTCTTGAAGAGCGTGTCGCGACACACGAAAATCCCAGAGAACTTGGCGCGGCGCTGAAAGGGCACGTCCTTGGCGGGTACTGGCGCTACCGCGTCGGCGACTATCGCATCATCTGCGAAATCCAGGATCAGCGGCTCGTCGTGCTGGTGATCGAGATCGGTCATCGGCGCGAAGTCTATCGCTGACTTATGCTCCTCGAAGCTGTTCAATATGCCGCGACCCATGCGGTCACGCCGAAAGCGTTTCGTCCCTTCATCCGATCCTCCGTCAGCCTGTGGTCGCGGGCCGGGCGATGCGCGAAAGCCTGGGCGCCGCATGAGGAGAACTGCAAGGCCTTCATTCGGGAAACGACAGACGGCATGAAGCAGAAGCGCACCGCTGTCGTGCTCGGCTCGGGCCTGTTGCGGGACGTGCCGATCAAAGAATTGTCGAAACAATTCGATACGGTCGTGCTGGTCGACCTCGTGCATCTGGCGAGCGTCAGGATGTGGCTGAAAGCCGGGCGTCTCCGAAATGTCCGGCTGATTTCCCGCGATCTCTCGGGGTTCGAGGATGCCGTTGCAGGCAAGCCCGTCGAGCCGCTCGCGTTCCTCAGGCAGGTGCCGTATCTCGACCTTGTCGTCTCGGCAAACATCCTGTCACAGATCGGGGTCGGGGCGAAACGGCGGCTTGAGAGGGAAAAACGGCAGGGCAAAGATGAAATCGTGAGAGCATTGATCCTCGCCCATCTCGATGGCCTGACCACCCTGCCCTGCAGGACAGTGCTCCTGACCGACACCAGCTATCGCGTCACCGATCGCAAAGAAATCGTGCGCGAAGAGGCCGACCTGCTCTGCGGCGTGCCGGCGCCGATCGCGAAACGGAAATGGATCTGGCCGGTCGCGCCTTACGGCGAGCTCAGCCGCGATTGCCAGGCGATCCATGAGGTCATCGCCCGGTCATCATCATAGCGTGATCTTCACATGGTTGATTTCCATGCCAGCCATCTTAGATTCAGGCCCATGTCGCGTATCGCCGCCGTTTTCATGTTCTTCGCCTGGCTCCTCTACGGGGCCATGCCCGCCATGGCGACGTCTTCGGTGCTCGTATCGGGAAAGCAACCTCCTCCGATCGTGCATGACCATTCGCAACATCGCGGCCATGGCCAGCACGAGCACGGCAGGACGATTGAAACTTCCCAAACCGCCCATATGCACGGCGACACCAAGCAACCCTGCCCGCATGGCGCAAAGGCCTGCGCGGCACCCTTCTGCGCCGTATGCGTGACGCTCCTGCCGAATGTCGCGACCGGCGATGCCGGCCGTATCATCCATGCCTATCCCGCGCCGGCCGTCGAACAGGCACTCGTCTCGCCTGTTCCCGCGCCGCTGACACCCCCTCCCCGCGCCTGATCGAATATCGGATCACTTCATCTTCAATTTCCATCGGACACGGGAAAGGAAATACCATGTCTCAGAAAACCATATTCATCGCCGCCGCTCTTGCGGTTCTGGTCTCAAGTCCGCTCGCAGCCCAGCAGATGATGGACCACTCCAACATGAAGAACATGCCCATGGCGAATTCCGGCACGGCTGCCGAAACGCCCGCCACCAAGGGCTACACGGCCGCCAACGAGAAGATGCACCAGGACATGGCGGTGGAATATTCGGGCGATGCGGATGTCGATTTCGTGCGCAGCATGATCCCGCATCACCAGGGCGCGATCGACATGGCAAGGGTCGAGCTCGAATACGGCAAGGATCCGGAAATCCGCAAGCTCGCCGAAGCGGTCATCAAGGCGCAGGAGGCGGAAATCGCCGAAATGCAGGCCTGGCTGAAAGCACACGGCAAGTAACAACGCTTAACAACACCGCGCCGGGCACGCCGAACCGCTTGCCCGGCGTCTTCTTTTTCGCCATATCAACGCATGGAGGCAATGGACCCATGCGCCCGATTACCGCGATCGGCTTCGATGCCGACGATACGCTCTGGCAGAACGAACAATATTACCGGCTGACGGAAGAGCATTTCCAGAAGCTGCTCGGCGATTTCGCCGAGGGGCCGCATATTTCCGAGCGTCTGCTCGAGGCGGAAAAACGCAACCTCGCCCAATACGGATTCGGCATCAAGGGTTTCACCTTGTCGATGATCGAGACGGCGATCGAGATCACCGACGGCAAGGTGCCGACCCGGACGATCGGCGAAATCCTCGATATCGGCCGCGGCCTCCTCAGCCATCCCGTCGAGACCCTGCCGCATGTGGAAGAAACGCTTGAGGCGCTGAACGGCGAATACCTTCTGGTGCTGATCACCAAGGGCGACCTTTTCGACCAGGAGCGCAAGCTCGCCCAATCCGGCCTCGGCGATTTCTTCGATGCGGTGGAGATCGTCAGCGACAAGAACGCCACGACCTATCGCCGCATCTTCTCGAAAGTGGCGGACGGGCCGGAACGGGCGATGATGGTCGGCAATTCGCTGAAGTCAGACATCGTGCCGGCGATCGCCGCCGGCTCCTATGGCGTCTTCGTGCCGCATGCGCTGACATGGGCCCTGGAGCATGTGGACGCGCCGGCCGAAGCGCCGCGCTTCCGCCAGATCGAACATCTCGGCGAGCTTTCGGCGATACTCGCCAAAATCACGGGCGCTTGAACTTCAGCCGCAGGTCCTCGACCTCGCGCTGACAAAAACAGCCGTCGAGATGGTCATTCACG
This sequence comes from Neorhizobium phenanthreniclasticum, assembly GCF_040066075.1. Taxonomy (NCBI): domain Bacteria; kingdom Pseudomonadati; phylum Pseudomonadota; class Alphaproteobacteria; order Hyphomicrobiales; family Rhizobiaceae; genus Neorhizobium; species Neorhizobium phenanthreniclasticum. The sequence continues at coordinate 274,374 of NZ_JBEAAL010000001.1, forward strand.
AGGCCCATGGCCTGCATGAAGGCGTAGACTGTCGTCGGACCGACGAAGGTCCAGCCGCGCTTCTTCAGGGCTTTCGACAGTTTTACGGAAACCGGCGTGGTGGGGTTGGCGCGCAGCGTCTCGAGATCCATCGCCTCGGGCCGCTCGTGGGAGCCCGGCTCGAAACCCCAGAAGTATTTTGCAAGCGATCCGAACTCGTGCCTGAGTTCGATGGCGCGGGCCGCGTTGTTGATAGTCGAGACGATCTTGCCGCGGTGGCGGACGATGCCGGTATCGGCAAGCAGCCGGGCAACATCTTCCTCGCCGAAGCGCGCCACTTTCTCGAAGTCAAAGCCGGCAAAGGCGGCGCGGAAATTCTCGCGCTTCCTCAGGATGGTCAGCCAGGATAAGCCGGATTGGAAACCCTCCAGGCAGATCTTCTCGAACAGTCGGAAATCGTCGGTGACCGGACGACCCCATTCCTCGTCATGATAACGGCGGTAGTCCTCCAACCCGCCATGCCAGAAACAGCGGCCCCTGCCGTCGTCGCCGATGATGATTCCCGCCTTTTCCATTCCCGATTCCCTGCCGTTAACCGCTTTTGTCATCGCTTTAGCACTGGTCAACCATGTTTCCAAACCGGCCGGTAACCCTGCCAAAAGGTTTATGGGCTGCGTGCGTTTCGGTGCGCCACCCGTTTACCATTCGCTTTCACCTCGCGCCCACCATGAGCGCCAACGCGGGTATTCTTTTTTCAAAAGATTCGCCCGGTCGGTGATTTGTAACGCGTGGACCCGATCATGAAGAAAACCCTGTTCCTGGCCTTCGGCCTTGCAGCCGCCCTGTGCGGCAATGCCTTCGCAAACGACCGATATCGCGAGCGCCCGCCCGTCATCGTCAGCCCCGATCTCGCGGCCCCATGGGTGATGCAGCTTGCGGGGCCGAATGCCCGGCCAGTCGTCTATCCGCGCCAGGCGGCCCAGCCGCGCGTCATCTACCGGCAGCGCGAAGCGCGAACTGTGCAGCGACGCGGCATCTTCGACCAGGGTCGCGCGCAACCGGTCGCCATGCGGCCGCAACCGATCCGCGGCCGGATCGAACCGCAATTCCTGCCGCAAATGGTCGCCTACGAGACCGGAGAGAAGCCCGGCACGATCGTCATCGACACCAATAACCGCTTCCTCTACCTCGTGACAGGCAACGGCCAGGCCCGCCGCTACGGCGTCGGTGTCGGTAAGCCAGGGTTCGAATGGGCCGGCGCGCACAGAATCACACGGAAGGCCGAATGGCCGAACTGGACGCCGCCGAAGGAGATGATCCAGCGCGAGGCCGCCAAGGGCCATTACCTGCCGGCGCGCATGGACGGCGGGCCGGAAAACCCGCTCGGCGCGCGCGCCATGTATCTCGGCTCGACCCTTTACCGCATCCACGGCACCAATGCCCCCTGGACGATCGGCAGCGCGGTTTCTTCCGGCTGCATCCGCATGCGCAACGAGGACGTTGTCGACCTCTACGAGCGCGTCAACGTCGGCACCAAGGTCATCGTGATGTAACCTCCTGAACGGCGGAAAGTGAGGCGGGGAGGACACAGTCCTGCCGCCTTCTGGCCATCACATCTTCTTTATCCGGCCTGCGACATCTTGCTTTGGCGATGGAGTCGGCTAGCCTCGCTGATCCTGAAATTGAAGAGGACGAGGGAATGAGGAGAGGCAGGATCCTCGCAATGGCCATGGGGATGGCCGGCGCGATTTTTTTCACCGCTCAGAATGCAAGCGCGATCGGGCCCGCCGCACGGCATGCCGAACGCCCGGCAAGCGACGTCACCCTGGTGGCGCAGCGCAAGGAACTGCCGGAAAAATACAAGCGCCGCGTGGTGCGCTTCTCGACGACGGAAAGGCCCGGCACGATCATCGTCGATACCAACAACAAGTTCCTTTATTATATCGAGGGTCCCAATCGCGCGACCCGCTATGGCATCGGCGTTGGCCGCGACGGCTTCGGCTGGTCGGGGGTCGTGAACGTCGGCCGCAAGGCGGAATGGCCCTCCTGGACGCCGCCGGCGGAAATGCGTGCCCGCGAGCGTCGTGCCGGTCGCATCCTGCCCGCCGTGCAGGAAGGCGGTATCGACAACCCGCTCGGCGCCCGCGCGCTCTATCTCTACAAAGGCGGTCGCGACACCATCTTCCGCATCCACGGCACCAACCAGCCATGGACGATCGGCCTCAACATGTCGTCGGGCTGCATCCGCATGATGAACAAGGACGTGGAGCATCTCTATGCCCGCGCCGACATCGGCACCAGGGTCATCGTCATCGGCCCCGGCAACCGCCACGGCAATGTCGACTACAAGGACCGCGGCATCGATATCTTCGGCACGATTTTCGGCGGCTGACAACTTGTCGCAATCATCAGAAAAGGGCAGAAAAACTGCCCTTTTCCATTGTTTTAGGCTTCGTTAACCATGACCCGTCTAGCTTCGTGAAGAACTGGTGCAAAAAAGGCACAGACCAGCGAGCCGTCCGCCGCTAGAGTGCGCCTCGAAAATCAATTTCTGCAGGCCGATTCATGCGCAAACTTCTTTCGCTTTCCCTGGTTTCCACGGCTCTGACCGCGGTCGCTGCTTTCGCACCGGCTCATGCGGCTGACCCTGCAGTCGCCGAAGCACCGTATGTCGCTCCGGTTCAGACAAGCAGCGGCGGATGGGAAATCTCCGCCTACGGCGGCTATCAGTTCTCGCCTCACTCTGACGTCGATGTCTCCGACCAGGCCGACTTCACGGCCGGCTGGGATACGAAGCCGTTCAACATGCCGCCCTATTGGGGTATCCGCGGCACCTACTGGTTCGAAGGCGGCGCGCTCTCGAACTGGGGCGTCTCGCTCGACTATACTCATGCCAAGGTCTATGCAGACGACGAGACATTTACCAAGTCCGGCGGCTGGACCGTTTTCGAATTCACTGACGGCCTCAACCTTCTGACGCTGAACGCGCTCTACAAGTTCCCGATCGAGGGCAGCAAGTGGACGCCCTATGTCGGCGCGGGCGTCGGTATCAACGTTCCGCATGTGGAAGTCACCCGCGCAAGCGGCCGTACATTCGACTACCAATTCGGCGGCGCGACCATCCAGGCCCAGGCCGGCGTCCGCTACCAGTTCACCGAGAATTGGTCGGCCTTTGCCGAATACAAGGGCAACTATTCCTGGATCGACGTGGATATCGACAGCGGCGCTTCGCTGCAGACCAATATCCTCACCCACGCGATCAACTTCGGCGTGTCCTACAAGTTCTGAGGCCTGAGACCTGCGAACCAGAAAGCCGGCGAAGTTGCCGGCTTTTTTTATTTGAACGGCCTTTATTTCGTCGGCAGCTTTTCCGGCCTGGGGCCGCCATAGGCCCAATCGAGCAGCTCGACCGTGTGAAGGATCGGGATTTCCGTGCCGGTGGCGATCTGGGTGATGCAGCCGATATTGCCGGTGGCGATAACATCGGGTTTGGTGGCCTCGATGTTTCTCACCTTGCGCGCCTTCAACTGCGCCGATATCTCCGACTGCAGGATGTTATACGTGCCGGCCGAACCGCAGCAGAGATGCCCTTCCGCCGGATCGCGAACAGTGAAGCCGGCCGCCTTCAGGAGGTTCTTCGGAAGAGCCGTGATCTTCTGGCCGTGCTGCATCGAACAGGCCGAGTGATAGGCAACGTTGAGCCGCTTCGGCTCCAGCTTCGGCAGATCGAGTGTCGCGAGATATTCGGTGATGTCCTTTGCAAGCGCCGACACCCTTGCCGCCTTTTCGGCATAGGCTGAATCGAGGCGCAGCATATGACCGTAATCCTTGATCGTCGTGCCGCAGCCCGATGCGGTGATGATGACGGCGTCGAGTCCACCCCTATCGATCTCGCGGGTCCAGACATCGACATTGCGGCGGGCGAAATCGAGCGCCTCATTTTCCCGGCCCATATGATGCACCAGTGCGCCGCAGCAGCCTTCCCCCTCCGGCACTACGACGTCGATGCCAAGCCGGGCCAGCAGCCGCAGCGTCGCATCATTGATGCCGGGATCGAGCACCGGCTGGGCGCAGCCGGACAGGATCGCGACGCGGCCGCGTTTCTCCGCCTGCGCCGGATAGGTCCCTCGCCTTGTCGCGTCGGAAGCCTTCGCTGCAGTCTTCGGTGCAAGGTCCAGCATGGCGCCGAGCGGCTTCAGGGCCGATACGCGCTTCAGCATCGGCGCAAGCGGGCGACCGAGCTTCGCGAGGATGAGGGCCGCGCGAAAACGCTGCGGATAAGGCAGAACGGCCGCAAGAAGGTTGCGGATCAGCCGATCAATCAGCGGGCGTCTGTAGGTGTTCTCGATGTGGATGCGGGCATGATCGACCAGATGCATGTAATCGACGCCGGAGGGACAGGTCGTCATGCAGGCAAGGCAGGACAGACAGCGATCGATATGGGTGACGACCTCCTGATCGGCGGGCCGGCCGTTTTCCAGCATGTCCTTGATGAGGTAGATGCGCCCGCGCGGGCTGTCGAGTTCGTTGCCAAGCGTCACATAGGTGGGACAGGTGGCGGTGCAGAAGCCGCAATGCACGCAGCGGCGCAGGATCTTTTCGGATTCGGCCACATGCGGATCGGCAAGCTGTTCGGGCGTGAAGGAGGTCTGCATTAGGAGGCTCCTCGCGAGGTCGCGGGCGCATGCCCCTCTCTGGCCTGCCGGCCATCTCCCCCACAGGTGGGGAGACTGGCAGGACGCGCCGGCATCGCTCCAACTGCGATGTTTGCTATGGACGAGACGTGACACCGAGTCGATCTCCCCCCTTGTGGGGGAGATGGCCGGCAGGCCAGAGGGGGGTGAGAGGGGATAACGATCATTAGGTCTACCACCCCATCTTGCCTGCGCTAAAAATACCGGCCGGATCGAGTTTCTGCTTTACGCGAGCCGAAAGCGCCGCCACCGCATCCGGCAGCGGCTCGAAGGCCGGTGTCTCGGCCCGCACCGCATCGGAAGCGCGCATGAGCGTCGCATGGCCGCCGCCAAGTGCGCGGATATAACGACGCAATAATTCTGCCTCCGGATCGGCCTCCATGCGCATCCAGATCAACCCTCCCTGCCAGTCGTAGAAGGCATCGACGCCCGCTTCCAGCCGGAGTGCAGCGACAAGCTGATGACCCGCTGATGGTGCGACCGAAACGTGCCAGAGCGGCTTCTGCGTACCGTCGGCATAGGGGTGGACGTCGCGGATTTCGTGCCAGAGCTTCTGACTTTCCTCCATGCCGAGCCGCGCAATCGGGCCGAAGGCCTCCATGACGGCGGCGAGCTTTTCCGCACGCACGGAAACGGAGGCAGAAAGCCCTTCGAGGCGCAGCACGGTCGCCTCCCCTTCCGGCAGCGCGCCGCCGATGAATCGATAACGGACGGTTTGCGGCAGATGCGCCGCACCCGAAACCTCGACCGGCAACGCTATGGCGGCGGCCATGGCCTTCGCAGCTGCCGCATCGTCCAGTCCGGAAATGACGATCGTCTCCACCGCCTGCGGCACCGGCAGGACCCGGAAGGTTACCTCGGTCAGAAAACCCAGCGTGCCGTGCGAGCCGGCGAGCAGCTTCACCAGGTCGAGACCGGTGACGTTCTTCATCACCCGACCGCCGGCGCGGATCGCTTCTCCCTTGCCGTTGATGAAACGGATGCCGAGCAGGCTGTCGCGTGCCGCTCCCGCTACGAAGCGACGCGGCCCGGAGACGTTGGCAGCAAAGACGCCGCCAATCGTCGGCTCGCCGGTCGTGCCCATGATGCCGCGATGATCCATCGGCTCGAATGCCATCATCTGCCTGTTTGCCGCGAGCACCGCCTCGATTTCTGCGACAGGCGTGCCGGCTTTCGCCGTCATGACCATTTCCGCAGGCTCGTAATCGACGATGCCGGACAGTCCCCGGGCGCTCAGCACCTCATCGCTCGAAACGGGATTGCCGAATCCGCTCCGGGTATTGCCTCCGCAGAGCGCGAGCCTGGTGCCCTGAGCCGCGGCATTGCGGACGACGTAGACCGCGTCCGTTTCGTTATGCGGTATCAGCATTCTAAGCACCCCCCTCTACCCTGCCGGGCATCTCCCCCTCAAGGGGGGAGATCGGATAGCAGCGATGCCTCGCTCCAAACATAGGCTTCGAGCTGCCGAAGCGATGCTGAAAACGACAGATGTTTCGGGAAGCCGGTGCGTCTTGCCGATCTCCCCCCTTGAGGGGGAGATGCCCGGCAGGGCAGAGGGGGGTAAGGTCGCCAGCCGCAAGGACGGCGGAAGAAACGGTACACATGAAATTCACGCTCTTCCCTCGAGAGGGAAGACTTTCGACGGATTGAGGATCCAGTCTTCATCGAAGGCAGAGCGCACCGCCATCTGCTGGGCAAGCTCGGCTTCCGAATACTGATGCCGCATCAGGTCGCGCTTCTCGATGCCGACGCCGTGTTCGCCGGTCAGGCAACCGCCGGCATCGACGCAGAGCTTGAGGATCTCATTGCCGGCCTCTTCAGCTTTCGCCGCATCCTCCGGATCGTTGGCGTTGAACAGGATCAGCGGATGCATGTTGCCGTCGCCGGCATGGAAGACGTTGGCGACCCTCAGCCCGTACCGTTCAATGATCTCGGACGTCTTGTTGAGCACATAGGAGAGTTTCCCAAGCGGCACGGTGCCGTCCATGCAGATATAATCGGCGATGCGGCCCGTCGCACCGAAGGCCGACTTGCGGCCCTTCCAGATGAGCGCCGCTTCCGTCGCCGACTGGCACTCGCGCACGGTTTTCACATCATGGCGGCGGGCAATCTCGACGATGCCTGCGAGCATCGTATCCATCTCGGCTTCAGAGCCCTCGACTTCGACGATCAGCAGCGCCCCGACATCAAGCGGATAACCCGCCTGGGCGAATGCCTCGCAGATCTCGATCGCCGGCTTGTCCATGAATTCGACCGCAACCGGAATGATGCCCGCGCCGATGATGTCCGTCACGCAAGCACCAGCCGCCTCCGACGTCTCGAAACCGAAGAGCACAGGCCGCGCACCTTCCGGCTTGGCGATCAGCCTCACCGTGGCTTCCGTAACGATACCGAGCTGGCCTTCCGAACCGCAGACGAGGCCGAGCAGATCGTAGCCCGCCGCGTCCAGATGCTTGCCGCCGAGATCGATCACCGTGCCGTCCACCAGCACCATCTTGACGCCGAGCAGGTTATTGGTCGTGACACCGTATTTCAGACAGTGCGCGCCGCCGGAGTTCATGCCGATATTGCCGCCGATTGTACAGGCGAGCTGCGAGCTCGGGTCCGGCGCATAAAAGAAGCCGTCGACACCGACGGTCTCGGAAATGCTCAAATTCGTGACACCCGCCTGCACAATGGCAGTGCGGTTGGCATAGTCCACTTCCAGGACGCGCGACATCCTGGACAAGCCGAGCACGACCGCATCTTCCTGCGGAATTGCCCCGCCCGAAAGCGAGGTGCCCGCGCCGCGCGGCACGACCGGAATGCCATAACGATGGCAATATCTCATGACGGCGGCCACTTGCGCCGTTGTCCTCGGCAGGACCACCGCCAGGGGCAGACGCCGATAGGAGATGAAGGCATCGGTCTCAAACGGAACCAGCTCGCGCGGCTCATGCACGAGACAGTCTGCCGGCAGGAGATCGGTGAGATCGGCGATAATGGCCGCCCGCCGCGAAAGGACCGCCGGACGTGGCGGCAGAAAGCGAATAGCTTCGGACACGGCAACCTCCCTTTGCAATTCAAGCCGCCTGTTCTTTTCTCCCATCCTATTTCACGATCAGGCCGCTGCTTCAACTTTCTTCGTCGTATTTGTCGCAATCACGCCATGCAGATCCACGATGCCGTTATAAAGTGAACAGGTGTGCAATTTATCAGTTGACCTTAAACAAGGCGGGCCCGAAAATAATCTTCATCTTAGCGAACCTTCCGCCATGATTCTCGTTCAAAACGGTTGTGCTCAGCTCGTTAAGCTTCAGGCAATCCCTATATTAGTAAAATGTCGTTCACTCGGAGGTATCGCGGAAATTGGGTTTCATGAATCAGGTCACCGGCAATCTTCGGTTGATGCTGCAGCGGCCGCCGCGGCAGCAATATGCCGCGCTGTGCTACCGGATGAAGAAGAAGCAGGGACAGCTTGAAGTCCTCGTTGCCACAAGCCGCGATACCGGTCGCTGGGTCATTCCCAAGGGCTGGCCGATGACAGGCAAGAAGGCCTATCAGGTTGCCGAACGCGAAGCCTTCGAAGAGGTCGGCGTCAAGGGCAAGATAGGGAAGGAACCACTCGGCTACTACAACTATCGAAAGACACTCACCAACGGTCTGAAGATACCTGTCCAGGTGCAAGTTCATGCGCTGGAAGTGACCGAATGCCTCAAGAGCTTTCCCGAAAAGGGTTCGCGAACCCTGGAATGGGTTTCCTGCGAGGAAGCCGCCAATCGCGTCCACGAGCCGGAACTGAAGATTCTCCTCCTGCAGTTCGCCGAAAAAATGCAGCCGCGCATTCCGCCGCTGCCGACCAAGGCGGCGAGCTAAGCTCCGCACGTTCCAATATTGCCTTCATGAGCCATTGCCATTAGGCGGTGGGCCACGATTTCTTCGCGAGGTGGAGAATGGCCGGGCCACCGTTTTACACCTCGCGTATCACCCAGGGATGATTAAATGGGCCAAAGACGGCCGCGTCTGGCGAAGCCGACGCTCGACAAGGATCTGGAAAAGTTATCCTCGGTGGAGGAAGCCGCGCGGCAGACGTCGCGCCGGCTTGCCGCACCGGGTACGGCACTGCTTTTCATCGTCCTCGTCGCGATCTTTGCCGCATCCTACGTGACGGGCAAGCCCGGTGCCGTGGTCGTCATCGCCGCATCCGGAATTGCCGCCTACATGGCGATGAATATCGGCGCCAACGATGTGACGAACAATATCGGCGCCGCGGTCGGCGCACGTGCCATGAGCATGGCCTTCGGCCTTGGGCTTGCCGCCGTCTTCGAGGTGGCGGGCGCGGTGATCGCGGGCCGGGGTGTCGCCAACACAGTCGCCAACAACATCATGCAAGGCAGCATGATAGCCAGCCCGGAAATCCTGATCTGGGCCATGATGGCGGCTCTGCTCTCCGCCGCCATCCTTATCAATGTCGCAACCTGGTTCGGCGCGCCGGTCTCCACCACGCATTCCATCGTCGGCGGCGTCATGGGCGCCGGAATAGCGGCCGCCGGCCTTTCGGCGATCAACTGGGGAACGATCGCCGGCATCACCGCCAGCTGGGTTTTCTTACCAATCCTCGGTGCGGTCATCGCCGCAGCACTGCTCTTCCTCATCAAGGAAACCATCATCTACCAGGAGGACAAGATCGCCTCGGCCAAGAAATGGGTGCCGGTGCTGATCGGTCTCATGACGGGGGCTTTCGCAGGGTTTCTCTCGCTGATCGGATTGGGCCAGCTCGTGCATGTGTCGGTTCCGGTCGCAACACTGATTGCGGTGGCGACCGGCCTGGCTGCATGGCGGCTCCTGATCCCGGTGATTGCCCGGCAGGCCGAGGGGCTCGAAAACCGCAATCAATCACTCAGGAAACTTTTCCGCGTCCCCCTCGTCTTTTCCGCCGCGCTCATGTCCTTTGCGCATGGAGCCAATGACGTCTCCAACGCGATCGGGCCGCTTGCGGCCATTGTCGCGGCGGCGCAACGCGGCGTCACCGGAAGCGTCCACGTCCCGCTCTGGGAGCTGGTGATCGGCGGGCTGGGCATCTCGCTCGGACTGCTGCTGTTCGGACCGAAACTGGTCAGGCTGGTGGGTACAGAGATCACCAGGCTCAATCCGATGCGCGCCTATTGCGTGTCGCTCTCGACCGCGCTGACGGTGATCATCGCCTCGTGGATTGGCCTGCCGGTGTCTTCGACGCATATTGCCGTGGGCGCTGTGTTCGGCGTCGGCTTCTTCCGCGAGTGGTATACGCGCTATTCCCGCCGTCGTCTCGACTATATACGGATGCGCTCCGGCAAGGAGCTTGACATGACCGAGCCCTTCGAACGCAACGACGAAGAGTTAAAACGGCGTTTTCTGGTGCGGCGCTCGCATCTGCTGACCATCGTCGCCGCATGGGTGATCACGCTTCCCGCCGCAGCCACCCTTGCGGCAATGCTCGCGACGGCTATGTTCGCGCTGTTTATCTGACCAGGACGAACGGAATATCCATGCGCGCCAACTTCCGGATGCAAAGGCTGTTCATCGAAGCGCCGCTCGGGGCCGGCGTCCGGCACGAAGTATCGGCCGAGCAGTTCAACTATCTCGCCAATGTGCTCAGGATGGCCGAAGGGGCGGAAATTCTCGTCTTCAACGGCCGTGACGGCGAGTGGAAGACGAAGCTCACCTTTCCGACGCGCAAGAAGATCATACTGGAAGCATTCGAACAGACCCGGCCGCAGCCGCCTGCGCCTGACCTTTATTACCTGTTCGCGCCGCTGAAGGTCGGGCGGCTGGACTATATCGTCCAGAAAGCGGTGGAGATGGGCGCCGGGCTCCTGCAACCCGTCATGACCCAGCACGTGCAGGGCAAGATCACCAGCCTGGACCGGCTTCAGGCAAATGTGATCGAGGCCGCCGAACAGTGCGGCATATTGTCGATCCCCGGCGTGGCAGCGCCGAAGAAGCTCGGCGACCTTCTGGAAAAATGGCCGGCGGACCGGCGCATCGTCTTCTGCGACGAGGGCGACGAAGGACAGAACCCGCTGCCGATCCTTTCCACCGTCAAGGAGACGAAACTGGCGTTGCTGGTCGGCCCGGAAGGCGGGTTTTCCGAGGAGGAAAGGACAGCGCTGCGGTCCTTGCCCTTCGTCACGGCCATCCCACTCGGACCGAGGATTTTGCGCGCGGATACCGCAGCGGTGGCCGCGCTTGCGGTCATCCAGGCGGCGATCGGCGACTGGCGGTGACACGCTTGACACAGTGGCTTTGAAATTCTGAATCTATCTTGAAAGAAATTCACTTGCACCGCACATCATTCCGGTCCAAGCAGCCGGCATTCGTACGATTTTGGCGTCCAGATCCGGCATTCCGAACAAGGTAAATTTCATGGCGCGTGACACCACCGACCAGACACCGCTCTCCTCGGTGTCCGAGCTTTCCGCCTACCTGGCCAAGGGACCGCGGGCGAAGGAAGACTTCCGCATCGGTACGGAGCACGAGAAGTTCGCCTTTTTCCAGGCGGATCACCGCCCTGTTCCCTATTTTGGCGATGCCAGCATCTCCGCACTCCTGAAGGGCATGGAGGCGAAGCTCGGCTGGGAGCCGATCATGGATGGCGAGAACATCATCGGGCTCGGCGAGCATTCAGGTATGGGTGCCATCTCGATCGAACCGGGCGGCCAGTTCGAGCTTTCGGGCGCGCCGCTCGAGACCATCCACCAGACCTGTCGCGAATCAAACCAGCATCTGGCCCTCCTCAAGGAGATCGCCGAGCCGATGGGCATCCGCTTCCTCGGCATGGGCGGCAGCCCGAAATGGTCGTTTGAGGAAACGCCGCGCATGCCGAAATCCCGCTACGGGATCATGACGCGCTACATGCCGAAGGTCGGCTCGCAAGGCCTCGACATGATGTACCGCACCTGCACGATCCAGGTGAACCTCGACTTCTCCTCCGAAGAGGATATGGCCCGGAAGATGCGGGTTTCGATGAAGCTGCAGTCGATCGCGACCGCGCTTTTCGCCTCCTCCCCCTTTACCGAGGGAAAGCCGAACGGCCTGCTTTCCTGGCGCGGCGACATCTGGCGCGACACCGACAATCGGCGTGCCGGCATATTGCCTTTCGTCTTCAAGCCGGATTTCGGTTTCGACGACTATGTCGAATGGGCGCTCGATGTGCCGATGTATTTCGTCGTCCGGAACGGCAGATATCACGACTGCACGCATGTCACCTTCCGCCAGTTCATGAACGGCGCCCTGAAGGGCGAAATCAGCGACTGGGAGCCCACGATGGGCGACTGGACCAATCATCTCTCCACTCTTTTCCCGGAGGTGCGGCTGAAGCGCTTCCTCGAAATGCGCGGCGCCGATGGCGGTCCTTGGCGGCGCATCTGCGCGCTGCCGGCCTTCTGGGTCGGCCTGCTTTACGACGACACCGCGCTTGCCGATGCCGAAGCCCTGACGCAGGACTGGACCGTCGAGGACGTCACCGCCATGCGTGATACGGTGCCGGCAAAGGCGCTCAAGGCCGAGATCAAGGGCAGACCTGTCCTGGATGTCGCGCGCGAGGTCGTCGCCATTTCAAGGGCCGGCCTGAAGGCGCGCAACCGGCTGAACGGCGAAGGCCAGGACGAAAGCATATTTCTGCAGCCGATCGAGGAAGTGCTCGCCAAGAAGGCGACGATGGCTGAAGACATGCTGGCACTCTATCACGGCCGCTGGAACGGTTCCGTGGATCCTGTTTTCGAGGAATATCAGTATTGAGCAACTGAGACCGGTTCTAAAAACCGGTTTCCGCTTACGCTTTTCCGGCTATAGTGTTCGTTACACGCAAGCGGAAAGGATTCTTCATGCTGCCACTGTTCGATGTGATGCTCAGGGCTCAGAACGGCGAAGGCATGGAGGCAATCGCCAAACAATTCAATCTGGCGCAGGAGCAGGCGACCCAGGCCATGGCCGCGCTGATGCCCGCCTTCTCTTCCGGCCTCAAGCGCAGCGCGACCAACCCCTACGATCTGACCGCGCTGATGAGCAGCATGTTCTCGGGCGCCTATACCAAATATTTCGAGGACATGACGAAGGCCTTCACGCCCCAGGGCGTCGCGGACGGCAATGCGGTTCTCGAAAAAATCTTCGGCTCGAAGGAGGTTTCCCGCGCCATCGCCGCGCAGGCGGAACAGTTCACCGGCATTGCACAGGACACATTCAAGAGGATGATGCCGGTGATGGCCGATACGCTGATGGGCGGGCTGTTCAAGCAGATGACCGGCCAGATGCCGACCGCCAACGAGGCCTTTGCCGCCTCGCCGATCGGCCAGATGGCACAACAATGGCTCGAAAGCATGGGGCTGCAGCCGAAGACCAAGCCTCAGGCGGCCATCAATCCTTTCGACAATCCCTTCACGCAGGCCATGCGTTCGATGTGGGGGCTGGACAAGCCGGAACAGCCGCAGCCTCCAAGCAGCAGCAATCCCTTTGCCGACAACCCGTTCGCCAAGGCGTTCCAGGATATGATGGCCGGCGCCTTCCCGTCCCAGGCTCCGTCCGCGCCCGCGCCCGAAAAGCCGACAGAAAAGCCGGCGCCCGAGGCTAATCCCTATCGCGACGTTCTGAACAGCATGTTCGACAGCGGGCTTGAAGTGCAGAAGACCTATCAGAAGAACATGGAGGCGATCTTCGCGACGCTGCGCAATGGGGCCGATGACAAGCCCACCCCTGCCGAGACCACGCCGGGAAAGTAGCGCGCCTTTTCCTGCATGCCGTTGCCCCGAAACCGGCAACCACTTTCGGGCGGCATGCGTACAAAAAAGCCCGGCACGGATCGACCGGCCGGGCAAGAGGCAGGGCTATTGGCTATCACCCTGCGGGGAAAAGCGTGAAATCAGCGGTTGGCGGACCTCGCAAAGCGGGTGCGTGCCCGTTCCCGGGCCGCGCGCGTCAGAAGGAGCGACGGATCCTGAAGAGCGCCGGACCGGTCGAGCGCCATCACCACATCATGCCGTGTGAGGCCGATATCGTTGAGCTGGCGGTCGTCGAGATCATGGAGGCAATTGGACGCCAGACGATTGCGAAAGGCACGCCATACGGATTGCACTCGCAGCATCGCAATGGCCAGGCGGCCTTCGGGAATACGCTGTTCGCAGACGAGGTCGAGTTCGGTTCCGTATTTGGTCGTGCTCATCGGACTTTCCTTTCATCAGGCACGAGTTTGGCCGCTCCTTCCGCGGAGGTCCTACGGAAAGGCAGCCTTGGGAGGCGCCTCAGGGAGAAGGCGCCGTATCGATCGTTGATTTGCGATCTTGTTATCGCTGAAAACCTATTGATCAGTCCAACGAATGTTTCTAATGATTAGCATCAAACACTCTGATGGATGCCCGCCATGTCCGCTCCGCTCGATATCGACCAGTTGCATACATTCCTTGCCATCGTGGATACCGGCAGCTTCACCAAGGCTGCGGACCGGGTGTTCAAGACCCAGTCGGCCGTTTCGATGCAGATGCGCCGGCTGGAGGAACGGATCGGAAAGCAGCTCTTTGCCAAAGACGGTCGCGGCAACCGGCTGACCGCCGAGGGCGAAAAGCTTTTGAACTATGCGCGGCGTATCATCCGGCTCAACAACGAGGCGATCGCCGCCTTCGACGACAACCGTCTGGAAGGCACGCTGCGCATCGGCACGCCGGACGATTATGCCGACCGCTATATGCCCGAAATCATCGGCCGGTTTGCCAAGACACACCCGAATGTCGAACTTTATATCGTCTGCGAGCCCTCGGTCAGCCTGGCGGAAAAGATGGCGCGCGGCGAGCTCGACATCGCGCTTGTGACGCACAACCCGCGCCAGCGGATCTCCGATGTGGTGCGGACCGAGCCGCTCTGCTGGGTCGGATCAGCCAATCATCCGCTCAAGGACGATGCGCCTGTGCCGCTCGCCGTCGGCCGTCGCGATTGCCTCTGGCGGCAGCTTGCCTGCTCGGCACTCGATGCGGACGGCCGCGAATACCAGGTTCTGTTCACAAGCTGGTCCTCGACGGTGGTCGCTGCTGCGGTACTTGCCGGCATGGCCGTTTCAGTGTTGCCGGAATCGGCACTGCGACCGGGCATGAAGGTGCTGACTGCCGCCGACGGTTTTCCGCCGCTGCCGCCGGTGCAGATCGGCCTCATGAAACGGCCGGGCCTCTCTCCCTCGCTGATGAACGCCATCACCGACCACATCACCGCCTGCCTCGACAACATCTCGCCCGCGGTCATCCCCGACGACCTCGACGGCGAGGTGAAGGCTTTCCCCCGCCTCGCCCGTGCGAGGGCAGGTCAAGCCATGACCGGGTGGTGACTGGCGACAATCCGGCCTTGCTTTCCCGACAGGCTTCAAGCTAGATCACACGTATTCTCAGGGCGGGGCGGAATTCCCCACCGGCGGTATGCGGCGCAGGTCGCGAGCCCGCGAGCGCCTTCCAATGGAAGGGTCAGCAGATCAGGTGCGATGCCTGAGCCGACGGTCATAGTCCGGATGGAAGAGAACGGACGTACAGCACCCGCCATCGCGGGGGCTGATGACGTGCGTGATCGCCTTGGGTGACGTGTCGAGCCAAAGGAGATCACATGACACACACCCGCTTCGCTTTCGTCAAGGCAAACTGGCATCCGGAAATTGTAGAGAAGGCACTTGAGGGCTTTCTCGAACTTATCCCTGGCGAAGAGGTCGACATCTTCGATGTACCAGGTGCCTTCGAACTACCTCTCGCCGCGCGCGATCTCGCGGCTACAGGCAGATATGCCGCCGTGATCGCGGCCGCGCTGGTCGTCGACGGCGGTATCTACCGGCATGATTTCGTCGCAGCCGCGGTCGTCGATGGACTGATGCGCGCCGGCCTCGACACCGGCATTCCCGTCTTGTCGGTATCGCTGACGCCGCACCATTTTCATGAAACCGAACACCACCGGGGTGTCTTCACCACCCATTTCCTGGAAAAGGGACGCGAAGCCGCGCGTGCTGCGATGATGATCGTGAAAACGCGCCAGCGGATCGCAGGATGATGTCGGCGCAGGTTGAATCTCTCCTCCGAAATCGATAATTCATGACCGCATCTCACAAGAAGAATGATCGGAAAAAGTTATCGTGCTCACTCTCCGCCAGATGCGTTATTTCGATGCGCTCGCCTCCACCCGGCATTTCGGCAGAGCGGCGGCGCAAGTGCATGTGAGCCAGCCGGCTCTTTCAACCCAGATCATGGAAATGGAGGAGCATCTCGGCAGCAAGCTCGTCGAGCGTAGCCGCTCGGGCGTGCTCCTCACCCGCAAGGGAATGGAGGTACTCCAGCGCATTCGCACGATATTGACGGAGGTGGAGCGGCTGGAGGAAGCGGCACGCGACAGCGGCGGCATTCTCGACGGGCTGGTGCGGATCGGCATCATCCCCACGGTTGCGCCCTATCTCGTGCCTCGACTGGTGCCGTATCTCAGGGAAAGCTATCCGGGCATCGAGATCGAACTCAAGGAGGCGATCACCGACCGCCTGGTTTCCGATCTCATCGATGGACGGCTGGATGCGGTCATTGCCGCTCTGCCGATCGACGCCGAGAATGTCGAAACAAGGCCGCTGTTCTCCGACCGCTTCTTCATGGCCATGACGAACAATGACCGCGAAGTCCTGATGTCGCCGCTCACCGAAAACCAAGTGGATACGGAACGGCTTCTGCTGCTGGAAGAGGGCCATTGCCTGCGCGACCAGGCGCTCGCCGTCTGTGGTACGGCGGGAAAACGCAGCCTTGTCAATTTCGGCGCAACCTCCATGGCAACACTGCTTCAGATGGTATCGCACGACATGGGCATGACGCTGATCCCGGAAATGGCGATCCCCACGGAGACGACACGCAACGATCTCAGGATCGTGCCATTCGCCGACCCCGCGCCCTGCCGCGAGATCGGGCTCATATGGCGGAAATCGAGCGGCCGTGCCGAGGACATGGCCGCTCTGGGACAGGCGGTAACGCTCTGCGCTCCTGCAGGGGGTGTCAAGCCAGGTATTTCTTGAAGAAGTCCACCGTGCGGCTCCAGGCCAGGTCCGCGGCCGCCTTGTCATAGCGGGCCGATGACGTGTCGTTGTTGAAGGCATGGTTGGCGCCCTCATAGACGAAGATCTCGAAGGTTTTTCCGCCCTTCTCCAACGCCTCCCGGAAGGCGGGAATGCCTGCGTTGATGCGTTCGTCGAGCCCACCATAGTGCAGCATGAGCGGCGCCTTGATCGCCGGCACGTCTTCTGCTTTCGGCTGCGATCCGTAGTAGGCAACACCGGCGTTGAGGTTCGGCGACTTCACGGCAAGATTATTGACGGCTCCACCACCCCAGCAGAAGCCGACGGCACCGACCTTGCCGTTCGCGCCGCTGATGCCGGCGAGATAGACGCGGCTTGCCTCGCCATTGGCCGCAACCCCGTCGGCGTCAAGCGACGAGAACATCTGGCGCGCCTGATCCTCGTCGGCCGGCGTGCCGCCCTGCGGCGACAGGAAATCGACGGCCAGCGCGTTGAAACCCTCAAGCGCCATGCGGCGTGCGACGTCCCTGATATGGTTGTTGAGGCCGCGGTTCTCGTGAATGACAATCACCCCGCCCAATGATCCGGAAGCATTCTTCGGGCGCACGAGATAGGCCTTCATCGTCGCGCCGCCGGCGCCCGGATAGGTGACCTCCTCGGCCGTCAACCGCTCGTCATCGGCAGGAATAATATCCGCCCTGGCGCTGTTGGCGGCAAGCATCGGCGCAATCGCCGCCGCGGCCGCACCTGAACCGGCAAGCTGCGTCAGCTTCTCCATGAAGCGGCGACGGTCAAGGGTGAGATGGGTATACTCATCATAGGCGTTGATCATCGCCTGGGTGATCTTCGGAACTTCGTTGTCCATAGCGCTTTCCTCCTAGCGATCGCTCGGAGGAAAGCTAACGCCAGTCGACTGGCTTTCAGATGAAAAACCCTGTGATTTTCGCAGGATAGGCTACACTTGTTCGTGAGCACAAGTTGATCGCAACTGGCCTTCTTCCGCTCTGTCAGTTCAGAGCCAGCCAGACGGCGAGCCAAATCCACATCGCCAGCAAGGAGAAGAAACCGGCGATAAACAGCGGACGGCGATAGCGCAGCCGGTTGCTGGTGAGATGTACATAGGAATGGACATAACGGGAAAGAACGAAGATCCAGGAGAGGGCGACGGTGCCCCAATTGTCTGCGGTCGAGGCGTAGAGAGCGAGGCAGGCGCCGTGAAACAGGACCGGCAGTTCGAACTGGTTCTTGAGGTTGTTATGAACCAGCAGACTTTCAGGCGGTTCCTGGCGGTTCTCCCGAAACTGCCCTGCCTCGGCGCTGCCTGCCTTTACCGCTTCGTCGCGTTTCCTCGACAAGAGCCAATAAAGAAAGAATACCAGCGCGGCATGCGCGATCATCGGCCAGAGGGTGGCATTGGTGGAAAGCATCAGTCCTCCGGATCATCCGGTAGAAGCAATACAGTTCGTCTGCGGGAGACACAATGACACCCTCTAAAAGAGAATGGCGCCAGTTGGGCGCCATTCGTCTTCAGCCCCTTCGGCCAGAATTTACACGCCGGCGCCGGGATAATTCGGGCTCTCGCGGGTGATCGTCACGTCATGGGCATGGCTTTCGCGCAGGCCGGCCCCTGAAATACGCACGAAGGTGGCTCGCTCCTGGAATTCCTTGATCGTGGCGCCGCCGACATAACCCATAGCCGCCTTCAGGCCGCCGCCGAGCTGGTGCAGCACGCCGGAAACCGGGCCCTTGTAGGGCACCTGGCCCTCGATGCCTTCCGGCACGAGTTTCAGCGTGTCGCGGACTTCCGCCTGAAAATAACGATCGGCCGAGCCGCGCGCCATGGCGCCGACCGAACCCATGCCTCGATAGGATTTGAAGGACCGCCCCTGGTAGAGATAGACTTCGCCGGGGCTTTCGTCGGTGCCGGCCAGCAGCGAACCGACCATCACGGCCGAGGCACCGGCGGCGATCGCCTTGGCCATATCGCCGGAGAACTTGATGCCGCCATCGGCGATGACCGGGATGTTCCGCTCACGGGCCGCTTCGACGGCGGCCATGATCGCGGCAAGCTGCGGCACACCGACGCCCGCGACGATGCGGGTCGTGCAGATCGATCCCGGCCCGATGCCGACCTTCACCGCATCCGCGCCAGCATCGATCAATGCCTTGGTACCATCCGCGGTGGCGACGTTGCCGGCCATGATGCGCACCGAATTGGAGAGCGTCTTGACGCGGGTGACGGCATCAAGCACGCGCTGGGAATGACCATGGGCCGTATCGACCACGAGAAGATCGACGCCCGCCTCGATCAGCCGCTCGGCGCGCTCGTAACCGTCATCGCCAACGCTGATCGCGGCGGCCGCGCGGAGGCGTCCCTGCGCGTCCTTCGAGGCATTCGGATTGAGCTGCGACTTCTCGATATCCTTGACGGTGATGAGGCCGACGCAGCGGCCCTCGCCGTCGACGACCAGCAGTTTTTCGATGCGGTGCTTGTGCAGCAGGCGCTTGGCTTCCGTCTGATCGACGCTGCTTTCCTTGACCGTGATGAGGTTTTCGCGGGTCATCAGTTCGTAGATGCGCTGGGTGGGATCGGAGGCGAAGCGGACGTCGCGGTTGGTTAGGATGCCGACGAGCCGACCCGCCGTGTGGCCGCCGGAGCCACCGTTCTCGACCACCGGAATGCCGGAAATGCCATGCGCCTTCATGAGCGAAAGCGCCTCGGCAAGCGTCGCATCCGGGCCGATCGTCACGGGATTGACGACCATGCCGCTTTCGAACTTCTTGACCTGCCGGACTTCCTCGGCTTGTTCGATGGGGGTCAGGTTGCGGTGGATGACGCCGATGCCGCCTGCCTGCGCCATGGCGATTGCCAACCGGCTCTCGGTTACCGTATCCATGGCCGCCGACAGGATCGGCAGGTTGAGATCGATATCCTGGGCGATGGTCGTGGAGATGTTGGTCTGCCCCGGCATCACCTCGGAATGGCCGGGCTGCAGCAGCACGTCGTCAAAGGTGAGCGCGTCCGCGCCGGTGGCTGTTTCGATGATGCGTGCCATAACCAATTTCCTTCAGTTAATAGAAAATCGTCCCGGCGGGGGAGTGGCCGGAAGCGATCCTCACGGATGGGAAGTTGGCGAGGGCTCGTACCACGTCTTGGTGGCGATGGGAACAGCCGGTGAGGGCAAAAATGCCGACACCGGCATAATTTCATCGCCGCGTCATTCATCACCAAGGGGCGGATGTCATTTGCGTGAAGCGCAACGCTCGAAAGCAGGAAGGTGGTTGTTCTGCGAAGCAGCGCTCAGACGCTCGAATACGACTGTGATATCGGCGTAGGACGAAACCGCCGGCAGAAGCTCTTTTTGATAGAGATCGCGATTGGCGATCTCCGCCTCCACGCCCATGCGACAGGCTTCCGCCAATGTGGCCGGGACCTGAGCCTTGATGGCAGCGGAATTCAACTGATCGTTTCGCGGCACGTCCAGACCATAAATGCGCATCAGGTCGGAAAGCATCGCCGAATGCGTCCTTTCCGATTCGACAATGTTGGCAAACGGCCGGATGCTTCCGAATCTGGCCATGACCGCTTCATAAAATGCTTCCGCATGATATTCGTCGGAGAGCGCGCGGCTCAGAGCCTGCGAAGCGGCCTTGTCCAGCGTTGCAGCCGCGAGCGTGGGACCGGGTGAAGCGAATGCCAGGGCAAGGCTTGCGATAATGGCGGGAATGTATTGCATGACAGTATTTCTCCTGAGTTGGCGAGGAAAGACTGCCGTGGGTACAAAAACTTCCGCTTGACCTAGATCAACATTACAAAAATCTAATAATCCTACGATTTCGTAACAAAATATTCCCCCACACCGGGGATGCGGGAGAAAGATCATCCAAAGCAGATTCCCGGTCAAATATCGAACTGATAGCTCTTCGGCACGAAACGGTAGCCGGTCTCCTGTTTCTCGACGAAGCCCGCCGCGGGGAACGGCATATGATAGCCGAGGAAGGCTACCTTGTCGGTGGCCACCATATCGAAGACCTTCTTTCGAGAAGCCGCCGCCTCTGCCTTGTCCATATCGAAACGCACTTCCCAATCGGGACGTTCGAGCGACAGAATGTAATGATTGGCCGTATCGGCCGTCAGAACCAAACGCCTGCCTTCCGACTCGATGTTGAAGATCAGATGACCCGGCGTGTGCCCGGGCGCCAACAAGGCCGTAATTCCGGAGACGACTTCCCCACCGTCCTGCAGAAAGGTCATCTTGTCCGCATGAGGCTTCACATTGGAAAGTACAGCCTTGTGATTGCCCTCGGCGGGCGTGCCGGCGCGAGCCGTATCGGTCCAGAAATCGTATTCCGCCTGACCGGTAACATAGCGTGCCTTCGGAAAGGCCGGCTTGCCGTCCTCCATGATGCCGCCGATATGGTCGCCATGCATATGGGTGATGACGACGATCGAGATGTCTTCCGGCATGTATCCGGCAGCCGCAAGCCCCTCCACCAGGCGCCCGCCGCCCTGGGCGCGGGCCGCCTTGCCGAGACCGGTGTCGAATAGGATGACATCGCTGCCGGTATCGATCAGCGTCGGGGAGAAGCTGTTCACGAACTGGTCCGTCGGCAGGAAGTTCTGCGTAAGCAGTTCGCCCACAGTTTCCGGCGACTGGTCGGTGCCGAAGGTTTCGCCCGGATTGCCGGAGGGACGGGCGCCATCCTTGACCACCAGAACCTGAAAGCCGCCGACCTTGAACTGGTGAATGTCCGGAGGCGTTACGCGATCGATCTCCAGCGGTTTGTTCTCCTGCGCGAAAACATGGCTCCTGATGATCGCGGGGGAAGCGATAATTCCCAGGCCGGCGGTGCCAAGCAGCGCACGCCTGCCGATTTCAAAAGACGTCATGATCTTGTTCCCTCTTGTGCCATCGCAGAACCCGCCCCGAATCCGCGGATGGGGAAGAACATAACCGCCGTCTGCGACAGGGAAATCCGATCTCACGCAGACGTGACACAAAATGGCAAAAGGTGAGATTCTGCAATTGGCAGAAGGGATCAACAGGTTTACAGGGAGGCCGTTGCGCTGACCGCTGGCCCCTCATGAACCGTATCATCCCGCTTATCCTTGCCGTCGCCCTCTTCATGGAGCAGATGGACTCGACCGTCATCGCGACGGCGCTTCCAGCAATCGCCGCCGACCTCAATGTCGGACCGATCACGCTCAAACTGGCCCTGACCTCCTACATGGTGGCACTCGCCATGTTCATCCCGATCAGCGGCTGGATGGCCGACCGCTTCGGTGCGAAGAAAATCTTCCGGCTGGCGATCCTGGTCTTCGTCATAGGCTCGATCTTCTGCGCGGTTTCATCCTCGCTGATCGAATTCGTGCTGTCGCGCTTCCTGCAGGGCATGGGCGGCGCGATGATGACGCCGGTGGGCCGGCTCGTGCTGCTGCGCACGACCAAGCGCAGCGAACTCGTCTCTGCCATGGCATTGCTGACCATTCCCGCGCTCATCGGACCGCTCACCGGCCCGCCGATCGGCGGCTTCATCACCACCTATTTCACCTGGCACTGGATCTTCCTGATCAACGTGCCCGTCGGCCTTCTCGGCATATACCTTTCCACCATCTTCCTGCCGGACGTGGAGGCCACCAATCCGCCATCGATCGACTGGCGGGGCTTTCTGCTCACCTCGATCACCGCGGCAGGCACCGTCTTCGGGCTCTCCGTCATCAGCCTGCCGGCACTGCCTCCCGCTGTCGGCATCTCAGCCACGGCCATCGGGCTCGCCGCCGGCATCGCCTATTTCGCTTACGCGCGAAACCATCCGGCACCGATCCTCAACTTCAGGCTCTTCCAGAATGAAGCCTTCCGTGCGGCAAGCACCAGCGGCACCCTGTTCCGCATCTCGACTGGCGCCATTCCTTTCCTGATGCCGCTGATGCTGCAGCTCGGCTTTGGCCTCAACCCCTTCCAATCCGGCCTCATCACCTTCGCAGGGGCTCTTGGAGCGCTGATGGTGAAATTCGTCGCCCGCCGCGTCTTCGCACTCACGGGCTTCAAGGTGACGTTGATTGTTTCGGGCATTCTCGGCGCCGCCACGACCGCCGCCAACGGCTTTTTCACGCCGGAGACGTCGCATGCCCTCATCGTCGCCTTCCTGCTGATGTCGGGCTTCTGCCGTTCGTTCTTCTTCACCGGTTCGAACGCGCTCAGCTATTCGGAGATCAGCGACGAGCAGGCAAGCCAGGCGACGTCGATCGCCTCGGTGCTCCAGCAGATCAGCCTCGCGCTCGGCGTCGCCTTTGCGGCCTTCATCCTCGAAGCGTCGGCGGCCGTTTCGGGAGCGCATCTCCAGCTTGCCGATTTCCACCTCGCCTTCTTCCTGGTGGCCGCCCTTTCGCTTCTCTCGATCGGCCCGCTGCTCAGGCTCGATCCGATGACGGGCGCGGCCGTTTCCGGCCATCGCGCCGGAAGGATGCAACCGGAAGCGGGCGAATAAATCAGGCTTGGTCGTCTGCGCCGGCGTCTTCCGCTTTGCGACCTTTGAAATGCTTGGCAAGCAGGAACATTTCCACCGATTCAGCGCGCGAGGCGGCGGGCTTCACATGGATGACCTGCCTGAAATTCCGCTTCAGCATGTCGAGCAGTTCGCGCTCCGTGCCGCCCTGGAAGGTTTTTGCCAGAAAATGGCCACCCTCGCCCAACACCTCGACCGCAAAATGCGCAGCCACTTCGCAGAGATACATGGTGCGAAGATGGTCCGTCCTCTGGTGGCCGGTCGTGGGCGCTGCCATATCGGAGATGACGACGTCCGGCGTGCCGCCGATTGCTTCCACCAGAAGCCGCGGCGCCTCGGGATCGAGAAAATCGAGCTGCAGGATCTTCACGCCCGGCAGAGGCGCCATTTCCAGGAAATCGATCGCCGCAACGCGGATATCCTCGTCCGTCGAATTGGTGACCTTTGCCGCGATCTGCGACCAGCTTCCGGGAGCGGCTCCGAGATCGATGATCCGGCGAGCACCCTTCAGGATGTGATGCTTCTCGTCGATCTCCAGCAGCTTGAAGGCCGCACGGGCGCGATAACCTTCCAGCTTGGCGCGCTGGACGTAAGGATCGTTGATGTGGCGCTCGATCCAGCGGCGGGAGGAAGCCTTGAGCTTGCCCTTTTTGACCTTCTGGCCGAGTTTACGGCCGGTGCGATTGCCGGCGCCGGGAGATTTGGAGGGTGGTTTCGTCATCGCCTCGCCCCCGCTTCCTCATGTCCGCCGATACCCGGCCTGCGCGGCCGTACGCGACGCCAGACGCCGTCATCCGCCATCATATCCGTCAACAATCCCTCGCGCAGGCCGCGATCGGCCACCCGCATGCGCGGGCTTGGCCAGCGGCGCCGGATCGCCTCGAGGATGGCACAACCGGCGAGCACCAGATCGGCGCGATCCGGTCCGATGCACGGGTTGGCCGCCCGGCCGGCGAAATCCCAGGAAAGAAGCTTTGCCTGCATTGCGGTCACTTCCGCATCGGTCAGCCACAATCCGTCGACCTTGCGGCGATCATAGCGCGGCAGATCGAGATGCACGCCTGCGAGTGTGGTCACCGTGCCTGACGTACCGATCAGGTGGAAATCTTCAGCGCCCGGACGGTAAACCGGACCGAGCGGCGGGCAATCGAAACTCGCCAGCATGCCTTCGACTTCCGCCACCATGGCCGAAAAGACTTCCGGCGTCACATCCCGCCCCCCGTGACGTTCCGACAGGGTAACAACGCCTACCGGCAGGGATGTCCAATGGGTGATGTGGTTGGCGAGCCGGCTCGAACGGTTGTTGCCGATGCGGATGACGGCGATCTCCGACGAGCCGCCGCCGATATCGAAGAGCACGACCGAGCGCGCTTCGCGGCCGACCAGCGACGAGCAGCCGGAAACCGCAAGCCGGGCCTCCGTTTCCCGATCGATGATTTCCAGCTCCAGCCCTGTTTCCACCGTCACCCGGGCGAGAAACTCCTCGCCATTCACGGCAGAGCGGCAAGCCTCGGTGGCGATCAGCCGCATCCGGCGTACCGGCTTGTTGGCAAGCTTGGCAGCGCAGATGCGCAAGGCCTCGACTGCCCGATCCATAGCCTCCAGCGACAGCCTTCGGCTCGCTGCAAGCCCCTCACCCAGGCGAACGATGCGCGAAAAGGCATCCACCACCCGGAACTGGCCGGGCCGTGTCGGCTGGGCGATCAGAAGGCGGCAATTGTTGGTGCCGAGATCCAGCGCAGCATAGAGATCGTTGACATAGATGGGCCTGTCGCCCTGCGTATCCGGCGCGGACGCCTCACTCCCTGCCCTGCCTCGCATATCCCTGGCTTGTGTCGGCGCCGTTGCGGCAGGCGCCGGCATCCTTACGGCATTTGGGACCGCCTTTGCGGGGGCAAGCGGGCGCCCTTGCGGGCCACGACCACCACGATTCTTCTTGCGCCGGTTGCGGGATTTGCCGGAAGGCGGCTGGGCTTCGTTCTGGCCGTGGGCACGCTCTCCCGATACCGGAAATCCGGAGGCATGCGACGCCTCCTGAGAACCGCCGGATTTTGCGCGCCGACGCTTGCGCTTGCGCGCTGGCGGGCCTGTTTCCTGGGTATGGGGACGTCCGGCAGACGCGGCCGAATCGACCGAGTCCAAATGACCGAGCGACGCCGCGTTACGGCGTTTGCCGCCCCGCTTCGCCTTCTTGCGCCGGGAGGATCGCCCCTCTCCATGCGCTGCCGCCGACGCCCCGCCTTCCGGCGGCTTTGCGCCGCTATCGGGGTCCATCACTGTTTAAGTCCATCTTGCCGCGCAAAGCCTCAAAAAGGTATGCCGCTGGCGTCTGATTGTTTCGTTGGCGCAAAGATAACAGCATGATGCGCTTTCGCCAACGGCTTTTTGCCGGCTATCGCATAGCCTTCGATCCTCGCCTTTTTGGTGCCCGGCGAAGCCGGGCTTCGAAAGCCTGTTCGGGCGCTCAATTTTTTCGAAATCGGTATTTGCAATCCGTCCGCTTTTGTTTATAAGCGCCGCACACCAGCCGAGCCGCTTCACCGGCCGCTTCTGCTGGGGAATAGTTCAATGGTAGAACAGCGGACTCTGACTCCGTCGATCTTGGTTCGAATCCAGGTTCCCCAGCCACACCATCATCTTATTTATTTTTCAAAGGTTTATGGGGTCGAGGACTAGAGCGACCGGAACAGTTCTCCGCATCATTTTTCCGTATCACCGCTGATGTCGTATGATAGACATCATGGCTGATCTTCAGACCACGACCGCGATTTGAGCCAAAGGCAAACATTCGAGCGTGATGCAGTCGGAGTCCGCTTCCATCTTTACGCCCGTGCCTGAGCTGCGCTAGCCTGTTGGTGAGGTCGGCACATCTCCGGAAGTTATTGCTAGGTTTCGAAGCAATATCGAACTGATCCACTTCGCACCACTCGGAACCTGTTCCTCGTCTCCGGACTTGCCGGGTTGCTCAGAGGCAAAACCCGCCAGCGCGACGGCTCGAATACGAAGGGCACATAGAGAATGCGATAACGGCGTTTCCTTTCGAGGCTAGCGCTTCCGGCAATCTCTAGTTCTCGCGCGCTCAACTCGAATTCGCCACCTTGGTCAAGTGCTGATTTGACTTCATAGAGATATTCGTGTCGAGCGGTTTCGACCCGAAAGTCAAATCCGAGGCTGTCGTTGCCTTCGCCTCCAGTACAGAATGCGGCGCGGTTCGAGGAGACCCAGCACTCGTCAGTCATCTCCCTTGGATGTCGGCGCCGAAGATACTCCCGGGCCAACCATTCACTCGCGATCCCCATGGCTTTTCGCACGGATTCGGGCGGCTGATTGCGCCAATCAGTCCCGCCACCTCCACCTGTGCCAGCCCCCCGGCGCTCGCTGGTCAGTTGCTGTTGAATAGCAAGCCGGGGCGGGCGGCTGCGATTAAACCAACCTGTGTCCTTGGCAAGCGCAGCATCGGCGAGCCGCTCGAATACGGCGGCGAAGTCCTCCCCGCTCGCATCCAGCTTCGTTCCGCTAAATTCGATCGTGCGCTTTGCGACTTCAGCCTGACGCCGTGCATCACGCGCTTCCCGCTCCTCATGATTGAGGTCTGACTCAGTCAGACCGAGCTCCCCGATATCGTCCGATTCCGGCATATCGATCGGCCACGCTTCGACCGTTTGGAATAATGAAGGCAGCGATTTGACGTTAATGATTTCAAAATCGGTAAGCCCACGATCATGGAGCGCTCGCACGAGTGGCTGTGGATCCCCTGTATTCATCAACAGGGGTCGATCGCGACCCTCTTTGCGGCACCATGCGCGTATCACGCTTGCGAGGCGCGCGAAGTTCGAAACGATAATCCTCCGATTAGCAGAAACAACTGCCTCCAAATCCGGCAGCGCAATCGAAATATCGTCGGGACCGAGACGGTCATCAGCGCAGGAAATCGCGAAGGCCTCCACGAATTCCCGGTCTATCGTCTCGTTCTCCATCGGCCAGGCCGAATCGAACTGGATGAAATCAAGCGTCCGGAGAGCTACATACTCATGGAGCTTTCGCCCTTCGCGCCAATAAGCTGTGAACCGCCGACGAACGCGATCGACAAGTGCTGGCCTGAGCTCCACCATGAACACCGCGAACAACCGTCGGAAATCGGCTTCGCTGTTGAGGGGCAGGTACCCCAAAGCAGCTAGGGCTTGGCCGTATTCTTTAAAGTCAAAACCCATCCGACGGCGTATAACGGCCTGATCCTCCGTGTCCTCAATCGCAGAAAGTGCTCTGTCGGCGACGTCAGCGCCAAGCGCTTGGACGAGCCAATCTCGAAGCTTGAATGTCGGTCCCTGCCGTTCGTGTCGCTCCGACAACCTTTGCGCAGCCGCAGTACCCTGCAGAATTGCGATGATGGGTAGGATCGTGCGCACCTGCCGCTCGACACCACAGCGAGCTGCGGCGAAATGGTCCCGTACGACGCTGATATCCCGCCGAATTGCGCGCGCCAGCATGTCTTCGCTCGGGCTTGTCGATGCGTCCGAGTATCCTTCGCGTAGCAGCCGGCCTAGCACGGGTTCCAACGTATTGCGGCGAGAGCCGAGGAGCTTGGTAATCGCGGGCGCGGCGTCGAGTAGGAGATCGAGGTTTATCTCACCCTGCCTGCTCACCAGCAGCGTCGGCGTGCGCGGATGAGGCACCGCTTGGATGCGATCGCCACCCTGCGCCGCAACCTCAAGATCATCAATGATAAGCGAGAAATGCCCGCAGCGACGAAGTCTGATTTGCCTGATGCGACGGTCGATCTCATCGGCTGGCAGCGTGCGCAATTCGAGGGCGTCGCCGAGATACTCGTGCGCGAGGATCGCCACATCACTCAGCCAGGAAAGGCTACCACTCACGAGGTGGGGGTCGCTTGGGTCGGGCTGAAACACCTCACCGTCCACCAGAAGTTGGACATCCCCGGAATCCGCTGGCCTTGGGTCAAAACCTCCTGTCGCTGCCAAAAGGTCCCGTATCGTCTTGCCGTCGATTTGACCGATATCCAGCACGGGCTCGCCCCTATCTGCCAATGCTCGAGCCGCAAACCCTTCGCGTTCTGTAGTGACATGAATCACAGGCGGCGCCGACGTATTTCCCAGAAGAAGGTCCAAGCCGCCGGATCTTTCGACGACCAGCTCCAGGTCAGGCGGAAGGTTCAGCCGGTGTTCCGCTATATCGTTCCACGCGCGCCTCAGCTGATCACGAAGGTCTCGGCGCTCGGCTGCGGAAAGGTCAGGAAGAGCGACCGCCAGAGAAGCAAGGCGGGCGGGGGCAGACTGGGGCGCCGACCAGTCGCGCAACGCTATCCGCTCGTCGAAAAGAACCTGTGGAATGGATGAGCGACTTCCGGGCTCGGCCCAAAAACGCGGTACAAATCTGGGTGGAATCTGACGTAGGGCAGAGGTTGACCAACTTTGTCGGGGGGTATCAAAGGCCATTTCGTCGCGAAGAAGGCTCATGGGCCACTGGCCTTCTTGCAAAAAAATCAGCAGCGGGGTCGGTAGTTCGATCTTCTCAAATCCGCGCCAGTGCATGATGCTGAAGTTGAAATGCGCGTCGCCATTATCGCGTAGATATCCAACAATGAGATCCGAGAGCGCTTCCCGTGCCGGCAGAGGAAGCTTGTCATGTTCGATCTGCCCGGGGAGGCGCCACACTTCTCCGTTTAGGCGATACTCGGTCTGCGGATAGCCGAAGTTCAGCTTCCGCGCATGCGATATCCAATGAGCGCCCAGACCTAGCCTCGTTTGCACCGAGCGGAGAAAGTTATTCCAGTAGTTCGAAGGGGTGCCTTCGCGGCGTACCCGACCCGCTATCGGTTGAAGTCCGTCGCGAACTCCCAGAACAGCGAGGAATCGGAGCCAATCCTCGCGCCTATCGTCGGAGGCGCGCGGCCAGTCAGCAAAGCTAACGATCAGCTTGCCTTTTTGATCGTTTACATCCGCAGAGTGAGGTGCCGCTTCGTGCAAAAATCCCTCGAGGGTACGGCCTACCGTGGTCCAAGACGCAGATAACAGCGCTTCCGAGGCAGCGCACCAACCAGCGAGACATGGAACGGAGAGATTCGCCGCGCGCAGCGCAATCTCAACGGCTTTTCCGCCCAGATTTTGCCAGACGCGATATGCCCAGATAAGCGTCTCGCGCCGTTGTATGTCAGTCGCCGATGATCCTGACGCGCTCTTGAGACTGTTGAGTGTCTCAATGGGATCATAGCGCCGGAGCAGACCCGCGCGCTCGAACGAGAGCAGACTCGACTCTGAGATTTCTATCGATGGGCCGAGGAAGCGAAACTTTCGGGCCAAGGAAGACGGCGGGCTTGGCGGGCCTGCATTTCGCTTACCTCGCTCCCTTCCAATGCGGTGAAACACTGGAGGAGCACCCTGCATACCTTCAGCAGTCGCAATCAGAAGTTTGCCGTTGCTGTCGGGGAAAAGCTCTTCACCTTCAAGGGATGAAAGCGGGATGTTCGCTGTCGAATACAGCAGTGCCACATCATCGTAGAAGTTTCGCCATCGGCGCGCAGCTTGACTTCCCTTCCCTCCGATTTGCTTGATGATAGCTTGAACCCAACAACGGAGGATATCTTCTGTCAGTCTGAGGGGCAACGATACGGCCGAGGCCAGCGCATGAACCCGCGCGCGACGCCCCTCACCAATGGAGTTCAATAAAATCGAGGCGGCGGCAGTAGACGCTAATTTTCGCGGCGTGACTTGATTGGTGCGCACGTCCGGCCATGCGTAGAGGTCGTTGAAATTGGCCCACCGGAGCGGACCGCCGTCGACAATCGGCCAGATCGCGGCCTCAGACAAGGGGCGCTTCAGCGCCGCGAACGCTTCGACGATTTTGTGCATGTGTCCACCGGACCAGGCGGCAAGGTCAATGACAGAGCTTGCCGGCACGTCTATATCGCTCTCGACGATTGTAAGGGCGGCCAGCGCCGCAGTGCGTGCCGCTGCCTCCAGCAAGTGCTTGTTGAGGGGCAAATCTGATTTGATCGAGCGTCTATCAATGTCGGCAAAGAATGGCGCATCGATGTGTCCGGCCATAGGGGATATGGAATGGTCATCCATTGGCAGGAAGTTGAAGAGCCTCGGGGCGTCAAGCATGGGTGCGGCGAGCGGAACAGCGATCGACACTACCGCGTCACCCTTCCAATTCAACCAGCGTTTCAAAGGAGGAGCGGCAGTCATACTCGCTCTAACCGCGTCAAGGACCGCGGCTTTAGGCAGAGTCTGTCGGACGACCAAGAAGTCTTTGCAACCGTCGAGAGTGACCCTTTCCATCCGATAGTTTGGAGGTAGCGGAGCTTCGACCGTCTCGACGTTTCGAGTGAGACACTTCCGTTCTATAAGGGTGCCGGGGGTGATCACAGCAGCGTCGAGTACGACCAAACGATCAAGAAAGAGCAGCACCGGCGCTGACGACTCGAGGACTTTAGTCACCTGTTTTCGCGCAAGTTCGATTGCCTCTTTGGATCCAAGCGGAAGCGCGACTACCGTTACATACCCTTCTTTGCAAAGACGGCGGACTTCGTCTGACTGATCATCCACTGTGATCGGCACGAGATAACGTGGCACACTTGTGGCTAGTTTCCCGGCGACTTCCATCGTCGCGCCCAGCTCGCGCAGTTTAGCTGCGATCTCGGCTACCGTGGCAAACCGAAAACAGTAGCCGTCAAAGCACGAGGTATCACCCGATGGGCCAGACGAGTAGATGTGAACGCTGTCCGTCAGCGCCTCAACGCTTCGGAAACCCAGGCCCTTGTTCCCGATCCCTTCGCCGATCTCCTTGTCACTCGTGCCGATATTCCGAATCGCTTCAAGATTAGAGGCTGTGAACGCTCGGCCTTTGTTGGCGACCAATAGCGTGCCGCTCTCTGGTCCCTCAACGATCAGGCGAATCGCTATCTGGCCGTCTTCTTCAGGATCATGAGCATCGTGGGCGTTCTGGAGGAGTTCGAAGAGCACTCGATCGCCGTATTGGGCTCCGATGACGTCGTTTAGGCTTTTAAGGCTCTCGTAGACGCGGAGTCCACGTCGGTGGGCGTCGATAACGTGCTCAAGTTGGGAACGTGTCGCGGCCCCAATCGCATCAGCGGCGGAGGCAGTAGGTGGGATCAGATCCAAGGTTTCAACTGATGCTTCTGCGTAGGCCATAACTGAACATCCATTGGCAGCCGATCATGGTCAAGCGGCAGCACTTTGGGGTTTGGGTGAGGGCTGCGCGCGGCCGCTCCGCACAGCCCATACTGCTCGCTCTAAAGCCTCTGACTTAGAGACTTATAGTATTTTGGAGCCGTTCCCGACGCGGGAACGAAGGTGAAGCAGTCACAAAAGGCATCGATAGCTGCCATCACACCCTGGAGCGCGGGTGCCGAGAAGGCCAAGGCCTGGCCTGTTCCCCAGTGACTCAGGTAGTTACCTACAATCGTCGCCATGTTCGAGTTGAGACCCGCTTCCTGCGCAGGCTCCAAGACCAGCGTGTTCGCTGCCTTATGCAGCTTCACCGCCGCCTCAATTGCGTTCAGGAAGTCACCTGCAAGCTGCTTATTCTCGTTAAACGCCAGGTCGATCGGCACCGGTATCCGGAGTTTCGAAATCAAGTCGCTAAGGCGGTATTCGAGATATTGGCGCACGCCCTCTTTGGCCGATTCGACCTGACCGGCCAGCAGCATGCTCAGTGTGTGGTCCTTTACTTTGTTAACGGCTCCCGCCTGAGGCAGTACAGCTACCTGAGGGGCCCCCTCTAACCGTTGATGCCACCATGAGCCCGTGCTGACGTGGCGATTGAACAGCTTCTCCAACATCGTGTCATGGCTCAGCAGTATGACCTGCAGCCCAGCCGGGTTGCCAGGACGCGCGAATTTGGTGCGCAGCAGTTCCACAAGGAAATACTGATGGCCCGCATCCAGGCTGGACGTGATGTCGTCGAGGATGAGGAATTTGGGCATGCCGCCGTATAGGGAGGCGGCGGCTAGGTAGAGCGAGATTGCGAATGCGTTCCGGAAGCTCTCCGATAGTATGGCTTGGGGCGATAGGTCCGTGAGGCCATGGAATTCGGCGAGGTGGATATGGAGATCCTCCCCGGAAGTCTTTTTCGATACGGCGGGGGTGACGCCAAAAAATGCCAGGTCAGCGTAGTTTTTCTGGAAGACCGGCTCCACAGCTGTCAGGCGGGCCTTGCTGATGGCGGTCTCGGCAGCGGAGAAATCCGAATGAGCTCGGTCAAGAAAGGTCTTCAGACGTTTGGTCTTTTGCTCCCAAGTCTTCTCGACTTCCAAGGCATCTCTCGCGGACGTCCATTTTGACAAGCTTTCTTGCAGCCGGCGCCCGGCTTCGATCTTTTTCGTGACCTCGACCGCAGACTGCGGAAGCTCTTTTTCCAAACCCGTCTGCTCCTCCTGGAGCAGCTGGTCGCACTCGCCGGCGCGTTGCCGAAGTTGTTTCAGCCATTCGACCAGGCCTTTCGCCTCATCAACGGATATCATGCCGCGCTGAGCTTTCGGGCCTAGCTTCGCAATGAGTCGATTAGCGACCGTCGTTTCCAGTTTGGCTTCGAGACCCACAAGGTCGGTCCAACCTGCCGCGCTCCACTCGACTGCGAGCGAACGGGTGGCTTCATCCAGGGTCGTGAAATTGGCCAGCTTTGCGCTGACATGGGCCTGCAGATTATGGGGCACCTTAGTATCGCAGAGCGGGCAAAGATCCGACGCGGACCATTCCGGGAGTTCCAATGCTTTTGCGCCGGCCTGAAAGAGCTGCAGCATTACCTGCCCCGCTGTTTTGCCGGCAGCATCCTCGCGGATCTGTGCGCGCTCGACCAGGGCCTCGGCGCGATCAATATGCGGCGCCTCCAGATTGACTTGGGCCAACTCCTTCCGTTCGCGAATGCAAGCACTCAGGCGCTCGCGCTTCGGCCCGCCCTCGGCCGCTTTCACGGCCTCGATACAGGCGTCGATGTCAATCCCGGCGAACTCTTTGCCGTCGCAATGGGAAGCGATGATCGCGATCTGACTCAAGGCTTTGTGGCAGTTATCAAGTGCCACTTCCGACGCCATGCTCTTCCACTCTTCGCCGGTGAGGATTACATAGTCGCGATGAAAGGCTTCTGAGGCATCCTGGCCGCTTTTCAGCTCATGCGCTTTCTTTTGAGCATGTAGCGTGGTTTCGAAATGATTGTTGAAGGCCCGCGTGTTGGAGAGCCCCGCAAGTGCCTGCCTGAACCGACTATATTCTGACAGTCCGAGAAGGCCTGCGAAAGTCCGACCGCGATCGAGTGGCTTTGCCGTTATGAAGTCCTGGAATGTCGGTCCGTCGAGGAGAACAAACTCCCGGTCAAGCGAGCGTAGTATATCGTCGGCATTCCATGGTGCTGGCGCCGAGGTCGTACGGCTGCCCACGGCGTCAAGAGTTACCGTGATTTCGCATTTTTGGCCGCTGCTTTCTTCGACCAGGCGCAGCTTGATGATGGCCCGTCCGGATTTGTTGAACCGATTGACGTAGTAATCAGCGCCCCGTTCGCCGGCCGGTAGGTCCTCGAGCCACGGCAAGCGGCCGGATATCGCATAGCGAATGGCGTCGTAGATCGAAGATTTGCCGACGCCATTCTGTGCTGAAATGCTATTGATCCTGTCCGCAAAGAACCTCAGCTCGAGAGGATTACCTTGGTTGTTAACACCTCGAAACCCTTCAATGCTGACGCCCTCCAGCAGCCAACCTGACGCTATGGGGACGGCTGCAGACGTGGCGTGTGGCAGCGGCGATGCCGGCGATGGATTGGCCGGAGGTGCTGCGGAGTCGTCGATCGAGGCTTCCTTTGGCTCAAGAGCTTCCGCCAACGCATTCCAGACGCCCGGCTGATCGACGTTTTCGCTGCGAAGCGCTGCGAAATGCACGGCCAGAGCGGCACCTGCAATGTCATCAAGGGTCGAAAGATGTGTTTCAAATCTCCCAAGGTTCGTCTCGATATCCGCATTTTCATCGAATGCGAAAGTAATACTCGTAACAGCCATATCGTTCCCTCCCCATGGGGACGCTATTACGTCCGATCCTCATGATCTACCATCAGTTGTAGTGATTGATTTTTTTTAGTGAGTTTAAAAATTCGGCGAGAAAGCACCAGCTTCCCGAGGCCGGTGTCCGAGAGCACATTTGGACGTCAATCCTAGAGAGCCGACCGGCAATATTCTGCATTCAGAAACTGTTGCTTCTGAGGTCGAGCCTGAGCTTGTCTTGATAGATCCGAATACGTTTCTTCGCGCGTTCAATCACATCACTGAAATGCAGGATCTCGAAGTAGGTCTCACCAAGTGGAAGCCGGGTGTTGGGGTCCAACAACGGGCTGGACTGGAACCAGCCCTTTCCTGTTGGGAATGGCGTCCAATTCCCACTAAGACGCAATGTGTTAACCTCGTTACCGAT
The DNA here is from genome assembly GCF_040066075.1 of Neorhizobium phenanthreniclasticum. Lineage (NCBI taxonomy): Bacteria > Pseudomonadati > Pseudomonadota > Alphaproteobacteria > Hyphomicrobiales > Rhizobiaceae > Neorhizobium > Neorhizobium phenanthreniclasticum. Next base: position 309,014 of record NZ_JBEAAL010000001.1, read on the forward strand.
AAGATAGCCGTAGAATTTCTTAAGTTTGCCACCTGATTTCGCGGCTAGCAGCTGCGCATATTCCGACAGATCACCGATATGTTCGTCAGTCGAGACCCCAGGTGCCTTAAATTCCACAATGATCGCAGAGCCCTCCCTACTGAACACCGCAATGTCGGGGCGCTTGCCACCGTTCTCCGCTACCCTCTTGGCAAGCACATTTTGCATCGCGGCATCGACGTCGCTCTCAAAGACAGCCTTGTCACCATTCCACTTGATGTCGGCCAAAGGCATGTCCGAGGCGATATAATCGTAATATTGATAATCCTCGCTGAGGAGCCAGACGTCATGATCGGTAACCCGGGTGCTGTCCTTACGCATAGGAAAGAAGATGCTATGGATGATCTGCTCGTCCTTACGCCGGACACCTTCGGCAACATTTTGCATAGCGAGCCGCTTGCCGCAGGCAAGATCGAGAATCTCGACAATGGCTGCGCGGCGCACGACGAGCTGCGAGAGCGTTGCCATGTCGAAATTCTTGAGCGATGCGGTGTATTTCCAAGACAGTTCGTTGATCTTGCTACGGAACTCGTCTGAATCTGGTTCGGCTTGCATGATCTCCTGCTTGAGCGTGAAAATCTCAGCGGTCTCGTCGAGCACCCGTTCCTGGTATTTTTTGAGCACGCGCTCGGCAACTTTGTAGGCCGGCTCGCCATAGACGATACGCGTCGAGGTATCCTGTAGCATAGCCTCGCTGATGCCGAACTGGTTTATGACCTCCTTCAGCAACTCTTCCTTATTCCAGTCCGCGGGCGTTACCATTTCCTCGATCACCGGGTCGATCGTGCGATAAATATCACCGTAGGAAATCTTCTCCAAGGAAAAGAGATCACCGCTAGGTATCTCAGCCGGTATATTATCGAAATCGTCGCGCTGCTCGTTGACGCGGTTGTCGAGATAGTCGCCTTCGATAAGGACGATATGGTGGAAGCCGCCCAGGGGGTTATTTTGTTCGGTGCGTGTGCGAAGATACAGAGCGGTGATATCTTTCACTGGCGAGGATTTCGCGCAGAAGGCTATTGCGTTTCGCGGCAAGTCATAAAGGCTAGCGTCAAGTTGGTAGTGCGATAGCTTCAATTGCTGAAAGCTGCCTAGTCCTCGGCCAGTTGCGGGATCGCGCTCCTCAACGTCTACCGTACGTTCGGCGGTAACCACGGGCAGGTCGGAACGCTGCAGGATCTCCGTTTCATCGCTGTGCAACCAGTGGCGGCTCACAAAGCGGATTTCAAAATCACCCAACTGGTCACCGAGACCAACTAGCCGTTGGAGAAAGGCGACAAGCATCTGCTTGCGTAGCACGGGCGCCGAGAAGAGGCTGCTCAGCGGCTCGCCATGGGAGATCCGTGGACGAACAGCCTCCTTAAACCGGTCGAGTTGGATAAGAGTGCCAATGTCATTTTCCTCTCCCGGTCCCGAGATAAAATCATCGACGTCGATCTGTTTCGTAGGCTCTACATAACGCAGCTCGCGCTTAAGGACAGCGTCCCCCTGTCGGTAAAAACTGTCGATTGAGAGCGCGGCGAAATGATGGAAAAACTGAACTCGTCCTGAGCCCTTGCACTTGCCGATGCCGGCAATGAGCAGATCATCCTTGTAAGAGGTATCCTTCGTTAGGAAGGCCTTGATCTGATCGTCGCCCAAACCGCAACCGTTGTCCTTGCAAGATACCGACATAACCTCGCGATCGTCCAGCAGATCCGCCGCCGAAAAGGCCACCACAACTTCGATTGCCATGCTCGGCACTTTGGCGTCAGTATGCCGGCGGATTAGATAAGCATCGATAGCATTGGAGAGGAGTTCTTCGAAAATGACGTACTGATTCGAGCTGAGCTTCGTGTTTTTTATGCTTCCCCGAATGTCGAGCGTCATTTTCGTTCCAATCCACGCCTTGAAAACTGCCTTCGCTACTGGCCATCGACGCACATTCAAGTCAAGGAGCTCGATAAAGTGAGATAATCTCCTGGGTGCTGCGACGCGCGTGGAACGAGTGATCTAGGCATTCATCAAATCCTACCATTTCGGTTTGGAGAAAGGACTGCGATAAGTTTTTGATCCCTCCGACAAGCGGCGGGACCTGCCTGGAGCGGGGACGGGGAACGGCAGCTATCCTAGGGATCGACGGGCGGGACTCAGCTCAGGAGGAACATCACGTCGCCTATCTGGAACCTGTCGCGAAAAAGACACGTCAGCAATCCCAGGCTTGCGGGAACCAAGTGGATCGCGCATGGTCGGCTACCATGCCCGGGCCGGCAGACGTCCGAATTCCCCGCGCCCTTACCGCTTGTCCCTTTTGTAGTGGCGTTTGAGCTTCTGGTAGGCGAGAAGTGCCAATGCCATCACGAGGATCACCAAGCCCATGGCCGTGTGAGCGTCGAGGAAATCCATAGCTCCTTTACCTCGCGTAGTTCGCACATGCGGTTACAGTTTAGGGCAATCGCCATGGAAATCCAGTTGGAAGAACATTTCGAACCCTGGGCTGCCACTGAGGGCACCCCGCCGGAACAGGGTTCTGTAGAGTAGTCTGGAACGGAAAGGAGGAATGGCCGTGATCCGAGAGATAGGTCGTCCGCCCTACACAGGTTGAGAAGCGACTACTCCGAGGCGGAGGGATTTGCCAAGGCACGAAGGAGACGCCTGGCCATCCCGCTAGGCTCAGCGACAGGCCCATCGGCTGCCGATCGAATTGCATCAAGCCACTGCTGTTCCTCATGGGTCACGGGCGTGCGAAGCATCCGCTCGAAGAGGCTTACAGACTCTTCGTCGTAGAACTGGCGCATGGCTAAGCGGAAAAGCAGTTGTATATCAACGCCCATCGCGCGCGCCACCTGCTCCACCCGGTCGAGGGGAAGCTTTGCCTCTCCCCGCAAGATCAGCTGGAAGAGCGGGCTTACCAGATAGCTTTCCGAAGAGGCCGGAACCGACATCTCTGCGATCTGCTTCTGCAAGAATGCTACGAGATTAATGGTACTGCCAGTCATTGATCGCTCCTGCGCTTGCATCGATACTTCAATTATAGCGAGCCAACGTTGGGGCAGCTGAACTCCCGTCAGCTTGAACGAGAACCCGTTGATCGCATTGATTAAACTGGTTACCGTCGGGAGCGTATATGCCGCTTGAACATCGCCAGGACTGAGGCGTCTTGGGATTGCGCGAGACACATCATCAACAGGCGCCGTTCATCAAGCTGCAGGGTGCGAGCCACATAAGGGACCTGCCAGAGCAACAGGTTGGAATAGCCCCGGAGGTAGCAGGTAAACGTAGAGTCCTTGGTGAACCCCGTCGCCCTCATGAAATCCCCGCGCTCAATACCAAGCTCTACTATCCGGTCGGCTATCAGCTTAGCAAGCGCAAGGCGCGCCTCGGGGTTAGACATTGCCTACCTCTCCCACCTTCTTACCCTTGTGGGCTTTCGGTTTCTTTCGCCAAATTTTTAACATAGCGTCGATCCGCGGCTGGACGCGCCGGCGAGCCTCAGCGCGTTCCATGCCATGCAGAAGTAGCGTGTCGTAGTCTGTCATCTCGTGACGGAGAAATGACTGCATGGTGATGCCGACAGCCTGGCCCAACGGAGCATCCAGCCATTCCTTCTGAGCGATTTCATTGGAAAAATATGAAACAGCGAAATCGGGGCAACCCGGATGATGGTATCGGATGTGCTGCTCGATGGCAGCCAAAGGGAACTTCGCCATATTACCCTCCAGTAAAGAGGATGTTTATATATTATGATATGCGGGCGAATGATACGAAAGTAAGTATTTACTTAAGTAGTTTTTCCACAGTTTTATCACGGTCCGATCAATACTTAATACAAGTAGCTTTTGAGATGCCGATGAGCATCAACGTGAAAAACACGAAGTCCTAGATAAAGTGCCCTCGCGCGATGGGGATGCCTTCCGCGTCGGCAAGCTCCGGGCATCCTATCCTCCTCAGCCGGCGAACAGACGCACTCTTTGATTGCATGCGGACCTTTACATGCAATCGATCCGACCTTTACATATGTAAAGGTAAGAGGCGTGAAATTGGCAAAAACAGCTATTCATGGGGGTAAAAGTGTAAAGGTCCGACAGATCAAAAACCCTGCATTTCCGGGGGAGACCTTGACAAAACCTTCCGAAAACTTGACAGAAACGGTGATTTTCGCAGTTTTCCGAAAAATGTAAAGGTCACTTTTCTTGTACGCTCCGTTGAACAGCTTGCATTTCGTTCTGAAAACCAGTTCGTCGCAGCACAGTCGCCGATAGCGTCTACGTATGAAACCAAACTTGCCGGGAACGGATTGCGCATTCCTGGAACGCCTTACCAGGCCAAGCCGAAAACATATTGGCTGATCCGATCAGATTGGCCTCAGTCGGAGCAGACAGGAGCTTGAAAGCGCCGGCAGCCAGAACACATGAAGGGCCCGGCAACCATCCTGTCGAAATCGACCACTATATTTCCGCCGGTATTCAGAGGAGCATCCGAGGGCGCAAGCAGTATCTGTCCGGATCAAAAGTGCCGCGCCTTACCTCCTTATGCAGCTGGCCGGCTTAAAGCCGGCCAGCTTAGGATCGCTTAAAGTGAAATCTCGCTGAGCTCCCGACGCACGCGCGTCACGTCGTCGTCAGTATCGTAATCGTAGATGGCCTTTTCCAATTCGTGGCGCAGCCAATCGAGCGTGGCAATTGCGGCGTTTGCGTTTCCACGATGGATCTTCTGCTCGTCGGTCAGTTCATCCCAATCGTTGGCGTCACCAACCATGTTACCACGGCTATCACGCTCGACGAGCTCCCCGCCGTCTACGTCAGGGTAATAGTCGGCGATCTCCCTGAGCGTAGCAGCCTCCTGCGGATCAGTATCGTCGACCTGGCGAGCGAGAAGCAGATAAAGCTCCCGGATAGAGAAAATCATTCCTGATGAACCCGTCCTCTTCGCAATCTCTTCCGGATAAGGAAGGATGAAGTTGGCGCAGTTCATGTTGGGAACGAGAGGTTCGGACATTTCAATAATCCCTATTGGACACTAAGGTCCGGCACCATGCCGGAAACCTTGCGTGTTCAACCCATTCCGCCGCACCTGGCGGGAGCAACTTCCTTCGGGGCTTGATGCGATCTGCTGCCTCATGACTGTCCAGTCTCCGTTCTATGTTTGCAGTTATAGCGAGGTGCCTACGCAGGCGCGTCGATAGTTGTGGCTTTCGGGCAACAATAGTGGGTTACGACGGAAGGTCGCGAACGCACCGAGGTGCCTCGCGCGGATATCCAACCTGTTTCCCCGGAGGGAATCAGCTTAACGACGCCCGGGAAGTCACATAGGCGACCACCGCGGAGAAACGCGTTGATGCATCAGGTCATCCTCTATCGGGACAAGGGCTACAAAGACCCGGTAAACCTCACTTACATCGAGCAGAGTCTCAGGAGCCCACAGGCTCGCTTGGTTAATCGGACGACTCTCATCCCTCAGATTGGCCTCGAAGCCTATCAGTGCCGCGCTGTGGTCGATTGGATCGATATCCATCTCGAACTGGCACGACGAACGCAATTTTGGAAGCTTAATGAGCGAATTGAAAGGCTGACGGGCCGGAAGGAATTCCCTGAGGCATTGGATCTCGCCGTAGGAAATACAGCGACCAAATACAGGCTTCGTGTTCAGGAGCCAGATTTTCAGGCTGTCCGGGAGGTGCTCAAGGACATTGAGCGCCAGTATGGGTTCGTGGCGCCCGCCCACATCACTGGGATCGAGATCAGCATCGACTTCTACCCGGTCACGCCGAGTGAAGAAGCGCGCGCGCGGATGCACGGTGTCCTGGTCCGGCACTTCTATCCGACCACCCAAGTATTGAGGAGCAATCGGATGTGGCCGCGGTTCACGCCAGGTAGCATCAAGAAAACAGACTACACCATCGGCCGCAACGAGGGCGACGATAGCCTCGACGTTGGAGACCGAATGACGCCAGGCCTGGACCGGCCGGCACTCTACGGCTCAACCTATTATGTTGGTGAGCGAGACGATCCTCGAGCATTCTGGCGCATCCAGAATAAGGGGCTCGACAAACAGAACATTGCCGCGGGCACTCGGGATGAACTGCCGGAAGACAAGAAACGGATCCGTATTGAGGTCACGCTTGGACGTAGCGGGTGCCAAGAGATTGGGCTCCGGAAGTTCATCGATCTCGATACGCTGCCCTTTACTCGCCTGCAGAAAGATTTCTTTCAGTTCATGAAGCCGACCTTCGCAATTGTCCGACCCGGAGGTGCTCGGCCAGGATCAGCGGCAGTCAAGCGGAAGATAGAAGAATACAGAAGGGAGAGGTTCCTGAACGCCGGCGTGCTGGGACTGCAGATCCGCGAAGACGCAAAGGAACAGCTGCGCGCCTTCGAGATGCCGACCATCAGGAGGCTACACCGTAGAAACAGAACCAAGATGCCGGCAAAGATGAGGACGGGCACCGGTGCGTACGGAACGATGATCGCTTACGAGGAGCTGACGAGGATGGTGGAGCGGGCGCTGGCTGGGCTTCAGAGGAAGGTGAGGAGAGAGATGGGTGTGTAGGATAAGGCCTAAATGCGGATAAGCTCTCGTATGACAAGTTATTAGGCTTCGCTCCGGTCGCTTCGCCAATAACTTTGAAAATAAGCGCATTAGCCGATCATCCGCATTCATCGGCTCAATGTTTTTCGGGAAAAACTTGCTTCCTTATAGAGCTAACCAAGAGAACAACGAAATCCATCCTCTCCATTACCGTGACTATTCTTCGCTGAAGAAGTCTTCGTCTAGCCGCTTAAACTCTATCGTTCGGTAACCTCGCACTCCAACATCATGCTCAATCATTAGATCAGCCAGCTCATGGCCGTCAATCAGAATGACCCGCTGTGCGAGGTGCTTGACGTAGTCGCGGGCAGGCTGGCTGAAAGTCGAGGTGGTGACGAAGACACCTTTGGTGGCCCCAAGGCCGACGAGGCTGCCGACGAAGCCATTGACGTCAGGGCGGCCTACCGGATTGCCGGGAGCGTAACGCTTCGCTTGCACATAAATGCGGTCTAAACCCAGTCGGTCCTCGTTTATGATCCCATCTACTCCACCATCACCCGTACGTCCGAGTTGGGCCGCGGCGTTTTTATGGCTGCCGCCGTACCCCATAGACACCAGTAGATCGACGATCAGCTGCTCGAAGAAGGTTGGGCTGTTAGAAAGGATTCGTTCGAGAAGCTCGTCACGCAGGGAGGCCGATAATGCGGCGTTGGCAGCGTCGATCTGCTCTTCCGGGGTCGTGCTGGCAGGAACTACTGCGCCGGTGTCAGCGGTGGCACCTTCTTCGTCAATGGTGGTGCCCTCGTTCCTGTAGAACTCGCGGAATTGCGGCTCACGCATCAAAAGGGCGACGTCGATCCGCTCAGGCTGGGTAGCGAGGAGTGCTTTGCCCTTGTCAGTCGCGATAAAACGGCCACGCGCAGGCGACGCGATTAGGCCTGCCTTACTCATGTAAAACTTGGCCCAGTGAATTCGGTTATGCAGAATACGCTGGCGCCCACTTGGCAGAAGCTCATCCCGTTGCTCTGGTGTTAGCCCTAGGCTGTCGGCTATCCGCTCTGCAACGTCCGCGACTCGGGTTTCACCGTCAGCAGCGGCTCGCAAGACCGGTAGCATGAGCGTTTGGTAGTCCGGAATCATACTTCACTTGCCCTATGCGAGGGATGGGCGGCGCTTTTCAAGCGGTCCTCACCACATCCATAAGCCGAGAATAATCTGTGACGACATCATACTTCACTTTATGGGTTGTCACCTTGCTGCCGACCTCCTCGAAGAACCGTCGAGCGCACTCGATCTTTGTGGTCTCGAATTCTCGCAATTTCAGGGATGACAGGGTGCCCTTGGTCTCAGCCACGAAATAGATGTGCCTCACGGAGCCTTCCTTGAACGAGATTGCCCAGTCCGGATTGTAATCGCCCACGGGCGTTGGGATCGCGAAACCCTTGGGAAGCTTGGCATAGACGACGATCTCATTGCTGGTATCCAATTGCTCAACGAAGCGCCGCTCAATATCGGAATCCAGGATTGCATAGTCGTAGACGTGCTTCTTCAGCTTCTCGCTAGCCCTGGAGAAGTCCTGAACGGTCTGGCTGGCCGTGAAGATGTCAGACTCGTAGCGCTCGGCAACAGCATCGTAGGTCAGGCGCTCGATGACCATCGTCGCCTTCTGCTCGATGATCAGGCGGGACGCTTCGCTGATAAAGTGCTCCGGGTTCTGCTTGAATTGACCGAAGACGGTCGGCTGAATCCCCGACAGGATCTCCGCGATTGTCTGTCGGGTAAGCTGCGTCGCTTCTGCAAGCTTCGCCAACAGATCGTACTTGACGAGTGAGACGACCGTTTCGGCCTGGTAGGTCTCCTGCTCGTTTTCGCGGAAACTCTTGCCATCCCCGACGGCGTCATAGGTCAAGCCATCGCGTTGAATGCCAGCGGTGACCGTATATTGCAGCGGCGTCACCCTCAGATGGCTGTCGAGCGCGCTGACGCTCTTGCGAATCAGTTCCGACGGCTCGAATTCGACCCTATAGACAGCCTTCTGGTTGATACGACTCCAGAGCTCCTGGAACTCCTTTCGGTGGAAGTTGTCGTTGAGCGGGTTGCGCTTGGATCGGCGATCGTCCTGTATCTTCGGCAACTGTCGTTCGTTGAAGACGCCGTCAATCAGCCCCACGATCTGGTCGGAGTAGGGCTTCAAATCTTCCGGCAGTTCTGCCAGCGTCCCGTTTTCACGGGCGCTTTGATACTTCTCCGTGATGTTCTTCTGCCTATCGACATATCCGCTTTGAACCAGATAGAACTCGATCCCCGCAGCCATGTCGGACGACACCTCGATCGACGCGCCGTCCGCTTCTATGAGCTTGCCCTTGAAATATTCTTCGTTTGCCTGGCGCGGTCGGGCGGTCAGCGCTTCGACCATTTCTTTCTGAAGCGCCTCCACGAAATTCTTGTAGCTCTCGCTGGCGACAACCGTCAGCACATTGATGTCGTGGACGGTGACCGGATTGTCCATGCGATCGCCGTTTTGATCGACGCTCAAACGCAGACCACGACCGACCTCCTGGCGCCGCGAGATCTGGTTGTCGCTGTGTTTCAACATGCACATCACGAAGACGTTCGGATTATCCCAGCCTTCGCGCAGCGCCGAGTGGGAAAAGATGAACCGAGTCGGCTCTGCAAATGAGAGAAGTCTCTCCTTGTCCTTCAGGATGAGGTCATAGGCATCCGGATCCTCTGACTGCCCTTTGTTGTCCCCCGTTTTGGCGACGTCCGGGTCCTTGAGGCGGCTGGTCTTCTTGTCGATCGAGAAGTAGCCGTTGTGGGTCCTCGCGGGATGGATGCCGGCCAGATATCCACGGTAGGCCTCGTTGTCGACGGCAAGCTCCGACAGATATTCGTCCTTGAGAAGCGCATACTCCTCCTCGAAAACACGGGCATACTCGCCGCGCTCGTCAGCTTGCGTGTAGTCTCGATATTTCGCCACTTCGTCGATGAAGAACAAGGACAGGACCTTGATGCCGCGCGAAAAGAGCTGCTTCTCCTTTTCGAGATGCGCCTTGATCGTCTCACGGATCTGAATGCGGCGAATGTCACGTTCCAAGACGTCGCCATTGGGCTCACCCGCCTTGAGGACGACACCGTTCGTGAATTCTACCGTTTCACTCACCGCGTCGATTTGGCTGGCCGTAAAGCCTCGATACTGATCGAGATCGCCGGAAAGGGCGAAGAGGTCGTCCTTGAATTCCACACGCCGAAGCTGGCGCTTGATCTCGCCCGACGCCAGCTTCAGCTCTAGCTCGATCCGGGCGACAGGGGCCTTTTTTGAGATCTCGATCCCTTCGAGGTAGAGGTAGGCGTTGGTGCCTGCGAGTCCGCGCGCCTGGATACCGCGTACGGCGATCTTCTTCACCAGCTTCTGGTTAAAGGCGTCGAGCGCGTCGAGGCGGTGGATGCGGTTGTGCTGCGTCTTGTGCGTTGCCGAATATCGCAGGATCATCAGCGGCTTGAACTCCACGAGTGCTTTCAGCGTTGCCTCGCCTTCCATTTTTTGCGGTTCGTCTAGAATTAGAACTGGCCGATTGGAGGCTATAACGTCGATTGGCCGACGTGACTGGAAATCGTCCAATTCACGGAAGATCCGCCTGGCCTCCTCACTTGCGTTTGACTTCGTTGCAGCATTGAACGCCTGAATGTTGATGATCATCACATTGATGCCGGCGTCAGACGAGAAACTCTCCAGCTCATGCAAGCGCTTCGAGTTGTAGATGAAGAACCGCGCCTTCTTGCCATATCCTTCGGTGAAGTGATCTGCGGTAATCTGCAGCGACTTGGCCACGCCCTCGCGGATGGCGATCGAGGGCACCATGATGATGAACTTCGACCAGCCATAGCGCTTGTTCATCTCGAAGATGGTCTTGATATAACAGTAGGTCTTGCCCGTGCCGGTTTCCATCTCGACGTCGAGATGCACACGGGTCGCCGCAACCGCGTCCTTCTTATATGAAGCGGCAGCGGCCACGCGTTCACCACGGGTATTGAACGTGGTGAAATCGGTCAGCGACTGTGACAGCGGCAGGTTCTGACGCCGTTGAACCTTACGGATGTTTTCAAAGATCTGCGCCTCGCTGATCGAGAAGTCGGCATTCTTGAAGCCCTCTTCGAAAGCACTCGTCTGCGCCTTGCGACCCGGATCGATCCGGTAGCTGAGCGCGTCGGATTTGACCTGGCCTTCGAAGCAATCGACGACTGCCTCAACGGCGTTTGTCTGGTATGGCTGAACCTTGAATTTGAGCTTCATAGAACGTCGGCTTTCTTAAATTTCTTTCGTAGCTCTCGTAGAGCTTTCGTAGGATGTTCGCTCTTTATTCCACGAGACGCCACTCAGGAGATGCTGTCGAACCGAAATTACGAATTCGCCCTTTCCTCCGTAAGGCACTCAAAAGATTACCAATTTTATGCGTCTTTTGCGTTTCGTTCAGCACGTCGCTCAGCTTTTTCCTCAGAAGGTCATCCAGCTCCTTACGTGAAGCGTGTCCGAACTCTCGTAGATATCCGACGACCAACTCTTCGTAATGATAATCGTCGAATGCCCGCGACTTGATGTATTGGGCTTTCTGCGAGGTCGCGTCGGCGACCCTGGCTGATATGAAGAAGTTGGGTTTGCGCCCCTCGATTAAGCGCGCCTGCTTGAGATGCCGTACGGCGTCTTCGGTAATCGGCAAATGCTTCTGAACCCGGTCCAAAGCCAAGACGTCGGCAAGCGGCAGTCGGGTCTGCTGCATCAGCAACTGGCTGTAGGCCTCATCGACAACGCGGCCGTGGATGGTCAGGCGAACCACCTCCGGTTCTGTCAGATCATAGTCAGGCAGGGGCAGAAAACGCTCACGCTGACGGCGATAGATATCCTGAATGCCATAGCCCATGTGATCGATCATGTTCAGTTCGGTCATGGCATTGATCAGAAAGGGGTTGCGATACCGACGAGGCACCCGATCTCCCAAAACATAATCATCCGGCTGCCCTTCAAAGAAGGTCCCTTCATTCTCCAGGATAAGCCGATCCAGCCGCTCCGTAACAACAATCCTGGCGGAGCGAGCGTAATCCTGATGGGCTATGCAGTTGTGGAGCGCTTCGAGCACGACCCTCTGATCGTACTTCGCCACCTCATGCGGAAGCAGCTCATTTTCCGGCAGCAAGCGCAGTTGGATGTTGCGAATACGGCTGAAGATCTGGGAGGTGGCCAGCAGGAAGGGCGGACCGAAGTGCTCGTAGGCACGCTCTTCGCCTTCAAGCTTCCAGGTGATTTCGGCAGGATGCGGACTGAGCCTCCAGGCAGACTCTGCTCTGCCGAGCAACAGAAGAGTGGCACGCGTGATCGCGCCATTCTGTGTCAGCTTGGCTCGGTCCAGGAAGGCTACATCGCTCCAGCCAGCAATGTCCTCAGCTTTGAAACGGTTGGCATGTTTGGCGGCAAAACGTTGCCGCGCAACCTTCAGCGCCTCGGCGTCTAAGTCCGCGATACTCGCGCCCTCGACAAGCTGCGCTGTCCAATCGGTTGCGAGAGTCTGTGCCCGGATCTCGTCCAGCTTGTCCTGACCCAAGGCAACGAGACTCTCACCTGCCCGACCGTAATAGTGACCGTTCCAGTTGATCGGCATGCCACGCGGCGCCGGCGGTATTTCGAACAAAACCACCCGGCCGTCCGGATGGTTCAGCACATAGATTTCACGAACTGTGAAACTGCCGGTGCCACTGAGAATGGAATTTTTGTCAACCTCAAGATGGGTCGGGTTTTCCTTGTAGGACGTGCCGACAACGTCGCGCTTCTTGTCGTCAACACCGAACACCAACCAAGCCCGTTCACGGCCCCGGAGATTGGCCTCGTTTGCAAGTGCCGAAACATATTTGCCAAGATCGCTGCTCGAAAAGCCGTCCTTTCCGCGCTTGAACTCGACCACCTCGCTCTCCCAATGGGAGATGAGCTGGTTCAACAGGGCGGAAAGCGCAGCATGATCCATGGCGGGACCTCAGATCGACTTGACGTCGGTGGTCGGGGAGAGCTGGCGGAAAATCTGTTCGACATTGATCTTCACCGCGTCGGACACAAAGCCATTGTCGCGGAAGACGACGCGGAGCGGTTCGCGCTTTGCCAGGTCCTTCACCAGATCCTCGGTCACACCCTTGTCGAAGCAGGCAACAAGGGCGTTGCCGTCGACGAAGAATACGGTCTTGCCTTGTATAATCTCGCGGCGGATCGGCAGCGTCAGGTCCACGCCCCAATCAACCAAAACCTGAAACAGCAGATCTTCGGTCGTGCGGTCTTCCTTGACGTTGTCGACTATGTTGAGCAGGTCGGTCTGTTTGAGCTCGTCAGGACGGTAATAGACATCCTTCATGTTCGACGCGTCCACTTTGAGCACGCGGAAGCCGACGTCTCGGTTCCAGTCTGGATGGCACTCGCCTTGAAGGATTCTCCTACCAGCCCGGCGAATACGTTCTTTTGAGAGCTCGGCAATGGTCGCATATCCTTGCTTGAAGGCATCTTCTTTCGAGTTAATTTTCTCCGGAACCTGAACACAGATCCAACCAAGGTTCTTACCTGTCTCGGCCGCCTGAGCCATCACGGCATGTGCTGTCGTCCCAGACCCAGCGAAAAAGTCGAGAACGACATCGCCCGCCTCTGCGCAAACGAGCTCGGTGAAGAATTTAATCAAGTCGGTCGGCTTTGCGAATTCGAAGGGGATCTCAAGCTTCTTCAACTCTGCAGAGCTATGACGACTTTGGAACTTTTCCAAGATATTTCCGGGGAGTTGCCCGTCTCTAAGGCGGTCATTAAGCCATATCTTATAGTAAACGTTCCATTTAGCAGGAGACCCATCAGGGTGGATTAGCGAGCTTCGTTCAGACGCTACGAATGATATGTTTCCCTTGCTTTTTTCTTCCTTGAAACGATCGTAGGTCCAGCGCCAAACACCGTCGCCATCGAGTGGCGCCACTTTAAACCCCTCTTCCTTCACTTGTGGAAATGTGGACCCAGGAGGTATGAGCAACTTTCCATCGGGATCTTCTATGAAGTATCGCTGATTTGCGCGCGCATCGAGCATCGCTTGATACAGCCCCATCGATCTGTAACGCTCGCCCTTGCGAGGACCATCCGCTTCGACGCTGGTATATACCGTGTCTATTACGTTTTGACTGATCGGCTCCCTAAAGGGAGCCAGCTCAAATACATTCTTCGCAAACACGAGCACGTAATCTACTGAGGGAGAAAAATGTACGCCCTTCTGCCCCCCCGTTTTCATTACCCGCGAGCATATCGTTACAAAATTTTTCTCGCCAAATATTTCAAAGCAAATTTGAAGTAGAGTTCCGGCTTCTTCCTGTCCGATAGATATAAATATAGCACCATTGTCCGCCAAGAGGTTTCTGGCGAGCCGAAGTCTCGGATAAATCATGCTCAACCAGTCCGAATGAAACCGCCCATTCGAATCAAGATTGGCAATCATCCTTCCACCGTCATCATTCACCTGTCCTGAGATACTAAGCCAATCCCCTCTTGTTGCCGAATATTTGTCATTATATATGAAATCGTTTCCGGTGTTATATGGCGGATCGATGTAAATCATCTTCACTTTACCAAGGAGGCTTGATTGAATAATCTTCAGGGCTTCAAGATTATCACCTTCTATGAACATATTCTTCGTTTGATCGAAGATGACGCTTTCGTCTACGGCCGGACGTAGAGTTTTCATGATCGGGGCATTTGAAGTTATCAAAGCCTCGCGCTTGCCCGGCCAATCAAGTCGATAGCGCTCCTGCGGCCCCTCAACAATACTGTCGCTCAACTCCTGGCGAAGCTGATCGAAATCCACGGCCAGGCGGAGTTTGCCAGTCACCTCGTCACGCGCTTCGGTCACGCAGCCTGGAAACAGACGGCGGATCCTGGCGATGTTCTCTTGGGTCAGATCCGGGCTATGCATCTTCAGCTTGTCCATTGTCGTTCTCTTGGTCCTTGCTTGGTGCGCTTGCCGCACGTGCGTTCAACAGCCGCTCCAGCTCCTGCGTGGCGGCGCGCAGCTCTGCATTGATGGCGACACGTTTATTGAATTGTCTCTCGCGGGCCAAGCGCGTCTTGATCCGCTCGATCTCGCGTGTCTTCGCCTTGACCGCCTCCGCATGGGCAATCCTCGCCTCGAGCGACAGTGGACCGTCCGAGCGGGGCACGGCGAAGGGTGATTGCGGATCTTCTGCGAAACCTGACGCTGGATTAGACAAAAGCTTGACCGCCTGTCGCTCAACCAGCGGGCTTAAAAGCAGCTCGTACAGTGCGCCCATGCTCAGCGCCACCGGTAACGGCATGCGCGGCGCGTCCTCCGGCTGCCATTCCCCCTCGAAATAGTCGCCGAGGACCCATTTCGAGCTGTCCGCTTCGCTCGGCCGCTTATAGGCCGCCGCGAACTTCACTCTGCCGTTATGGGTGAGCTCGAACAGCAAGGGGAAGGGAATGGCGCGATCAATCGCGCGCAGGGCCTCCAGATCAAGACTGCTCTCTCGCTGGCTGACATGGAAGACCTGGATTTCGCTCACGGACTTCGAGGCTGGCAGGTTAATCGTTTCCGGCGCCAGCTTGTGCGCCCAGACGATCTGATCGACCTCGCGCACGAACAGATCCTTGAGCGCAGTACCCGCGCCTGCGTGTTCATAGATCTTGTTCTTGGGGATCACCCGCCCGAAGGCGGTCGCCCGCGGCCAGTCGTAGAGCATCACCGCTCCGTCTCCTCGACCCGCAGGAAGGCGATGAGTTCGAAATCATCCAATCCGCGGATCGTATGCGTCAGTGCCGTCGTTCGCCCGCCACTGAACAGGCTGTCGATGTCCTTCTCTTCCTTGACCTCGATCATCGATCGAATGGCCTGGCTGAGCAGATCGGAGTAGCGCCCCATCTGGCGGCCATCATCCGTCCGTTCGTTGAATAGACGGCAGACTACCGGGATCGGTTCGGAGCGCCCCTTGCAGCTTGTGCGGATCAGGTCGAGCAGCCGTTTGACCTCCGTATGATCCGCGACGATCTCACCGGGGTCATCGATATAGACCAGGTAGAAGGGATGCAGGCGGTTCTGCTGATTGATGTTGACGCTGTCGTGGATGTTCTTGAGCGCGAAGATTATGCCCGGGCGCAGCCCCAGTTCCGGTGCTGCCGGCACGACGGCATGCATGCCATAAGGCATGCTTTCGAGGTCGCCATGATCCTTGACGTAGTTCAGAAGGTCCATCCTGAAGTCGTTGAGCCCAAGATCGGTGATCGAGATACCGGCCTTGACGTCCTCAAGCTCAATAACCTCGTCCTGCAGACGCTTCAGTTGCTCCTTTCGGTAGGCGATGTCACTCGACTTCGCGGTCAAGACGTTGTCGTCGCCGGTCGCAGTCACGTCGGCGATAACCATCCGGTTTTCGACGCGTTCCTTGAGATTGATGTATTCGTCGAGCGTGATATCAGGCCAGTAGTTGACGAGCTGGATCTGGTCGTTGGGCGAACCGATGCGGTCGATACGGCCGAACCGCTGGATGATGCGGACCGGGTTCCAGTGGATGTCATAGTTCACCAGGAAGTCGCAGTCCTGCAGGTTCTGGCCTTCGGATATGCAATCCGTGCCGATCAGGATGTCCAGCTCCGCCGTCTCATGCGGCAGCACGACAGCCTTCTCTTTCGAGCGCGGGGAGAAGAGGGTCAGGACGCTCTGGAAGTCATAGGATTTCCTCAGCGTGGTTTTCGGCGAGCCGGAGCCGGTCACCTCGCCCACGTGGAGCCCGAGCTCCTGCGCAACGGGCGCCAGGTTCGCGAACAGGTAGTTGGCCGTGTCGGCGAAGGCGGTGAACACGATGACCTTCCGGTTACCCGGATTGAGAGGCTCGGCAACCTTCTGCTTCAGAAGCGTAATGAGGTGCTGAAGCTTGGCGTCGTCCGCAGGCGTCACCTTATCCATCGAAGCAATCAGTGCATCGATTAAGGTTCGATCGGCCGCGAGATCATGTCTCCAGGAAGGCAGATCCATGTCGGCGAGGCTGATCTGAACCTTCTTGCCAACGGTGAACTCATCGAGCCCTGCGAGGTCTTCATCCTCCGGATCGAAATTACTGATGTCCTCTAGATGATCGCTGATACTGCCGCTACGCCCGGTTCGCTCATATTCCGCAATGGCGTCGAGTGCCCGCGTGATGTTGCCGCCAAGCGCCCGCAAGGTGAGGCGGAACGCTTCCACCGAGCTTTCCAGGCGCTTCAGCAGATTGGTCGTCATCAGAGCCTGAAGGCTTCGCTCGCGGTCTGCCTGCCGTAGCTTGCCACGACCGCCCTCAACTTGCGTGTCGTAGATCGCCTCGTACTTCGGGAGGCGGCTGGACAGGATGTAGCTGATCGGCGCATAGACCGCGAGCTTGAGCAGGGACAGTTGGCCGAAGATCTCGTTCAAGCCCATCACATCCGGTCGCTGTGTGATCGGGCAATGGAACGACAGAGGTTTCCGGCGTTGGGGAAATTTGCCGATGTCCTTGGTGTCGTAGAAGGTCTCGATATGCTTGCGCGACCTGGCGATGGTGACCGCATCGAGAAGCTCAAAGAAATCGAAATCAAGCGTGCGCAGGATCGACGCTGCGGTCCGCTCGTTGGGCGGCAGGGCGGACCATTCGTTGAACGCCTTCTGTGCGCGGCGAAAGATCTCCTCGATGCTAGTCTGGGACTTCAAGCTCTTGCTGAGCGCATCTGACTGGCCCTCATAGGCAAGTGCGAGCTGATTGCGCAGATCGTTGAAACGGTTATTGACCGGTGTCGCGGACAGCATCAGGACCTTGGTCTTGACCCCAGCGCGGATGACCTTGTTCATCAGCTTCTGATACCGCGTCTCCCGGTCCTTGTAGACGTCATTGTTCCGGAAGTTATGAGACTCGTCGATCACCACCAGGTCATAGTTGCCCCAGTTCACCCGGTTCAACGGTATGCCGAAGGACTCGCCCGACGTGCGCGACAGATCCGTGTGGCAGAGGACGTCATAGTTGAAGCGGTCCTTGGCGAAGATGTTCGTGGTGAGATTGGTGTTGTAGTTCCGCCAGTTATCCGCCAACTTCTTCGGGCAGAGAACCAGTACGGACTTGTTTCGCAGCTCGTAGTATTTGACGACAGCCAGTGCGGTGAAGGTTTTGCCCAGACCGACAGAGTCGGCCAGGATGCAGCCGTTGTAGGTTTCGAGCTTGTTAATGATCCCCGTTGCCGCGTCTCGCTGGTAGTTGAATAGCTTGTTCCAGACGATGCTGTCGCGATAGCCGGTCAGATCATTCGGCAGAACGTCCTCGTCGACATCCTCGAGGAATTCACGAAAGATGTTGTAGAGCATCAGGAAGTAGACGCGCTCGGGCCCATTCTCCTGATAGACGGACTCAATGTGGTCGCACACGGCGTCCGTTACATCCCGGAGTTTGTCTGCGTCGTTCCAGATCTGGTTAAAGAGCTGGAGGTAGACGCTGGCGTGGGCCGGCTCATCCATACGGGTCACGAAGTTCGAAACGGCATTCCCCTTTTGGTAGCCGAGATCAACGGCTGTGAACCCGCTAATCGGCATGTAGGCCACTGCGGCGCCATTCGTCTCCACATGAGCGAATGGCTGCATGGCGGCCTGGGTCGCGTTGGATTTGAACCGAGCCTTCTTTCGGATCCACGCTGCACATTCCCGAGCCACCGCGCGTTGAGTCAGCTTGTTTCGAAGCTTGATCTCAAATTCGCTGCCGTAAAGGCTGCTTTCGCGCCCGGCCTTTGGAATGAAGAACTCGCGTTTCTCTTTCCTCAATTTGTCGGTGGCTTCCGTCGGCACGAATGTCGGAGCCGTGAAAATGAACTGCAGGCTCTCAATCTTGGATAACTCAGACTTCAGGGCCTCATAGGCGTAGATCGAGAAGCACGACGCCGCGATCTTGACGCGAGATCCTCGGCCGATCGTTTCCTTCAGATCGTCACCGAGGAGCTGGGAGGTGCTGTCGATGATCTTCATTCGGTAACACCCTGCAACGCAGCCAGCCTTAAAAAAATGCACCCCCCGCAGATCATCACCTCTCCCCCAAATTCTCCGCGCAATTCTGTAAAAACTTCCAAGTAGTTATAGCGGTAAAAATTATTCCTCGGGTCTCTTTGATCAGCACGCAAAAGCAACGTTTAAAGAGCAATCAATAAGTGCGTCAGAACCACAAGTCTAGGGATCAGAGGTGCCCTCGATGGGCAGCCTGCACGATCTATAATGCCCGCTATTCACGAAGATGCTCAAGCTCCAATCCCGGGTACGCAATCGCATTGATCAGCTCAGAACGCTGGTCCAGCATGCCCTGGGTCAAGACACCATAGCCCCTGGTCACGCGATTGCCGCTGACATGACCGAAGATGAAGTTAAACTGCTCGTCGAGATAGCCTGCGCGTCTCAGCGCATCAAATGCCCCATGGCGAAAGGAATACAGAGAAAGCCCTCTGCCCTTTTTCAAGCCGATCTTCTCCAGATATCGCCCAAAATCGCGACTGAAGTCGGAAATCATTTGACCGCGGGAGTTGCGGGTAGCGGACGGGAAAACGCGCGAATGCCCCGCACTCCTAATGTTCGCGAGGTAGTCGAGGAGGCCGAGCCGTACGAGTTCATTGTGAATGGGCACCGCACGACGCGATCCATCGGTCTTCAGGCTCTTGATATCCTGGTCGTCGTCGTCACCGGTTTCCGTTATGTCGAGGATCCACGTGTTACCTTCTTGGCGAACATCTGCGAGAGATAGTTGTGCAATCTCCGCCGGCCGGGCACCGGAATAGAGCATGATAAGCGGAACCCAGAAGCGGTGATCCCTAATGCGAACCGCGCCCGGCTTGTTCCAGAAGCGAGGCGCGTCATCGCTTTCGCAACCAGTGAAGAGTGGTGATCGGAAGAGCGCGTTCATCTGGTCGGACGTGAACGGAAATACCTTCTTACGCTTGTCCTTCGCGAGGAACATGCCCTCGGTCGGATTGCTCTCAATGTATCCGTGAGCTGCGAGCCAATTGCAGAAAGCCGCGAGACTGGAAAGGTAGCGGTTTATAGTGCGCGTGCTCAGCACCGGCTTACCGACTGTCTTATTGTGTTCGACTATCTGGGCGATCTTCATACCGTCGAACGCCTTGGTCTCGGTCGCCTTGACGGGGTAAAGCATCAAGAGCGCTTTCCATTCTCGGACGGCCTTCTTGTCGATCCTTGATGCCGGGCAAGTGGCGCCGACATGCTGCACAAATGTGCCTATGTCGCGCCTGGCCTGAGCGATGGTGTCCTTGGCAATGCTCTTTGGATTTTCACGGACGTATGTCTCGAACAATTCCATGATGGTTTCGCCAGGGGCGGCGACTTGCCGCGGTTTCGCGAAAGCCGGCTTCACGATTGGATCTGTCGGCACTCCGGAATAGTTGCCGGCGTCGCGCTCCAACGTGCGTTCGAGCGCCTGTATCTCGGCTCGGATCATAAGGAACGCGAGTTCACGGAATTCGCCTGAGCCATCGTTAACCAGCAGGCCATGCCGCTGGATGAATTCCCGAGTGGCACGCTCGATCAGTTTGTCATCGCCGCTTGCCAGATCTCGTCTGAGAGCGGCAAGACGCCGTGCCCGGAGGTTTGCATTGTCTTCGCGGGCTCTTTTCATCAACTCGAGGTCTGCATACCCGTTGATCATGCCAACCATGTCACCGGAATGGATCTCACCGCGGTCGATGCGCTGCCAAACCCTGGAAACCTCTTCTTCCATTTCGCTGGCAGTCGGCATGGTGCGGCGTGTCTCCGCATCCTCGAAAAGGTGGGTTTCATAATGTTCCCAGACCGCGAGAGCCTTGTCCTGATCTGTCACTTCGCGACGAGACCGGATCTCCTCGAACAGGGCGTCCCATTTCTGGAGTTCAGGATAGAGCCGCTGCTTCGCAACGGCCTCGTCCTTGGTGCGCAGCGATATCTTCTTGTCCTCGCTTTGGAAGTGGTCCCTGAGATCTGCGGGGAAGTAGATACGGGCATAATAGGTGCCGCCTTCGCGACGGATGAGATTGGAACGTCGGGCCATTGAGGAACTCTCGGAACACCTTTCCGGAACAGGTAACCGGAACAGGTAACCGGAACACCTCTAGACGAGAAGTGCCTTTTAATGCAATATGTTGAACTGGAGCAAAGCATTAGAAAAAGTTGGATTATGTTCCAGGTTCCCCAGCCAATTCTCGCTAGATCCCCTTAATTCCTTGATTTTCCAGTCGTGCCGGATCCCGTTTTGGCGTCATTGGCGACCTGATGCCCAGAACTGATGCCCAAAGGTGATGCCCATAGCCGAGGAGGAGTGTGGCGTCGCTGGTGTTGCCGGTTCCCAATGAGCTGATCCGTTTAGGGTTTGAAGATTATTGCATCGCCGTAGTGCTTCGCGACCATGCCGGCCGCATCCTGATGGCGACCCGGCGGGACGCCACGGATGTGGCGCTCGACCGCGTTTGGACCTGCCATATCGAAGCGCCTCGAGATAAGCACCGAGGAATTGCCGACTGCGGATAGGCACAACGGCGACAACGGCATAGATGCGCCTCGCTCCAATGCTACCTGTAATTGTAAATCACCTTACCCTGAAGCCAAAATTTGACACTTGATCGTCGATGCTGTAAGCAACATTCATCGATGCTTTGTTTGCCGATATTTTGTTTTTGCTGCGCCTCGCGCTTCTTGACGAACTTTCCCTCTCAAAAGTCGAAACAACCGTCGTGCGTCGCCCGGCGGTAGGAACAATGTTGCTATGAAAGGATTCGTCATGACCACTGGCACAGTTAAATGGTTCAACGCCACCAAAGGCTTCGGCTTCATCCAGCCTGACGACGGCAGTGCCGACGTCTTCGTTCACATCTCTGCCGTCGAGCGCGCCGGCATGCGTTCTATCGTCGAAGGCCAGAAGCTTAGTTTCGAACTGGAACGCGATCACAAGTCGGGCAAGATGTCCGCCGGCCAGCTGCAGGCCGCTTAAAGCTCTGGTTCGTCATGACCGCGGATGTACCGGCATGGCGGCAAAAGTTTGCGAGGGCCAGGCTATTGTCTGGCCTTTTCTGTTAACGGCATGGCCGGCGCGGATATCCGCGCGACTTTCGGCCGGCCTGTATACCGGCCTTTGACGGCTTGTTGACGAGGAAGACAAGATTGAGACACCCTAACGACAACAGCTTTGCGGAACGCCGCAAAACCGCGGCGGATGCCAGGCGGGAGCTTTTGGCGAAATTCGCGTCCGCTCCGAAACCGAGCGATCCCGCGATGCAGGAACGGCGCGCCGCGCGTGAAGCCATTGTCGCAGCCCGGGAGGCTCGCCGTGCCGAACGCGATGCCCTGAAGGCGGCGGAGAGCGAACGTATTCTGATGGAAGCGGCAGCCTTGACGGCAGCCGCGGAAGCCCATGAGAAGGCCGAGGCGGAAGCCCGGCAGGCGGAAATCAACGATCGCATTTCCCGCGTCGTCGCCGATGAAGCCGCCCGCAAGGCCGAACGCGATCGCCGCTACGCGGCCCGTAAGGCCCGTCAACGCTGACGGTTGAAAGATGTGCCTTGAAGCGGGCAGGTAAATCCCGCTTCGATGGCGCTCACGCCGAGGCCAAGAAAAGCGAATGGAATTCCATGAACGCCAATGTCTATGCAATTGACGCGGCTTCCGGAGACGATGCCGGTATCTGGCTGAAGATCCTTTCGAAATACCGGCAGCCGCATTCCGGGCGGAGCGTTTTCGAGCTCCTCGTGACGGTTTTCCCTTTCGCAGC
The DNA here is from genome assembly GCF_040066075.1 of Neorhizobium phenanthreniclasticum. Lineage (NCBI taxonomy): Bacteria > Pseudomonadati > Pseudomonadota > Alphaproteobacteria > Hyphomicrobiales > Rhizobiaceae > Neorhizobium > Neorhizobium phenanthreniclasticum. Next base: position 331,364 of record NZ_JBEAAL010000001.1, read on the forward strand.
CTTCTGGGCCGGGGCCTATATCTCCGTCTTCCAGGGGTTCTGGCCGGGACTGATCCTTGTCCTGCCGGCTGCCGCCTTTTTGCTGCGCCTTTTCATGATCCAGCATGATTGTGGACATGGCTCGTTTTTTGGTCGCCGGCGTCTCGATACCTGGACCGGCCGTGTCATCGGCGTGCTGACGTTGACGCCCTATGACTACTGGCGGCGGGCGCATGCCGGCCACCATGCCTCGGCGGGAAACCTCGATGAACGGGGTGTCGGCGACATCACCACGCTGACTGTCGCCGAATATTATTCCCTTTCCTGGTCGAGACGTCTGGCCTATCGGCTCTATCGGCACCCGCTCGTGATGTTCGGCGTCGGACCTGCATGGCTTTTTCTCCTCAAGCAGCGCCTGCCCTTCGGCATGATGGGCTCCGGGGTCATGCCATGGATGTCCACCATGGCAACGAACCTGGCGGTCGCAATTCTGACCGTCCTTATGATATGGGCCGTCGGGCTCATCCCGTTCCTGCTGATCCATCTGCCGGTCGTGCTTATCGCGGGAGCGGCCGGCGTGTGGCTTTTCTACGTCCAGCACCAGTTCGAGGAGACGCACTGGTCGAAAACAGCCGAATGGCAGTTTCCTGAGGCTGCGCTTCATGGCGCCTCCCATTACGATCTGCCGCCGGTGCTCCGCTGGATGACCGGAAATATCGGCGTTCACCACGTCCATCACCTGTCGAGCAGGATTCCCTATTACAGGCTGCCGGAGGTATTGCGCGACCATCCAGAACTGGGGGATATCGGCCGCATAACCCTGTGGCAGAGCCTGCAATGCGTCAGGCTCGTGCTCTGGGACGAAAGGAGCGGCAAGCTGGTTTCGTTCCGGGATGCCGCCAAGGTGGCCAGGCCGCCAGGTTGCGGCCTCAATCCCCGAACACAACCTTAATTAATTGCCGCCACATCTTGTTCTCACCACAGTTGAAGCCTATACGTATCTCATCGACTTTGCTTGTTGAGCTACGTTTCTGCACCGCAGGTGCCCGAGCTGATCTTCCCTCTCAAACTCGATTATGACCGCATTCGGCGATCGGCCGGTTGCGAACCCTTGTGATTGAAAGGAAGTCGGCATGAACGATGGTATCGTGAAATTCTTCAACACGGCAAAAGGCTTCGGCTTCATTCAGCCCTCCGATGGCTCCAAGGATGTGTTCGTTCACATCTCCGCCGTCGAACGCTCGGGCATGACCTACCTCAGTGAAGGCCAGAAGGTCAGCTATGACCTCGTGACGGACAAGCGCTCGGGCAAAAGCGCGGCCGAAAACCTTCAGACTGCCTAACCCACCAAGCTTCCGGTCTTTGACCGCGGATGTACCGGCACAGATCGTCGAAGCCTTGAGGAGGCCGGGTTCTCACCCGGCCTTTTGTTTTTCTTTCACGAAAGCGATTTTTATGAAAAAGACAGACGCACAACAGCAATCGAAGAGAGCTGAACGCCAGGTGGCGAATACCAGCGGAGGCGGGCATCTCGGCGGCACGAATTTCGGCCAGGCTTATGATGCCAAGACATCGTCGGCGAAAGGCAAGCAGGACAAGGGCCGCAGACATACCGGCAAGAACTGACCGGCTTCCCCCATCACCGGTCGGAAGATGAGCCCGCCAGAAATGGCGGGTTTCTTTGTCGGCGAATCCGCCTGATCCGTCGAAGCCGTATTCCCGGGCACTATCACGACGATAATCCGGGGAAACTTCGCATTGGCGCGACATTTGCCAAACAAACGGCCGCCCCGGCCTTTGTTAAGACTTAATCACACTTCATCATTGATAGTCGGCAACAACTGATACGGGCGTTGTCGTAAGGGCGGCCAAAGTGCCCTAGCCCCAATCAAGGAGGACAACATGTCTTCCAGATCCCGACATTTTCTGCACAATTCATATGACATGGTGGCTCCCAGAGCGGTGGCAGGCCTGAGCTTTGCTCTCGTCATCTTCATGTTGTCGGAGGGATGGCTATGGTGAGAGTTCAACTCAGCCGGCCGGGAGGAAAACCATGCTGCTGACAGCACGATGGATGCCCCCGGTGAAAATCGGAAATGCTTCGATCGTCGGCCCTTTGGAGGCTCATCACTTCATGATGAAATCCTGGCCCCATGTGAAAGGGGCGCAGTTTGCGCTGGCGCATATGGCGATACTGGCAGCCCTGGACGGACGCCAGACGCCCCAGGAAGCCCGGGTCTCCTTTGATGGGGCGGTAAGGGAAGCCTGCCTGAATAAGAAGCACTCCATTTGAACATTTAAAAGACGGGCAGCTCCGCGACCCGTCATATTGGCGACGGCACCATATCAGCGATCAGTTATGGAGAACCCGTGGACTCGGACGTCATACGAATTGAATTTAGAACCCGCTGGAAAGTGCCGGTTTATGTGGCTATCGGAGATGAGCCGACCCGAAAGGTCAGTGGCCCTCAAGATGCCCTTCAATATCTGAGTGACAATAGGGCCATCCAGACAGGATTTCCTTACTGGAGAGCGCGCCATCGTTGTTACGATGCGTTGAAAGGCTTGATCACGCCTGAAGAAATGCGCGATGACTTCATCGCGGCATGCGCGCAGGCGGATTTTCGCCTGAGATAGCCGTAGCGTAGCCGGGTGCGTGCGCACTTTGCATTCCGGGTGGCCCTGGACCTTCGCAGGGCACCTCCCGGAGACCGCAAGAGCTAGCCCAGATCCGCAGCTGTGAGCGTATAGGTCGTTCCGCGCTTGGGGTGATAAAGTCTCGTCGCGGCTTCCTGAATATCGGGGCGGGCCGCATCGAAGGCCTTGAGATAGTCCGTCTCCGACATTCCGGCCGACGTCTTTGCGAGCGCGGCCGCCTCCACAAAGAACCGAACCTCGAACATGCCGTCATAGCCGAGAAAGCGCACCACTTTGCGCACATCGTCGAAGCTGCGGCTCGTGTTCGGAAATAGAAGGGTCATGACGGCTCCGCTTCAAAAAATCAGGAATGCCGAAAGACCGGCGCTCTCGATGGATTACTTGTTCTTCAGAAGCCACATCTTGCCAGCCATGGTAATCCCGTGGGCGGCCTCTTGCGTCTTCCCGTCGGGATCGAGACTGCGCAGAAGTCCGAACTCCCGCAATGTGGCCAATGTCGACGACGTGAGAAACTTGATCTTTTGCGGCCGCTCCCGAAACCGGTCGTTCTTTGCATAGGTGACGGCGGCATCAAGGTGCGTCCATTTATCGTCCTCCCGCGGAAACAGGTCCCCTTCCTTGGCGAGTTTCAGGCCCCTGATCTGGGCGGGTGTAAGCGTGATCGTATTCACTGTTCAGTCCTTGCGTGGATAGAAAGATCTTTGAAAATTGTCGCCTATGGTCCCTCTGCCTGCGCTCGGAGGATTATGCGGACATAGCTGTCGGGCAAATCGCATCAGCACCGCCGCTTCAGAATTTCCGTCGCGTCAGCGGATATGCTTCGGCTTCGTAGAGCTTGCGCATCTGCATGCCATCGAAACGCGATTCATCGATTTCCAGCACGGACCCTCGAAGGAGAGAGGCCGGCATATCCTCGATCGCGAAGCGAAGAGCTTCTGCGGCGGAATCGAACCTCTTGTAGCGGAGGCGGCTCCTTCTGTTGATGGTCTTGCACGGGTAAAGCCCCGCACCTGCATTATAGTCGAAAGCCGCCATAAGTCCTGTTCCTTGCGATCGGGGGGAGATTTTGTCGAGGGCGGTCGGGCTTCACCGCTCTGGTGGCGTCAACGGAAAAACGAGGTCAGCCCGACGGTGTCCGTAGCCCGCTTTTCGAGACGCTGCTGCATCTCGGCGAGTTTCGTTTCCCGCTTCCGGAGAACTTGTCTGCTGCGAAAATCCTGCAGCTTCGCGGCATCGGATCCCTCTGCGGGATCTGGACGCTTGAACAGGCCTTCGGCGGCATGGCGGGTTGTCTTGATCATGATTGGCATCCTCAGTATGGCCGCCAGACGAGGGCGTCCGGCACAAACCTCTCCTCCAGCCGGGGGGCCGGAGTTCGCAACGTTCGCAAAATCAGGGTTTGCCAAGCAACCGGCTCAGCCGGGAGGATCAGGTAGCCGAAAGGCTGAAAACGTACCTTTTATATAGTGTTGCAGTGCGTCGCTTTCAAGACGCAGCACGAAGGGTCAAAGCCTTGCTTGCCAAAGGCAGAAATGAAGCTCAAGGTATTTTGTCGGCTGCAACTGGTCAGGGCGCTGCCGCCTGAGGGACGGATGTGCCCTAGCCCCGACAAGAGGAGGACGCGATGTCGTCCCGATCCTCGCATGCCAACTTCCTGCTTTATTTTCAGAAAATGCTCCTGAACGCAGACTGCGAAAGCGGGCGAAATCCAGGAAACCGTAAAGTTGGGATAGTCTCTGCCGCGGCTCGCAGGAGGCGGCACCTTCAGGGCCTGCCGCTCGTCGGTCCGGTAATATCGCCCGCACCCGCCGCTCCCCTGGAAACTCCGGAGAAAAAGCCGAAGCTTCGGTAGCCCCGCAATGCTCTTGGCTATTTCCCGCCCATCCGCGTCGCATCTCGGACCTTCGGCCTGAGATAGGCGGATACGGCCTATTGGAGACAAACTCATGCGCCAACCATCTTACAGGGCACTGGCCCTGACGATAGCTATCCTCCTGCTTTTTGCATCGGTGCTCAGTTCCCAAGCGTTTGGCCAGTCCGCGAAGCCGGTACCTGCAAATGCTCAGGCCAGCCGCTTCGGCTCCGGCTGGGACTGCAACCGTGGCTTTCGAAAGCAGGATGATGCCTGTCATGAAGTGAAGCTTCCGGACAACGCCTTTCTGACGAACACCTCTTACGGCAAAGGCTGGGATTGCCACTATGGCTTTCTCGAAAAGGCTGATCAATGCCTCGCCGTTCAGGTTCCGGAGAATGCCTACATCGACCCGTATTCCGGCGATCGCTGGAGATGCCTGCGTGGTTACCGTCAAAGCGACATGGGCTGCGACCTTATCAAAGTTCCGGAGAACGCATTCTTGTCGGACACGACCCAAGGATCCGGTTGGGAATGCGAGAGGGGTTATCGGACAACCCAACAGGCATGCATCAGGCTCGAAGTCCCCGCCCACGCCTATCTGACAACCGGCGGTGACGAGTGGAGGTGCGATAGAGGCTTTGAGAAGAAGGAGCAGGCGTGTGTCGCCGTCCAGGTTCCGGAGAACGCTGTTTTCGTCGATACGTCCTACGGGCAGAAATGGAAATGCGACCGAGGCTTCGAAACGAGGGCCGATGAATGCTTACGGATCGAGCTTCCTGAGAACGCGCATCTCAACTCGACCGGCAATGGCTGGGACTGTAGTCGTCCCTATCGGCTACGCGGCGGTGTCTGCATCATGGATTGAAAGATAGTGGAGGCGCCATACGGTGCCCCCATCGAATTCATTTGGATTTCTTCCCCAGGCCAAGGCCGCTCTGAGCAAGCTTGACTTGTGCCCCCTGGGCCGCAGCCACTGGAGTTGCGCTCTTATCCTTCTTCGGTTTTCGAGCTTCCCGATTGCTGCGTATTTGACCCTTGGCCATTTTAGTCTCCCCTGTACCGGTGGTGTATGATTATTTCTGTTCGCGACGGATGCATCAGTCGCCTCGATATCGATCGAGGCCTCGTTATAGCAAAGGTTGTGCTGTATCCCTGCGCTCGCCCAGATAGGCAACGATACCCACGGATCGCGGCTTGCTAAAATCGGCTAAGCGGGACAGCGTGATGCCTGCTCCGGTGACGCCCGCCTGAAAGCGGCTGATGGCAACCTCCGCATGTCGAGCGCGCTCACCGGCTTCCTTGAGTTCGATATTCTCCCGGTATCCCGATCCACTAACCCGGACCAGATTACGCGCGATGTTCTTGGGATGAAGGATGGCAGACATGGCCTCCTCCTTTCATTGGGGCCAGGGTATGGATGCCCTGAAGCAGCAGCGCCCTTTAAACGGCTACTGAAGTTCGAAGCATGCGCTTATGTCCGGGCAAAAGCAACGGATAAGCGGCCTCGACACCGGAGCTGAAAGCTCAATCAGTCATGCTCTCCGCGGCGAGCGGCATCTTTTGCATTGACTATGGTGCAGTACATTTCAGCTTGCTTTTCGGACAGCTCCACAAGAAACCACGTTGAGGGTTTTGCGGGCAGGCCTGTGAAGACATCATAGACGGTCCAACTACGATCTATTTCTTCACGGACGGCATACCGCGCTGTCAGGTCTGCCATCCAATCCCCTTGAAGGATGGCAGCAGCCAGGACGGCATTTGCATCATCGATCATCCTCAAACTAGCATACAGGAAGTCGTGAGTCCTTCTCGCCACGTTTCTTTTCGCAATTGGTTGCGCTCCCCGGGAATCCGGGAAAGATTTCTCCCTGACCTCGGCATTCTGCGGGCCGAGCATGGCCACGCCAGACGTCTTGGGCTGAAAGGCATGCCTGTCGAGGGCACGAACCAGATAGTATTTCTTCTTCTGTGATTATTCGAGATCAGCGTCGATGCGCGTGATGAGCCCATCTGCATTGACCGAGATGTCGAGGAGACCGATCTCGTGACCGAAGTCTCCGGTGAAATCGACGCGCAGGCGGGCCTGGGTCCCGCTGATACTCTCGATCGAGAGGAAGCGGGTCACCGTGTAATAGCCGATGAAATATCGCTCGATGTAATCGTGGATGCCTGGGTGGCCGTCAAAACGGTGGCCGGTCGACGGGTCGTCGATCACCGCATCCGTGGTGAACAGGGTCAATGCCGCGTCGGCATCGAAGGCGTTGGTAGCGGCGATCAGCGCATCTGCCGTCTCGCGCAGTGTATCTGCGGTCATCGCATCAGCTCCCGTGCTGCCAGCTCTTGTAGACGAACTCGAGGCTGTAGCCGTCCGGGTCGCGGACTTGCGCCGCATAGTAGCGGGGATCGTAGTGGAGCTGCGGTCCGGGTACATGGATCTCGGTCGCCCCGGCCGCCAGAGCCTCGGCATGGGCGGCATTCACGATTGTCTCGGAGCCCGCGATAAAGCCGACATGCACGGCGCCGGGTGCAGCCGTGCCCTCTCTCAGCCAGAAGAACATTCTGCCTTTGGCACCGAAACCCTTGAGGTCGGGATGCCCCGCCGGGCCTTGGCTGCCGTCATAGTCATGGCGAGCGGTGATCCCGAGGATCGGAAGCACCCTCTCGTAAAAGGCGATCGAGCGCCTGACATCGCTGACGGTCAGGAAGATATGATCGAGCATGGGAGCCTCCTCAGATGATGTAGCCGCCGGCGACTTCGATGTTCTGGGCATTGATCCAGCGGTTCTCATCCGACAGCAGGCTCGCGACCATGCAGCCGACATCGTCCGGTTCGCCGACGCGACCGAGCGCGATCTGCCCGGCGAGCAGCGTCTCGAATTCTTGGCTGAGGCCTCCGCCGAGTTCGGTACGGATCGGTCCCGGCGCAACGGAGTTGGCGCGGATGCGGCGCTCGCCGAACTCCTTGACCATGTAGCGGGTCAGCACTTCGAGGCCGCCCTTGAACGAGGCATAGGGCGCAACGCCGACGGTGGCCACACGGCTGGTCGCGCTCGTCACGTTCACGATGTGACCGCCATCAGTCATCAGGGGAAGCAGTGCCTGCGTGAGGAAGAACGGCCCCTTGAGATGCACGCGGAACAGCCCGTCGAACTCTTCTTCCGTCACCGTCGCAATCGGGTTGTAGAGCCCGTATCCCGCATTGTTGACGAGGAAGTCGAAGGTCTGGGCTTTCCAGGTATTTGCCAGCGCTTCGCCGACTGCGTCGCGAAACGCCGGGAAGGTCGCGCTGTTGCTGACGTCCAGTTCCAGAGCGACTGCCTTGCCGCCGTCAGCCTTGATCGTGCTGACGACCTTCTCGGCCGCTTGCCCGTTGCTGTTGTAGGTGAGGATGACGTCCATGCCGCGCCTGGCGCACTGGGTTGCGATGCTGGCGCCGAGGCCGCGACTTCCGCCGGTGATGATGACGATGCTCATTGGGTGCTCCTTCGATCGGATACCTGAGTGATAGCCGGCAAGTCCGCACGGCCGCTCGCACGATCCTCTTCGAATCTTGCCTATTGCTGCTTTCCCGTTGAATGTGAGGTACCCCTATGAAACAACAAACCCATGGACACGCAGCTTCAGGAACTGAGAAAATTGGCATCCCGGGCGGAGAACCGCCGCACGGAGACGGGTATTCCGCGGGTCGCCATGGTGCAGGGAGAGATTCCCGAACATCGGCTTGCCGCGGTCTACGATCCCATGGTCAATCTGATCTTGACGGGTTCGAAGACCATGACAGTCGGCGACCGCACGTTTCGCTACGATCCCGCAACGTATTTCGTCATGTCGGTCGATCTGCCGGCGGTCGGCTCCGTGTACCCGTCGGATGACGGAGATCCCTATCTTGCCATCAGCCTGACGCTTGAGCCGGTGATCGTCGCGAACCTGCTGGCGGACCTGCCCAAACCTGCCGGAGGTGAGCTCTACAGCCCCGGCTTCTCCGTCGCGCCTGTAACTCCGGAACTGCTTGATGCCTGGCTTCGGATGCTGCGCCTGATGGAGCGCCCGAACGAGGTCCCCGCCCTTGCTCCCGCCTATGAGCGGGAAATCCTCTTCCGGGTGCTGCAGGGGCCGCTCGGATGGATGCTGCGGGATATCGCGACACCTGACACTGCTCTTTCGCGGATCGGCATTGCCATCCAATGGATCAGGCAGAACTTCGCCAAGCCCCTGCGTGTCGAGACCCTGGCGGAGATGGCGGCGTTGAGCGTCTCAGCCTTTCACCGTCACTTCAAGGCCGTGACCGCGCTCAGTCCGCTCCAGTACCAGAAGCACGTGCGGTTGCTGCACGCGCGATCCCTCCTCATCGCGGGCGAAGGCAACGCCACATCCATCGCGTTCGGTGTGGGTTACGAAAGCCCGACGCAGTTCAGCCGCGAATACGCCCGGCAGTTCGGCCTGCCGCCGTCGAGAGACGCGGCGAGACTGCGCGAGAGAAATATTGCGGGTCCGATCATCGATTTCCATCACCTCGATTGACGACATCCTCAACGAAGTCCGCGAATGCCCGTGCCTTCGCACTCGCAAGCCTTCCGGTGGGAAAGACGGCCCATAAGCCGACATCCGGAAGCTCCCAATCCTCCAGCACACGACGAACTGCTCCCGTCTCAAGCTCGGGCCAAAACATCCAGTCGGAGGCGACCGCAAGTCCCATGTCAGCCAGAACGGCGGCCCGTATTCCTTCTGCGGCGCTGAAGCGGGCCCGGCCGCTCACCACGACGGATGCCTCAGTCCCCTGTCTCCGGAAGGTCCAGTCATTGCGGAGCTGGGTGTAGATGACCGCCTGATGCTCAGCGAGGTCCGCAGGTGTAGCGGGCACGCCATGTCGTTCGAGATAGGCTGGCGTCGCGATGACAGAACGGCGCCCGGACGTGACTCGCCGGGCGACCGCCGAGGAATCTGCAAGGTCGCCCATCCGAAGCGCGATGTCGATGCCTTCCGAGACGAGATCGATGACGCGGTCGTCGAGGATCACGTCCACTTCAAGTCCTGGATGCGCTGCCATGAACTTCGGCAGGTGCGGCAGCATCATCAGTCTGGCAAAGGTCGTTGCCGCGCAGACTCGAAGGCGTCCCGAGAGGCCGGCACCGGCGCCTCTGGCCTCCAGTTCGGCCTCGTCGGCCTCCTGGATCGCCGTCTTTGCGCGTTCGTAGAAGCGAACGCCGGCATCCGTCGGCGTCAAGCCGTGGGTGGAGCGGACGAGAAGGCGGACCTGAAGCCTATCCTCCAACTGGGCGATCGTCTTCGAGATCGCGGGCTGGCCGACGCCGATCTGCCTCGCCGCGCTCGAAAACGAGCCCGTTTCCACAACCCGCACAAACGCGGTCATCGCCTGTAGCCTGTCCATGCCTATTCCCTTTTGGAATAAGCATTATCGCCTCGACACGGCTGCCGCAATAGATCGGGAATGGCCATAACTCTCTCCAACGATAACATCGCCGATGGAGATGAACATGATCGAAGTGCATGCCTTCGCGACACCCAACAGCGTCAAGGTGCCGATTGCTCTGGAGGAGATGGGGCTTGACTACGATCTGAAGCCCGTCAACGTCCGCGAGGGCGAGCAGAGGCAAGCGGCGTTCCTCGCCTTCAATCCGAACGGCAAGGTGCCCGTCCTGGTCGATGACGCCGACGGCGAACGCCTCGTCCTGACGGAAAGTGCCGCAATCCTCGTCCATCTCGCGGAAAAGACGGGCAAGCTGCTGCCGACGGATGCAACAAGCCGTGCGCGAGTCTTCGAGCAACTCTTCTTCCACGCCTCGGGCCTGAGCCCCTCCTTCGGCAATGCCGGACTCTTCAAGCGCTCGTCGCCGGAGCCGCAGCCGATTGCGGAAGCCCGCTTCATCGGCGAGGCCGAACGTATCCTCGCGCTGCTTGAGGAAAAGCTCTCCGGCCAGGCTTTCGTCGCGACCGACAGCTTCACCATCGCCGACATCGCCCATTTCGGCTGGCTCTGGCGTCGCCAGTTTCCCGGCCTGGTGCTCGACGGCCTGCCCAACCTGTCTCGCTGGTACGACACGGTCGCATCCCGTCCCGCCGTCCAACGTGCCATCTCCTGCGTCGAGGCTCTTGTCCCCGCCGCCTGATCCAATCCCTCCCGCATCCTCATCCCACCAAATAGGAGAATGACCATGCCCAACTTCGATAACTACAGATACGCCTTCCCGAATGCTCGTTTGACCCGCTCAGCAAACGGCGTCCTAGAGGTCGCGCTGCACACCGACGGCGGCAAGCTCGTCTTCAACGGCCACACCCACGAGCAGTTCGTCGACCTCTTTCATCAGATCGGCTCCGATCCTGATAACCGCGTCGTCATCCTGACGGGTTCCGGCGACGCCTTCATGGACGCGATCAGCCCCGAGGGCTTCGATTTCTTCTCGCCGCGCGGTTACGACAAGATCTTCCGCGAGGGCAGGAAGGTCCTCATGAACATCCTCGATATCGAAGTGCCTATGATCACGGCGCTGAACGGACCGGTCCTGCTGCATTCCGAATATGCCCTGTTGACGGACATCATTCTTGCAACGCCCGAAACCGTCTTCCAGGACAAGCCGCATTTCGACTTCGGCATCGTGCCCGGTGATGGCGTCAACCTGCTCTGGCCGGAAGTGATCGGCAGCATCCGCGGCCGGCATTTCATTCTCACCCGGCAGATCCTCGATGCGCAGACCGCCAAGGACTGGGGCGCCGTCAACGAGATCGTGCCGGCCGACAGGCTGCTCGCCCGCGCCTATGAGATCGCCGAAGGCCTTGCCGCCCTGCCGCCGCTGACCAGCCGCTACACCCGCATCGCGCTGACCCAGAAGCTGCGCCGGATCATCGACGACGGTGCCGGTTATGGCCTCGCGCTCGAAGGCATCAGCGCCGCCGAAGTCGCCCGCTCCCTGGCGGACAACGGCTGACCATTCTCGCGTCCGTCATTCATCCAAACCAAGCTTATCAAGGAGATTCCATCATGACCCTGCAATCCAGGCTCGACGCCTTCAAGGCCGATTTCGAAGCCGGCAAACCGCCCTATAACGTGCCTTACTCCGTTATCGAAACCATGCGTCGCGCCACCGCAGAACTGATCGCCTCGGGTGCGGCCCAGCGTGCGCTGAAGGCCGGCGACAAGCTGCCGGCCTTCACGCTCTCAGACCCGGAGGGCAACACGGTCTCGTCCGACGGTCTCCTGTCGAAGGGACCGCTGGTCATCAGCTTTTACCGCGGTGTCTGGTGCCCCTATTGCAACATGGAACTGCAAGCGCTGCAGGAGGCGCTGCCGCAGTTCCAGGAACTCGGCGCAAGCCTGGTGGCGATCTCGCCACAGAATCCGGCCAACAGCCGCAAGTCCGTCCGACAGAACAACCTCGCGTTCCCGATCCTGTCGGACCCACACAACGATGTTGCAGCCGCCTTTGGCCTGCGCTTCGAAATGCAGGACTATCTGATCGAGCTCTACAAGTCGCTGAAGAACGACCTGCCCGCCTTCAACGGCGATCCGAGCTGGACCCTGCCGATGCCGGCTCGCTACGCCGTCGGCCAGGACGGAGTAATCCTCTACGCCGAGGTCAACCCGGACTACACCCGCCGTCCGGAACCTGAAGACATGCTGCCGGCGCTGCGCCGCGCCGCCTCGCTCTCCGCCTGATCGACATCCATTCAACAAGGCCTCGCTGCAGCAAGCGGAGAGGCCGAAAGGAGATCCCATGAAAAGAACGTTTCTGATCACCGGGGCCAGCAAAGGCATCGGCCTTGCCCTATCAAAGCGCCTCGCGGATCACGGAGACGCCGTTATCGGTATCGCACGCCATGCGTCCGAGGGATTCCCAGGCGAACTCCATCCTCTCGATCTTGCCGATGCGGCCTCCGGCGACAGGCTCGCGGCAATCGTCCGGGAAGCCAGAGTCGACGGCGTGGTCAACAATGTCGGCCTCGTTCGTGCGGAGCCCCTCGGCAACATCGCGGTCGCGACGCTTGAGGAAGTCATGCGTGTCAATCTCCACCCGGCGTTGTGCGCAGCGCAGGCGGCACTTCCGGGCATGCGCTCGCGGGGATGGGGCCGGATCGTCAATATCTCCAGCCTTACGGTGCTTGGCAGCGTCGAGCGAACGAGCTATGCGGCTGCCAAGGCTGCACTCGTCAGCTTCACCAGAAGCTGGGCGCTCGAGCTTGCCGTGACTGGTATAACGGTCAATGCGGTATCGCCAGGCCCCACCGAGACCGAACTATTCCGAATGAACAATGCTCCCGGCAGCGCGGGTGAGGCGCGTTATCTTGCCGGTGTTCCGATGCGGCGGTTCGGCAAGCCCGAGGAGACCGCCGCTGCCACTGCCTTCCTCCTATCCGACGATGCCGCATTCATCACCGGGCAGACCCTTCATGTCGACGGTGGAGCATCGATCGGGAAGGCGTCAATATAACCCAGATGTCAGTTATAACTAAGCCTTTGCAATCAGGTGATAATCCAGTTTCCCAAGCCAATCTCGATCTTTGTCTGCCGATGATCGTGAGAAACGCGTGTGACATCACATTTCAGTGTGTCGCGAGGATGTGTGTAACCAATCGCATCCCGCTTCCGTAAATGTACAGGAAAGCAGAGCTTGGCATCCGAGGCCATGCGCCTGTTCGGGGATCAGCCCACGCATCCGTTTCGGTTGAGGAGACCGTCATGCAACGCAGATCAAAAATGCCGAGGCTTGCCGGTGCAGCATCCGTTCTGGTGGTTCTGGCGTTCGGCATGGGCAGCGCCTCCGCGCAGGAAGGAATTGCCATCCCTGCGCCGGCGATCGACCATGCGCCAAACACAACCGACATGGAAACGGCGATCTTTGCCGGCGGCTGCTTCTGGGGCGTTCAGGGCGTATTCCAGCATGTCGAAGGCGTCACGAATGCCGTTTCCGGCTATGCCGGAGGCACCAGGGAGACGGCCCATTACGAGATGGTCGGATATGGCAGGACGGGTCATGCGGAATCCGTCAAGGTGACCTTCGATCCGAAGAGAGTAAGCTACGGACATCTCCTGCAGATCTATTTCTCGGTGGCGCACGACCCGACCCAGATCGACCGGCAGGGACCGGATGCCGGCCCGCAATATCGCTCGGCCATCTTCCCGGTAAATGACGAACAGGCGCGCATTGCCAAGGCCTATATCGACCAGCTCGACAAAGCGAAACTCTACGATACGACAATCGCAACGACAATCGAACCGGGCAAGGCCTTCTATCCAGCCGAAGACTATCACCAGGATTTCCTGGCCAACAACCCGACCTATCCCTATATCGTCTTCAACGACCTGCCGAAGCTTTCCAATCTCCGGAAACTGTTCCCGAAGGATTATCGCGCCGATCCGGTTTTGGTCACAGAAGCGGGCGTCGCGAATTAAGTGCCCAGAAGCGTCTGCCGCCAAGCTGGCAGGATGTGGTGTTCGGTGAGCTCCGCCAGGACAACATCGGCTGGATCGATCGGCGATATCCAGCGGATTTCCTCGATCTCGGCGGCTGGGGCAACTATCCTGTCGCCGCTTTCGAAAACAAACACATCCGCCGATACGAGATGATCCGGCTCGTTGGCGGCCGTCGCCTCAAACCGGCCGAGCGACCGGAACTGTTCCGGGGAGGCCCGCAAACCGATTTCCTCTTCAAGTTCACGGACCAGCGCGGCGGCCGGGCTTTCGTCCGGCTCCATCTTGCCGCCGGGCTGCATGAAGGCTGTCGTACCGCGCTTGCGAACGAGAAGTATCTTTCCGTCAGCACGGACGATCAGAGCGGCGGAGATCCGGATGATCCTCATGCGTTGCCCTGGGCGTCGAGGACGGCGAAATCCTCGTCGGACAACACGATGTTCACCGCCGAGAGGTTTTCTTCCAGATGCTTCACCTTTGACGTGCCGGGAATCGGCAACATGACCGGGCTGCGCTTCAGCACCCAGGCAAGCGCAATCTGACTTGGCGCGGCATCATGCTTCTTCGCGATCGCGTCGAGAACCGAGCCGGGCCTGGCGAGATTGCCGGCCGCCAGAGGATGCCATGGAATGAAGCCGATGCCGTGCTTTTCGCTGTATTCCAGCACGGCCTCGCTCTTGCGGTCGACGAGATTGTACTGGTTCTGGACGGTTGCGACCTTGAAATATTTCGAAGCCTCCTCGATCTGGGCGACCGAGACTTCGCTGAGCCCCGCGTGACGGATCACTTTCGCATCGATCAGCGATTTGACGGCATCGAACTGTTCAGCCGCGGGAACCTTCGGATCGATGCGGTGAAGCTGCCAGAGGTCGATCTGCTCGACACCGAGCCGGCGCAGGCTCTTGTAGGCCTGCTGGATCAGGTATTCCGAGCGGCCGAGCGGAATCCAGCGGTCGGGGCCGATGCGGGTCAGGCCGCCCTTGGTGGCGACGACGATCCTGCCATACGGATGGAGCGCCTCCCGGATCAGTTCCTCCGAGACGTCGGGGCCGTAGGAATCCGCCGTGTCGATGAAATTTATGCCGAGCTCCGGCACGCGCTTCAGCGTGCGGATCGCCTCATTGCGATCGGCGGGTTCCCCCCAGATACCCTTGCCGGTAATGCGCATGGCGCCGAAGCCGAGGCGGTTGATCTCAAGCTCCCCGCCAATCCTGAACGTGCCGGACGTGGCCGCATTTAAATCAGACATGATTTCCATCTCCCTTTCCGGGTCAATTTGCCAATCGACTTTTCAGCGCCCGGAACTCATCGGGCCACCTTGAAAGAAACCGCTCCTTGAAACTCAACCTTCCCGCACGGCTTCCGCCCGCCGTATGACGCCCGGCACGTAAAGGCAGGCGAGGATGATCAGGGTTGCGATAAGGAACATGAAGACAAAGGTCAGGTGAAGGGCGTTCTGCAGCACCAGCCGGATCGACGATTGGGCGGCAAGCGCCGTTCCCGCGCCATCCAGAAGACCGCGCAACTGATCCGGCGTGACGGCATCGGCTCCGCCGGAATTGGCAAGACCGTAGCTCAGCACCGCGCCGAGGACCGCAGCTCCAAGCGTACTGCCGAGATTGCGCGCAAAGATGTTGGATGCCGTAGCACTGCCGCGCTCCGACCAGCCGACACTTTCCTGGATGATGACCAGCGAGCAGATGCTGATGAGGCCCATGCCGAAGCCCATGACGAGCGAGCCGGCGCCGGCTTGAATGGGCGAGCTGCCGGGCATCAACAGGACCAGCAGAAAGGCGCCTATGGGAATACAGACGCTGCCGAAGATCATGATCCGGCGCAAGCCGAAGCGCGGGAACAAGCGGGAGGCGAGCGTTGCCGCCGCCGGCCATCCTATCAGGAGCATGGTCAGCGCGAAGCCTGCCACGACCGCCGACCGGTTCAATACCGTCTGCACATACATGGGCAGGAAGGTCGTAAGTCCCATAATCGCCATGCTGGCGAGAAAAGTCGCCACATTGGCGGCAGCTATCGGCCTCTGCCGCCAGAGGTCGAGTGACACCATGGGCGCCTCGGAACGACGCTCCTGCCTGAGGAAAAGCATAAGACTGACGGCGAAGATCGCGACAGCGAACATTGTATGGGCCGCAGTGGCTCCCTCGGCTTCCGTCAAAGCGATCATCAGGGCCGCGATCGAAACGGCAAAAAGACCCGCACCAAGGATGTCCACCGAAACGCCGCGGGATTGTTTCTCCTCATGAAGGAAAACGACAAACCCGAGAGCAGCCGCAAGTCCGATCGGCACATTGATCCAGAATATCCAGGCCCAGGGCAGATTGTGGACGATGACGCTGCCCAGCAGAGGCCCAACCACCGCCGAAAGCGCCCAGACGCTGGCGAGATAACCCTGGACTTTGCCGCGTTCAGCCCCGGGAAAAAGATCTCCTACGACCGTCATGGTGACCGGTTGAATAGCGCCGGCGCCAATGCCCTGCAACAGCCGGAAGGCGATCATCGAAGGCATGGACCAGGCGAAGCCCGCAAGGACGGAGGCGGCGAGAAAGATCGCGATGCCGAGCAGGATGATCGGCTTCCGGCCGTAGATGTCGGAGAGTTTGCCGAAGATCACCGTCGTCGCAGTCTGCGCCAGCAGGAAGGACGAGAAAACCCAGCTATAGAGATTCAACTGGCCAAGCTGGGCAGCGATTTGCGGCATGGCCGTTGAAACGATCGTCGCCTCGATGGCGATCATCGCCATGCTTGCCATCACGGCCGCGATGACAAGCGCCCGATTCGAGCCTGGGTGGGTCATGATGTCTTACCTGAGAACGCCGCTCGGCGAACACGATGGGAATGGACGTTCGGCGGTCGGATGGCCGTCGGTGCGGGATGGTTTTAAGTATCCCCATGGCGAGCCGCGTCAAGAGGCAAGATTTGACACTTATCAAACCAGCGCTGTGCCGGAAACGCAGCAGCCGTGCGCTGTCACGGTCATGCCTCCGGCGGGCAGAGCCTGACATAGACTTCTTCCGGACTTGCCGCCCGGCGGATTGCCGCAACCGTCTCCTCCTCGCGGATGCGCCGGGCGATGCAGGAGAGGATGTTCAGGTGTTCCGGGCGGCTTTCGGGATTGAGAAGCAGAAAGACGAGATCCACCGGCTGATCGTCCACCGCCTCGAAGTCCACCGGCTTCACCAGCCGCGCGAAGAGGCAGAAATGCCGGTCGATGCCTTTGACAACCGCATGCGGAATGGCAACACCGGCGCCGATGCCCGTCGAACCAAGGTTTTCCCGATTGATCAACACTTCGGCGATCTCGCTTGCGTCAAGCGCAAGCCTTCCGGCAGCAAGTTCGGAAAGCTGCCTGATCAGCGCCGCCTTGGACGGCGCCCCAAGGTCGAGCACGATATTCTCCGGCAGGAGATAATCACGGAGTTTCATAGCAATGTCCATCGATTGAGGGCAGCGCCTATTGACCTTCCTGCAGCCGATAACCGACCCCGGTCTCGGTGAGGATATACTGTGGCTGGTCGGGCGTCTTTTCGATCTTCTGACGAAGCTGGCGCACATAGACACGCAGATACTGCACGTCCGTCAGCCCGTCCCAGACATGTTCCAGCAGGAAACGGTGGGTCAGCACCTTGCCGGCATGCTGCACCAGGATTCGGAGGATGTCATACTCCTTCGGCGAGAGCTTGACTTCCTTGCCGGCCACCTTGACGATGCGCTTGACGAGATCGACAGAAAGATCGCCGGTCTTGAAAACAGGCTTCTCGCCCTGGCTCTGCAGGCGGTGGCGGAGCGCCACGCGGATGCGCGCGACGAGCTCGTTCATGCCGAACGGCTTGGTGATGTAGTCGTCCGCGCCGAGTTCGAGCGCCTTGACAATGCCGGCCTCATCCGTGCGGCTCGAGAGGATGACGATCGGCAGGTCGAGCCCCTCCCCCCGCCACCTAGCGAGCAGATCATGGCCGGGTATGTCCGGCAGGCCGAGATCGAGGATGATCAGGTCGGGCTTTTCGGTCCTGACGAGCTCCATCGCGACCTTGGCATTCATCGCTTCGCTGACGGAATATCCCTGTGTGGAAAGTCCGACGCGAAGCAGCTTGCGGATCGGCGGCTCATCCTCGACGATGAGTATATGCACGGCGGTATTGGTCATTCGTCTTCTCCCAGGGCCTTTTCTCCCAGAAGGGGCATCTCGGCAGGCACCGGCATGCGGATCGTGAAGACTGCCCCTGAACGGTCGGACCGATTGGCCGCCCTGATGGTGCCGCCCATGGCCTCGATGAAGCCACGGCAGATGGAAAGACCGAGCCCGGTGCCGGCCCGGACGTGATCCCCCTTCCGGACACGATAGAAGCTGTCGAAAATACGCTCCACGTCGTTGAACGGGATGCCAGGCCCTTCGTCCATGACGGACAGCAGGACCGCATCTCCATCCCGAAAGCCGCGGATATCGATCACGGTCTCATCGGGCGCATATTTGGCAGCGTTGTCGATGAGATTGAAGAGGACCTGCTCGAACAGAACCGGATCGATCTTCAGCATCGGCAGGTCGGCAGGAATGCTCACCTTCACCCTGTGCCTGGCGGCGATCTTCGCCGCCCGGCTGAGCGCCGTGCCGACGATGTCGCCCACGAAATGGAAAGCGTAGTTCGGCTCCATGGCGCCCGAGCCGATGCGGGTCATGTCGAGCAGATTGGAGATAAAGCGGTTGAGCCGCTCCGACTCGTCCACGATGCTCGTCAACAATTCGGTCCGCGCCTCTTCCGGGATATCGGCTCCGAAATCCTTGAGCATGCCGGCGGAGCCCATGATCGCCGCAAGCGGGGTCTTCAGATCATGCGAGATCGACGTCAGAAGCGCGGTGCGCAGCCGGTCGGTCTCGGCCGCGAGCTTGGCCTTGTCGACATCCGAGACAAGCTGGACGCGCTCGATCGCCAGCGCCGCCTGATCCGCCAGCGCATCGAAGAGCCGCTGCTGTTCGGGCGTCAACAGAGGGCCCTGCTTGTCGTTGTCGAGGCCGATGACCCCGACCGGCTCACGGCCGGTCCGCATCGGCAGATAGAGACGTTTCGCGCCGGGCAGCGTATCGGCGGCGCGGCCGGCCGGGCGGTTGTGTTCCCAGGCCCATTTGGCGGCGGCGATGTCCGCATCCACCAGCGTGTCGTCCGGGGGATAACCGGCCTTCACGGCGATGGAGCCATTTTCCGGCAGCAGGATTACCACACGGACCTTGAGCATGGAGGCCATCTGGAAGGCCGTCGCCCAGAGCACATCGTCAAGCGTGCCCGTTCCCGCCAGTTTCTTCGAGAAGAGATAGAGGTCCTCGGTGGTGCGCGCCCGCTGGCGGGCGGCGACAGCCTGCCGTTGCACGGCCGCCGTGAGGTTCGATGCGACAAGGGCGACGCCAAGATAGAAGAACAGCGCGACCAGGCTTTCCGGGTCGCGCACGGTCAAGGTGTAGCGCGGCTCCAGGAAGAAGAAGTTGAAGGAAAGGGCACCGAGCAGAGAGGCGTACAGCCCCGGCCCCAAGCCGCCACGCACTGCGGCGGCCAGCACGGCCATCAGGAAAACCAGAGCCAGATTGCGGACGTCGAGCGTCTGGTCGAGGGCGATGCCGGCAATGATCGCCAGCCCTATGAAAACGGTGCTGTGAAGGTACGGCTTGATGCGGAAGGCTTTAAGCGGCTGAGCGGCCTTCACGCCTCGCTGCGGTTCGCTCTCCCTCGCATTACCGGAAATCACATGGACGCTGATATCGCCGGCGTAGCGGATCAGATCATGGGTGACGGAACCCTGCCAAAGTTGACGCCAACGCGGCTTGCTCGGCCGGCCGACGATGATATGGGTGAAATTGTTGGCATTCGCATAGGCAATGATCTCGCGCGAGCGATGGAGCGCCGGCAGTGTCACCGTCTCGGCGCCGAGTTGCTCTGCAAGCCGCATATTGGTAGCAAGCCTGTCCTTGTCCTCATCCGGGAGATTGAGTGATTGCGGCGTTTCGAGATGCAGCGTCGTCCAAGGCGCCCGTAGGCGATCAGCCTGACGGCGGGCATAGCGGACGAGGCTTGCGCCGCCACGGCTGTGATCCAGGCAGACCAGCACCCGGTCGCCCGCCGCCCAGGGGCCGGAAATCGCATGCGCCTGCATGTGATTGAGCAACTGCTCATCAACCCGCTGGGCCGTACGGCGGAGTGCAAGCTCGCGGAGCGCCGTCAGGTTGCCGGGTGAAAAATAGTTCTCGATCGCCCGCCGGGCAGTCGTCGGCACATAGACCTTGCCGTCCTTCAGCCGCTTGATGAGGTCGTCGGGCGTAAGGTCGATGATCTCGACGTCATCCGCCCGATCGATGATCGAGTCGGGAACGGTTTCACGAACCCGGATGCGGGTGATCTGCGCCACAACATCGTTCAGGCTTTCAACATGCTGGATATTGAGTGTCGAATAGACGTCGATCCCCTGGGCGAGAATCTCCTGCACATCCATATAGCGCTTCGGGTGGCGGCTGCCGGCGACATTCGTATGCGCCAGTTCGTCGACGAGGACCAGTTCCGGGCGTCTCGCCAGAATGGCGTCGATGTCCATTTCCTCAAGGGGCTGGCCGCGGTAATCGATCCGCTTGCGAGGTATGGCCTCGAACCCCTCGATCAGCGCCTCGGTCTCCTGCCGGCCATGGGTTTCGACGACGCCGATCACCACATCGACGCCATCGGCCTTGCGAGCGCGGCCGGACATCAGCATTTCATAGGTCTTGCCGACGCCAGGCGCCGCACCGAGAAAGATCTTCAGACGCCCGCGCCCCTCGCGCTCGGCATGCTCCAAAAGTGCATCCGGCGATGGCCTGTTCTCGATCTCATGACTGACGTCGGGCATCTACTACCTGTCTTCCGTCCGGGAAAGCGGCGGCCCTCCCTCAAGTGGCCACAACCATTTCAGTTTATGGGAGAGCCTCGTCAAGCGCCAAACTGAGCGCGAACACACTTGGCTGACGCCATCCGGGATCGGAGCCGCAGGCGAGACCGGAAAACGGCACCTCGCGCTTTTCGACCCAGAGATGTTCTTGAACGACGACACGTACGGGAATATGCGCTGTGATCGCATATAGGTTCGAGAGCGCCCGCAGGGGAAAGAAATAAAAATCCTATAGGAATTCTACCCCTTTCCGCGAGCCACAGCCGCAGTCGCTCTCACGCCGATAATGCCCGGGATATCAGCGTCATGGCATAGGCCAGGCCGAGTATCGCCAGCATGACCAGAAGTATGCCGAGGATGATTTCGGAGGCATGCAGGCGGCCTGAATTGCGCGGATCGAAGACACGGAAACGCGGGTAAACATGACCGCGTATGTGATTGAGGGGATGCAGCATGTGTTCACCTCACGCCCGGCCGGCAATCTTCATCCTCGGGCTCATCGCCCGGTTCTCGAAGGCCGGACCGAGGCTCAATATCATGTGATCCGGCAGGCAATAAACGGCGCCCGGAAGATGATCGCTTTCGAACATGGCGAAATGCACTGCCGAGGCGCGATCGGTGAACAAGCCGCCGACGCGACCTTCGCGATCGGAGACGACCCAATGGCCGCCCGCATCACGGCCGACCATGAAACGCACGCCGAACGCAGGAAGCTCGGTCTTCGCCATCGCTCTGTTATTCATCGTAATTCTCCTTCAAGCAGCCATGAGGGCGATTGCACCGGCCGCGCAGAACCCGATGCCCATGACACCGAGAAGCCTCATGAAGATGCCGAGGTTCTGATCGGCGGGGCTGCGATCCGGAATGCGCTCCTCACGACGGCATGCGTCCTGTTCCGCAAGATGCTGCGCCAGATAAAAACTCCCCAAACGGCCAAACATTTCAGGTCACTCCTTCTTGGGACTTGGCCCACGCGGCGGAGATGTCGCGGGGCGGCATCGAATCCGATGCACATCCGAAAAGGTAGCGATGGCCTCATAGGCTTTCGATTGGACGCTGAAGGCGAAGAAATAGGGAACTCATAGGAGCCTTGTTGATTTTTCATTTGCGCTGCAACATCGAGGGCGGCATGTTCGAAATCTTCGAACTATAAAAGAATGGGAATGGAAATCAGATCATGACAGCGGATGCGATCGTGCTGGGGGCCGGCATCATCGGCGTTTCAACGGCATTGCAACTGGCGCGGCGCGGTAAATCGGTGGTGCTCGTCGACCGGAAGGAATCGGGCCTGGAAACCTCTTACGGCAATGCCGGTCTCATCCAGCGCGAGGGTGTCGTGCCTTACGGCTTCCCGCAGCAGTTCGGCCTGATCCTGCGCTATGCATTGAACAATCGCATCGATGCGCATTACCACTGGAGCGCGCTGCCGTCCGTCTCGTCCTTCCTGGCAAAATACTGGTGGCACTCCAATCTCACGCGGCATCAGCTCATTGCGCGGGCTTACGCGCCCCTGATCGAACATTCGATCTCGACCCATAACGAATTGATCGAGGAAGCAGGGGCGCAGGACCTGATCGCCAAGAACGGCTGGACGGAGGTTTTCCGAACCCGTGCGAAACATGATGGGGAGATCAGGGAAGCGGAACGGCTGAAGGCCGAATACGGCGTGGCATTCAAGGAGCTGTCTCCTTCCGAGATCGCGGCCCAGGAACCCAACCTTTCGAACGATTTCGTCGGCGGACTGAAGTGGGAAGATCCCTGGTCAGTCAAAGATCCGCTTGCGCTGACGCGCGCCTATGTGGCGCTCTTCGAAAAGCTCGGCGGACGGGTGCTGAAGGGTGACGCGAAGAGTCTCTCGAAGACAGCGACCGGCTGGCGCGTCGTTGCCGGAGACGGCACCGTCGAAGCGAAGGACGTCGTCGTGGCGCTCGGCCCCTGGTCGGACACGGTCACCAAGCCGCTCGGCTACAATTTCCTGGTCGGCGTCAAGCGCGGCTATCACATGCACTATGGCACACAGGGCAATGCCAAGCTTAACGGCTGGACCATGGATGCCGAGCGCGGCTATTTCCTGGCTCCCATGAACCAGGGCATAAGGCTGACAACGGGAGCGGAATTTGCTCGACGCGACGCGCCGAAAACGCCGGTCCAGGTGGAACGTGCCGAAGCGGTCGCCCGCACTGTCTTCCCGCTTGGCGAACGCCTCGACAAGGAACCGTGGATGGGCGCCCGCCCCTGCACGCCGGACATGATGCCGGTGATCGGCAAGGCGCCGCGACACGAGGGCCTATGGTTCGCCTTCGGACACGCACATCACGGCCTCACCCTCGGGCCGGTGACGGGGCGGGTCATTGCCGAAGCAATTACAGGCGAGAAGACGCTGATCGACATTTCTGCCTACCGCCCGGAGCGTTTCAACGCCTAGCTCTGCTCAAGAGAGTGGGCTATCTGATATCGCATGGATGATATCAGCACCGCCCAGATCTTTTTCGAGAGCAACCCGGACATCGAGGTCCTCGAGGCCTTCGTCGTCGACGTGAATGGCGTGCCGCGCGGAAAGTGGATTCCGCGTGAGCGCGCGCTGGATGTGCTGGCCAAGGGCATGGCGATGCCGCGCTCGGTCTATGCGCTCGATGTCTGGGGCCGCGACGTGAATGCCGCCGGACTAGCCGAAGGTACGGGCGATCCGGACGGCATCTGCTTTCCAACCGCCGGGACACTTTCGCGTGTCACCTGGCTCCAGCGACCGACGGCACAGGTGCTGCTCGGCATGCGGGAGCCGGATGGCAGCGGCTTTTACGGCGATCCGCGCCAGGTATTGGCCAATGTGCTCACGGGATTTTCCAGGCTTGGGCTGACGCCGGTCGTTGCAACCGAACTCGAATTCTACCTGATCGACCCGGTACGCTCGGCGCTCGATCCGGTGCGCCCGCCGAATTCGCGCGAAGGCCGCTGGCACACGGGGCAGACACAAGTTCTCTCGATCTCCGAACTGCAGGATTTCGAAGAGGTCTTCCACGGCATTGCAAGCGCCGCCCGCGCGCAGGGCATCCCCGCCGATACGACACTGCGTGAAAACGGTCCCGGCCAATACGAGATCAACCTCAACCACGTGCCGGATGCGCTGAAAGCCGCCGATTACGCCGTTCTGCTGAAGCGTATCGTCAAGGGCGTGGCGCGTGCGAACGATCTCGATGCCACCTTCATGGCCAAGCCCTACGGCACCCAGGCCGGCAGCGGCATGCATGTGCATTTCTCACTGATCGACGAGACAGGCCGCAACGTCTATGTCGACGAGGACGGGCCATCGGAAATGCTGCTCCATTCCGTCGGGGGGCTGCTGGAGAACATGAGCGAGAGCATGGCGATCTTCGCCCCGCATGCCAATTCCTATCGCAGGCTCAGGCCAAGCGAGCATGCGCCAACCTACGCGTCCTGGGGTTTCGACAACCGTTCGGCGGCGGTGCGCGTCATCACCGCCTCGAAGCCCGCAACCCGCATCGAACATCGCGTCGCGGGAGCGGATACGAACCCCTATCTGGTGCTGGCGATGATCCTCAATGCGGCGCTTTCCGGCATCAAGGAAAAGCGCAATCCCGGCGGCGCGATCACCGGCGACAAGCATGCGATCAGCCACGAGCCGCTGCCGACCAATTGGGACTATGCGCTCCAGCAATTCTCCCGCTCGACTTTCGCCTATGCCACGCTCGGACCCAAATACCGGGCGCTCTACACAGCCTGCAAGCAACAAGAAATTTCGGAATTTTCGCTGCGCGTCACCGACGTGGAATACGACGCCTATATCCGGACGGTGTGAGATGGCCTTCAAGACCAGCGATAACCCTCGGCACACGGATTCCTGGTACGCCGCATCCGCGAAAGACAAGCGCATCCGCCCTCCCCTCGAAGGCGAGGTGGAGGCTGACGTCTGCGTGATTGGCGCCGGTTTCACCGGCATCTCGGCGGCACTCGAACTTGCCGAACGCGGATATTCCGTGGTTGTCCTAGAGGCCGAACGCATCGGCTTCGGCGCCTCCGGGCGCAATGGCGGTCAGATCGTCAACGGCTACAGCCGCGACCTCGAAACCATCGCCGCGCGCTACGGCCGCGACAAAGCCGTGAAGCTTGGCGAAATGTCACTTGAAGGCGGCGAGATCATACGCGGACGCGTCACCAAATACGGTATCGACTGCGATCTCGTGCACGGCGGCTTTTTTGCCGCCTTCACGGAAAAACAGATCCGGGAGATGGAAGCCCACAAGGCGCATTGGGAAGAGCACGGCCATACAGGGTTGGACATGGTCTCAAAGGCAGATGTCGGCAAATACGTGAAGACCGACCGCTATGCCGGCGGCATGATCGACAGGCTCGGCGGCCATATCCATCCGCTCAACCTCGTGCTCGGCGAGGCGGCGGCGGTCGAATCCCTTAACGGGCGCATCTTCGAAGGCTCGCGGGTGACTGGCGTCGACGCGGGCGAAAAGCCGATAGTCCGAACTGACAGGGGCTCGGTCAGGGCGTCCTACGTGCTCGTCTGCGGCAATGCCTATCTGGCACCCCAGTTTCCGGAAATCAGCGGCGGGATGATGCCGGTCTCCAGCCAGGTCATGGCGACCGAGCCGCTCGAACCGACGCTGATCGAGCGCCTGCTCCCGGCCAACTACTGTGTCGAAGACGCCAATTATATTCTCGACTACTACCGCCGGACCTCGGACAACAGGCTGCTGTATGGCGGCGGTATCGGCTACGGCGGCCATGACCCGAAGGACCTGACGAGCGTCATCCGTCCCAACATGCTGAAGACCTTCCCGCAGTTGACGGACGTAAAGATCGACTATGCCTGGAGCGGCAATTTCGCCCTGACGCTAACGCGCATCCCGCATATGGGCCGGGTTTCCGACAAGATTTACTTCTCGCACGGCGATAGCGGCCATGGCGTCACAACCACGCATCTCCTGGGCAAAATCCTCGGCGAGGCGGTTGCAGGGCATGCGGAACGCTTCGATATATGGGCATCGCTACCCAACCTGCCCTTCCCCGGCGGCCGGACGTTCCGCGTGCCGCTTACCGTGCTCGGCGCCTGGTGGTACGGGCTTCGTGACCGGTTTGGTTTTTAATCGGAGAGATCAGGCGGTGGCAGGAAAGCTCCCGATGAAATAATAGGTCGTTTGGGTGCGAATGATGGACTTGAACTGCGTCATGATCTGCCTTGCCTCGCCGTCCGGCACCGAGAGAGCCAGACGGAGCGTTGCGCCGGCCATGTGGAACATCACGAGCAGCGCGCGCGAATAGTTCTCCCGAAGAGCTTCGCTCACGAATTGCTCCGTCGCCTTGTAGAAGGCTTCCGCCTGAAGGCGTGTTTCCGTGATATCCGGATCGCCCAGAGCCTTATCCGCCTGGATGGCGTTCAGAAGGTCCTGGGTCGACGGTTCTCGACGGATCTTATGGTAATAGAGATCGAAGAGGCTCTCCGTCGCATCCAAGGCGTCCTCCGCCGTGGCGATCTTTTCGATCTGCTCAACCGCGAACGAACGCACTTCCTCGACATAACGCTCGTAGAGCATCGCGATGATGGCGGATTTGTTCGGAAAATACTGGTAGACCGATGCGATTGGCCCGCCGGAAAGAGCGGCGATTTCCTTCATGGTCACTGAATCGATGCCTTTCCGGCCGATCAGTTCCATCGATACCTTCAATATCTCATCTATACGCTCACGACTTCTTTCCTGTTTCGGTATCCGGCGAAGGGAGCCCCGCCTCGGCCCTTGCGTCGAATCTGGCATCCGCAAACCGTCTCCTCAAACACCTGCCACTCGATGCGTTCACGGAGACCCCGGCAATTTTCCGCGGTCCTCATGAAATTGCATAGACACAAAAAGTGTTTCTTCATACGGCGGCCGAAGAGCTTCGGATCATAAGCCACTAAATTTTTTTAAGAATACTTCCCTGCTGACGCCCAAGACATGGAGTCAAGAAAATGTGATTATAAATCATATTATTAATGCGCGTCATATCTTGGCGAGCTGGTCCAAAGCCTTGTCGACGATGGCGTCCAGACTTGCATCGATATCCACCGTCACCACCCCCGGCTCCCCTTCCGGGCTTTCCAAAGTCGCAAGCTGGCTCTGAAGCAGCGACGCAGGCATGAAATGGCCGGTGCGGGCGCCCATCCGCTCTTCGAGCACCTTCGGATCACCAGTGAGGAAAACGAAACAGAGAGAGCCGCCACTCGCCTGCTTCAACCGGTCCCGATAGGCCCTCTTCAGCGACGAACACGTGGCCACGACACTTTCACTGCGGCTTCGTGCTTCGGCAACTTCCTTGCCGACCAGATCGAGCCAGGGCCACCGGTCATCATCGGTGAGCGGAATGCCCTCAGCCATTTTCGCGACGTTTGCTGCGGGATGCAACCGATCCCCCTCCACGAAGCTGCAATCGAGCCGCTTGGCGAGCAGTTCGCCGACCGAAGTCTTTCCCGATCCGCTGACGCCCATGACCACGATGGCTGTCGGTTCTTTCAAGCTCATGGATTGATGCACTCTTCTCATATTTCAGGATCAATAACGGATATCCGGCTTTGCCGATGCGTCACAAGCCCCTGGGCATGCGAATTTCGCAATCTCAGCGCTGCCGGGCCTCCTTGCCGAGTACCAGAGGCATCAACACCGAAAGGAACATCAACCGCAGGACATGGTGAGCACCGACATAGGTCGGGTCCGCGTGCAGCATCACCGCCATGGCCGCCATGGTTTCCAGCCCGCCAGGTGCGAAAGCGATCAAGGCAGCATCGAGCGGGACGCCGGTGAGATAGGACACACCGCCGGCGATTGCCGCCGCAAGCACGGTCACCACGACCGTCACGACGCCGCCGGCCACGAAAGCGACGCGCAGCTCGCCGATCGACACGCCACAGAAGCGCGTGCCGATGACCGAACCGAGGATGACATAGGTAGGAATCAACAGCCAGTTCGGTACGCCGCCACTGACAAACCCCGTTATATGCGTGCTGATCGAAACCGCCACGCCACCGAGAAGCAGCGCCGCCGGCAATCTCCAGCGCAGGAAAAGCATCCCGAGAAGAGCCGACACCGCAAGCGTCGCAATGAGGACGGGCACACTCATGACATGGGGCGGCAGGGCAGGTTCCGCGCCGACAAGACCGAAAATTTCCACGATCAGCGGGGTGGTGATCGTCAACGCCAACACCCGTACGCTCTGGGCAACGCTGACAGTCCGCAGGTCGCAATGGGTTTCGGCCGCAAGGCTCAGCACATAACTCAGATGACCTGGAGAGGACGCGAGAAGCGCTGTAACTCGATCGTAGCGGAAGAATCTCTGCAGCATCCAGCTACTGACGTAAAGCAGAATGACGACCGCCACCGGGACCATGACGAAACTCGCCGGCCAGGTGCGGGCCGCGACAATCACCTCGGGCGTCACGCTGGCCCCCATCGACACGCCGATGATGACAAAACAGACATTGCGGACCTCGGCCGGTACCGTCAGCCGCAAACCAGTAAGTCCGGCAACGGTGATGGCGACAGCAGGCCCGATCAGATAGGGAGCCGGAAAGGCGACGGCAATTGCGATCAATGCGCCGGCGGTTCCGATCAGCGCAGTCAGCGCAGATGCGCGCAGTTCCGAAAACGACATTCCGAAGATCCTGAAGGCGCCACAGGAAAGAAGGCAAAGAGGGTCAAACGCCTCGCTTCTTCTATTGCAATTGCGAAGAAGGTCAACCTCGGGAGAGCCCAAATCAAAAGGCGCCGCTCTCGGAGACGGCGCCTCAAAAATTGATCTTGCCTGGATCAGGCGGCCGGTGCGGCCAGCTTTGGCATGTGCAGATTGTCAAGACCGAGCAGGAAATTGATCTGCGGACGCGCCTTGACGAGATCATCGATCGTGTATTCCGCAAGCACGTCGAAGAAAGCGTTGAGCGCCTTTCGGAGAGCCGAATTCAGTCCGCAGCTATCGACAAGCGGGCATTCCGCGACGCCATCCTCGAAGCATTCCGCCATCGCGAAACTATCTTCCGTGACCTTCACGACATCGAAAAGCGTGATGCGATCAGCGCTGCGGCCAAGCCTCACGCCGCCGTTGCGGCCCCGTACAGTCTCCACCAGACCGGCCTTGGTGAGTGGCTGGAGGATCTTGAAGAGGAACAGTTCCGAAACTCCATAGGCCCTGGCAATCTCGGGAATGCGGCTCAGATGGCCTTCATTGGCAGCGCAATACATCAGCATCCGCACTGCGTAATTAGTCTGTTTGGTCAAACGCATGCTGGTCTCCCGAGTGTCGTACCAACCCTATATAGAGGCTTACCTAGTTTTGAACAATTCCAAAATAGAAATTTGTGATCAAGTTTTCCGCCTTCCTGAGGGCGCCACCATTGACGCCGAATTCAAATCATGAATTTGTCCATCAACATAAAAGCAACCCAAGGAGGATTTTCGATGTCCATTTTTCCGATCATTCGGCTTTCTGCACTTTTAGGTATGTCTTCGCTGACGGCAGCGCCGACCGCATTGGCTGACGGTGAAGTCAACATCTATTCCTACCGGCAGCCGGACCTCATCAAACCGGTACTGGACGCCTTCACCAAAGAGACCGGGATCAAGACCAATGTTCTCTTCCTCGACAAGGGCCTTGTCGAACGCATTCAGGCGGAAGGCGCCAATTCTCCGGCCGACGTGATCATGACGGTCGATATCGCGCGACTGATGGAAGCGAAGGACGGCGGCGTCACCCAGCCGGTGACGGACAACGAAACCATCAACAAGGACGTGCCGGCGAACTTCCGCGATCCACAGGGCGAATGGTTCGGCCTGACGACCCGCGGCCGCGTCGTCTACGCCTCCAAGGAACGTGTTTCGGAGGATGCCATCACCTATGAAGAGCTTGCCGATCCGAAGTGGAAGGGCAAGATCTGCATCCGCGACGGCCAGCATTCCTACAATATCGGCCTCTTTGCCTCGATGATCGCCGCCCATGGTGAGGACTATACCGAGAAGTGGCTGACCGATCTCAAGAACAACCTCGCTCACAAGCCAAGCGGCGGTGACCGTGACCAGGCCAAAGCCATCCTGGCAGGCGAATGCGACATCGCGCTCGGCAACACCTACTATGTCGGCCTGATGCAGACCAACGAGAAGGAACCGGAGCAGAAGGATTGGGCTGCCGCAATCAAGATCCTCTTCCCCAATGCTGCCGATCGCGGAACCCATGTAAACATTTCCGGCATGGCACTCGCCAAGAATGCGCCGAACAAGGACAATGCGCTCAAACTGATGGAATTCCTGGCTTCCGGCGACGCGCAGAAGATCTATGCCGAACAGGTCTACGAATATCCGGTCATGCCGGGCGCGGAGCCTTCCGATGTCGTCAAAGCCTGGGGGCCGATCAAGCCCGACACGCTGCCGCTTTCCGACATCGCCGGCAACCGCAAGAAGGCTTCGGAACTGGTCGACAAGGTCGGCTTCAATGAAGGCCCGGAAACCTGAGGAACGCCTCGCACCCGGAAGCCGCCGGGTGGCCGATTTACCGTGAACCTGACGGCCGGCGCTATCACAGCGCCGGCTTTTTCGTATCGTGACGCCGGTTTCGGAATAACTGCATATTTACCGGATCAGCGTGGCCGCTACCCACACCGGAATTGCGGTGACGCATGCAAAGATCAGGAAACCAAGACCTTTTCTGATCCAGTAGGCGCGCCGGGCGCGCTTCTCATCCCACTCGTAAACCATGGCACTCCCCGTCCCAGCCGAACGCTAAATTAGGACAGAGAAATTAAACGTCAACGGTGGAACGCAAGCGGGCTCCCGAAGGAGCCCGCACAGGAAGGAACTGCGATACCCGCCTCGCCTACCTCATTACCGGCATCACGAACTCCGCACCGTCCTTGATGCCGGATGGCCAGCGGGCCGTGATCGTCTTGGTCCTGGTCCAGAACTTGATTGAATCCGAGCCGTGCTGGTTCAGATCGCCGAAGCTCGAGGCCTTCCAGCCGCCGAAAGAATGGTAGGCGAGCGGTACCGGAATCGGCACATTGATGCCGATCATGCCGATATTGATACGGCTTGCGAAATCGCGGGCGGCATCGCCGTCGCGGGTGTAGATCGCAACGCCGTTGCCATACTCGTGTTTCATCGGCAGCGACAGCGCTTCCTCGTAATTGTGGGCGCGTACGACCGAGAGGACGGGACCGAAGATCTCGGTCTTGTAGATCTCCATCTCGGGAGTGACGTGGTCAAACAGCGTACCGCCGACGAAGAAGCCGTTTTCATAACCCTGCAGCTTGAAGCCGCGGCCATCGACCACCAGCTTGGCGCCTTCCTCGACGCCCTTGCCGATCAGGCCGTTGACGCGGGCATAGGCTTCCTTGGTGACCAGCGGACCCATATCGGCCTTCTCATCGGTATAGGGGCCGATGCGCAGCGACTCGATCTTCGGGGTCAGCTTCTCAACGAGGCGATTGGCCGTTTCTTCACCGACCGGAACGGCAACCGAGATCGCCATGCAGCGTTCGCCAGCCGAACCGTAACCTGCACCCATCAGAGCGTTGACGGCCTGGTCCATGTCGGCATCCGGCATGATGATCATGTGGTTCTTGGCGCCGCCGAAGCACTGGGCGCGCTTGCCGTTCATCGCCGCCGTGCCATAGACGTAACGGGCGATCGGGGTGGAGCCGACGAAGGAGACCGCACCGATATCCGGGTCGGCCAGAATCGCGTCGACGGCGGCCTTGTCGCCGTTGACGACGTTGAGGACGCCAGCCGGCAGACCTGCCTCGATCATCAGTTCGGCAAGCCTCAGCGGCACGGACGGATCGCGCTCGGAAGGCTTCAGGATGAAGGCGTTGCCGCAGGCGATCGCCGGCGCGAACATCCACATCGGGATCATGGCCGGGAAGTTGAACGGCGTGATGCCGGCGCCGACGCCGACCGGCTGGCGCATGGAATACATGTCGATCTGCGGACCTGCGCCCTCGGTGAACTCGCCCTTCTGCAAATGCGGGATGCCGCAGACAAATTCGCAGACTTCCAAACCGCGGACGATATCGCCCTTGGAATCCTCGACCGTCTTGCCGTGCTCGCTCGAAAGAAGCGTCGCGAGCTCATCCATATGCTGGTTCAGCAAATCGACGAACTTGAAGAAGACGCGGGCGCGGCGCTGCGGATTGGTGGCAGCCCATTTGACTTGCGCCGCCTTGGCGTTCTCGACCGCCGCGCGGATTTCCGAAACATCGGCCAGCGCGACCTTGGCCTGGACCTCGCCGGTCGCCGGGTTGAAGACATCGGCCGTACGGCCGCTGGTACCGGCGACACACTCGCCGCCGATGAAATGTCCGATCTCACGCATGGTGGTTCCTCCGATCTGTTCTGACCTTGGAGGATACCCCCGGAATTACACAAGGCAACGCCGTAGTTCACGCATCCGTTGTGCAAATTTCGACATCATGGCGGTCAGTTTCACTCCATGACAAGCGAACGATGCGCATTGACGCCGGCCCGGACACCCGCTGCACTGGCCAGCGTCCCATTGTGCATCGGGCTTGCGGCATCCCCCGCCGCAAACAGCCCGTCGATGCTGGCCGCACCCCATTCGTCAGTGCGGATATACGGCCCCTGCGGCCCCTCCTCCATCGCCGCCCCGAGCATCTCGGCGAGCGGCGAGGCTGGCCTGACTCGCGTCTGCACGAACAGCGCCTTGACCGGAACAGAGCGGCCGTCGGCAAGCTCGGCAGCTTTCAGCGCCCCGCCTTCGGCGACGAGCCGAACCAGTTTCGAGTGCTCCAGCTTCGCTCCTCGACCTTCGATCGCCTGGAGATCATCGGCGGAAAACTCCACGCCCGGCTCGACGAATACGGTCGTCTCACCCCAGTCGGGGAGCAGCATCGCCTGATGCTGGGCAAGCACCGAGGATGCCAGGAGGCCGATCGGCCCGCCGCCGATCTCGTAGCCATGGCAATAGGGGCAATGCAGAACGTACCTGCCCCAGAGTGATGCGAGACCGTCAACTTCCGGCAGGATATCCTCAACCCCGACGGCAAGGATCAGGCGGCGGGCACCAAATATCCGGCCGTCATCAAGCGTCACCCGGAAGCCACCGGTACTCCGCTCTGCTGCCCTTGCCACGCCGGTAATCTCGCTAAAGGCCGGATACCGTCGCAATTGCATGAGCGCGGTCTGCCGGATTGCCGCCGGCGAAACCCCATCCTGTCCCAGGAAACCATGCGAGGCTTCGGCAAAACGGTTTCGCGGCTTGTCCGCATCGATCAACAGCACCCGGCGGCGAGCGCGTGCGAGCTGCATGGCGGCTGAAAGGCCGGCAAAACTGCCACCGACAACAATCACATCAAAATCCATGACGATCCCTTTCGATTTCACGTATCTTTTTATGTTACGATTCTCCTGCTGACACAAGACATGTAACAAAACTTGTTGCAAGATTGACGTTGCCCTAAGGTGGACAACCAACATTGCGGAAGGACGTTAGATATGAGAGGCGACAGCCGGCTATCACGCATGCTGCACGTGTTGATTCATCTGGAACGCGGCGGCGGCCCGATGACATCCGAGATGATCGGCCGCATGCTGAACACCAATCCGGTCGTCGTGCGCCGGACGATGGCGGGCTTGCGTGAACGGGGCTACGTGCAGTCCGAAAAGGGCCATGGCGGTGGCTGGACGCTCGCCCGCCCCTTGGACAAGATTACCCTGCTTGACGTCTACGAGGCGCTCGACCGGCCGGAATTGTTCTGCCTCGTGCCCTCCTCGGACCATGCCGAGTGCCTGGTGGAGATCGCCGTCAACGACGCCCTGGACAAGACCCGCCGCGAGGCGGAGGAACTGCTTCTCAGCCGCTTCGCAACTATCAGGCTCTCACAGATCGCCGACGACTTCGAGACAAAGATGGCGGCTCTCGCACGCTGATCCAGCTTGCCCTCCTTCCGGCTGCTGCTAAAACGGCTGTGCAAAATTCGACATCCGGAGGCCGATTTGAACTGGGATGATGTGCGTATGTTCCTGGCGGTTGCGCGTAGTGGCCAAATTCTGGCCGCCTCGCGCCGGCTCGGCATCAACCATGCGACGCTCGGACGCCGGGTGACGGCACTGGAGGAAGACCTGCGCACGCGGCTCCTCGTCCGCCGCACGAACGGCTGCGAATTGACGGCCGAGGGCGAGATCTTCTTCCGCGCCGCCGAGCGGATGGAAACCGAAATGCTGGCCGCCCAGGCCTCGACCGGTCGGATCGACACGGCGATTGCCGGGACGGTGAGAATCGGCGCCCCGGACGGTTTCGGCGTCTCCTTCCTCGCTTCACGGCTGGGGCGGCTTACGCGCCGGCATCCGGAACTGAAACTGCAACTCGTGCCGGTGCCACGGTCCTTTTCGCTTTCCCAGCGCGAGGCGGATATCGCAATCACCATCGAACGCCCGGAACAGGGACGACTCGTCTCATCCAAACTTACCGACTATACGCTCGGGCTCTACGCCTCAAAGGCCTATCTCGACCAAGCAGGCATGCCTCATAACGTCGAGGATCTCAAAGGCCATCCGCGCATCGGCTATGTCGAGGATCTGATTTTTTCGCCCTCACTTAATTTTACCGGTGAGGTGATGCGCGACTGGGATGCGAGTTTCGAGATATCAAGCGCCATCGGCCAGACGGAAGCAGTGCGTTCCGGCGCCGGCATCGGCATCCTGCACGATTACGTGGCGCGGCAATATCCGGAACTGATCCGCGTGCTGCCGGAGATCGTCATCCGGCGATCCTACTGGACCACCTACCACGAAACGACGCGCGATTTGATGCGGCTGCGCACCGTCGTGGCGTTTCTGAGGGAACTGGTGGATAAGGAAAGGTCCATTTTCGTGTGACCGGGAAGCACAGGAATGCCTATGGGTCAGGCCCGCGGTCACCAGGAGCCGCTGCGGAAAAAGGGGGCCGGCCGCCGACGCGGCCGGAAAACCTGAAAATCAGACAGGCAGAAATTTAGAAACAGGAACCTGCAGGGCTGCCGCGATGCGCCTCAACTTGGCCGGATCGGCATCCATGCCGTTCTCGATGCGGACGATCTCGTCACCGACGAGACCGGTCGTAATGGCGAGTTCCTCGATACTGTAGCCCACGGCACGGCGCGCTTCGGCAACGGCGGCGGCAATATGCTGAGGAGAAAGCTGGGTTCCGTTCGCGGATGCGAAATTATTGATAGAAATCGTCATGCTGGTGACTCTCCTTCTGGAAAGGCCTGCCGGATAAACCGGGCAGGTGAAGGGGGCGGCTGCCCAAGACGCAGGTGTCCAAAAATTTAGGCACCCGCTGGCGCATAGATAGGCATGCTGGCGATCTTGACAAGATCTTATACTGCACTGCACAAAAATGTGTTCGATTTTGGCTTAAAAGATGGCGACGAGAGAAAAAGCGCCAAATTCACAAGGGGTAGACAGATAAAATGGTACGGTTGGGTGGAGTTGAACCACCGACCTCAGGTGCCACAAACCTGCGCTCTAACCAACTGAGCTACAACCGCACAAGAAGCCGCCGAAGCGGTATTGTGGGTCACATACGGCCATCGAGTTTTTTTTGCAAGCCCCCTCCCACAAATAGAAGAGGCCGGAGCGGGCTCCGGCCTCTTCTTAAAAAACCAATTCCAACATCAAGCAGCCTTGAAGGTTGCCATGACCTTTTCGGCAGCGTCCTTGCCCGGCTTCGCAACGTCTTCGGCGAGCTTGCGGGTGGCGTCCTGCAGGGACTTGGCCTGCTCGACGGTGACTTCAGCCTGCTTGCGGATGTAAGCTGTCTGCAGTTCGATCAATTCGGAAACCGACTTCACGCCGAGCAGCGCTTCCATATGCGAGAGCGACATGTCGGCATTGGTGCGCATTACGTCGATGGCCTTGAGGCCGAGCTCGACAGAGCCCGCCTGGGCCGACTGCAATGTGGTCTCCACCGTTTTGGTGGCTTCCTCGGCAGCCGTCTTCATCTTAGCATAAGCTTCGCGAGACTGGGTGGCGCCCTTTTCAGCAAATTCACGGAAGCCTTCAGTCAGCTTGGCCGGATCGAAAGCGGAGAAAGAAAAGATGTCGTCAGTCTTGTATGCCATCGTTTCAGGTCCTCGTTGGCGTTTTCTTCGGCACAACCGAAGCTCTCGTGCCTCTTATATAGTCGATGTCATTGTGCGTTGCAATATCATTGTGCGCTGCACAATTAACAATTTCCGAAATTAACCCTATCGCAGGTTTGGGTATCGCCGCTCTCGACCCGAATGCGGTGGGGGGTTATTAACAATCTGTTAAATTCCGCAGAAATACGGTCACAAACGCCCTATAGGTTTCACTCATGTCCGCAGTTCAATACCCGTTCATTGATATTGCCGTGCATGAACGCGTGCGCGATCGCTTTGCGGCGGGCGAAGCGATCGTGCTGTTCTCCCCCGACATGAAGAGCCCGCTCTGGGCCAATGGTCGGGGTGCCGATCTTTTCGGCTTCGACTCCATCTACGACTTCCTCGACCAAGGACCGAATCGCGTCGACATCGCCTTCCGCCAGACGGAAGTGGCGGCGCGACAGCTTGGCATGGTCGGCGATATCCGCCATTTCACCATCCGTGTCCCCTCAGGCTTCCAACGCGTTCCGGTACAGGCCGTCTGCGAGCTTATCCAGGTCCAGGGCAAAACGGCGGTCTTGTTCAGTGCGCCGGTGGAAAAGGGGCAACTGTCGCCGCTGGCCTGCGCCACCCGCATGATCGAGGGCTTCGATGACCCCGACACCCATATGGCGGTCATCGACGAGAATGGCGACGTGCTTGCCGCATCCACCGAGTTTGCTGGTCTCGGCGTCACGGCCCAGACGGCAAGGATGCTGACCATCATGGCAGGCAGCGATCCCGCCCGTCTCGTCAAGCGGCCGATCCCCACCACGAAGGGCTATCTGCCGGCCGCCATCGGTAAACTCTCCGACAAGCCGGCTCTGCACCTCCTCTTCACCGTCGAGACCACGCATGGCCGATCCGCGACGGAAACCGGCTATGAACCGAGACAGGCGGCACCGGCTATCCCGGCCAGTGATGCAGCTACGGAAAGCGTGACTGATCCTGCCGCCACAGAGGAACTTGCTCCTTCCGTAGCCGTCGAGCAGAACGATGATTTCACGGTTGAGGCCGTGCCAATCGATGCCTATGAGGAAGCGATTGCCGCCGTTTCCGAGATCGAAGACCCAGAGGAACCGGAAGAGGAAATCTCGCTCGAAACCGGTGGAGATCTGCAAGCCTCTCAGCCGGCGCCTGCCCATCAGGAGCCCATGATACAGGCCGCACAGGAGACGACCGACCAGACCTTATCCACCGCATCCGCCGATGGAACGGCAGACATAGTGGAACCGACGGAGGAACTCGTTCCGGACACGGAGACTACAGAGGTCGTTGCGGTCGAACAGGCTGCACCCGCAGCAGCAATCGATGCCGAGTCCGCACCGAGAACACCCGTGGTCCGCACTCTTACATCCGAACCGTCGGCCTTCGCCTTCCGCCGCGACGGCCGTGCCACCCGTTTTGTCTGGAAGATCGATGCGGAGGGCCGGTTCAGCGAGGTTTCGAGCGAATTCGCCGATGCAGTCGGCCCGCATGCGGCTGATATCAACGGCATGGCCTTTACCGATCTCGCTGCGCTCTTCCATCTCGATCCGGACGGAAAGATCGCAGAACTGCTCAACAAGCGCGATACCTGGTCCGGCAAGACCATCTGGTGGCCGGTCGAGGGAACATCGCTCATGGTGCCGGTCGATCTTGCCGCCTTGCCGACTTATACGCGCACCCGCGAGTTCGACGGTTTCCGGGGGTTCGGCATCGTGCGGATCGGCGACGCGACCGAGGACCCGAACGCAATCGGCCTCACGCTGACCCGCACCGTACCGGAGGACGCCGTCGGGCCGGAGACAGATACGACCGCAGAACCGATTGAGACCTTGCAGGAAGCGCCTGAATTGCAGGCGGAAGAGATCACCCTCCAGCCTGACGAAGAAAACGCCGCCGAAGAGCGCTCTTCGGATCGGCCATCGGAGGAGGCTCAGGCGCCCGCGTTCGGCGGACAGGCCCCCTCCCTGCTCGACTGGCCCGAAGGCGAACGCCCTGCGCTTAAGATCGTGGAAAATCCTGGCCGTCGCCATTCCGACAAGGTGATCCAGCTCGAAGAGCGGCGCTCCAATCGCCGCGATGGATTGACGCCCGGCGAGCAGGCTGCATTTCGTGAGATTGCCCGCCAGCTTGACGATTTCGTCGGCCGACGCGACGAGGAAACGCCTGAAACTCCGGCTGAACCGGAAACTCCCGCCGTGGAGCGGACCGAACCGGTTGCAAAGGGGGCCGAAACGCCGCAGGGCGAAGGCTTCAACCTTACAGCACCCGAAGCGGTTGACGATGCTTCGCCGGAAAGCCTGATCGAGGCGCAGGACACATCGAAAGAGCAGGCCGCTCTCGAAGAAGAGATTTCCGACGCCGAAGCGGCGGCTTTCGCAGGGGCAGCGAACGAGGCTTTGGCCGATATGCCGAACGGGCCAGCCGAGGACAGTGAGACGGCTGCGGAAGAGCCGGCAGACCTGCAACCGGAGTTTTCCGACCGCGAGATCCTGAACCGGATGATCCCGGTGCGGGAAAGGATCGGTTTTTCCGCCGAAATCATCGACCAGATGCCGGTCGCGCTTCTGATACATAGCGGCGACCGGCTGATCCACGGCAATCCGGAATTCCTACGGCTCACCGGCTATGCGTCTATCGATGCACTGGTGGAAGTCGGCGGCCTTGACGCGCTCCTGCAGCGCCAGGATTTGGAAGGCAAGACGACGGAGGCCGGCGGCATGGTCGTCGTGCGGGCCGACGACGTCATCGTACCGGTGACGGCCCGCCTGCAGTCCGTCCGCTTTGACGATACAACCGCGCTGATGCTGGCCCTGATGCCCGTCTCCGCCGAAAGTTCGGCAATATCCGAGAGCGGCGAAGCGAGCGAGGTCATCCCGATTCGGCCCCTGCGGCCCGCCGACCAACTGGCAAGGCTCCAGGTCGAAGTGGAGGAGTTGCGCGCCATCCTGGAAACGGCGACCGATGGTGTCGTGATCATCGGCGCGGAAGGCGATATCCGTTCCCTGAACAGGGCGGCGAGCGCGCTTTTCAACTACGACAACGAAGAAATCAACGGCAAACCCTTCGTCACGCTCTTTGCGCATGAAAGCCAGCGGGCCATTCTGGATTACCTCAGCGGGCTTTCGGGCCACGGCGTCGCGAGCGTGCTGAACGACGGCCGCGAGGTGATCGGCCGCGAGGCATCGGGCGGATTCCTGCCGCTCTTCATGACGATCGGCAAGCTCACCTCCTCCAACGGCTACTGCGCCGTCATCCGCGACATCACCCAGTGGAAACGCACGGAAGACGAGTTGCGCACCGCCAAGCGTGCCGCCGAAACGGCGAATGCCCACAAGAGCGAGTTCCTCGCCCATGTGAGCCATGAGATCCGTACGCCGCTCAACGCGATCATCGGCTTCGCCGACATGATGGCGACCGAGCGCTTCGGGCCGATCGGCCACCCGCGCTACGTCGAATATGCCAACGACATCGGCCGCTCGGGCCGGCATGTACTCGACATCGTCAACGACCTGCTCGATATTTCCAAGATCGAAGCGGGCGAGATGGAACTCGATTTCGTCTCCGTCGGCCTCAACGAGACTGTTTCGGAAGCCGTTTCGCTGGTGCAACCGCAGGCAAACAGCCAGCGGGTGATCATCCGCACCGCGCTGTCGCATGCCGTGCCGCCTGTCGTCGCCGATCTTCGCTCGATCAAGCAGATCGTGCTCAACATCCTGTCGAACGCCATCCGCTTCACGCCTTCGGGCGGGCAGATCGTCGTCTCGACGGCCTACGAGTCGAACGGCAACGTGGTGCTGCGCATCCGCGATACGGGTATCGGCATGACCCGCTCGGAACTCGAGCTTGCCATGAAGCCGTTCCGGCAGGTAGCAGGCAGTTCCCGCAGGCGTGGCGACGGCACCGGGCTTGGCCTGCCGCTCACCAAGGCGATGGTGGATGCGAACCGGGCCGCCTTTGCGATCACCTCCGCGCCGAACGAGGGCACGCTGGTGGAAATCAGCTTCCCCTCGCCAAGGGTGCTTGCGAACTGAGCCGGCGCGCTTTAGCACTCCTCCTATAAAGAGGAGTGGAGTTTGCAGGTTTCAGTATCTCCCGTCGTGGCGCCAAAAGCGCGTCAGCCACGCCGATCGTTGTCCTTGATCGCGATGGGGATAGCGGTCATCGTCGCGATGCCGATCCTGGCCATCATCTGGATTGCCGCATCGGGCGGCGACGACACTTGGCAGCATGTGATCGCCAACGTCGTGCCGCGCGCCGCTGGCAGGACTATCCGGCTGCTGTTCTTCACCGGAATGGTGACCGCCATTTTCGGCATTCTTACAGCCTGGCTGGTGACGAGCTTCGAGTTTCCCGGTCGCCGGCTGCTCTCCGCCGCCCTGGTGCTGCCGCTTGCGATCCCTTCCTATCTTGCCGCCTACGCTTTCGGAGAATTCCTGGATTTCACAGGGCCCATGCAGACCTGGTACCGGCAAATCTTTGGTTACCGGACAGCCCGCGACTATTGGTTTCCGGATATCCGCTCGCTCGGCGGAGCGGTGCTCGTGCTTTCTTCCGTGCTTTACCCCTATGTCTATCTCGCCTGCCGATCGATGTTCATGATGCAAGGACGCGCGGCCGCCGATGTCGCGCGCACGCTCGGTGCCGGACCGCTTCGCGTATTCCTCAAGGTGCAGATACCGATGGCACGGCCGGCGATCATGATCGGCCTGACGCTGGTGATGATGGAGACGCTGAACGATATCGGCGCGGTGGAATTCCTCGGCGTCAATACGCTGACCTTTGCGATCTATGATACCTGGCTCAACCGCGGCAGTCTTTCCGGCGCAGCGCAGATCGCCGCCATCCTGCTGCTCTTCGTCGCTGTGGTGATCCTCATCGAGCGCACCGCCCGCCGCCAGCAACGTTTTGCAGGCAACAGGACGACCGCGCCTGCCAGTGGCGTCACCCGGCCGCAGCTTCCCCGAACAAGGGCCTGGCTCGCGACCGCCTTCTGCGCCCTGCCTGTGGCGATCGGCTTCCTCATCCCGTTCCTGGTCATGGGCCGCTTTGCAGTGGCACGCATCCAGGACTTTGCCGATCCGCGGCTCATCAATGCATTCTGGAACAGCGTCGCCGTCTCGGCGGCGGCGGCTCTCTGTGCGGTCTGCCTTGGCTTCATCCTCTCCTATGCCGCCCGCAGCGAACGATCCGCTTTGACGGGCTTTGCCGGACGGGCTGCTTCTCTCGGCTACGGAGTTCCGGGTACGGTGCTGGCCATCGGCGTTCTCATTCCGCTTGCCGGCTTCGACAATGCCGTCGACGGCCTCCTGCGGACCAGCTTTGGAATTTCGACCGGACTTCTGCTTTCGGGCACCGGATTTGCGATCGTCTATGCCTGCACGGTACGGTTCATGACCATGGCGGAGGGCAATCTCGATGCCGGCTTTCAGAAACTTTCGCCGCATCTCGACATGGCGGCTCGTGCGCTTGGTCGGAACCGCCGCCAGACGCTGTGGTCAGTGCTTCTACCCAACATGCGCCCCGCACTGCTGACCGCTGCACTCTTCGTCTTCATCGAAACGATGAAGGAACTGTCCGCGACGATCCTGCTTCGCCCGTTCAACTTCAACACACTTGCGACACTCGTCTACGAAGACGCCTCGCGAGCGAGGATCGAAGATTCATCTGTCGCCTCAATCATCATCGTCCTGGCCGGACTCATTCCCGTAGTGCTGGTTTCGCGATCCCTGGACAAATTGCATTAAGTCACGACAGCAACCTAAAAGTGCAGACCATTTCAAAAGAAAGGCAGCCAAAGCTGCCTTTAAAGTTA
Source organism: Neorhizobium phenanthreniclasticum (assembly GCF_040066075.1). Classification (NCBI taxonomy): domain Bacteria; kingdom Pseudomonadati; phylum Pseudomonadota; class Alphaproteobacteria; order Hyphomicrobiales; family Rhizobiaceae; genus Neorhizobium; species Neorhizobium phenanthreniclasticum. Next base: position 373,143 of record NZ_JBEAAL010000001.1, read on the forward strand.
AATGCTGTCCAACGAGGGTCGGTGGAGACATCATGTCTATGAAAGCTCGCGGCTACGCGCCTTCCATACACCGGATGAGTCCATGTTGCGCCACTTTTGATCAATGCGGCTTAACGGGAGGTTAACGGCGCCCATTTTTGGGAATTTCCCTCCGGGATGCATCATCCTGACACACCTTGATGCCCGCATTCAGTTCTTCAATTCGGCAAGGCCGGCGAACAGGTCGAGCGCTTCCGGGTTGGCGAGAGCTTCCTTGTTCTTGACCGGCCGGCCATGCACCACGTCGCGGACCGCCAGTTCGACGATCTTGCCCGACTTGGTGCGCGGAATATCGGTTACCTGGATGACCTTGACCGGCACATGGCGGGGCGAGGCGCCGGTGCGGATGCGGTTCTTGATCGCCTTGACGAGATCATCGTCGAGCGTGAGGTCACGGGCTAGGCGGACGAAGAGAATGACGCGCACGTCATCATCCCAATCCTGGCCGATGCAGATCGCTTCCGCGACCTCTTCCATCTGCTCCACCTGATTGTAGATCTCGGCCGTGCCGATGCGCACGCCGCCGGGATTGAGCGTCGCGTCCGAGCGGCCGTGGATGACGATGCCGCCATGCTCGGTCCACTCGGCGAAATCGCCGTGGCACCAGACGTTGTCGAAACGCTCGAAATAGGCTGCGCGGTATTTCTTTCCATCCGGGTCGTTCCAGAACATGACCGGCATGGAAGGGAAGGCCTTGGTGCAGACGAGTTCTCCCTTCTCTCCCCGTACCGGTTTGCCGTCGTCGTTCCAGACATCGACGGCCAGACCGAGACCAGGCCCCTGGATCTCGCCACGCCAGACGGGCTTCAGCGGATTGCCGAGCACGAAACAGGAAACGATATCGGTCCCCCCCGAGATCGAGGCCAGATGCACATCACTCTTGATGCCTTCGTACACAAAGGAAAAGCCTTCCGGCGAGAGCGGCGAACCCGTCGAGGTCATCAGCCGAAGCGCCGAGAGATCATGGCTCTCTTTCGGCACGATACCACCCTTGCGCACGGCATCGATATATTTTGCCGACGTGCCGAATACCGCAAACCGCTCATCCTGCGCATAGTCGAACAGCACATTGCCGTCCGGTGCGAAAGGCGAGCCATCAAACAGGCAGAGCGTGGCGCCGACCGCAAGGCCGGAGACCAGCCAGTTCCACATCATCCAGCCGCAGGTGGTGAAATAGAAGAGCTTTTCGCCGGGCTCGATACTGCAATGGAAGCGATGTTCCTTCAGGTGCTGCAGGAGCGTGCCGCCGGCCGAATGGACGATGCATTTCGGCACCCCCGTCGTGCCAGACGAAAAGAGGATGTAAAGTGGATGCGAGAAGGGCAGCGGCTCGAATTCGATCGCCTTCGCCTCGAAGGGCGCCGTGAAATCCGCAAGCGTCCGGCCATCGGCAAGCGAGGCGGCCAGCGCCGGCGCATCGCCGGCATAGGGCACGACGAGGACCGGTGCCTTCAGGACCACGGAAACCGCCTTCACCTTGGCGGCGACATCCTGAAGTTTGCCGTTGTACCAGTAGGCATCGCAGGTGATGAAGAGCTTCGGACCGATCTGGCCGAAACGGTCGAGCACGCCCTGCTCGCCGAAATCGGGCGAACAGGAGGACCAGATCGCGCCGATCGAGGCGGTGGCGAGCATGCATGCGATCGTCTCCGGCATGTTGGGCATCATGGCGGCGACACGATCGCCCTTTTCTATGCCGAATGCCCTGAAAGCCTGCTGGAGGCGGGAAACTTCCTCGCGCAGCCTGTCCCAGGACCAGCGGTAGCTCACTTTGTCCTCACCGCGGAAGATCAGCGCGTCACCCGCGCCGGTTCCGGTCAGAAGGTTCTCGGCGAAGTTCAACCTCGCATCGGGGAAGAACCGGGCGGCGAGCATATCCTCACCGTCGATCAGCGCGCGAGCCCCCCGCTCGCCTCTGACGCCACAGAATTCCCAGACCGCCGACCAGAAATCGCCGCGCTCCATGATCGACCACGTGTAAAAAGAATCGTAATCCGGAAAGCTCTTTCCATAGCGCTCCGCACACCATTCCATGAACTGAAAAAGCGGCGTCTTCTGCTGCGCTTCCTTCGAGGGGCTCCATAGCGGCTGTTCGTTGCCCATTCCCAATCCTCCTCCCATCCGTGTACTGCGAGCGCGAAGCCCAAGCGTCGGCCTGTATAGCATGTTGCACCGCATGATAAAGAGGACAGCAGCAGGACGTGGCGCGGATTTGCGCAGGGTCGTCATTTCCTATATTCGCCTGGAACATGCACACCAACGGGTTTGGAAATCTCTTGAAAAACTTGCGCCGCCCGCTTGGCCGGCGGTGGCGACGCTTGCTGATGACCGCCCTCTCCGTATTGAGCCTTTTTGCGCTTTTTCAGATCGTCGCGCCATTCCTCATCTCCTCGACCGCCGTGCGGGAGGGCATGGAGCGGGCGGTTGCCCAATGGACAGGCCACAATGTAACGATCGAAGGGCAACCGGACATCCGGTTCTGGCCCGAGCCGCGCATCACGCTGCGAGACATCACAATCCGCAAGCCGACAGAGAGCGGCGAGCGGGTACTCGGGCGGGTGTCGCGGCTTTCCGCTTCATTCGATCTTTTCGAAGCCGTGATTGGCAAGCCAGAGTTCCAGGATTTTCGCCTCACCCGTCCGGAGATCTACGTTTTACGGGATGCGAGCGGGCGACTTGATTGGGCAAATGACGGACTGCTCAGTCGTGCTGTTCGGGACGCCAAGGCGGACGGCAATGGTCAGGCACTCGCTTCCGATGACGACGCCCAAATGGGCGAGGTCCGCATCACCAACGGGATTCTGGAAATTTCCGATGTTTCGAGCAGCCACGTCACGCATTTCTCGGCCATCAATGGTACGCTGCAATGGCCCTGGCTTTCCCGTCGCCTTGAGATAATAGCCGATGCGGAATTCAACGGTCGCAGGCTGAGCCTGGACATGAGTTCAACGCAACCTCTGCTGCTGCTCTCCGGCAAAAGCGGCAATGCATCCGGCACAATCCGGTCCGATCTATTCCACGGTCGCTTCGATGGCGTTGCCAACCTTGCGATTCACGGTTTCCTTTCCGGCGAGGCCGATTTTACGGTTCCCGATCTTCCCGCGCTCATGGACTGGGCCAGCGTAAGACTCGCCGGTGCTGAACGGTTAAAAAGCCTTTCGTTCAACGCCCGGTTGGTGACCAATGACGATTTCCTGCGCTTCGAGAACCTGTCCCTCGGCCTCAATGACGCGAAGGCGACGGGCATCCTCGATCTTCTGCTTCCGCCGAACCGATTGCCGAGACTGACCGGCACACTCGCATTCGACCGGATGGATCTTTCCGGGATTCTTGATGCGATCGCCCCCTCGGGCATGAAAGATGCCAATGGCAATGTTGATCTGCACAATGGCCTTGAACTCGACCTCAGACTTTCCGCACAGCAGGCAAGGCTCGGTCCCTTCCAGATCTCCGAGGCTGCCATCAGCGTGATGAAGACCGCAGACCAGTCTCGTATCGACATTGCCGACAGCGATTTCGAAACCGGGCGCCTCACCGGCCGGATCGCCACGATCAAGAACGAAGGGGCCGGCGGGATCGCCTTGCGGCTTTCCGTTCAGAGTGCCGACTTCGGCAACATCGTCCGCGAACTCGGATTGGCCGGGCCACTCCCCATCGCGCGCGGATCGCTGGACCTGTCGCTTGATACCGACCAGCCGCTGACTGCCACGGCGTGGCGGGACGGAAAGGGAAGCATCCGCTTGCGCACGGAACGTGGTTTCCTGCCAGGCGTGAACCTCGCGGGCGTCCGGCAGCTTGCGACGCAGAAAACTTACTTCCCTCTCAGCGAGGCCGGCAGCGGCAACTTCGAGTTCGACAGCATCGACATATCGGCCAATCTTGAAGGCGGTTCGGCCGATATTCTGGACGGCAAAGTCATTAGCGGCGGAGAAACACTCTCACTTTCCGGCGTTATTCCCTATGCCAGCAACAGTCTGGCGCTCTCCGCCAGCATTGAGCCAACGACCTCGACCCCGAACGTCACGCCGTTCATCGTCTTCATCGGCGGGTCCTGGCCGAACCCGGTCATCTGGGCGATTTCGCAAACTCCAGCCAAGCCCGCTCAATAAACGGTCCTGCTGCACTTGCCCCATCAGGTCGCCCCGCGCAGCGCGACATGCTCGTCACGGATACGGCGAAGCTCGGCCCGTTTTGTGCTGATCGACGCGGCGATGACACCCAGCGTGACCAAGCCGATGAGAATGGTACAGATGGCGTTGATTTCCGGCGTCACGCCCAACCTCACCTGGGAATAGATCTTGATCGGCAGGGTCGTCGCGCCGGGGCCGGTCGTGAAACTCGCGATCACCAGATCATCAAGCGACAGCGTGAAAGCGAGCATCCAGCCGGCGATCACCGCCGGCATGATCAACGGCAGAGTGATCCTGAAGAAGGTCTTGACCGGCGGGCAGCCGAGATCGAGCGCCGCCTCCTCCAGGCTGCGGTCGAAGGTCATGAGGCGTGACTGCACGACGATCGCCACATAACACATGGTGAACGTCGTGTGCGCGATGACGACCGTCCAGAAGCCGCGGTCGACCCCAACCGCTACGAACAACAACAGCAACGACAGGCCGGTGATGACCTCCGGCATGACGAGCGGCGCATAGATCATGCCCGAAAACAGCATCCGGCCCGGAAAGCGGGAAAAACGCACGAGCGAAAGAGCAGCAAGCGTGCCGAGAACGGTACCGATCGTGGCGCTAAGGACACCGACCCGTGCCGTAATCCAGGCGGCGTCCATCAGGCCCTGGTTCGACCACATCGTGCGGTACCATTGAAACGAAAAGCCGCCCCAGACCGTCACCAGACGGGAAGCATTGAAGGAATAGATTACCAGGATGATGATCGGGATATAGAGGAAAGCGAAACCCAGCGTCAGGACCGTGGCGTCGAAACGAGACGATTTCATTTCAGGCCACCTTCTTCTGCTGGTTCTGGAAGATCGCGATCGGCACGACCAGCAGGATCAGGAGGATTACCGCCACGGCCGATGCGAGCGGCCAGTCGCGGTTGCCGAAAAACTCCGTCCAGAGCGTCTTGCCGATCATCAGCGTATCGGCGCCGCCCAAAAGATCCGGAATGACGAATTCGCCGGTAATCGGAATGAAGCAGATCAGCGAGCCGGCGACGACACCCGGCAGCGACAGCGGGAACGTGATCTTCCAGAATGCCTTCAGCGGCGTGCAGCCGAGATCGCTCGCGGCTTCCAGCAGCGTATTGTCCATTTTCTCCAGCGCCGAATAGAGCGGCAGGACCATGAAGGGCAGATAGGAATAGACGATACCGATGAAGACGGCGATATCGGTGCGGAATATCTGCACCTGCTCGTTCGGTCCCATGAGGCCGATCGTCTGAAAGAGCAACGTCAGAAGGCCGTCCGGCTTCAGGATGCCGATCCAGGCATAGACCCGGATCAGGAACGAGGTCCAGAAGGGCAGGATGACGAGCATCACCAGGGTCGGCCTGAGCATCGAAGGCGCGCGGGCCATGGCAAGCGCCATGGGATAACCGATCAGCAGCAGCAGGAGGGTGGAGATCAGCGCGATCCTGAGCGACGACAGGTAGGACCTGATGTAGAGCGGGTCCTCCGTCAGAAAAAGATAATTCTCGAAATCCAGCCTGGAGATAAAATCCCCGATCGCTCCCTGGAAGACCGGCACATAGGGCGGCATGGCGATCGCCGTATCCGACAGCGAGATCTTCAAGATGATCAAAAAGGGCGCCACGAAGAAGAGCAACAGCCAGAGATAGGGCACCAAGACCACAAGCCAGCGGGCGGGGCCAGGCTTGTTGGCGGCATGGGTTTCGGAAACGCTCGCCATATCCGTTCTCTCCCGCTCAGCGTGTCAGAACAAGGCCGGCATCGAGCGGCCAGGTGAGCCACACCATGTCGCCGAAGGTTATCGGCCGGTCGACAAGGCGCGAGACGTTGGCCTGGGCGGCGCGGACGATGCGATCGTCGGCAAGCTTGACCAGAAAGACGGAAAAATCCCCGAGATAGCCGATGTCCCAGACTTCGCCGTAGACGGCGTTGACGGAGGTATCGGACGGCTGGTCAGGCGAGATACGCACCTTTTCCGGCCGGATCGCGAAGGTCACCCTGTCGCCCTTCACCGCCTGGCATTCCTGTTCGACGGCCACCGTGATGCCATCGCAATCGATCCGCACGGCCCCCGGCGCGCCAAGCGCGCTTTCGGTCGATGAGACGGTGCCTTCGAAAAGGTTGATGTCGCCGATGAAATCCGCGACGTAACGGCTGTTCGGCGCCTCGTAAATTTCCGCCGGCGTCGCCACCTGCATGATGACGCCCTTGTCCATCACCGCGATGCGGTCGGACACGGTCATCGCCTCCTCCTGGTCATGGGTGACGATCAGGAAGGTGAGGCCGAGATTCGTCTGGATGTCCATCAGCTCGAACTGCGTCTCTTCGCGCAGCTTCCTGTCGAGCGCGCCGAGCGGTTCGTCGAGCAGCAGCACTTTCGGACGCTTGGCCAGCGAACGGGCGAGCGCGACGCGCTGACGCTGGCCACCCGAAAGCTGCGCCGGCTTGCGCCTGGCGAAGGGTTCGAGCTTGACGAGCTTCAGCATTTCCTCGACGCGCGTGGCGATCTCCACTTTCGAGAGACCATCCTGTTCGAGGCCGAAGGCTATGTTTTTCTCAACCGTCATGTGCGGGAAGAGCGCGTAGCTCTGGAACATCATGTTGGTGGGCCGGCGATAGGGCGGCACGCCGGAAATATCCTTGCCTTGCAGCAGAATGCGCCCCTCCGTCGGTTCCTCGAAGCCGGCCAGCATGCGCATCAGCGTCGTCTTGCCGCAACCGGAAGGGCCGAGCAGCGAGAAGAATTCCCGCTCGTAGATATCCAGGGTCAGATTGTCGACGGCAGTGAAATCACCGTAGCGCTTGGTGATATTCTCGAAACGGATGAAAGGAACGGCCGAGGGATCGGTCCAGGGAGAGAATTTGCGCTTTACCGGTCCAAGAGATTTCGCCATGCCTTGCCCCATTTCGCCCCATCACAGCCTGAAAGCATTCGGGGCAGACGTTTCCGCCTGCCCCGCCTTTGTTCAGCTACCGGTCTTGATCTGCGTCCAGACCCGGTTCAGCACGCGCTGCTCTTTAGGCCCGTAGGGCGAGATGGTGAAAAGTTTCGAAACGACGTCTTCCGGCGGATAGACGGACGGGTTTTCGAGCACTTCCTTGTCGATAAATTTCTGGGAAGCAAGATTGCCGTTGGCATACTGCACGTAGTTCGAGGCCTTGGCGATGATTTCCGGCTTCATCAGATAATTGATGAAGGCATGCGCCTCTTCGACGTTCTTCGCATCCGCGGGGATCGCGAGGTTGTCGAACCACATATAGGTGCCTTCCTTCGGAATCACGTATTCGACATTGACGCCATTCTTGGCTTCCTCGGCGCGGCTCTTCGCCTGGAGGATATCGCCCGACCAGCCGATCGTGACGCAAATGTCGCCATTGGCGAGTTCATCAATATAGGCTGAAGCGTTGAACGACCTGACGTTGGGCCGAATTTTCTTATAGACCTCGCCACCCGCTTCCAGATCGGCCGTCTCCTTGCTGTCAGGGTTCTTGCCGAGATAATTGAGCGCGATCGCAAAGGTTTCGTCGGAAGCGTCGAGGATGTTGATACCGCAGGATTTCAGCTTCTCGGCATTCTCCGGCTTGAACAGCACATCCCAGCTATCGACAGGCACGTCGCCAAGGGCGGCCTTAACCTTGTCTACATTGTAGCCGATGCCAGTGGTGCCCCACATGTAGTTGACGGCATATTCATTGCCGGGGTCGTATTTGGCGAGACGTTCCGTGACCTGCGGCCACATATTCGAAAGGTTCGGCAGCTTGGATTTGTTAAGTTTCTGGAAGACGCCGGCCTGGATCTGACGTGCGAGGAAGGGAGCTGTCGGAACGACGACGTCGTAACCCGAACCGCCGGCCAGCAGTTTGGTTTCGACAAGATCGTTGCTGTCAAAGACGTCATATACGACCTTGATGCCCGTCTCCTTGGTGAAGTCCTCCAAGATCGATTCATCGATGTAATCGGACCAGTTGTAGACATGGACTTCCCGCTCCTGCGCCATGACAGCATTCGCGGAAAATGCCGACGCGGCCAGGGCTGCGGCGAGGCTGAGCAAACGGTTTTTCATGATCTCTCCAGTTCCAGTTTTTCCGCGCGGTTATGGAGCCGTGCGCAAATTCCCTTATCGTTTTTGCGAGAGTAGAAAGGAATTTTTCTCCCCACAAGGGGGAATGTGCAGTGCCGAAAAGGTCACTGGAAATCAAAGGCACTCAAGCCGGTTACCATTTCGTCAAGTCCGAGCGGTCGAGTGACCGGCGGCTCGGCGCGCGAAAGACAGCCCTGCCGCTCGCAAAGACGGCAGGCCGTGCCGGCAAGTACAGTACCGGTCGCTCCGGAAAGCGCCTCGCCATAAACGGTGTCACCTGCGCTCGAAAGATCACAACCGAGCAGGACCGCGGTGCGGCGGATGCGCTCACCGAACCCCGCCTGCGGCCCTTCGAGCGTGCGCGAGAGTGTCAGAAACGCACTCCCGTCGGGCATTTCGACGCGATCGGCAAGAATCTGGCCCGGCTGAGCAAAAGCGGAATGAATGCCGAGCTTCGGACAGAGACCGCCGAAACGGGCCTGCGGAAATCCTTGCGCGCCGGCCCGCCGGATCACATTGCCCGCATGATCGAGTTCGAGCAGGAAGAACGGTATTCCACCGGCATCCGTGCGGACCAACGTGGTCAACCGGTTGGCGGCCTGCTCAAAGGAAACCTCGAAGCGCGAACGCAGCACCTCAAGGTCATAGCGGGCACGGTGGGCTGCCGCGAGAAACGCGCCATAGGGCATCATCAGTGCATGGGCGGCATAGCGGGCAAGTTCAAAACGGCCGATGCGCCGCGCCTCGTTGGTGGAGAAGGAGAGTTCGTCGAGCTCCGCCGCGATCTCCTGCCCCAGCGCCAGAAGCGCCGCCTCCATGGCCAGTTCCCGGGTGCGATCGAAAGGCGACAGCCGCTCCGAAAGGAACAGCCGCATCGAATGGCGGTCGTAGCGGCGGCGCAGATTCGGCATGGCATGGACGGGAAGCGTGCGCACGACGATGCCATGCTCGCTCTTCAGCCAGGCCTTCAGGGCGCCGGGCAGTTCGTCACCCGTTCCAAGTCTCGCCGCGAAAGCCTCCGCAGCATCCTCGATGCGCGCGAAGAAATTCGGCCGCCGCTCCAGGGTCTCCCGCACCTCGTCGATCGGCAGGCGCGTGCCGGCAATCGAGGTTTCATGCCCTTCCCGCGCCAGAAGATCGGAAAGGTCGGAAAGCCGGGCCGCCTGTTCGCGATAGGCGCGGTAGAGCTTCATCATGCCAAGCGCCGCATTCGGCGCAGCCTCGGCGACCTCGATGATTTCCTGATCGCCGGGGATTTCGCCAGCCAGCAGCGGATCGGCGAACACTTCGCGAAGCTGGCTCGCCAGGCCGCCGCCCTCGCCCTGCAGCGCATCGAGATCGACCTTATAGACGGAGGCGAGCTTCAAGAGGAGCTGGACCGTCAGCGGCCGCTGGTTGCGCTCGATCAGGTTCAGGTAGGAAGGCGAGATGCCGAGTGCCTCAGCCATCGCCGTCTGTGTCAGCCCGAGACCCAGACGCACCCGCCGCACGCGCGGGCCTGCAAAAATCTTCCGCTCGGCCATTTGTCACCATTTTTACAAATTCGGGTCATCACCCGATTTTACAATTTTGACATTTTCACCGAAGTCTTTGTGAAAGACAAGACATCCTAACTTCTTTCCCAATCCATATTTCGCTTATTTTCTGGCAGTGCAGCATTCTTCTCTGTAAATTCAGTCACATCAAAATCAGATTGACTCCGTCACCGGTTTTACATGGGAGAAAGAAATGACAGATTTTTACACGCTGATTCCAGGGGCATCCAAAGGCCGTTTCGACGGTATTGAGCGCCCCTATGGCGCCGAAGAGGTCAAGCGACTGCGCGGATCGGTCGATATCCGATATTCGCTGGCTGAAATGGGTGCGAACCGGCTCTGGAAGCTCATCAACGAGGAAAACTTCGTCAACGCGCTGGGCGCGCTCTCGGGCAACCAGGCCATGCAGATGGTGCGTGCCGGCCTGAAGGCGATCTACCTCTCGGGCTGGCAGGTCGCAGCAGACGCCAACACGGCTTCCGCCATGTATCCGGACCAGTCGCTCTATCCGGCCAATGCCGCGCCTGAGCTTGCCAAGCGCATCAACCGGACGCTGCAGCGCGCCGACCAGATCGAGACAGCGGAAGGCAAGGGCCTGTCGGTCGAAACCTGGTTCGCACCGATCGTTGCGGATGCGGAAGCAGGCTTCGGCGGGCCGCTCAACGCCTTCGAGATCATGAAAGCCTTCATCGAAGCGGGCGCCGCAGGCGTCCACTACGAAGACCAATTAGCCTCGGAGAAGAAGTGCGGCCATCTCGGCGGCAAGGTGCTGATCCCCACCGCTGCGCATATCCGCAACCTGACGGCCGCGCGGCTAGCCGCCGACGTCATGGGTGTTCCGACGCTGGTCATCGCCCGTACGGATGCGGAAGCGGCAAAGCTTCTGACCTCCGACATTGACGAGCGCGACCGCCCCTTCGTCGACTACGATGCCGGCCGCACGGTCGAAGGCTTCTACCAGGTCAAGAACGGGCTCGAACCCTGCATTGCCCGCGCCGTCGCCTACGCCCCCTATTGCGATCTCATTTGGTGCGAAACCTCGAAGCCGGACCTCGAGCAGGCGCGGAAATTCGCCGAAGGCGTGCACAAGGCTCACCCGGGCAAGAAGCTCGCCTACAACTGCTCGCCCTCGTTCAACTGGAAGAAGAACCTGGACGATGCGACGATCGCCAAGTTCCAGCGGGAACTCGGCGCGATGGGCTACAAGTTCCAGTTCATCACGCTCGCGGGCTTCCATCAGTTGAACTACGGCATGTTCGAATTGGCCCGCGGTTACAAGGACCGGCAGATGGCCGCCTATTCGGAACTGCAGGAAGCGGAATTCGCCGCCGAGGCCAACGGCTACACGGCGACCAAGCACCAGCGCGAAGTCGGCACCGGTTACTTCGATGCGGTCTCGCTCGCCATTACCGGCGGCCAGTCGTCGACGACCGCCATGAAGGAATCGACCGAGCACGACCAGTTCCGCCCGGCCGCGGAGTAATAGCGTTCCCTCCCGCTCGCCCCCTGCTTTCCTCCCGGAAGCGGGGGGCGGCGAGGACGGAAATTCCATTCAAAAACCCCGACCAAAAGAGAGGAGAAATGCCATGAACGTCCAGACCCGCGTCAAGGAACGCGCAGAAGAACAAGCCAGCAGCATGACCGCCGAACAGCAGGCAGCCATCCGAACGCTCGCCAATGACCTGCATCGCCTCAACCACGCTGTCATGAAGGCAGTCGAAGCCGGTGTTTCCGTCGAACTCGTCCGCTCCGCCCGGCATCACGGCGGCGACGGCCACTGGGGCGACCTGATGATCCCCGTCATCGTTACCAACCGCACCGTAAATTAAGGCCTGCGCCCGGCAAAGAGCTCGGCATGGCCCTTGATGAACTTCACCATGCGATCGACCACCGTGCGGATTTCCCGGCGGTGGCGATCGTCGTTGTTCATTACGGTCCACTGACTATGGCGGAGGCCGGCGATCTCCTCGCCGACGCGCTCCAGCCGCATGTCCTGATCACCTACGAAGCACGGCAATACTGCCGTGCCGGCGCCTGCGAGCGCAAGATCGCGTAGCGAACGAGGCCGGTTGACGGTGACGACCACCTGATGCGGCCGGTTCTCATGCGGCCAGCGCAGGTAGGCGGAAATGGCATCCTCCTCCGAAACCGCGAGCCATCGGTCTGCAATGGACGGATGGGCGCTGCGGGCGCGATAAGCAGCATAGGCGACTTCACCCAGCTTGATTGCCGCCAGGTTGGGCTCCTGGGGTTCGAAGGCCCTGATACCGATATCGCTTTCCCGATGCGCGAGGCTCGCACGCCGCTCGGCGATATTGAAATCCAGGCGGAAACGATCCTGCTCCGTGCGGACAGCCGAGAAGTTCCGGGCGAACATCCAGGCGAGCCACGTGCCGCAGGCGACCCTTACGAGCGGCGAACCGGTGCCTTCGCGCTTCCAGCTTTCAATGCGGCGAGCCGCCCCCTCCATTTCCAGAATCTGGGCAAACAAGGCCGAACCCTCGGCGGTGAGCCGATAGCCCGTGCGGCTGCGAAGGAAGAGCGGGCGACCGATCGCCTCTTCAAGATCAAGCATGCGGCGGCCGATCGTGGCGGGGCTCAATCCCGTGGCGACGGCGCCACCGGAGAGCCCGCCATGGCGCGCCACCTGCATGAAGAGCTCGTAGGCATCCCAATTGATGTTTTTCATGGGTGAAAAACATAGCCGGATTTATTCCGTACAAGAAGCATATTTTTATCTATAGGAAAGGAGACGGCTTTTTTCGAACGGAGATTTCCGATGTATGAGAATGTCGTCGCTATCCATCTTGCCAGGCAATTCCGTGCAAGGGGCGAGATCTACTGCCGCCAGGCAGAAGATCGCTTTTATGAGCAGTTTAGCGAACCGTTGCCGCGCTGGCTCACCGGTCCAATCCTACTCCTCGGCGGACGAAGAACGGCAAGGAGCGGCATCGCTGCCGCTCCTTCCGATCCTGTTGACGGTCCTCAGGCCACGCGAGAGGCCTGCGGGTGCGCCGACCTTTCTTCGTCGATACGGAACTGCTGCACAAGCTGAAGCAGCGCATCCGCCTCATCCGCCAGGCATCGGCTCGCCTCACTGGTTTCGCCGACCATGGCGCCGTTCTGCTGAGTCATCTGGTCCATGCGGTTGACCGAGTTATTGATGTCCTGCAGTGCCGCCGACTGGTCCTGGCTGGCGGTGGCGATCATTTCCACATGCTGGCTGATACCGGTGATCTGCTGGCTGATCGACGCGAGTACCTCACCGGCCTGCTGGACGAGCGAAGCACCGGAACCGACCTCGGCACTCGACTGGCTGATGAGTTCCTTGATCTCCTTGGCCGCACCGGCGGAGCGCTGCGCCAGCTCCCGCACTTCCTGCGCCACGACGGCGAAGCCTTTGCCGGCCTCACCGGCGCGTGCTGCCTCGATACCGGCATTGAGAGCAAGCAGGTTGGTCTGGAAGGCGATGTCGTCGATAACCTCTATGATGCGCTCGATCTTCTGCGAGGCTTCCTCGATCCGACCCATTGCGTCTATGGCATTGCTGACGACCGTCCCGGAACTGTCGGCGCTCCTCCTCGTCAGTACGACCGCATTGTTGGCTTCGTGCGCCCGCTCGGCGGAGGACCGGACCGTTGCCGTAATCTCCTCCACAGCGGCAGCCGTCTCTTCCAACGAGGCAGCCTGGGTCTCGGTGCGGCGGGCCAGTTCCGACGACGAATGGCTGAGATCGGCGCTACTCTTCTGTATGGCGAGCGTGCTTTCCCGAATATGGGAAAGAGTATCGCGCAGCCGGACGATGGAGCCGTTGAAATCGGTCCGCAGTTGTTCCAGCCGACCGGAGAATTCCGTCTCGATGGTGCTGGAAAGGTCGCCCTGCGACAACCGCGCGAGCGCGGCACCCAACTCATTCACGGCGACGTCGATCTGCCGGTCGACACGCTGCTTTTCCATGTCGTTGCGATTGCGTTCGGCCTCCGCCTCAGCGCGCTCCTGCGCACTACGGCTTTCGATCTGCAGCTTTTCCCGCGCGTTGTCCCGGAATATCTCCAGCGCGCGAGCAATATTGCCGAATTCATTGTGTCGCTCGATATACGGGATTTCGACGGCATCGTTTCCGCCGGAGAGCGTATGAACCGTACCCGTCAGCACGGCGAGCGGACGGAGCAGCACCCTGAGGGTAAAGAAGCTCACCAGACCGACCAGAATCAGAGCGGCGAGCGACGTGCCGACTACGACGTAGCCCGAAGCAGCAATATGTTCGAAATAGACTTCCATCGGGATGCCGATGAAGAGGAGCCCGGTCACCGCGTTGGAGGCATCGGTGATCGGGAAATAGCCGGTCATGAAATCCCTGCCGAACAGGACTGCAGGCCCGAAATAGGCCTCGCCGCGCGCCAGGATGGGCTGCGCCGGGTGATCGGCGGCGAGCTTCGTGCCGACCGCACGTTCGCCCTTCTCGGTCTTCACATTGGTGGAGACGCGGACATAGTCGCTACCGCGCTTTTCGAAAACGGTCGCAACACCTCCGATTGCGCTCGCGGTACGGTCGACCATCCCATGATCGTTCAGAGTACCCTCACCTTGGGTGATGCGAACCAGAGCCCCGTTCTTGATTTCACTCACCGAACCCGGCAGTTCCAGATCATAGAACAGGCTCATGGTGCGCATGGCGTTGCGGGCGTCGGCCCTTGCCGTCTCCATGATGTCACTGCGCAGATAGGCATAGGCAAGTCCGCCCACTGCCATCACCGCGATGAAGATCATAAACAGACAGAGGAATACGATCCGCGACACGACGGACGGCGGCAGTAATCTCGGCATGACTAGTCTTCCCCAATATGACCAGCTAATCGTTTTAATATTGAGGATATACGTAAAGATTTACTGAATTTGAATGTAACTGCTACGTGCTGCCTCAAGCAGACCTGTATCAGGCGGAGATATGATATTTGCCTTGCAGGGCTGCATTCGATCGGATCGAAGCAGAAGGCGCCTTAATGGAAAAGCGCCGCAACCGACAGAAGCGCTGCGGTGGCGCCGATCGCGATTGCCAAAAGCCTGAACCACTTCATCCTTGCGTCGTCCTGGACCAGAGCGATGGCAATTGCGCGGGCACGGCGGGTTTTCTGCATAGGTCTTGAACCCCAAAACACTGTTGCTCTTGGCGTCCTGCGGCGAGCCGACAGGCAGCGCATGCCAATACTAAATCGCAGAATTTAGCTGGCATTAAGGCAGGATGGCGAAGGCACATTAAGAAGTGCTGAATCGCGCGATACTACAAAGCCTCCCCACAAACATGGCCCGAGGCCCAGGCCCATTGGAAATTGTAGCCGCCGAGCCAACCCGTCACGTCGACGCACTCGCCGATGAAATAAAGCCCCGGCACCGCCTTCGCCTGCATGGTCTTTGAATCCAGTTCGAACGTATCTATGCCGCCCAGTGTGACCTCTGCCGTGCGGTAACCCTCCGAGCCGGCAGGCCGGATCGTCCAGCTCTGGATAGAGGTGGCAAGCCCATCGATCGCCTTGTCGGAAAGATCTGCGAGATGGGTATTCTGCAGACCGCGACTTTCAGCGAAAAACTGCGCCAGGCGCTTCGGCAGCGTCTCGGCAAGCACAGTCTGCGCCGCTTGCCGTCCATTTGTCTTGCGGGCCGCCCTGAGGATCGCCGCGATGTCGAGATCCGGTTCGATAACGAGCGTAATATCGTCCCCCTCGCGCCAGTAGGAAGAAATCTGCAGGATCGAGGGACCGCTCAGCCCCCGGTGGGTAAAGAGCAACGCTTCGCGGAAAGTCGTCTTGCCGTGACGGACCTCGGCCGGCGCGGCGATGCCGGAAAGCGGCGCGAGCTTTTCCAGAAGGTTCGGGTCGAGCGTCAGCGGTACCAGCGCCGGACGCGGCTCCACGATCTTGAAGCCGAATTGCCTGGCGATCTCATAGGCAAAACCGGTGGCGCCCATTTTCGGGATGGACTTCCCACCGGTCGCGACCACCAGCGCACCGGCCTCAACGGGACCATCCGATGTCACGATGCGAAAGCCGTCCGGCGTCTTCTCCACCGCCGTAATCTGCTTCTGCAGTTCGAGAACGACGTTTGCCGCCTTCATCTCGGAAAGCAGCATGCGGATGATATCTTTGGCGCTCTCGTCGCAGAAAAGCTGACCGAGCGTCTTCTCGTGCCAGGCGATCCTGTGCGCTTCCATCATGTCGAGAAAATCGCGCGGTGTAAAACGCGCAAGGGCAGACTTGGCGAAGTGTGGATTGGCGGAGAGAAAGTTCCGCGCGCTCGCGTGGATATTGGTGAAGTTGCAGCGGCCGCCGCCGGAAATACGAATCTTCTCGCCCGGTGCCCTGGCATGATCGAGCAGAAGTACGGAACGGCTTCGTCTGCCTGCACGGATCGCGCACATCATTCCCGCCGCGCCTGCGCCCAGGATCACCACATCGAATTTCCGCACCACCCGCCGCTCCTTGACTTCTTCCGCTCCGCTCTTTGCGATCCTTTATTCAAAGTCAATGCCGCCCCCTCGCCAATCGCCAATCCGTGGTTATGATGGGAACTCCGATCAACCCTACCGGTGTCTCATGCCGCGCAAGAAATCCAATCCCGCTCCCGAAACAGGCAAGGTGCTGAAAGCAGCCACGTCCCAACCGACACTCACTTCGCTTCGAGGCGTGTCGGGCTGGCGGGAGGCTACTGCGTGGCTGCGGGCGCGCGGGATCGAGGACGTGGAATGCATCACGCCCGATCTTGCGGGCGTTCCGCGCGGCAAGATGATGCCGTCCTCCAAGTTCACCTCCAACACGTCGCTGGCACTGCCGTCCGCCCTCTACCGGCATACGATCTCAGGTGAATATCCGGAGGAAACCGACACTTTCCGCTACGAGCCTCGCGATAGCGATCTCAAACTGATGCCGGATCTTTCCACCCTCTCGGTTGTACCCTGGGAAACCGACCCGACGGCGCAGGTGATCTGCGATATCATTGATACGAATGGCAAGGCCGTCTCCTACACGCCGCGCAACGTTTTGAAGAACGTCGTCAGGCTCTACAACGAGCGCGGCTGGAAACCCGTCGTGGCGCCGGAAATCGAATTCTACCTCGTCGCCAAGAACGACGACCCTGACTATCCGCTGCATCCGCCGAAGGGCAGGTCCGGGCGCTCCATCCTCGGCGGCCAGGGCTATTCGATCGCCGGCATCAACGAATTCGACGAACTGATCGACGACATCTATCATTTCTCCGAAAAGCAGGGGCTGGAGATCGACACTCTCATTCATGAGGAAGGCCCGGCGCAGCTCGAGATAAACCTGCGGCATGGCGATCCGGTCGAGCTTGCGGACCAGGTCTTCCTGTTCAAGCGCACCATCCGCGAAGCGGCGATGAAGCACGGCATCTATGCCACCTTCATGGCGAAGCCGATGCAGGGCCAGCCGGGTTCGGCCATGCATATCCACCAGTCCGTCGTCAACATCGAGACCAGGAAGAACATCTTCTCCAATCCGGATGGCTCGGCCTCGAAGGCCTTCTTCCACTTCATCGGCGGCATGCAGACCTATGTGCCCAAAACACTGGCGATGATGGCGCCTTACGTGAATTCCTACCGCCGCCTGACGCCGGACATGTCCGCTCCTGTCAATAATGCCTGGGGATACGACAACCGAACAACGGCCTTCCGCGTGCCGGTCTCCGACGCAGCGGCCCGCCGGGTCGAGAACCGGCTGCCGAGCTCGGACGCCAATCCCTATCTCGCGCTTGCCGCCTCGCTCGGCTGCGGACTGCTCGGCATCCTCAACGAAGTGGAACCGGAGCCGCCGACGGAAGACACCGCGAATGAAGGATCGATAGACCTGCCCCGCGGCTTGCTCGAAGCCGTCTCCCTGCTCGAATCCGAGCCGGCGCTGGCGGAAGTCTTCAGTCCCGAGTTCATCGGCATCTATGCCGGCGTCAAACGCGGCGAATTCGAGACCTTCATGCAGGTGATCAGCCCGTGGGAGCGGGAATTCCTGCTTCTCAACGTGTGAGGACCAAGGCCTTGGATTCGTGGCAGAGCCCGATCGCACCGGGAATTTCCTGGTATCAGGCAACCGTTGGCGAGCGGGCGGCCTATCCGGCTCTCGACGGGTCGAAAACCGTCGATGTGGCCATTGTCGGCGGCGGCTATACCGGCCTCCAGGCGGCCTGCAACCTTGCCAAATCGGGTGTTTCGGTCGCCCTGATCGAGGCGCATCGTTTCGGCGACGGGGCCTCGGGGCGCAACGGCGGCCAGATGGGCACTGGACAGCGCTGGTGGCCGGAGGACCTGGAAAAGGAACTGGGCTACGAACGTTCCAAGGCGCTGTTCGATATGGCGGAGGATGCCAAGCGTTATCTTCTCGACTTTGCCAAAATCCACGGCATCGAGATGGATTATATGCCGGGGCAGATGAACGTTTCCCATAAGCCCGGGCATGACAAGGAGTATCGCGCGAACGCCGAGATCGCAGCGGAGCGCTACGACTATCCGCACATCTCCTTCATGGACCGGCGGGAGACCGCAGAACGGCTCGGCACGAAGGACTATTATTGCGGTGTCCGCGATATGGGCACCGGCCATATCCATCCGCTGAAGCTGCTGGTCGGTCTCGCCCGTGCGGCACAGGAAGCCGGCGCGCAGCTTTATGAGATGACGAAGGCGACCGCCATTCGACGCACCCGGAATGGGCCGGACGGCAAGATCGTAATCGAGACACCTTCAGGTGTGCTGACGACTGATCGCGCGCTCGTCGCCACCAATGCCTATGTCGGCAACCTCGAACCGGCCACTGCCGCGCATATCATGCCAATCGGCTCCTTCATCGCCGCCACAGCGCCGCTCGATGATTTCCCAGACGTTATTCCGGGCGGCGAGGCCGTAGCCGATTCGCGCTTCGTGGTGCGCTATTTCCGCAAATCGCGCGACAATCGCCTGCTGTTCGGCGGGCGAGAGGTCTATTCCTCACGCGATCCAAAGGACACGGCCAATGCCATCCGCAAACAGATCGTCGCCACCTATCCGGCATTGAAAAATGTCGAAATCATCCACGCCTGGGGCGGCAATGTCGGCATCACCCTGCCGCGCCAGCCCTTCGTGAAGGAGGTCATGCCGGGCGTCACCTCGATCGGCGGCTATTCCGGCCATGGTGTGATGCTGTCAAACTATTGTGGCAAACTCTATGCTGATATGGTCGCCGGCAAGGCAACGGAACTCGATCACCTCGCGGCGCTCGACATTCCGGCCTTCCCGGGTGGTCAGCGCCTGCGGACTCCGCTGCTTTTCCTTGCCTTGACGTGGTTTGCGCTGCGCGACAGGCTTTGGTGACGCACCCGCCTTAGTAATCCGTCCGAGCCATTTCGGGCTAGCCATTTTAAATCGATTAGATTAAACATGCCCCCAACCATGCGAGATGAAAGAACAGCGATGAGCAGCCAGATCATCCCAGTCGAACCTTTTGATTGTATCGTCTTCGGCGGAACCGGCGACCTTGCCGAGCGGAAGCTTCTGCCGGCGCTCTATCACCGTCAGGTCGAGGGCCAGTTCACCGAGCCGACCCGCATCATCGGCGCCTCCCGCAGCAACCTTTCGCATGAGGATTACCGCAAGTTCGCCGAGGATGCCCTGAAGGAGCATCTGAAGAAGGGCGAATATGATGAGGCCGAGGCCAAGAAATTCTGCGAGCGGCTCTATTACGTCTCCGTCGACGCGAAGGCGGATCAGGGCTGGGACGAACTTAAAAAGTTGCTCGACGACGGCAAGGAACGCGTTCGCGTCTTTTATCTCGCTGTAGCGCCCGGCATTTTCGGCGCGATCTCGGATAAGATCCGCGACCACAAGCTGATTACCAGGGCGACCCGCATCGTCGTCGAAAAGCCGATCGGCCGTGACCTCGCCTCGGCGCTCGAACTCAACGACACGATCGGCAAGGTCTTCCGCGAAGAGCAGATTTTCCGCATCGATCATTATCTCGGCAAGGAGACGGTGCAGAACCTGATGGCGCTGCGCTTTGCCAACGCCCTCTACGAACCGCTCTGGAATGCCCAACACATAGACCATGTGCAGATCACGGTCGCCGAAGCGGTCGGCCTCGAAGGCCGGGCCGGCTATTACGACACGGCCGGCGCATTGCGCGACATGGTGCAGAACCATATCCTCCAGCTTCTCTGCCTCGTCGCCATGGAAGTGCCCTCCTCCATGTATTCCGAGGCCGTGCGTGACGAGAAGCTCAAGGTCCTTCGCGCTCTGAAGCCTATTACCGAAGCCAATGTCGAGCAGATGACCGTGCGCGGCCAGTATCGCGCAGGCGCTTCCGCGGGCGGTCCCGTCAAGGGCTATCTGGAAGAGCTTGAAGGGGGTGTTTCCAACACCGAGACCTTCGTCGCCATAAAGGCCGAGATCGGCAACTGGCGCTGGGCGGGCGTGCCCTTCTACATCCGCACCGGCAAACGGCTTGCCAACCGCGTTTCGGAGATTGTCATCACCTTCAAGCCGATCCCGCACAATATCTTCGATTCCTCTGCCGGCCGCATCGCTGCAAACCAGCTCATCATCCGCCTGCAGCCCGATGAAGGCGTCAAGCAGTCGCTGATGATTAAGGACCCCGGCCCGGGCGGCATGCGGCTGCGCGAAGTCTCGCTCGACATGAGCTTCGCCGAAGCCTTCAGCGTGCGCAATCCCGACGCCTATGAGCGACTGCTCACAGACACGATCCGCTCCAACCAGACGCTGTTCATGCGCCGCGACGAAGTGGAGGCCGCATGGCGCTGGGTCGATCCGATCCTGAAAGGCTGGGAGGAAACCGGCCAGCAGGTGCAGGGCTATACTGCCGGCACCTGGGGCCCGAGCCAGGCCATCGCCCTCATCGAGCGCGACGGTCGCACCTGGCACGAAGGTTGAGACGATGGCTGCGAACCTTCATGAATTTCCCGATGCCGCAACGCTCGCCGCCGCCCTGGCGGACGAGGTCGCGGCACGTCTTGCCGCGGCAATCCGCGAACGAGGTTCCGCCTCGATCGCGGTTTCCGGCGGCTCGACGCCGAAGCGTTTCTTCGAAACGCTTTCCACCTGCGATATCGATTGGGGCAAAGTCACGGTGACGCTGGTGGACGAACGTTTCGTGCCGGCCGACAACCCACGCTCCAATCACCTTCTGGTCGCAACCCATCTCCTGAAGGACAGGGCGGCAGCAGCGAAATTCATCCCGCTCTATTACGACTGCTCCTCGATCTATGAGGCGGCCGTGATCGCGACAGAGAAGGCCGCCGGCATCGGCAAGCCCTTCGATGTGGTTATCCTCGGCATGGGAACGGATGGCCATACCGCCTCGTTCTTCCCGCATGGCAACAACCTGGGACAAGCGCTCGACCTTTCCGGTCCGCGCGGCGTGCTGACCATGGAGGCGGAGGGCGCGGGAGAAGAACGGCTGACCTTTTCCTTCGCGAGCCTTTCGGATGCGCGTTTCCTCGCGCTTCATATCGAAGGCCAGGGCAAGAAGGACGTGCTCGACAAGGCGAAAGCCGGTTCCGACGAAACCGAAATGCCGATCCGCGCCGTGCTCAACCGCGCCCAATCGCCGCTCGAGATTTACTGGGCGCCTTGAACGCCCGCATTTTTTAACAGGAGCAATCCCGGTCGGCTTTCGCCACTCCCAAGCCGGGATTGACGACAGAGGACAAGACCATGGCCGCCCATTCCAGTATCGAGGCGATCACCGCCCGCATCGTCGAACGATCGAAGCCGCTTCGCGAAGCCTATCTAGACCGCGTGCGACGCGCGGGTTCCAGGGGGCCTCACCGCGCTGTCCTTTCGTGCGGCAATCTCGCGCATGGCTTCGCGGTCTGTTCCCCCGCCGAGAAGGCGGCACTCGCGGGAGACGTCGTTCCAAATCTCGGCATCATCACCGCCTATAACGACATGCTCTCGGCCCACCAGCCGTATGAAACCTTCCCGCCGATCATCCGGGAAGCGGCAAGGGAAGCAGGCGGCATCGCCCAGGTCGCCGGCGGCGTGCCGGCCATGTGCGACGGTGTCACCCAGGGCCAGCCGGGCATGGAGCTATCGCTCTTCTCGCGCGATGCGATCGCCATGGCGGCCGGCATCGGCCTCTCGCACAACATGTTCGATGCGGCCGTCTTCCTCGGCATCTGCGACAAGATCGTGCCGGGTCTGGTAATCGCAGCATTGAGTTTCGGCCACCTGCCCTCCGTCTTCATTCCGGCCGGACCGATGACTTCGGGCCTGCCCAACGACGAGAAGTCGCGCATCCGCCAGCTTTATGCGGAAGGCAAGGTCGGCCGCGCCGAGCTGCTCGAAGCCGAGTCCAAATCCTATCACGGGCCGGGCACCTGCACCTTCTACGGCACAGCCAATTCCAACCAGATGCTGATGGAGATCATGGGCTTCCATATGCCCGGCGCATCCTTCGTCAATCCCGGCACGCCGCTGCGCGATGCGCTGACGAAGGAAGCCGCCAAGCGGGCGCTCGCCATCACTGCGCTCGGCAACGAATTCACGCCGGCCGGCGAAATGATCGACGAGCGCTCGATCGTCAACGGCATCGTCGGCCTGCATGCGACGGGAGGCTCGACCAATCACACGCTCCATCTCGTCGCCATGGCGCGCGCCGCCGGCATAAAGCTTACCTGGCAGGATATTTCCGATCTTTCCGACGTCGTGCCGCTCATCGCGCGCGTCTATCCGAACGGCCTTGCCGATGTGAACCATTTCCATGCGGCCGGCGGCATGGGTTTCCTCATCAAGCAACTCCTGAAACAGGGCCTGCTGCATGACGACGTCCGCACCGTCTTCGGCCAGGGCCTGGAAGCCTATACGGTCGAGGCAAAGCTCGATGCCAATGGCCAGGTCGTGCGCGAACCGGCACCGGAAGAGAGCGGCGACAAGAAGGTACTTGCCTTGATCGAAACGCCCTTCCAATCGAACGGCGGGTTGAAGATGCTGACGGGAAATCTCGGCAAGGCGGTCATCAAGATTTCCGCTGTCAAGCCGGAACGGCACATCATCGAGGCACCGGCAATCGTCTTCCATGACCAGCAGGAGCTGCAGGATGCCTTCAAGCGCGGCGAGCTCAACAGGGATTTCGCCGCCGTCGTGCGCTTCCAGGGTCCCAAGGCGAACGGCATGCCGGAACTGCATCGGCTGACCCCGCCGCTCGGCGTGTTGCAGGACCGCGGCTTCAAGGTGGCGCTCGTCACCGACGGCCGAATGTCCGGCGCATCCGGCAAAGTACCTGCGGCAATCCATATAACGCCAGAAGCCTCTGATGGCGGCCCGATCGCCAAGATCAGGGATGGCGATATCATCCGCCTCGATGCGATCGCCGGAACGCTGGAGGTACTGGTGGATGCGGCGGAATTTGATGCCCGCACGCCTGTCGTCGCCGATCTTTCCGACAACGAGTTCGGCATGGGCCGCGAGCTCTTCGCCGCCTTTCGCCGCAATGTCGGCCACGCCGACCAGGGAGCGAGCGTCTTCGCTTGACATGTCATATGGTTGTCTTCACCGGTTTCTATGAAGCGCAGGAACCGCCGAGAACCGAGGAGACACCCGATGCGTGCAGCAATCACCCGCCGTAACCTCATGGCCTTGCTGGCATCGACTGCCGCCATGCCGGTCTTTCCGACGATTGCCATGGCCGCCGGCGAAGGGTTTCAGGCAATCATCCTTTCGGACCTGCATTCGGCCTACGAACGCATGGGCCAGCTTCTTTCCGTCGTCGAGAAGCAGGTTACCGGCGCAGGCATTCCCCAGGTCATCCTGATCAACGGCGACATCTTCGAACTCGGAAATGTGGTTGCCTCCCGATCCGGCGGCGAAATCGACTGGACTTTCCTCGACGCTCTGGCGAAGCTTGCCCCGACCATCGTCAACATCGGCAACCATGAGCCGGACCTCGACAACGACCTCGCCCATTTCGTGGCGCGCGCTCGCGGGCTTGGCATTACCGTCCTCAGCAACATCATCGACAAACGCAGCGGCAAACCCTACACGCAGGCCGGCACGACGATCGAAGCCAGCGGGCTCACGGTGAAAATCGCCGCGCTGGGCACGGACGCCATCAACACCTATCCGAAGACGGCGCGCGACAAGCTGGACATTCCGAAGCCAGTGGAATGGGCCAGAGCAAACCTGCCGACACTGCTTGGCGGCGATGGCGTCAACATCGTGCTTAGTCATGCCGGCGTCGTGCCGGACCGCGATATCCTGCCGGTCGTGCCCGACGGCACGCTGATGATCGGCGGCCACGACCACCTGACGCTGACGCACGAGCAGGGTGAAACCCGCTATGTCCATACCGGATCGTGGTCTTCCGCCATCACGATCGCCACCTTCACGACTGCGGGCAAGGCTGCCGAACTGACGAGGATCGAGATCGATCGCAGCGGCCCCACCTCCTCCGTGCTCAAGGATCTCATTCCGACCGTGCTCGCCAGGCATCTCAAGGAAGAGGAGCGCGCCGTCGTTGCGCATACCGCGAAAACCATGACGCTCGGCGAAACCGCCCGGTTCGCGGCGGAAGCCATGGCGGCCAAGGCGAACGCCGATATCGGCTTCATCGGCCATACGTCGTTCGGCACCGGTCTGCCTGCCGGCGATATCAGCCGCTTCGACTTCAATGCGGCGCTGCGCTTCGAAGGCAAGCTCATGACATCGGAAGTCGATGCTGCCGTGCTCTCCGCCATATTGGCACGCTGCAATCAGGACGGCGCAATCCCGCTTGTCGCCCGCACGGGCGACTTCCTCTATGCAGCACCGAACGCTCCAGAAGGCAGTCAGCGCTACAGAATCGTCTGCAACGACTGGTCGGCCATCAATCAGAAGAGCTATTTCGGCCGCGACGACATCGCCTTCGTCGAAGTGCCCGATATCAAGCTGAAACAGCTCGTCATCGAAGCACTGGCGGACGGCTAAATCGTCACCGCAGCCCTCTCACCAGGAGCGGATATCGAGCGTCCGGTCGCGGTGGTTCGGATGGGTCGAGAAGACGAAGATGCGATCAAGCTCCTTCTGCGACAGCAGCCGCAGGAAACGGACCTCGACCGTGTTGTTGGCGAAGGTCTTCATCAGCAGGCAGCCGACCTTGGTGATGCGCGCGTCCGGAATATCGAGATAGAACTGCTGCGGCAACGTATATTGCGTGAGGATGCCGAGAATGGCCCCGCTTTGGGAGATGCGCAGCACGTCGCAGCGGCGCTGCGCCATGTTCATCACACCCTTTTCGGTATACTCGATGCGGGCGGCATTCATGGTGTCTTCCATCTTGAACCGGGCCTCCCGGTCGTACATGAAAGACTCTTCCTTGTTCAAAAAATGATTTTTGGTCGGAGCAGCACTCACGACAAACCTCCTATTCTTCAATAGGAAAAGACTAGCCGGCGAAGTTTAACAGAAGGTTTGGAAGTCCCGCCCTGGAACAATTCTGCGCAGAGACCACAACAACATGGTAAACACCCCTTCACTCACGCAGTGCGATAAGTCTTACCCTGCGCGTCAAAAAGATGCAGTTTCTTCGGATCGGCCGAAAAGCGCATCGCTTCACCCTTGCGCACATTCAGGATGCCGGGAATTTTGACGATAATCGGCTCCTGATCGGCAAGGCCCTCGATATAAAGCAAGGTCACCTCGCCAAGCGCCTCGACGATCGAGACCCGCCCTTCAAAAAGATAGTCGTCACCGGTTGCGACCGAAAGATCCTCCGGGCGGACGCCAAAACTTGCCGTCTTGCCAGCTTCCGACGCGGCAGTGGCTACCGGCACATGCACCGCCTTGCCGCCCTTCAGGGCAACGGTCGTCACGTCGCCTGTCTCCGTGACGGTCGCGGGAATGATGTTCATCGCCGGCGAACCGATGAAGCGGGCAACGAAGAGGTTCTCCGGAGATTCGTAGAGTTCAAGCGGTGCGCCGACCTGCTCGATCCGACCGGCCGAAAGCACGACGATACGATCGGCAAGCGTCATCGCCTCCACTTGGTCGTGGGTCACGTAAATCATCGTCGTGTCCGGCATCTGCTCCTTGAGCTTGGCGATCTCAATGCGGGTCGCGACGCGAAGTGCCGCATCAAGGTTCGACAGAGGTTCATCGAACAGGAAGACCTTGGGATCACGGCAAATAGCGCGTCCGATCGCGACACGCTGGCGCTGGCCGCCGGAAAGCGCCTTCGGAAGCCGATCGAGATAGGGGGTAAGCTGTAGGATTTCCGCCGCTGAACGGACACGGCGGTCGATCTCCTGCTTGCTCTCGCGGGCGATCCGCATGCCGAAGGCCATGTTGTCGTAAACCGTCATATGCGGATAGAGCGCATAGGACTGGAAGACCATGGCAATACCGCGCCGCGAAGGTGGCACCTCGTTCACGAGCTGGCCGTCGATATACATCTCCCCGCCAGTGATGCTCTCCAGGCCGGAAATCATCCGCAGCAGCGTGGACTTGCCGCAACCAGAGGGGCCTACGAAGACCACGAACTCGCCCTGGCTGATGTCCAGGTCGATGCCATGCAGAACCTTCACCTGTCCATAGGCCTTGCGGATATCCTTCAGAACGACGCCAGCCATGATCACCTCCCCTTTTTGTTAGGCTTGACGGGCAAAGAACGCCCCCCAAGCCGGTAACTCCACTCGTCTGTCTTCCAGGCTGCTTTCAAATCCGTGACCGGTCAGAACTTCCCATTCGCCGACCGGAAGTTCCGTTATTGCTGCGGCCGCACTCATATTGAAAACGCAGAGCACAATTTCGTTGCCATGGCGCCGCTCGTATCCCAGGACTGTACCGTCTTCCGGCAGGAAAAGGATATCGCCCTTGGCGAAAGCCGGGTGCTGTTTGCGGAAGGCGAGGAAACGCCGGTACTGCTCCAGCACCGAAGCCGGATCGCCGTATTGAGCCCCCACAGCCCGAAGCTGATGCTCGACAGGAATCGGCAGCCAGGTCTTCTCGGCCGTAGAGAACCCCGCTTGCAGCGCCTGAGAATCCCACACCATCGGCGTACGGCAGCCATCGCGGCCCTTGAATTCCGGCCAGAACTGAATGCCGTAGGGATCCTGGAGATCCGCGTAAGCGATATCCGCCTCGGTAAGCCCCAATTCCTCCCCCTGATAGATGCAGACCGAGCCGCGCTGCGTCATCAGGATTGCGGAGGTCATCTTGGCATAAGCATCCCGGTCAAGAATATCGGAGCCCCAGCGCGTGACGTGACGCACGACATCATGGTTCGAGAAGGCCCAGCAGGCCCAGCCATCGGGTGCCGCCAGGGAAAACGCATCCTGGACCGCGACAACACGAGCCGGCGTCAAAGGATCGGGTGCCAGGAACTCGAAAGCATAGCACATATGCATCTTGTCGTTACCGGACGTATATTCCCCGACGATCTCCAATCCCCGCTGGCTGTCGCCGACTTCGCCGACCGCAGCGATCGCAGGGAACTCATCGAGCACCGCACGAAAGCGCCTCAGGAATTCCAGGTTTTCCGGCCGATTCTTGTCGTAGAGATGTTCCTGGAAGTTGTAGGGGTTCACCGCCGGCGCGGTGGAGGCGTTGCGCCGCGACGGTTCCAATGCCGGGTTGTCGCGCAGTTCCTTGTCGTGGAAATAGAAGTTGATCGTGTCGAGGCGGAAACCGTCGACGCCGCGCTGCAGCCAGAAGCGGGTCATGTCCAGCAACGCGTCCTGCACTTCCGGATTGTGGAGGTTCAGATCCGGCTGCGAGGTCAGGAAGTTGTGCATGTAATACTGCATGCGGGTCGGGTCCCACGCCCAGGCCGACCCACCGAAGATCGACAGCCAGTTGTTGGGCGGCGTGCCGTCCGGCCTGGCGTCGGCCCAGACATACCAGTCCGCCTTGGGATTGAAGCGGCTGGACCGGCTTTCGATGAACCAGGGATGCTGGTCCGAACTGTGCGACATCACCAGGTCGATCATCACCTTGATGCCGAGACGGTGTGCCTCGGCGATCAATCCATCGAAATCCGAAAGTGCGCCGAACATCGGATCGACATCGGTATAGTTCGACACGTCGTAACCGAAATCCTTCATCGGCGACGGGAAGAAGGGTGAAATCCAGACGGCATCGGCCCCGAGCGCGGCCACGTGCGGCAGGCGTGCCGTGATTCCCTTCAAGTCACCGATGCCATCGCCGTTCGAATCCTGAAAGGAACGCGGATAGATTTGGTAAATCACGGCTCCGCGCCACCAATCCTTATCGGGTGTTGCGGGGGTTTCTGCCGAAATGGTCATTCAATATCCTGTTGTTGTCAGATGAAATATCGGCTCAGCCGCCCTTGACCGAACCAGCAAGCAAGCCGCGCACGAGGTAACGCTGCAACGCGAAGAAGACAATCAGCGGCACGAGGATGGAGATGAAAGCAGAGGCCGTCAGGATTTCCCACCTTCCACCCATCGAGCCCAAAAGCGCGTTCAGAGCACCGGTCAGGACGAGCTGCTCCCTGTTGGTTCCGAGGAAGACCATGGCGACCAGGAGGTCGTTCCAAGTCCACAGGAACTGGAAGATCGAGAAAGATGCAAGGGCCGGGAACGACAGGGGAAGCACAATCCTGATGAAAATCTCGAAATCGCTTGCGCCGTCCACTCGGGCCGATTCGATGATCTCCTTCGGCAGCCCGGCGATATAGTTGCGCAGGAGATAAATGGCGAGTGGCATGCCGAATGCGGAATGCGCCAGCCAGATGCCGGCGTAACTTCTCGACGGCACGCCGAAGAACGTGCCGATCTCGTTGTACATCCGCAGCAGCGGAATGAGCGACATCTGCAACGGTACGACGATCAACCCCACGACCATTGCGATAATCAACGCACGGCCGGGAAACTCCATCCAGGAAAGCGCATAGGCCGCAAAGGCGGCGATCAGGATGGGTATGATCGTCGAGGGAACAGCAACCGTCAGCGAATTGACGAAAGACTGCCCGATCCCCTGGGATGTGAGCACGGTATTGTAATTCTGCGTGGTGAAAGTCGGCGGCGTAGCGATCGTGAGGTACACGCGTCGTCCGCGCTCGCTCTCGAATGGACCGTTCTTCGTGTAGGTGTAGCTACCATCCTCATTGACGGTCAATGTCTCCCCTTCTCCGAGATCTGCCGGCTGGCCGGCCTGGAACTCCCCTGGAGCAGCGACACGCGTGCCGAAAGCCCGCACGGTTCCGCCCTGCCCCGCCTCGAAAACCGAGCCGGAGATGACATAGTTCGGCCCTTCCTGCCGTGCGGCAGACGGGTCTGCCAATCGCGACGCCGTGGTTTGCGAGGCGCTACTGAAGGCGGTCCACCACCCCGACGATGTGATCTGCGCCGGATCGCGGAAGGAGGTGACGAGGATACCGAGCGTCGGGATCAGCCAGATGATGCAGATCAAGAGCACCGACAGGTGAACGATGAGACGGGGAAGTCCGATACGGCGAAGACCAGCAACAGCATTCATCTCAATGGCCTCCCGTTTCCTTGTTCGCCTGGCGGATATTCCAGATCATGATCGGTGTCACGGCGGCCATGATGACAAGCGCGATAACTGCACTTCGGCCGGAATCGCCTCCGCCCCGGAACATCCAGTCGAACATCAGGTTCGCGAGTACCATCGTGTTCCACTGGCCGTTGGTCATGGTCAGCACGATGTCGAAAACCTTCAGCACCAGAATGGTGATGGTCGTCCAGACGACGGCGATCGTGCCCCAGATCTGCGGCACCATGATCTTCCAGAAAATCTGCCAGCCGTTGGCGCCATCGATGACCGCCGCCTCGATCGTCTCCTCGGGAATGCCACGGAGCGCTGCCGACAGGATGACCATGGCAAAGCCGGTCTGTATCCAGATGAGGATGACCATGAGGAAGAAATTGTTCCAGAAGGGCATCGCTATCCAGACCTGCGGATTGCCGCCGAAGAACTGTACGACGGAGTTCAGGAGGCCGATCTGCGTCTCGTTGCTGCCGCGATACTCGTAGATGAATTTCCAGATGACCGAGGCGCCGACGAAGGAGATCGCCATCGGCATGAAGACGAGGCTCTTTGCGATATTGCCCCACCAGATGCGGTCGGTCAGGACAGCGATGACGAGGCCGAAGAAAGTGCAGGCCGCCGGAACGACGGCGAGCCAGAGGATGTTGTTGAAGATCGACTGGCGAAACTGATCATCGAAGAGCGCCCATCGGTAATTCGCAAAACCGACGAAACTGCCGCCGGACCGATCATAGAAGGACAGGATGAAGGTCGCGACGACCGGGTAGACCAGATAGACCCCGAGCAGGATCAGCGCCGGCCCCAGGAACAACCAGGGACGGACGACGGCCCGGCGATTGAGATTGACAGACGCCGTCCGGACATTCTCCTTCGGCACCGGAAAGATGATCTGGAGCAGCTTGTCGGAGAGCCAGTAATAGAGCGCACACGCAAAAACGCCGGCGATTACCACGCCGACGGCCGAGACGATCTGCGATACCATGTCCCCTCCTTGTGACCAGCATCGCAGGAGGATGCTGGTTCTTTTTGGCGGCTATCCGCCCGCTGTTATAGTCGAAGAACAGTCAATCTTTTGAAAATCAATCTGTTGGAAGCCGCGCCGGTCTCGCCGGCGCGGCAATAAGCGGATTTACTTCAGGCCGTCCCATGCCTTCTGAATGTCGGACGCGACCGTCTTGGCGTCCTTGCCGCCGACATAGTCGACCATGCCGGTCCAGAAGGCACCGGCGCCGATCTTGCCCGGCATAAGGTCGGACGCGTCGAAGCGGAAGGTCGTGGCGGTCGTCAGGGCCTCACCCTGCTTCTTCAGGACCTCATTGGCGTAGGCATCGGGATTGGCGCCCTTGAACGGCGTCAGGAACGATGACTGCGCCATCCAGACCTCATGCGCGATCGGCGTCTTCAGGAATTCGATGAAGGCCTTGGCGGCTGGCGAATCCTTGGTGATCGCGAACATCGTGCCCGCGCCGAGGACCGGCGTTCCCAGTTCCGGCTTCGAAGCATAGGTGGGCAGGTAGAAGAAGTCGGCATCGGTGCCGAGCTTCGTATCGGGCGGAAAAAAGGACGGAACGAAGGAAGCCTGGTGATGCAGGTAGCATTTCGGCGGAATACCGAAGAGACCCTTGGGGCTGTCGCGGAAATCGGTGGAAGCCACTGCCGCCACGCCGCCGCTGACATATTTCTCATTTTTTGCGAACTTGCCGAATTCCTCGATCGCGCCAACAACGGCCGGGTCATCGAACTTGACCTCGTTACTGACCCACTTGTCATAGACCTCCGGCTTCTGGGTCCGCAGCATCAGGTCCTCGACCCAGTCGGTCGCCGGCCAGCCGGTCGCGCCGCCCGAACCGAGGCCGATGCACCATGGAACGCCACCATCCTCAACGATCTGGTCGCTGAGCTTGAAGAGGTCCTCCATGGTCTTCGGGACCTCGTAGCCCGCTTCCTCGAAGTTTTCCGGCACGTACCAGACCATGGACTTGAAGTCCGCCTTGAAGGGGAAGCCGAAATAGGCCTCCTTGCCATCCTTGCCCTTGTAGGTGCCGTAGCGGATCCAGTCGGCGCCCGAGCCGTAATTGCTCTTGACCCAGTCGGAATTCTCCTGGCCGAGCGGGGTCAGGAGGCCCTTGGCGGCGAGATCGGCCAGCAGACCCGGCTGCGGAATGATGGCGATATTCGGAGGGGAGCCGGCCTGCGTATCGATGACGATCTGCTGCTCGTAATTTTCCGAGGAGGAATAACGGCCGTCAATGCCGGTTGCGGCATTGAAATAAGCGAGAACGCTGTTGAACAGGACCTCGTCTTCGCCACGCCAAGGGCCGAACAGCGTGAGGCTCTGTCCTTTCAGATCCGAGTGAGCGGCCTTGAAATCCTCATAGCTCTTCCAGTTGAAACGCGAATCCTCACCCGGTGCGAACTTAAGTTCCTGGGCGGCTACACTGCCTGCAAGGAGTGTCGCAAGCGCCGCGCCGATCCAAAATGATGTCTTCATAAAATCATCCTCCCATTGCCCCGGCTTTTGCTACCCTGCCGGGAGTTCCCAAAAACATAGGAAGAGATTTAACGCTCTGGCGACGGAGTCAAGCCCTCCGCCGACAGCATGTCGAAGATCGCAAACGCTCAATGCTACCCTAAAACTTCGGCGCCGGCTTTCCCGCGGCGCGATAGGCCGCGATTACCGTGTTGGCCATCAGCATGGCGATGGTCATAGGGCCGACGCCACCGGGAACCGGCGTAATCGCGCCTGCGATGTCAACGGCTTCGGCATAGGCAACGTCACCGACAAGCCGGGTCTTGCCCTCGCCCTTGTCCGGCGCCGGTACGCGGTTGATACCGACGTCGATGACCGTTGCGCCAGGTTTCACCCAGTCTGCCTTGACCATCTGCGGACGTCCGACTGCAGCGACGAGGATATCCGCGTTGCGGCAGATCGTGGCGAGATCCCTGGTCTTCGAATGCGCCATGGTGACGGTCGCATTGGCAGCGAGCAGCAGCAGCGCCATCGGCTTGCCAAACAGATTGGAGCGGCCGATGACGACGGCATTGAGGCCCGAAAGGTCACGGCCATGTATACGGTTGACGAGCAACATGGCACCGGCCGGCGTGCAGGAAATGAGACCGGTATCGAGATCGCCGGTGGCAATCTTGCCGGCATTGACGACATGCAGGCCGTCGACATCCTTTTCCGGCGAGATGGACAGGATCACCGGCTCGGCATTCAGGTGCTTCGGCAATGGGAGCTGAACCAGGATACCGTGGATGGCCGGATCGGCGTTAAGCTCGGCAACAAGCTTTTCCAGTTCCTCCTGCTTCGTGTCTTCCGGCAAGCTGTGCTGGATCGAGTTGAAGCCGCACTGCTTGGCCATCTTGCTCTTGGAATTGACGTAGGCATGGCTCGCCGGATCGTTACCGACGATGACGACCGCCAAGCCCGGCTGGACGCCTGTTTCCCTTTCGAGCGAAGCAGCTGCTTCGGTCACGGCCGCAATGACGGACGCTGCCGCCTCTTTTCCATCGATCACCACAGTCACGCGTACCTCCCGCTTGAACCGTTGCCAATGTATACACGGGCACGTATTAAATTTGCACGCCAACGCCTATGCTGGTCGCAGACGGCAAATGCAAGAGGATTCGATGTCGCGGGGCCTTATCTTGCGGATGCGCTCCGGCGGGCGGAGTGCAACTGCACACGGTCTCGTAGCTCGGTCATGTGACGGCGCAGCTCACGAACCTCTTCAGCCCTGCGAATATCCTGTTGAGAAACAAGCGGCCTCGCATGGCTCGTTTCTTCCGCGAGGCGGGCGGACGTAATGGCCGAGACCAGCGGCGGAAGGTCTGCCTCCTGCGCCGGCCTCCGGTTAGCCATCAATACTTCGCGGATATGATCGACGAGCGGGCGATCATTGGCGGGAGCCGGATAATGCGGGCGCCGAGGGTGTTGCGACTCATGGAAAGGATCATCGTAGGGCGGGTCATGGAGTTCTTCAAGAGCATTTTCCCGCACGGGAACGTCCTCCCGCCAGTCCGGTTCAACTGTCAGCTCTGGTTCAGTTGTAAATTCTGCTTCAGCGCCATCTACCGGAACCTCGACCGGTTTGCGACGCGTAAAAAAGACGAGCATCAAACCGAGGCAGAAGCCGGCCAATGCACCTGCACCCGATATCTCCGCGACCGACAGGCCGCGCGCTTTCACCCTCTCGACCGTTGCCGGAACGAGAACCTCAACCTTCGCTGCCGCAGTTTTCGGGTGCGTCTCGCCGCGCTGAAGCGCATCGAGATAGTTCCTGCGCGCCTCACCGACCGCGGCTTCGAGACCTGCGAGCCTCGCGGCGGAATCGACGATCTCCTTGTCACCCGGCTTTCTCGACTTCGCCGCCTTGAGTTCGGCCAGATGTATGGCAGCCGCCTTCTCCTGCTGGCCAAGTGAAGCCGAAAGCTGCTTCAGAGCCGTCTGAATGCCGGACCGCGCATCCTCGAGCGCCGCTCGGGCTGCGAGCAAGCGCGGGTGGCGAGGGCCGAGATCGCCTGCAAGCCGATCGACGGCGAGCTTTGCTTCGATATATCTCTGCCGCTGATAGTCGAGGCCGGTATATTCCAGGCTATCCGGCAACGGTTTGCTCAGAATGTCGTCGAATTTCATTTCAGACGCCTGCACGGCCTTCTGCTTCAGCTCTGCAAGCTGAGCTTCTGCGCCAGAGATCTCCGCAGTCAGTTGTTGTTCTTCGCTTTCCGCCCGGCGCAGTTGGGCAAGCTTTTGCTGGTCCGTTTTCGCGATGAAGCCGGAAAGCGACGCCTCGGCATGCTCAAGAGTCTGACGCAGCTTTTCCACCAACGGCTCAGACGCGCCGCCCCCCGAAATGGCGATCTCGTCACTCAGCGTGTCGCCGAGCATGTTGGCGATTTTCACCGCCTCGTCCGCTTCCGCGGCGGTGACTGAAACCGTGAGTTCGCCTGCCTGGCGGTCGTAGCTGGTCAAGATCGCCTGAGAAAGCCGGTCACGCAGCCGGTTCTCAGCCTGTGATACCGTCATCGCCTCGCCGGAGACGATATCGGAGGCCACACTTAGGAGGCTCGAACGATCAACGGCGAATTCGCTGCCGCCTCCCAGGTTGAGAGCGCGGATCAGATTGTCCAGACTCCGCTTCGAATGCAGCGCCGCAGCGGCATCGTTGATCGCGCGCTCGCTTGCTGCTTCGATCTTCAGCCGGGTTTCAGCTTCGAACTTCTGCGGAACCGAGGCAGCCATTGGAAACGCCAAGGCAGCACCAATCAGTGTAATGACGCTGACCTTGAGGAGAGTGAAGCGCATCGCGGCACGGATCGACCCGGCGTCGGCGGGTATGGCCGACGCCTCCGGATTCCGGTCTTCTATGATTTTCACCGACTGATACATGGATGACCACATAAATCCATGCCGCCGGCATCCTCGCAGGCAGCCTTTGATTAAGGCAGTCTAAATTTGTATGGCAAAGAAAGAGTTAACTTGTCAGGCGAAAGACGCTTTGGCCGGCATCGACGGAACTTTCGCTCCAACCCGAACCGGCGCGTCTTCGATGAAGCCGGATAAGCCAGATCCCGCCATGACGACCAGACCAGCGGGAACCGACGATAGACGCCGCTCCATCCGCCTTTCCGCAGCTGGGTTTGCCGCGTCGACGATGATGAGATCGCAACGCTGCACGATCTCATCATCGGGAGCGATCGTCACGATATCGTGCCAGGGGGCATGGCGGGCGAAATGGCCCCGCAAAGCGTCGATACGGGCGATGTCCTCGCCGGCGATACCGATCCGGCGGCCCTTTTCCAGGAACGTCAGCAGCGCGGGAACGAATGTACCCGCCGAGAACCGGACGGGCGTGGGCTTTGCCTGCAGCGCATTTGCCAACAGGCTAAAGATACGGCTTCCGCCCGGCAACAGCAGTCGACGGCTCAGCTGATCCCGATAAAGGGCATCGATAACCTGACGCAGAACCGTTCGCTCATCCAGAAATGCAAGCGTCGTGCGGTTGCCGCGCAATGAAATCAGCCCTTCCGCGAGACCGAGCACCGCGTTCCACCCGAGGTCGCAGGTGCGTAAGCCGAACAAAGTTCGGGATGACGCGGATACCAGGAATTCTCCCGATGCATTCATCGGTGCGCTCCACGATGAGGGACGAACAATCCCATCGACCCCTAAGGGAGCGCGCTGAAATTCCGCTTAAACCAATTGTTAAAATTCGAGCGATCCGTGCATTTCCGGGACTGCTCATGAACGAGGAGCCGACCCATAAGGCCGACCCCACCAGGTATCGCCGACATCATTCAATGGCCTGAGGACTGCGGCGCCTCGATTTTCACGCCTTCGACGATCTTCCGGCCCGGATTCGGATTCTTGTTACCGCGCGAAGCATTGTTGCGAATATCTTCCTTCGAAAGATAATCAAGCTGTTCGACCAGCACTTCTGCCACAAGGCCCTCGCCGAGCTTCCTGTTCATGCCATCCTTGATGCTCGAACGGAACTTTTCGAGATCGAAGGCGCCAGGCTTGCTGAGATCGACCATCTTGTTGCCGATCAGCAGGGTGAAGAGCTCATCGGTCGTCACTTCCGTTATCGGGAGCTTGACGCCCGTGATCTTCTGCTTGTCCATCATGAAGGAAACGCGACCCAGGAAGTAGCCGGTGATCGCGCCATCCGAAATCACCGGAATAGTGATCGATTCCCCAGGCACCAGTTCGAGAAGCTCCTTCTTCTTGGCCTCCTCATCGACCGGCGCCGGCGCAGCAGACATCTGCACGGAGAAATATACTGCTCCGAGCGTTACGACGCAGACCCAGAGACCTGTGAGAAGGAGCTTGATCATCAGACCTCGCTGTAGGTGAACTGTTCCTGGGTGTAGGTACCATCACCATCGGCATCGCGAGCAGCGCTCTTCAGGAGATCAGCGACTGCGCGCACAGCATGCAGATGCGCCTCGACCCGGCGAGCGTTGAGGGCAAGCTTGTCCTTCAAGCCATGCATCTGGTCGACATAACCGAGGGCGATTTCCCTGGGATCGGTGCCGCGGAAGAGCATGGTCAATTCATAGAGGCATCGGCTCTTGTGGGCGTTCGAGACCTTCAGATCAAATTCCGGGTCGCGGCCGATCCGCTGATTTTCATTGTCGATTATCATCTCCAACCGGCCAAGCACGGTCTTGATGCGATAATCATTCGAAACGACTTCCATATTTTCTGCCCCAGTCTGAGTCATGTCAGGCCTCATTGCTCTTGCCGACGCCGAGAACCTGACGTTCAAAATCGGTAATCATGCTCATCGCGCGGCTGCGATCATTCTCGTCGGTGGTGGTGTTGACCGTCCCGTGCCGTTCAGCCCGTGCGAGTGCCTGTGAATACATCTGCTCGGCGATGCCGATTCCACCCTTCTCGGACATCTCGTCAGCAATCTTCTCGGCCATCATGCTCTTCCAGAACTCACCCGCCGAGCCCTTGCCGTAAACCTCCTCGGTTTCCTTGGGGAGCATGGAATTCACGAAAGTCTGCAACACCGAAGCTTCGAACTTGCGGTATTCGTCCGGCATTTCGGCGATCTCTTTCGGCATGACCGGGTTGCCGAGGCCTGCTTTCGTCGCAGGAGTGTCGATGATGTTCATGGCGGCGCCGAAACCCTTGCCGACTTCCGCGAGACTCGTCGCAGCAAAAGCCGCCTTGCTCGCCTTCAGCTTCGCCTGCGCCTCTTGTACGGCGGCAGGGTCGGCGGCACGGACGACATCCAAAACCAGATCGCTTGGAGGTGAAATCGCCACGTCAGTTCCTTTCAATGAATGCCGTGAACTGCATCCAGGAAAGGCGCAGGGCACAGCAGCAAGTTTGCAACGGCACATGATCCTGTCGGAATCCGATTCGCATCGGGTGATCTGCGCAATGAGGGGACTATGGCGTCCGAAGCTTGCTGGAGGCTGGCGAGTCTATTTGATCATCTGCACGCCCAAGGTGATCTCGATGAGCTCACTTATGGTGTCATCAGCCGCCTCGCGGTCTTCGTGATCGCGGGCCTCCTTCATGTTCTCCTCCAGGCGATCGGCCTTGGTCCGCTCCTTGAGAACCTTCATCTCCTGAAGTTGCTGGATGCCCGCAAGCTGACGCTCCTTCATGGTCAGGCGACCGAAGCGCTCGGCATAATGCTGTGAGAATTGCCGATGGATGGGTTCCATCGAGCCGATAGCTCCGATCACGTCCTCCATCGACTGATTGACTTCGGCCCGGTGGCGGGTCGTCGCGGCAAGCTCGTGTTCGGCCATCTTCTCCATATGCCGCTGAACCGCCACCAGGCGCTTGAGTTTGTCCGACCTCTTTGCTGGACCTGCCATTTTCGCCTCTCCTAGAAGGATGTGAAGATCGGCACGAAGCCATCCACGTAGAGGCGAATGAAGGCGGCGATCGAGAGATAAAGAAGGAAAAGCCCACCCATCAGCAGAAAGGGCGTGGAAATAAAGTAAACCGGAATCTGCGGCGCGAGCTTGTTGATGAAGCCGATCGCGACGTTGAACATCAGACCATAGATCAGGAACGGGCTTGCCAGCCGCAGCATGATCATGGTCGAGGCACGCAACGTATCCGTCAGCGTAATCAGAATCCTCTGTGAATCGATCACGGCACCCACAGGCGTTGCCGCGTAGGAATCGACGAGGGCACGGAAAACGATGTGATGAAAATCCATCATGAACAGGAGCAGCAGACCGCTCAACGTCAGCAGGTTTGTCAGCTGGTTTTCCGAAGCATCTTCCAGAATGTCCTGGCCGCCTGGCGCAGTAAAACCGATCGACATGGTCAGAATCGCGCCGGCGAACTGCATGCTGAGGGTGTAGAGCCGGGCGATCAGGCCATAGCCGATGCCAATCAAGGCTTCGGTAAAGATCAGGCCGATATAGGTGGCATCCGGTGAAGACGCCTTCGGGTAGATCATATCCCAGAGAACCGGCAGTATTGCCATGGAAAGGGCGACGGCCAGGAAGAGCCTGACCTGTGCCGGCACGCGAGCGCTTCCAAAGCCCGGCAGGACCATAATGCACCCGCCCATGCGGCAAAACGCAAGGAAGAGTGCGAGAATGGTCCCCTGCGGGTCGGTAATCATAAAAAGTCCCTTAGGCCCTAGAGGCCGGCGGTCACGAGATCGCACCCAGAATCTTGATCTCGAGGCCTTTCGCCAGTTCCACATGTGACAGAACCGGCAATGTTGCAAAGAGTCGTTCGATGATCATGCGGACATAGGAGCGTGTTTCCGGGGACGTGACAAGCACGAAGGGCAGACCCCGATCCATGAATTCACGGATAACTTTGGTCGCCTGCTCACTGAATTCCTCAAGCGTGCGCGGATCGATGTCGAATTCGACCACTTCTCCCTTGGCATCTCGCTTGAGGGCCTGATGGAAAAGCATGTCCCACTTGTTACCGAGACGCAGCACGCGCAGCACGCCGTTGTCGGCAAGGTCACCGCAGAGCTGTTGCGCCATTCGCACGCGCACATGCTCGACGATCTGTTCCGTCTTGCGGACATGCGGCGCCAGTTCCGCCACCGCTTCCAGGATGAGATGCAGATTGCGGATCGAGACGCGTTCGGCCAGCAGCAGTTTCAGCACCGCCTGCAGACCGGAATAGGACATGTGCGATGAGCAGATTTCGTCAGCAAGCTTCTTGTATTCCGGATCGAGACGGTCGATCAGGATCTTGACGTCCTTATAGGAGAGAAGCTGCGGCAGGTTGTTGCGGATGACTTCCGACAGATGGGTCAGCACGACCGAAACGTTGTCGATCGGATGGAATCCTTCGCGCTTCAGGTCTTCGGCGAAAGTTTCAAGGATCGAGACCGCGGGCATTCCAAAGGCGGGCTCGCGGATTTCGTCGCCGGGAATGCTCGGCTTGCGGCCGGATCCGGTCACGACAAGCACATCGCCGACGCGCAATACGTTGGAAGCGATCGTCGTGCCATGGATGCGGATCTGGTAGGACTTTTCAGGGATGGCGATGTCGTCGCAGACCTTGATTTCCGGCACGACGAAGCCGTACTGGGTCGCGAACTTCTTGCGCATCTTGCCAACGCGAAAAGCAAGCTCCTGATGCTGGCCGAGCAGTCGGGTCGAGACCTGCTTGCCGAGTGCAAGTTCGATTTCAGCAGTCTTGAGGACCGATTTGACCGATTCCTTCTCGGCTTCCTTGCTCTGGACGACCTTCTTTTCCTCGTCTTCCCGGCGGGCCTTGTTCTCTGCCTCGACACGGCGCGGCACCAGCCAGGCACCGAAACCCAGAGCGCCACCCAGGGCAACGAAAGGCAGGAGGGGCAGACCCGGCACGATGGCAAGCAGGCCCATCAACGCAGCGGACATCGATAGGGCGCGCGGATAGCCGCTCAATTGATCGACGACAGCCTTGTCGGTGGACCCGGCCGTGCCGCCGCGGGTCACAAGGAGGCCGGCCGCGAGTGAGACGATAAGTGCCGGAATCTGTGAGACGATGCCATCGCCGACGGAAAGCTTGACGAAAACATCCGCCGCCTCGCCGATCGGCAAGCCGTGGCGGAAGTAACCGATGATGATGCCACCGAAAACATTGATAGCGGTGATGATGAGACCGGCAATCGCATCGCCGCGAACGAATTTCGACGCACCGTCCATCGCCCCGAAGAAGGAGCTTTCCTCTTCAAGCTCGGAGCGGCGGCGCTGGGCTTCCTTCTCGTCGATAATGCCTGCCGAGAGGTCCGCGTCGATCGACATCTGCTTGCCGGGGATGGCGTCGAGGGTGAAGCGGGCGCCGACTTCCGCGATACGCGTCGCGCCCTTGGTGATGACGATGAAATTCACGGTGACGAGGATCATGAAGACAATCACGCCGATCACGAAGTCGCCGGACATGACCAGGCCGGAAAAGCCCTGGATCACGTTGCCCGCGGCGCCATGACCTTCATGGCCGCGCGAGAGGATCACGCGCGTCGTTGCGATGTTGAGCGACAAGCGCACCATGGTCGCGATCAGCAAAACTGTCGGAAACGACGAAAAATCGAGCGGACGCTGGATCCACAGTGCCACCATCAGGATCAGCACAGAAAATGCGATCGAGAAGGCAAGACCGATATCGATGAGGAAAGGCGGTATCGGCAGGAAAAGGATGCAGAGGATGGCGACGATGCCGAGAGCAAAGCCGATGTCACGGCCGCTCGGAGCTACCTTCGGTATGGATAATGCAGGTGGTTGCGCCATGGATTTCCCGTCTCTTCATGAGATGGCGGCAGGACATTCTCCTACCAGTTCACATCCTGACTAACGGGCGAAGCTTGCGCGAAGGTGGGGTGGGAAAAGCCGGCGGGCAGCTATCGCTCAAAAGCCGGACTGCACCCGCGAAAAGACAAGATTGGCGAAAAGATTGATCTGACCGCCGATAAACGGTGCTGTGATGCCGATCGTAATCATGATCGCGACGATCTTCGGTACGAAAGTCAGCGTCATTTCCTGGATTTGCGTCAGCGCCTGGAGAAAGGCGATGGCCACGCCCACGACCATAGCCACGACAACCGCGGGGCCGGAAGCGATCAGGACCGTCCAGATCGCCGCCTGCATGATGTCCAGGGCATCGGCCTCATTCATCGCGCTTATCCTGATTCGCAGCTATTTCGATCAGGTATCTGTAGCGCCGTCGTCGGTATCAGTCGAGCCATCGGAAGTGTCATCCTCGGCCGGGAACGGCTCATCCGAGAATACGACGCCGGCCTGCAGCAGGATCTTGTTGTCGTCTTCCGTGATGGCGACGACGCCGTCGGAATAGACCTCGACTTCCTTGACCTTGCCGGTGAGCGTATCGTCGGCGCTCTTGACATATTTGCCGATCAGATCGCTCGCACGCGTCAACGCCTCTGCCTGCAACATGCTCTTCAGATGCGTGTTCGTCTGGATCGATTGCTCGACCTGCGAGAACGTCGCAAGCTGAGAGATCTGCTCGCTCGCATCCATGGGATCGGTCGGATCCTGGTACTTCATCTGCGCTATGAGAAGCTGCAGGAAGTTATTGTAGTTGAGACTGGCGTTATTCGCCGCATCGCTCGATGCACCGGCATTCGCCCAGGGGTTGGCCGCTGCCGATGTAACCGGATCTACCGCCATGGCGCGATCTCCTTGCGGATGCGCTCGACGGTCGCGGGCGCAATTTCCTGGTTATTGAGAATGCGGTCTTCCACCGGGTAGAGCGCTCGGATCGCCTTGAGTGCATCGAAGGCCCGGCCGGAAGCAACCATCCCGTCAATCCGTTTCAATTCCGCCAGAACCTCATCGTCATTGAAGCAGGTAAGCAGCATGGCGACAGACTTGCGGAACAACGTCATCGACTGTTCCCGGCCGTCCGGATTGATAAGCATCATCTGGGCGATGAAGTAGAGCTGACGAAGCGGTGTGGTCGCATCTTCCGGCTGAAGAACATGGTTTTCCAAAAGGAATGTGACGTCGTTGAGGAATTCCAGCGCGACCTTGCGATCAACGCGCAACACGGCGCCGTTGATGAAGATCCGCTCGCCGGATTTCAAGGAGATGCGAAGCGTACTTTTCATTTAAGTCCATCCCTGATGATGGTGGTCACGTCTATAACGCCCTGGAAATTGGCCGATTCGCGTTTTCTGATCTTCTCGCATTCCTTCAAGATCCAGATGGCGATGGAGATCAGATCCGCCCGCAATTCGGTAGCCAACTCGTTATCGGGTTGCCTCAAGTCTTCGATGAACCGGATCCAGACACGCCGGGTATAAAACAGAGCCTCGATCGTCGCGCGCGAGTAACCTTCTTCATCGCGAGCCGCGATCAGAAGTTCAATGGAGCGATCAAGGGCCTGCCGCTCGCGATCCTTGGCGTCTGCGACGCCGTCCTCCATGATCTCGGCGTATGAAAACTGGTACATTCATGTATCCTTCATCTTCACGACCTTCCTTTTAATCATCAAAGGAAGTTGGCGAGGCTCAGCTGCTGTATTTTAGCCGTCACTGTATATGCAGTTTCGAGAAGTGTCTTCAACGTATTGAGACGAGTAGCCGCCTCCTCCGGATCGACATTTTCCATGTCTCCCAGGCTCTTCGTCAGAATATCTTCTTGCGCCTGCAACCTTTCCTCAACCTTGGAAACCCGTTCGGTGGAGATACCAATCGTCGTCCGCTGCTGATTGATGCTGTCTACGCCGTTCATCGCCTTGTTGATGACAGCGTTGGTTCGCGAGCTTACGGCTTCACGGGCCTCCTGGCTTACGCTCGTCTGCAGGAGCTCCATCGAGACGATCGACGCGAACGCGAAATTGCGCATGCCGGCACTGTTGGCATTCGTCGAGCTGTCGATGACCTCGGTCGGGCTGATA
This sequence comes from Neorhizobium phenanthreniclasticum, assembly GCF_040066075.1. NCBI lineage: Bacteria > Pseudomonadati > Pseudomonadota > Alphaproteobacteria > Hyphomicrobiales > Rhizobiaceae > Neorhizobium > Neorhizobium phenanthreniclasticum. Next base: position 415,792 of record NZ_JBEAAL010000001.1, read on the forward strand.
CGGCTCTTCATGTTCTCGTCGCTTGCGCTGGAGAAAAAGGTTGTCCAGAGATCCTGGCCCGCCAGCGCCGCCGGATGCGGCGGATCCGTGAGGGGAGCCGTCCCGTTGAACTTCGCCTCGAGGTCATCGAGGAAATCGTTCATCTGATCTTCCGTCATCGCCGACAGACTCGGTATGGGCGGGACCTGCGACGACATGTAATAATTGAGTTCGGTGTCGAAGGCCGCCTTCGCCGGTGATCCCAGTGCAAAGTAATCCTCCATCGGCTTCACGTCGGTATTGATGCCGGCGAAGATATATTCGCCCTTGACTGAAGTATTCGCAAAATCCGTGAATGCGGCAAGCGAGGCAGACATCGTCTGGCGCGCCGTCGCCAGGCTCGTCTCGTCGGTCGAACTGCCCAGCGTCAGAATTGCGCTCTGAATATCAAGGCCGAGCTTGTTCATGTTATCGAGCGAGAGTTCCGCGCTTTCCAATCGTGTGGTCGCAAGCGAGGCGGTATTGAGCAAAGATTCGATACGGCTGATTTCGCGCGAAAGGTCGAGCGCGCGCGATGTGCTGGCGCCCAAGGTAACACCAAGGTCCGCGTGCTTCATGGTCACGGACTCTTGGTTGGCCTTCACCATTTCGCGCTGCACGCCGGCGATCGAATTTCGCATCGTGGTCTGGACGGACAATGTGGAAATGAAAGAGGTCTTCATGATCAGCTCGCAATATCCAATAGGGCCTGCATCATCTCATCGACCGTCGCCATCAGCTTGGTACCGGCCTTGTACGATTGCTCTATATCGAGAAGCAGCGACAATTCCTCGTCGAGACTGACGCCCGTGTTGCTGGAATAGGCATCAAGGGTTCGGGTCAGCATGGCTGTTTTCGACTCGTCGGCCGCAGTCGCCGTACTGCGAAGCTGTTCCAACCAACCCATGGAATCGGATGCAAAAGATAGAAGGTCCGGAGCGTCGGCGATTTCCGTCAACGGGTCGAAGGTCATCGGCGTTTCGAGATTTTCATTATACTTGTCGAGCAGATCGCCATAGCTGCTGCCGCCGGTATTGACGACGTAGGCGGCTCCGTTGATGCCGCCATCACGCAGCTTGTCGGGCGTACCCGCCGGGGGAACCACCACCGGATTGACGAAGATCCGTGAGGCAAGACCCGGCACGATCGCGCCAGAAGCCGGAATTGCCGTCTGCTGGACGCCGGAGCTATCCTTATACGAAAAAAGACCGGTCATCGGCGCTAGAGCACCGGTTGGCCCTGTTTCCGCAAAAGCCGTGATGAGACCGCGGGCAATCTCGTCGAGCTGACTCTGGAAGGTCGGCGCGACTGTGTCGCGAAGCTGCAGCAACGCCTGGATCGAACCTTTGGCGCTCGTGTTGGCGGCTTCACCGGCTTTGAGAGCCACGCCATCAATGTAGACACCACTGCCGTTGGTCGAGGCGTCGAAAGCAGCCGTCGGCTGGAACGTCACCTTGCGGGGAACGGTCTCGAACAGCGTCACCCCGTCGGAGGTATAAAGCACCAGGTCGTTGTTTTCGCGAATATAAGACGTTACGCCAACGATTTCGGAAATCTGCTTTACGAGAGCTTCGCGCTCGTCGAGCGCGTCATTGGCGTCGGTGCCGCTTGCCGTTGCATTCTTGACCTGATTGTTGACGCTCTCCAGTTTGGAAAGCAGCGAGTTCAGCTCATCGACATCTTGCTTGATCTGATCGTCAGCATCCTTGCGGATCTGCTGGAGTTTGTCGGCAGCCGTATTCAAGCCCGTCGCCAGATCTTGCGCACTGGAGATGACGGAAATGCCCAGGCCGGTATCGTTGGCGGTTGAGGCAAATGCATCCAGATTGTTGCGGAAGGCCGTAATCAGCTTGGCGGGAGACAGCTCGTTGGAGTTGCCACCCATCAGGTTCTTGATCTCTTCGAGGCCATCCAGGAGCGTCCGCTGCCCGCTTGCAACCGACGAGCTTTCAATCGTCTGACGCAGGAGCGGCGCATTTTGGGAGCGGACGATATCGCCGATCATCGCCCCGTTTCCACCGGTCACCACCACTGCGGAACGACGGATATAATCCGGGTTCTGTGCATTGGCGATGTTCTTCGAAACCACGGCCGATTGCGTGCCGGAGTTGTTGAAAATGGATTGAGCCGTGGACAATGCTGACGAAAGCGACATTCTTTACTAGCCTCTTGAGATTTATTCTCTCGACTGTCCTGTCCGCTTACCTCTTCAGGTTGATGAGGACGTCCATCAAGTCTGAGCCGGTCTGAAAGACCTTGGAATTTGCGGTATAGACGCGCTGGGATTCGATCATCTCGGTCAGCTCGTTGGCGATATCGACGTTGGAGCTTTCCAGCGCACCGGAATAGATCTCACCAAAAGAGCCGCTCTGCGGGAAACCGATGGTGACGACGCCGGAATCATTGGTCGGCAGATAGACGTTGCCGTTCCGCGGCAGTAGCTTGTCGATCGCCGGCACGGTTGCCAGTGCGAGCTGATAGATCGCGCGGCGCCCGCCATCCTGATAGACCGCAGTGACCACACCATCGCCGCCGATTTCAACATCGGTGATCGGGCTCGGCGCGTTGCCGTCGATGATGCCCTTGCCCGGCGTGAAGTCGCTTGCGAACTGCGTCATGTCGGAGAGGTCGATCGTGATCGTCTGAGCCGGCGTAGCGCCGTCGTTCGGATCGGTGATTACAATGTCCGTCGGAGAACCCGACGCCAGCTTGTTGGTGTTGGGATCGAAGGTCAACGTCACCGTTTGCTGGACGAGGGTAGCCGGTGCCGTTGCAGTGTAAGGGAACCCACCGTTTGTGGACTGATCCTGACGGTAGACACTGACTTCCCAAGTATTCGTCCCGGTCTTGGTGTAGTAGAAATCGTAAAGCACCTTCGACCCGGCATGGTCGTATCCGGTCAGCGAGCTCTTATTCGTGTATGTGCTGGTCGCAACGTTGTCGCTCGGGCGGCTACCGGCAGCAACCACGTCCGCTTCCTTGTCCAGGTTGGCAGGGAAGCTGCCCTGGCTCGAAGGTGAAGACACCAGACCGAAGTCATTGATGTTGATGGCCTCGAGGCCGTTGAAGCCGTTGACGACAGCGGCTGGCGGGTTCGAACCATAGGGATAGCCCATGAGCTGATAGCCGGCCGTATTGACGAGATAACCGTTGGGATCCTTCTGGAAGGCACCGGCGCGCGTGAGATAAGGCGAACCGTTCGCATCACTGACGATGAAGAAGCCTTCACCCTGGATCGCAAGATCGGTGTTCGATGTCGTGTACTGGATGCCGCCCTGCTCGGAGATGCTGTAGCGAACGTTGGTTTCGACACCGCCCGATGAGTAGGAACCCTGGGTGGACGGAAGCACCAGCGAAGAGAATGCAGTCGATGCCCGCTTATAACCGACCGTGCTCGAGTTGGCGATGTTGTCACCAACGGTGCCGAGACGATTGGCCTGAGCATTCATACCCGAGACGGCCGTTTTCATCGTGCCGAAAATACTCATAGGAAATCTCCGTTGTGTCTTGATGGAGAGAGTAGGTGGTGGGCCTTGCGTGAAGCTGTCTGCTTTCCCGTACCCGCCGAAAATAAGCGGCAAGACCCTGCTGAAAATCAGTCCCAGTCGATGCAATAGCCAAGGAAACGCTTGGAATCGACAGGATCGAAGCCGAGCTTCTTGCGCAGTTTCTTGCGCAGCTTGCTGATGTGGCTTTCGACAACGTTTTCTTCGACTTCCTCGTCGAAGATGCCGTAGATGGCGTTGAAAATCTGAGTCTTCGAGACGCGCCGGCCGCGGTTGGCGACCAAATATTCGAGAATGCGGCGCTCGCGGCGCGGCAACGGGAAAACGTCGCCGTCGATCTCCGGATCCCGGCCATCGGAGAAGACGCGAATCGAACCGATGTCGGTGTAATTCGAGATCGCCTTCAACCGGCGACGGATCGCGGCGGCACGCGCCAGGATCTCGCGGGGGTGGACAGGTTTGCGAACGACATCATCGACGCCGCTGTCGAAAAAGGCCAGCGTAGCCTCGAGGGAGGGATGGTCGCTGACTGCGATCACCGGCGCCATGGAACGGTCCCGGATCGCCCGCGGCAGTTCGAGGGCGCATTCGCCCTGACCGATCAGGAAGGCTTCCACCGCGGCGATATCCATGTCCGCCGCCGTATTCACCCATTCGCCGAATTCTTTTGGATCAAACCCCGTGGAAGGAATTCCTTCCCGCCCGAAGAGAGAGGTGTACCCATCTTTCACGAGCTCGCGCTCATCAACCACTACGATCATTCGTCCGCCTCCGAATCAGTTGTGGTGTTTCAATAGGCCTATGGGTACGAATCAGCGGAATCGGAGGCAAGCTACGTGAAATTAACCAAACAAATTAATAGTTGATTAACACATGCTCCCTGATTTGCACTAGATGTAGTATGCCGCATCTAAGCAGGCACAATTCTTCAGTGGAAAAATTAACGCATCGTAAAAGAAGACTTGCGCTGCCACATTTGCCACATATGTGGCAGCGCTGCAATTTTGCGATTCTTTGATTTCTGAGTTCAATCCAGGATTGCTTACCCGTCGCAGAATCCGGAAGCCGTCGGAGTCCATTTTCCGTAGCCCGTTGCGACAAGATTGCTGATGACACGACAGACATATCTCTTCTGAGCAGGGTCGTTATTGGGTCCCGCGTGGTATCTCGCCACCGCCATCGTCCAGGTTTCATGCCTATCATGTAGATTGCGAAGGAATTTCGCTGCATATTCCACGTTGCGACGCGGATCGAACATATCCTCCGGTGACGCGAAATTCTCCCCGTGGAAATAATGATTGATCTGCATGCAGCCCATGTCGATCAGCTTTGCTCCCTGCCGCTTCGCGTCGTGGAATTTCGTCATCGCCACCTCCGCCGACGGCAGGAAATAGGCCTTCCCTTCGATGTTCATTGCATAAGGGCTAAGGCTTCCCTTTCGGCCAGTTTCCGTCAGGCCGACAGAATAGAGGATACCTTCCGGTATGCCGTATTTGGCCGCTGCACTCTGAATCTCGCGCTCGCAGACACCCGGATTGACGGGCACAGGCGACGGCGACGTCGCTGCAGATGCAGGTCGAACCGCGGCAGGTGCGGAAGGAGGCTTCACCGCGGCGTCGTTAGGCCCGCCCCATCCACCGGAACTGAACAGCGAACCGCCGTATGCGTCAGAGGTAAAGCTGACCAGAGCGAGCGTTACCAGAACCCGAAAGCTGGGTGTTCTCCGATACCGCTTCATTCGAATTCCTCGTTTGCTCCGCAGTCGCCTGCTCTTGACCGCGGCCAGTCTCATGCCCCTGCCTTCCGCCCTCTGCCATTGCCTGTTGTCCCGCCTGACCGGCTTGCCCCTGCTGGCCACCTGCCGCATCCGAGGCCGACGTCGGCGTTGGCGCAATGCTGATCGTCACCCGATCCACGGCAAAGCCCTGGGCACGGAGCGCATCCAGAATGCCGCCGCTGTCCTCGCTGAGCTGTCTGTAGGCGGCACGCGTTTCGACGGTGAGATGGACGTTCAGTTCATCGCCATGCAGACGCAATGTGGCCGTCACCATGCCGAGCTCATGCGGATTCATCTGCAGCTTGAGCATGTTCACGACGGTGCCGGTGCTGCTTTGCGCGGCCGCATTCGAAAGGGCTGAACTCGGATGCGCAGCGGCGGCCCATTCCGGATCACCCGCCAGCATCGCGGTCAGGTTCGCCCCGTTGGAATTGGGAGCAAGCCCGAGGAACCGCCGCGAGTCGAGGACCGCGACATTTTCGGCTGCACCATTCGAAGGCGATCGGAATTCCACCGTGGAATGCTCGTCTCGGCCTTTACCGACTGCCATATCGACCTTCTGACCTTCACCCCGCGCGTTGCTGAAGCGAAACAGTCTGGTCTCCTCCGCACCCGCATCCGGGCCGCCAGGCACCGACGGCAACTGATCTTCTCCCGCTCCGGTCAATTTGAAACGCTTTGGATCATTGACGGCAAAGGCGTCCACATTGTTGGACCGGGCATCTCCATCCTTGGCGCGCTTCACCTGCGCGCCTGCGATATTCTTCGGCATCATAGCGTTCAGTTCGCCGGACTTGGCCTCGCTGCCGATCAGAAGCGAGAACATCTCAGCGATCTTGGCGTCGTCCGCGTCAAGCATGGACGTATCCAGAGTAGCGTCCTCATCTTGCGGGTCGATCTTATCGGCAGCCACGCGCTTCTCCGTGGCGCCCTTCTCATGAAGTTCGTCGGATTTGCGCGCCAAGGCCTTTGCAGCCGCAAGAGCGTCACGAAGTTTCTTTTCAGCCGGCGTCATCTGCCGCTCTTCGGCTTTTCCCAGTCGTTCCTGCCCAGGAAATTCAACATTATTCTTCAATTCGTCCGGGGGGCGACGAAGGGATTCCGGCCTTATGTCAATGATCGGTTTTGACGTGGCGGATTTCACCTCGGCAGCCATCCGATCCCCGAGAGAGGATGACGTGCCCTCGTTCTCAAGGGCATCGTCATCCGATTGCTGCGGGGGCAGATCGCGATCAAGACCCGAAAGAGCATCGGAGAAGCTGTTCGAAGATGCGTCGGTATCCTTGCGGCCCGAAATCGCCTGTTTTGCGGACGAAGCCGCATCGGCCTTACCACCCAGAATGTCGGTAATCATTTGGACGGATTCTCCTCCTTCAGCATTTCATCGATAGCATTCAATTTCGAACGACCACTATCGACATATGTCTGGAAGGCCGGATCGAATTTGGCAGCTGCGCCAGCCGTCGGATCTTCCGTGGTGGCAGCAGGCCCAGCGATCTCATTTCTGGGCGACGCGACTGGGGATTTTGCGTCTTCTGTATTAGTCATATTGATTGGCTTTTCTTGTGCGAGGCTTTCGGCTGTCGGCCAGCCAACGACTTGCTCCGCCACAACTTTTGCCGCCTCACGCAAGGCCCGATCGCGCGGCGAAAGCGTCTCTTCGGGGATATCGGATATCGCCTGCATGGCTGCTCGAATGTCATTCGTCGGAATATCGGCAAGGCCGCCATAGAGCCGCGCAAGTGCTTCAGGCGTCGGATTCCCGGAAAGCGCTTCCACTTTTGCAGAGGCCAGACGAGCAAGGTCATTCTTGCCGGCGATGGCGGCTGCACGTGCAACACGGAGGAAGACCTCGCGGCGGCGGTCGACGTCCATGAATTCGAGTGCTCCGTCGATATCCTCTTCCGTAATCTCGCCGAAATGCCCCACGACAAGCTGCACGAAGAAATCGGCGAACTGGCTGGCATAAGGAGAATGTATGAAGCGTCGGGCGTATCTGCGCGCGTAAGAAAGCGCCTGCTCGACCATGTCGGCATCCACGGTGATCGCAACCGAACGGCGCAATGCGGCTTCCTCGATGATGGTACCGGGCGCCGTCAGCCGCGCCCAATCGTAAAAGACCAGCGCATCCTTCGGATCCGTCGCCACCATCACATTGCCACTGACCAGCGAGAGATAGGGGCCGATCTTCTCGTCTCGGTATTCCTTGGCCATTTCGCCCAGACTTTTTGCAACCAGAGTGCCCTTGCCGCTCAGATATTTCCTGAGCGCATCGGCAATGCGGCTGTCGAAATTTCCGGCAATGTCGCGCGCGGCGAGGAATTCGAGCGTGGCCGGATTGCCACCGCTCATGGCATAGATCAACGCGGCGTCGACATTGCGCGGATCCTCGAAGATCGACGGATTTGCCGCCCTAAACCTTTGATCGACCCTCTCCAGCATGAAACGCTGCATCTCCGCCGCCGAGTGATCACCGAGCACGACGGAATCCTGCACGAATTGCAGCGAGCGAAGCATGACATAGGGCGCAAGCTCGCCATGATCCTGGGCGGATGCCGGATATGCAAAGGCAGCCCCGAAAACGAGCGTAGTCGCCAACAGAGACCGTATGCCCGCAAGGACCATCTTATCCCTCGTCCGCCTGGATCAGGATCTCGATACGGCGGTTCGCCGCGGCAAAGGGATCACCCGGCACCTGCAGACGCCTGTCGGCGAAGCCCGAGACCTGCTTGATGCGATCTTCCCCCAGACCGCCATGCACCAGCATGTAGTAGGCGCTGTGAGCGCGGGCCATGGAAAGCCGCCAGTTGTCGTTCTGCGTGTCTTTGAACTGGCGACCGTCCGTGTGACCTCGCAGGATGACGCTTCCCTTGCGTTCCTTGAGGATCTGGCCGATCTTCTCCATCGCCAGCACCATTTCGCGGCGCGGTACGGCCGAGCCGATATTGAACATCGGATCATCCGTCTGATCGGAAATCATTACCAGCAAACCGCCTTCGGCAGGCGTGACGACGAGGCCTTCGGCGAGTTTGCCCGCAACGCCGGAAATCTGTCGCTCGATTTCCTGGCGCAAATCGTCCGCCGCCTTCTGCTCCGCTTTGGCTTCATCCTCCGCCTTGCGCCCGTCGATATCCGCCGACTTGCCTGCCTGCGTATCCGGCTGGGTCTGTGTCTTGTCCAATTGTGTCGGATCAGGACGCGGCATAGGAACGGCGGCCGCCATTTGCGTGACCGGTTGCTGCGGCTGGCCCTCAGCCGATTGTGGCGCCTGGGGAGATTGACCGATTTGCGCCTGCGGATCGTCACTCGGGACTGCTTTTACAGCTTGCTCAGGACCGTCGGCGCGCGTTACCTGAACCTGCCTGGTCCAAAAATCAGGATCGAAGGGATCGCGATAGGCTTGCCCGCCGTCTGCTCCGGTCGCGGGACCGGATTCGCTTGCTCCCCCTTCCCCTTTTGCACTTACATTGGCTTGCTGCCCCACCTCCTGCGCAATCTCGGCAAGAACGGAATAGGGGTTCTCAAAGAAATCCGCCTCGGAGTAGTTGGGTTCGTCGCCGGAGGTTGACGTCATATCCTCGCCGGTCGCCGCAGCCGAGCCTTGAACGTCGGCATCCGCTTTGACCCGCGAGCGCTCGCCGTCTTCCTGGCCCTCTGCTGCATCGACGGGCTTCTCAAGGCCCTTCTCGGCCGGGGTCTCATCGGAAAGTTTGATCGGGTTGAAATAGCTCGCCATCGAGGCCTTGGTTTCCTCGTTGGCTGCGTTGACCAGCCACATCACGAGGAAGAATGCCATCATCGCAGTCATGAAATCGGCATAGGCGATTTTCCAGGCACCGCCATGATGGCCGTCATCGTGCCCGCCGCCATGCCGTTTGACGATGACAACCTCATTCTTGCCGTGATGATGGTTCTCGCCCTCGCTCATCCCAGTACCTTCTTCAGACTCGCGGACCACGCGGACATGCGGGTCACAAGAGCGGTTTCACCTATATCGACTGCGATATCGAGGTCGGGCGCTTCGACATGGCGCAGGAGCGGCGTGGGGTCTCCAAGCGCTTCCTTCAATTTTTCAAACAGATGCAGCGGACCACGCACCGTCAGCGCCCCAAGATCGCCCTCGATCATGGCGCCGCGAATGATATCCGCCATATCGGATACCGCCTTCTGGGCAAGCGCGTCATCGAGCAGCGGTGCCAGAATTCCCGCCGTCTGATCGCTGACCGCCTGCGCCGTCAATCCGGCAATTTCCTGAAGCCGGGTCGCGATCATTGCTGCCGCCTCGGTTTCATATCTTTCGCGCAGTGCTGCCATTTCCTCAGCATGGGCAGAGAAAAGTGCCTGGCGCTCTTCCTCGAAACGTCGCTGCAGTTCCTCGGAGGCGGCATCATAGCCCTTCGAGTAGGCTTCGGCGCGTTCCGCCTCCACATCGACCGGGCTCTCGACCACGGAAGGGAGTGCCAGATCGTCGTCGAAACCCTGAGTTAAGCTGTCCGCCATCAACGGTAACGGAATGGCTTGCGGTTCGCTGAAGTCCTTCAGATAGCGGGCGAGCGAGGCACTCATCGGATACCCCGCCCTTCCGTGCCCACTTGCCGGGTACTCGTTACGAGCTCGCCGAAGGAGCGAAGTTCCGCTGCTGCAATCATCGCATCATTCCGATAAGGTTTTCATTCGTTCGTCGGTGGCGAGATGGCAATTTTCGCCAGACCACAGCGATACGGTAGGAAGTCAAACTTGCGCGAGGATGAAGATGCGGCAACAGCGCACCAGAGCATAAGGGCAGGTTCAACGACGTGCCGTATCGCAGTCGAGAAAAGTGCGGCACGGAGAAGGCAATCAATCTATACGTGTTATTGCCGGAAGAGCTGAAGGATGTTTTCGGCGTTGGTATTGGCGATCTGAAGCGACTGAATACCAAGCTGTTGCTGCGTCTGGAGCGCTTTCAGTCGAGTTGATTCCTCGTTCATGTCGGCATCAACCAATCGACCCACACCCTTGTCGATCACGTCGGTCAGCGAAGCGACAAAACTCTCTTGAAGATCGATACGTTTCTGAATGGAGCCGAGGCTGGAAGCGGCACTCGTCATCATCTGCAGTTGCTTATCGACGAAACGCTCCATCATATCCAGCACTGCATCGTTGTCCGGCGCAGAACCCGGAACCAACGCGTTCATCTGCGCCGCCACCTCATCCAGTTTGTCTATGTCAAGCGACGAGACGGAAATATCGAGCTTACGATTGTCCAGGTTATCGCCAACGCTCGTATCGAGATAATAATTCATCGCGCCAATCTGGTGAAGCGGGGTCGTCACGACCGGCGCAGTGGCGGGGTCAACCGTGGTCACCTGCACCCACTGACCTTCAGCGACCTTCATATAGAGAGTGCCGGCGAGATCATAGATACGCGAATCGACTGCAGTTGCACCAATCAGATCGGTTTCGGTGTAGAAAGGAACGGCATAGCTCGCGCTCGTCGGTGCCTGGGTGCCATTCGCAGTGGTAACGGTCACCGCCGCTTCGCCTTCAGCCACAAACTCGACCGGCGAATCCAGAATGCCGAGATTACCGCCGCTGAGATCGAAAAGAACGGTCTTGGAGTCCAGCGTGTAATCGACGGTCTTGACGGCGACCTCGCCCGAGGCGGTGCGCGTGAACGACGCTACAACCTGCTTGATAACCGGCTTCTCGTCCGCATTGGTGCCGCCGTTGCTGATATAATCCTGCAGCCAGTTCTCACCCGAAAACGTAGCGGATTCGGCAATGCTCTTGAGCTGCTCCTGGAGCTGCGTGATTTCTTCCTGGATCTTGTTACGGTTGGCACCGACGCCGTAAGCGGCAACGATCTTGGATTTGATCTCCATGACGGTGTCGATAGCGCTTTCCATGGCGGCATAAGCGGTATCCACCTTTGCCGCGCCGAGACCGAGAGCATCCTGGATCGTCGACAGCGCGTGATTATCGGAACGCATCGTCGTGGCGATCGACCAGTAAGCCGCGTTATCCGCAGCTGTCTGGACACGCATGCCGGAGGAGACCCTCGCCTGGGTTATCTCCATGTTGCGGTCGATCGAGCGCAGGGTCTGCAGAGCAGCCATAGCGGCAGCGTTGGTAAGGATACTGGTCATTGGCCGTGCCTCGGTCAGATATTCTGAACAATCCGGAGTGCAGCACCGGAAACGACGAGAGGCATCATGCTTACCGCCCCTCTGCATCGCGGATGCGGGCGGCCTGTCGTTCTTAACAAATCGTTAATACGACAGTTATCAAAGGCAATCGTGGATTGGCAAGTTGTTAATGAGGTCTGAATGCCCGAACGCGACGCCCGTGCAGGCTTCGCGCAAGCCACGCAGCCAATATGAAAAACCGCGCCTCCTGCGAGACGCGGTTTTCTCTCCTGAATATTGCTGTCGTGTCAGAGCGGGACGAACCGCTCCTAGCCAAGAGCGCCGCTTACTGACGGAAGAGCGACAGAATATTCTCGGAACTGGTGTTGGCGATCGAGAGCGACTGGATCGCAAGCTGCTGCTGGGTCTGCAGCGCCTTGAGTTTCGTCGACTCCTCGTTCATGTCCGCATCGACCAGGCGGCCGATGCCGCTATCGATCGAGTCCGTCAGCTTGGAGACGAAATCCTCCTGCATCTCGATACGCATCGAGATCGAACCAAGCTTGGCAGTCGAACTGGTGAGCGCTTCGAGCTGCGTATCCACAAAGGAGAGAAGCGCTGCCATGATGTCTTCGTCGCTGACATTGGTACCGCCCATGCCCAGATCGCTGGTGCCGCCGTTGCGGTAGTCATCGAGCTTGGTGATGTCCAGTTCGGCGACGGAAACATTCAGCGAATACGATGCACCGGCAGTGGCAGTCGCACCAGCCGAGAAGTCGTACCCCTTGGTGGTGTAGACGGCGTCGATATAAGCACCGCCGACCTTAATGAGGTAGGTGCCGCTTGCGCCGGTCGTGAAGACGCCGTTGGTGTCGCCCTTCATGAAGACGCCGCCACCGATGTCCTTCCACTGGGCGCTGGTGTCATACAGGGCAGTTGTATTGACCACGCCATAGTATTGGACATGATTGGTCGTGCCGTCGTCGTAGCTGATGGCGCGCGAACCCTTCATCATGTTCATGTCGAGAAGGCCGGCATTGCCGCCCGAAAGGTCGAAAAGGACATTCGTCTCGTCGAGCTTAACGTCGACCGTCTGGACCGCGATATTACCGTCGGCACCACGAATGAACGAAGCAACCACCTGTTTGGTGACAACATCCCCTGCCTGGATAATGCCATTTGCATTCGAAGCGCCGCCGATATCGGCCTGCAGCCAGTTTTCACCGGAGAAGGAGGCGGAGGAGGCGATGCTCTTCAGCTGATCCTGGAGCTGCGTGATTTCTTCCTGGATCTTGGCCTTGTCGACGCCGGCCTCGGTCGCGGCAACGAGCTTGCTCTTGATTTCCTTGACAACGTCAACGACGGTTTCCATCGCGGCGTAGGCGGTGTCGACCTTGGCGGCGCCAAGACCAAGGGCGTCCTGAACGGCGGAAAGGGCCGCATTGTCGGAACGCATGGTGGTTGCGATAGACCAGTAGGCAGCGTTGTCGGAAGCGGTACCGACACGTAGGCCGGTCGAGACACGGCTCTGTGTGTTTTCAAGATCGGAGCCGATCTGCCGCAGGGTCTGGAGAGCAGCCATGGCTGCGATATTGGTAAGAATGCTCGTCATTTTGAGTGCCCCTTGATTGGCTAGATGAAAGGGACATTCCGGGATTACACCGGCAATCGATGGCCTGGCTTGATGCCCGTTAACCTCTTCTTCGTCTTGGTTAACCCATCGTTTCGATGAGCCCATCTAAGGGAGAAATGGTTAACAAAGGTTAAACTGCCATTTACGAAAGTTAATAAAAAAATGACGGGCACGAAAAAGGCCGCGCCCGTCGAGCGCGGCCTCCTGATTGAGGCTCTATGACTTTCCGGATTAACGGAAGAGCGAGAGGATGTTCTGCGAGTCGGAGTTGGCGATCGAGAGCGACTGGATCGCAAGCTGCTGCTGGGTCTGCAGGGCCTTGAGCTTCGTCGACTCCTCGTTCATCTCCGCATCGACCAGGCGGCCGACACCGCTGTCGATCGAGTCGGAGAGCTTGCTGACAAAGTCCTCCTGCATCTGAACACGGCTCGAAACCGCGCCGAGTTTCGCGGCAGCGCTGGTCATCTGTTCCAGCTGACCGTCGACGAATGAGGTCAGAGCGGCCATGATGTCTTCATCGCTGACATTGGTGCCGCCCATGCCCAGATCGCTGTTGCCGCCGTTGCGGTAGTCGTCGAGCTTGGTGATGTCCAGTTCCGACACGGAGACGTTCAGTGAGTATGCCGCACCGGTCGTGGCTGTCGCACCGGCCGAGAAGTCGTAACCTTCGGTCGTGTAGACGGCATCGATGTAAGCACCGCCAACCTTGATGAGGTAGGTGCCGCTTGCGCCGGTCGTGAAGACGCCGTTGGTGTCGCCCTTCATGAAGACGCCGCCACCGATGTCCTTCCACTCAGCATTCGTGTCGTAGATCGCAGTCGTGTTGATCTGGCCGTAATACTGGACGGAGTTGGTCGTGCCATCGTCATAGTCGATCGCGCGCGAACCCTTGAGCATGTTCATGTCGAGAAGGCCGGCATTGCCGCCCGAAAGGTCGAACAGGACGTTCGATTCATCGAGTTCGACATTGACGGTCTTGACCGAAACATTGCCATCGGCGTCACGGATGAAGGAACCGACGATCTGCTTGGTGATCGCGCTGCCGGCTTCGATGACACCGGTGGTCGCGTTGGCGGCGCCGCCGATTTCGGTCTGCAGCCAGTTTTCGCCGGAGAAGGAGGCGGAGGAAGCGATGCTCTTCAGCTGATCCTGAAGCTGAGTGATTTCTTCCTGGACCTTCGCCTTGTCGACGCCGGGTTCGGTTGCGGCAACGAGCTTGTTCTTGATTTCCTGAACAACGTCGATTGCCGATTCCATGGCAGCGTAGGCCGTATCGACCTTAGCGGCGCCGAGACCGAGGGCGTCCTGAACGGCAGAGAGAGCACCATTGTCGGAACGCATGGTGGTTGCGATCGACCAGTAGGCGGCGTTGTCGGAAGCGGTGCCGACGCGCATGCCGGTCGAAACGCGGCCCTGCGTGGTTTCCATATCCTGGCCGAGCTGGCGCAGGGTCTGGAGAGCAGCCATAGCTGCGATGTTGGTAAGAATGCTTGTCATTCTGAGTGCCCCTTGAGTGGCTGATTACGGAAAGGGACATTCCGGATTCCACCGGGAACAGCGGTCAGCATCATGCTTGCTAACCAGTTAATTTTTCTGGTTAACTCGCCGTTTCGATGGCCTTAGGTAACCTCAATATAGTTAATGAAGATTGAAGCGCGGACGAAAAATTAGAAGGCCGCGCCCCGGCGAGGGCGCGGCCTTCCATACTCCTTGGCGCGGTCAGCCTCCGCGCCAATTCGCCGGCTCCGATTAACGGAAGAGCGAGAGGATGTTCTGCGAGTCGGAGTTGGCGATCGAGAGCGACTGGATCGCAAGCTGCTGCTGGGTCTGCAGGGCCTTGAGCTTCGTCGACTCCTCGTTCATGTCCGCGTCGACAAGACGACCCACACCCTTGTCGAGCGTGTCGGAGAGCTTGCTGACAAAGTCCTGCTGCATCTCGATGCGCTGCGAGACCGCACCGAGCTTGGCTGCAGCGCTGGTCATCTGTTCCAGCTGGCCATCGACGAACGAGGTCAGGGCCGCGATGACATCCTCGTCGCTGACATTCGTGCCGCCCATGCCCAGATCGCTGCTGCCGCCGTTGCGGTAGTCGTCGAGCTTGGTGATGTCCAGTTCCGACACGGAGACGTTGAGCGAATAGGAAACGCCGCTGGTGGCTGTCGCGCCGGCCGAGAAGTCGTAACCTTCGGTCGTGTAGACGGCATCGATGTAAGCACCACCGACCTTGATGAGATAGGTACCGCTTGCGCCGGTCGTGAAGACGCCGTTGGTGTCGCCCTTCATGAAGACGCCGCCGCCGACATCCTTCCACTGAGCGGTGGTGTCGTAGATGGCCGTCGTGTTGACGGTACCGTAGTACTGGACGGAGTTGGTCGTGCCATCGTCATAGTCGATCGCGCGCATGCCCTTCATCATGTTCGCGTCGAGAAGGCCGGCATTGCCGCCCGAAAGGTCGAACAGAACGTTCGATTCATCGAGCTCGACGTCGACAGTCTTGACCGCGACATTGCCGTCGGCATCGCGCGTGAAGGAACCAACGATCTGCTTGGTGATCGCGCTGCCGGCTTCGACGACGCCGGTGGTCGCGTTGGCGGCGCCGCCGATTTCGGCCTGCAGCCAGTTTTCGCCGGAGAAGGAGGCGGAGGAAGCAATGCTCTTCAGCTGATCCTGGAGCTGCGTGATTTCTTCCTGGATTTTGGCCTTGTCGGCGCTGCCTTCGGCAGCCGTAACGAGCTTGTTCTTGATTTCCTGAACAACGTCGATAGCAGCTTCCATGCCGGAATAGGCCGTATCGACCTTGGCTGCGCCGAGGCCCATCGCATCCTGGACGGACGAAAGAGACGCGTTGTCGGAACGCATGGTGGTTGCGATCGACCAGTAGGCAGCGTTGTCGGAAGCGGTGCCGACGCGCATGCCGGTCGAAATACGGTCCTGCGTCGTCTCCATGTCGGAGCTGATGGTCCGCAGCGTCTGGAGAGCCGCCATCGCGTTGATGTTGGTAAGAATGCTAGCCATGATTTGATTGTCCCTTTGAACGAAATACTTTTGGGGGGACATACCGGACTGGATGTTTTACCGGTCACTTCGGTCCGGCATCATGCCAACTCGGTTCCTTCGCTCGGAAGGGATACCAAACCCGTCGTGTGCGGAAAATCTCGCAGCCAATCCTTGCCAAGTCCTTTAAGCGAGACCGGTACGAAGAGCGTGTTGGCGGACGTAGTTAATCATTGGTTTATGTCGACGGGAATTTGCCGAAGTCGGCTTCATGCAAGCTTGGCCTGCCACGATGGGTGGAAAGCGGGCCTGTCGCGATGCCCGGCACAGCTATGATTTGGAGTGGGACGGTTGAACAGCATTAAGTTGAAACGGCAGTATCTCAATGCCCAGAAACATTTCGACAAAGCCCAATATCATGATGTCCTGGCCATTCTGAACAGGCTGCTGGATGTTCAAAAGGACCCAAGGCACTACGCGCTATTGGGTGCAACGCTCGTAAAGCTCAAGATGAAGGCCGAAGCTGCCCAGGCGTTTCAGCTTGCCGGAGAACAGAATTCTCCCCATCGGATCAAGTACCTGCGTGAAGCCATGAGACTTCATCTGTCGAACGGCGACGACATAAGCCTGCTTCGCCTCGGCAAACGGATTCTCAATGAAGCGCTCGCCGATCCGGACATGGCGCTCATGATGTCGGCCGCGCTGATGCGACAAAACCTGGAAGGGACGGAAGCCTTCCGGAAGACTCTCGGTGAAAGCACGGAACGGCCCCACCGGCAGCTTGCGGTGCGCTCGATCAAGCTCCAGGATCGCAGCGACGAGGAAAATCAGTTCATTCTGGATGTCTTCGCAAAGGACCGTGACGACAAGATCGTCCGCAATTTCTATCTCTCTGTCATTCGCGACAGCCTTAACTACGACGTGCTCGCGGAATATGACCCGATCCTCAAGCAGGAGATTGCGGCCGGCGACTTTGAAGCGATCCTGGACGAGGTTTCGCTCTACAACATCCGCTGGTGCGATGACGAAAAGGCAAACTCCATGGCGGGCGCCGGTCGCGGCGAAAGAAAGCCGTGGCATGGGTCTGCGAAAAGGCTCTCAATGCCTCACAAGTGGGGCGACAAGCTCCGCATCGGCTATCTCTCTGCCGACCTTTGGACAGAACACGCGGTTATGAAAGCCTTCCGCGGCGTTCTCGAAGCGCATGACAGGGACCGTTTCGAGATCACGATCTTCTGCAATGCCGACCCGGAGCATCTTCGCGACCATAACAAGGCCAATCGCGACGAATGGGGCAAGATCGTCAGAATTCGCGACATGACGGACGACGAGGCAGCCGACGCCGTCAAGGCCGAGAATATCGATATCCTCGTCGACCTGCACGGCCATACGGCCGAGAACCGGGTGTGGGTGATGAACCGCTTCACCGCGCCTGTGCATGCCACCTGGCTCGGCTACCCCGGCACCGTCTGCAATGTCGATATCGACTATCTGATCTGCGACCACACGGTGGTGCCCGAAACCTCGATCCCCAACTACTATGAAAAGCTCTGCTGGATGCCGGAGACCTTCTTTCCGAACGATGCGATCCATCGGCCGCTTCCGCGGTCG
The DNA here is from genome assembly GCF_040066075.1 of Neorhizobium phenanthreniclasticum. Lineage (NCBI taxonomy): Bacteria > Pseudomonadati > Pseudomonadota > Alphaproteobacteria > Hyphomicrobiales > Rhizobiaceae > Neorhizobium > Neorhizobium phenanthreniclasticum. The sequence continues at coordinate 433,438 of NZ_JBEAAL010000001.1, forward strand.
ATCGATCGGGCAATCTGCAAGATGCCGAAGGATGCTTTCATCTACTCATGCTTCCACAGCCATTGGAAGTTCACTCCCGCGACCGTCCAACTTTGGATACGTATCCTGACGGAGGCTCCCGAGAGCTATCTTTTCCTCATCTGCCGGGAAAGGTTCGGGGCACGCAAGAATTTGCTCAAGGCGTTCACCGACGCAGGCATTTCCGCCGATCGCATCCTCTTCGGGGATCGTGTTCACGACTACGCTGCGTATCTCGATCGCGTGGCGGTTACAGATCTCGGCCTGGATACCTATCCTTACAACGGTCACACGACGACCTCGGAAAAGCTATGGGCCGGCCTGCCGATGCTCACCCACAAGGGCGTCAACTTCGCTTCCCGCGTCAGCGAAAGCCTGTTGAATGCCCTGGGCCTGCCGGAAATGATCGCCGACGACGCCGACGACTATGTCCGCCGCGCAGTTCATTATTACAACAACAGGGAAGAACTCGCACAGATCAGAAAGCGGCTGGAAGCCAACCGCTTCACGCATCCGCTTTTCGATGCCGAGCGCTTCTGCCGCCACCTCGAAACGGCCTACACAAGGATGGCGGACCGCGCGAAGGCAAAGTTGCCGCCCGATCACTTCGACGTACCCGTCTTGCCACCGCGGAACGGCCCGTTCATCTCGCGCGAAGCCTGACGCAAGCTCGAAACGGCCGGGAACCACCCGGCCGTTTCCTTTCGAAGGACCTTGCGGTCAGTTGAATGAGCGAATCAGGCTGCCGACCAGCAGATTCCAGCCGTCGATCAGCACAAAGAAAAGAATCTTGAAGGGCAATGAGATCGACGTCGGCGGCAGCATCATCATCCCCATCGCCATGGTGATCGCCGCAACAATCATGTCGATCACCAGAAATGGCAAGATGATCAGGAAGCCGATTTCGAACCCGCGGCGGATCTCCGACAGCATGAAAGCCGGGATCAATACTCGATAGTCGATCGCTTCAGGCGTTCCGACGGATTGACTACGCTCGCGGGCAATCTCGACAAAGAGTTCCAGATCCTTGTCACGGGTATTGGCAGACATGAAGGCACGGAAAGGTTCGGCAATCCGCTGCACGGCCTCAGCCTCCGTCACCTGGTTTTGCAGAAGCGGCTGAACGCCTTCATTCCAGGCGCGATCGAAGGTTGGTGACATGACATAAAAAGTCATGAACAGCGCCATCGAGACCAGCACCATGTTGGAAGGCGCCGTCGCAAGCCCCATGCCGGATCGAAGAATTGAAAAGGCGATCACGAAGCGTGGAAAGCTTGTGACCATGATCAGGATGCCCGGAGCGACCGACAGGACCGTCAGCAGGCCGAAAGTGCGAATGATCCACGCGGCAGCGGAGCCGTCGACCGGCAGATTGAGAAGGTCCGCAGGCGATTGCTGGGCAAGCGCAAGCCCGGGTGCCGCGATCAACGCGACGAATAGATAGATCAACCGAATCATGCGATCACGAAGGTCCTCGATGTCATCTTCGATAGCCACCCTCGCGGACGCAGGTCAACACTCAAAGGCCGGACGCGGAAGGTCGTGAACAGGAAGATGGTCCTGTCTGCGCTTCCCCTGCTGAGCGCACCGTCTCCATTCGCATTGGCCGAACATGCGCTTCAGTTTTGCGCAAGTCTCAACCGTTAGCGTCAGCTCAATAATCTCACAATGGCGCCGGGAGCCTGAATGCGAGCAACACGTGGTGCATCTGGACAAACGACTTTGCCGGGAGGGACGCCGGCACCGGAGGAACCTGCATCGCATCAACATGGCCGAGTTGCTCTCGACGAGTGCAAGCCGTGCCGCCTGGCAAACTCCTGTCGAAGGAAATATCAGTGAATTCGATCAAGCTCAGCATCTGCATTCCGACGTATAACCGAGCTCAGCATCTCCGCTCGTGTCTGGAACGCATCAAGGGGTTCGATTTCGAATTCCCTTACGAGATTGTTATCTCCGACAACGCGTCAACGGATAACACCGCCGAAATCGCCCGGGAATTCGCCTCGCAACTTCCGATCAACTATTATGTAAGAGCCGAAAATCATGGCGCGGTCGTCAACGTGAACGCCGTCTTTCGGCGAGCGCGCGGCGAGTATGCCGTCTACCTGGCCGACGATGATCGCCTCGTTCACGAGGGCCTCCTCAACGCCATGAAATTTCTCGATGAACACCCGAATGTGCTTGTCTGCCATGCTCCCTGGTATCTCTATGACGGCATTCTGGAGGCCGATACCGGGAAATTCTACGACATAAAGGAAGACGTCGTCTTCGAACGCCGGAGTTTTGGCCAAGTCTTCAACTTCATGGTCAAAGGGCATATTTTCCCGGAGATCGCCATCTTCCGCACCCAGGCATTAAGGACGACATGGGTGCCGCGCGATGTCTGCTTCTATGCTTTCCCCATGCTGGCGCATCTGCTCGACCAGGGGGACGTCGCGTTCCTGAAAGAGCCTTTCTACAAGCAGGTCGGCCGGTCCGAGCATGGCCGGGACAGGCGCCAGGGGGGCCACGACATTGCGATGTCCGGTTGGGACCAGTATCGCGGCGGGCTGGAATATTTCCTCTATTTCGGCATGAAACGAGGTCAGATTTCGCGCGACGCCGAGGACCGAGCGACGCAGGAACAGATGTGTCGAACGTTCACTTTGTTGCGCATGACGGTCGCGTTGCGATTGCTCATCAGCTTCAGAGAATTCGTCAAGGCCTACGAGGTATATACACGATTGTGCTTTGGCGGCTTCGATGATTTTCCGGAAGTCGTTGCGGCACGGGAAGGGTTGCTGATTGCAGCCGCTCTCGAAACGCTGGCCTGGCAGGTCAATGCCGCGGCGGAAATCGATCACCTCATCGTTCACGGCTTTCCAGACCCGCAAACCGTTAAAGAGCGTATCGCCAAGGTCAATTTCCCTGAACGAATCAAAGTCATCGACGAACCAGTCGAGCATACGCCGGATTTTGCAAACAAGACGGCAGTCCTCGTCGCACTGCCCAAACAGCGCGAGCAGTTTCTGGAGCTCGGCTATCCCCCGAATCTCGTTTTTGCCCAGGATGACCTCATACAGACCATCCTGCTGTAGGACTGCAAATCATCCCAATAGATGGGATAGGGACAATATGGGACTCCAAGACACGAGACCCGCCCCTGAGGGCTGAGAGAGAAAGAAGTGAAAGCTGTTATTCTGGCCGGCGGGCTCGGGACCCGCATCTCCGAGGAAACCCATCTGAGGCCGAAGCCGATGATCGAGATCGGCGGCCGACCGATCCTCTGGCATATCATGAAGCTCTATTCCGCCCACGGCGTGAACGAGTTCATCATCTGCTGCGGATACAAGGGCTATGTCATCAAGGAGTATTTCGCGAACTACTTCCTGCATATGTCGGATATCACCTTCGACATGGCCTATAACGAGATGCAGGTTCACCGCCGCACGGCCGAGCCGTGGAAGGTCACGCTGATCGATACCGGCGAAGCCACGATGACCGGCGGCCGCCTGAAGCGGGTCGCCGACTACCTGCGCCACGAGGATTGCTTCTGCTTCACCTATGGCGACGGGTTGAGCGATGTGAACATTACCGAAGTGATCAAGTTCCATCGCGCCCATGGCAGGCTGGCAACGGTAACGGCCGTTCATCCGCCTGGCCGCTACGGTGCCCTGGAGCGTGACGGCAGCCAGGTCACCGGCTTCGTGGAAAAGCCGCGTGGTGACGGCGGCATGATCAACGGCGGCTTTTTCGTCCTGTCTCCCAAGTCCATCGATCTCATCGACGCCGACAGCACGCCGTGGGAAGCCGCGCCGATGACATCTCTCGCCGCCATGAGCGAGCTGATGGCCTACGAGCACGAGGGCTTCTGGCAGCCGATGGACACGTTGCGCGAAAAGAACCTGCTCGAGGATCTCTGGGCATCGGGACAAGCACCGTGGAAGATCTGGCCGTGACAGCTTGTGTTCGGCCAAACTCCGATTTCTGGGCGGGCAAGCGTGTTCTGCTGACCGGACATACCGGCTTCAAGGGAACCTGGCTCTCCATCTGGCTTGCGCGCCTCGGCGCAAGCGTCACCGGCATTTCGCTGCCGCCGGAAACCGAGCCGAACCTGTTTACGCTCGCACGGCCGGAACTTGCGGCAAGCCATTTCCAGGATATCCGCGACGCGGCAAGGCTGGCCGAACTCGTCCGGATGGCCTCGCCCCAGATCGTGCTGCATCTTGCCGCGCAGGCCCTGGTGCGGCCGAGTTATCAGGACCCGCTCGGCACGTTCGCGACGAATGTGCTCGGCACGGCGAACCTGCTTGAAGCCGTTCGTTCGGTCCCGTCGGCGCGCGTCGTCGTGGCAATCACGACGGACAAGGTCTACCGGAACCTCGAACATGCCTTCCCTTATCGGGAAACGGACCAGATCGGCGGTCATGATCCCTACAGCGCCAGCAAGGCGGCGGCAGAGATCACCATTTCAAGCTATCGCGACTCCTTTCTGCGCGAGCAAGGCGTCGCTGTCGCCAGCGCCCGAGCCGGCAACGTGATCGGCGGCGGTGACTGGTCCATGGACCGGCTGCTGCCGGATGCGGCGCGGGCATGGCAGTCCGGCAAGGCCCTGCATGTCCGGCGGCCGGAGGCGAAACGCCCGTGGCAGCACGTGCTGGAGCCGCTTTCAGCCTATCTCGTGCTCGCGGAACGGCTCTACAACGATCCGACCCTTGCTCAGGCATATAACTTCGGACCGGTGAGCCACGAGGCGGCATCCGTGCGTCATGTGATCGAGATCGCCCGAGCCTCCTACGGCTCAGGAGACGTCCAATATGGCGATGGCACCGAGGGACCGCACGAGGCGCGCTGGCTTGCGCTGGAAACGGCCAAGGCGCGGCACATGTTGAATATCGAGCCGCGTTGGCTGCTTAAGGAAGCCGTCGACCGGACCATGACATGGTATCGCGCACAGCACGGCGGCGCCGATGCACGTGCGCTCTGCGAAGCCGAAATCACCGACTACGAGGCATGTCCTTGAGCCGCTTCGCAACTACCGATCTGCCGCTTGCCGGCCTGAAGCTCATCGAACGCCAGAACCTTAGCGATTCACGTGGCTTCCTGTCGCGCATGTTCTGTGCCGAGGAGCTCGCTGCGGCAGGCTGGGCCAAGCCGGTCGCGCAGATCAACCTGACGATGACCGCGCGCAAAGGCACGGTGCGCGGCATGCATTTTCAGCATCCGCCACATTCCGAAATGAAGCTGGTCAACTGCATCCGCGGCGCTGTCTGGGATGTCGCCGTCGATCTGAGGGCCGATTCGTCAACCTACCTCAAATGGCATGCGGAAGAGCTTTCCGCAGACAATCGCCGGTCGCTGCTGATACCCGAGGGCTTTGCGCACGGTTTTCAGACGCTTACCGGTGATTGCGAACTCCTCTATCTGCATTCGGTGCCCTACGTGCCAGGCGCAGAAGGAGCACTGAATTCGCAGGATGCGGCGCTTGGCATCAACTGGCCGCTGGAGATCACCGAAATGTCCGAGCGGGATCGTCGCCATCCATACCTGACAGAAGAATTTACGGGACTGACGCCATGAAATGCCGGCATTGCGGCAGCGCTCTTCGCTGCAACTTCCTCGACCTTGGCTTCGCGCCACCGTCCAACGCCTATCTCACCGCTGCGGACCTCTCCAAGCCGGAAGTCTATTTCCCGCTGAGGCTGAAGGTCTGCGAGGAATGCTGGCTCGTACAGACAGAGGATTACGCCTCTGCGGAATCGCTTTTCAGTGCCGAATATGCCTACTTCTCCAGCGCATCGAGGAGCTGGCTCGCCCATGCGGCCCACTATGTCGAGACGATTACCACACGGCTTGGCCTTGGTCAGCAAAGCATGGTCATCGAAGTCGCCTCGAACGACGGTTACCTTCTGAAGAATTTCGTCGCCGCCAACATTCCCTGCCTCGGGATCGAGCCGACAGCAAGCACGGCCGAGGCTGCAGAGGCATTGGGTATCCCGGTGCTCCGGGAATTCTTCGGTGAAGCCCTCGGCAAGACGCTTGCCGATGAAGGCAGGAGCGCCGACCTCATTCTCGGCAACAATGTCTATGCCCATGTTCCGGACATCAATGATTTCACACGGGGCCTGAAGGCGGCGCTCAAGCCCGGCGGTACGATCACACTGGAATTCCCGCATCTCATGCGGCTGATCGAGCAGAACCAGTTCGACACCGTCTATCACGAACACTTCTCCTACCTCTCCCTGTTCACCGTCGGACGGATCTTCGAAAGCGCGGGCTTGCGCGTTTTCGACGTCGAAGAATTGCCGACCCATGGCGGAAGCCTGCGGGTTTACGGCTGCCACACGGATGATCCGAGGCAGACGACCGATGCGGTCGGTCTGCTGCTCAGCGAGGAGGAATATCGCGGCCTGCGGACAGCCGCGACTTATGCTCAATTCCAGGTCAAGGCGGAGCAGGTCAAGAACGACGCGCTTGCCTTCCTGCTGCAGGCGAGACGCGAGGGAAAAACAGTGGCAGCCTATGGAGCTGCGGCCAAGGGCAACACGCTCCTGAACTTCGCGGGCGTCAAGCCCGATCTCCTGTCCTTCGTCTGCGATGCCGCTGCCGCCAAACAGGACAAGTTCATGCCCGGGAGCCATATTCCCATCCTGCACCCGGACGTCATTTTCGAGCGCCGGCCGGATTATGTAATGATCCTGCCCTGGAACATCGCAGCAGAAGTCCGTCAGCAGCTCGCCTCTTTGTCCGAGCAAGGAACGAAGTTCGTGACTGCGGTTCCGCATTTGGAAATCAGATAATGTGAGCTGCGATCGCGGTCGAAGGCCCCTCAAGAGGCCATGCGGTGCATTTTGCTATTCCATGCGGAAGAAAATTGGCTGCGGCTTAGCCGGCCGCGTGAGCCCAGGGATAAAGTCGACGGAAGCGTTCTGCCGATATCTCCATCCGCAGGTAGTCGAAACCGGCCGCCGAGCCGTGGTCGGCCTGCGTGGTGTAGCGGATCATATCCGGCTCATCGATGCGCCGGAGCGGCGTGCGCTCGACCTCTTCGAATCCCAGACGGTCATAGAGCCTGATCGCTCCCGTATTGAGCGAGAGCACGCACAGTTGCGTAACCGGCACCCGAAGCGTTCCGAATATCCAGGCGATGAGCGCCACGCTGCTATAGAACATCATGCGCCTTTCGCCGGAACGGCGCCCGCGCATGACGTTGTCGATCTCGGCCTTTTCGTCGGAGATGTTGCTGATCCCGATATGACCGATGCGTTCGCCGCCGGTGCTTCTGACGATAAACAGGATACGATCGGGAGCAGCGAGAACGACATTCCGGAGCCATGTGGCCGTTCTATCAGGCCTTGCCTCGAACTGCGTCAGGAATGACGTTCTGGCGGCGTTGCGCCAATCCGTCAGATCCTCGACCAGGCCGGTCTCGCTTGCCAGGGCTTTGTCCAGACATTGCAACTCTCCGAGCTGCCGGTCCGTCTCGTCGTGGATAGCAATGGCAAGCCGTGTGCTCGGATCGGCGTTGTCCTTGAACAGAAGCATATCGGAAAGCACCATCCGACGATGTCCTTCTGGCCAGAGAGGCCTCTTTCGCCTTACTTCGTGCTCTTGCGGACGCAATAGCCACCCGGCGAAGAGGACAGGACAAGTTTGCCGTTCAGCACCGGATCGACTTCGAAGAGGTCGTTTTCGGCCATGTAGTCCTTGAGTGCCTGCAACGGCTCATCACCCTGCAGCCAGACCTTCGAGCGCTTCGTGAAGGCCTGTTCGGGCGTCAGATGACCAATAAGCGTATCGGCCACGACCAGATAACATCCCTCCGTCACCAGCGGGCCGTAAGTGCGGCACTCAGCGAGAACATGATTACGCGAATGGTCGCTATCCAGAACCACCATCACGCGCGCGCCGGCAGGAATTTCGGCTTTCACCGCCTCGAGGATATCCGCATCCACCGAACCGCCCTGGATCATCGTGATGTGGCGGGAAAGCGGATGGGATTCGATCGCTTCGCGATTATGCGCGCGAATGTCTATATCGACGCCGATCACCTTTCCGTCGGTTTTGCCCATCGCCGCGAAGAGCGACGCCATGAAGATCAGCGAACCGCCGCGGGCAATGCCGGTCTCGATGATCACATCCGGCTTGGTGTTCCAGATCACTTCCTGGGTCGCCATGATATCCGCCGGCGTCTGGATGATCGGCAGTCCCATCCAGGACCACAGATAGAAGTAATCGTGTTTGTCGAGCGTGATGAGAGTATCCAGCGACTGCCGGAAAGCGGCTTCGTCCTTGCCCAAAGCCAGAGACATCTGCCTCTTGTGCTCTTCAAATTCGAGGCGATCATCCTTGGTGGTCATTTGATTCCGAAGCCCTGTCTTTAGGTGGATTATTCATTTCTTTCCGGCAACTGACCGGGATTGGCGGTCGTGGACCGCGAGGAGATCAAGAAGCGTGTTCGCCACTCGGTTGAGGTCGTCTTCCGTCATGTCATGGTAGCTGGGAAGATTGATGGCACGCTGCGGAATACTCCAGGCGTTCACATTATAGACATTCCCTTCGTGCCGCTGTTCCTCGAACATCGGCAAGCTCGACAGAGGGTGAAAGAAGACGCGCGCGTCGATATCCGCGGCGTGGAAGGCCTTCTGCAGATCCTCGCTGGTTATTCCCCATGTCTCGGAGAATACGACCGTCGGCATCCAGGCGCCGTTGACGGTCCCTTCGTGTTCCGGATTGAGCGCGATGCCGGAAATGCCGGAGAGCTTCGCCTTGTATATCTTCAGGATGTCACGCTTGCGCGCGGTCAGTTCCTCTATGCGTTCGAGCTGCCCGCAGCCTATGGCGGCCTGAACATTCGACATCTTGTACTTGAAGCCGATCATATCCGGCCAGAACTGCCTGGTCTGGCCTCGTGCCCTGCCGTGATTGCTGAGGGTGAGGACACGTTCGTAAAGATCGGCATCATTGGTGACGAACATGCCGCCCTCGCCGGTCGTCACCGTTTTCGTGCCATGGAAGGAAAAGGTACCGAAGCGGCCCATCGAACCGGCCCGCCTGCCGTTTATGGCCGAGCCCAACGCCTCCGCCGCATCCTCGATGACCGCGACACCATGTCTTTCCCCGATCGCGAGCAGCGCCTCCATATCACACAGATTGCCGTAGATATGGGTTGCAACGATCGCCTTCGTCCGGGGTGTGATATGCCGTTCGACCTGAACCGGATCCAGACACCAGGTGTCGGGGAGAATATCGACAAACACAGGCGTGGCGCCGAGATGTACGATCGGCGCTGCGGTTGCGATCCAGTTCGTATCGGCCAAGATCACCTCGTCGCCCGGGCCGACATCCAGCGCCGCAAGGCCCATATGCATGGCGCCGGTGCAGCTCGATGTCGCGATCGCGTAGCGCACGCCTAGATGTTCGCAAAAAGTCCGCTCGAACCGGTTAATGTAGTCGTAGCACTTCGCACCCCAGCCGGTTGCGACCGCATCCGCCGCATAGCGCATTTCCAGCTCGGTGATGGAAGGCTTTGTGTAGAAGATTCTGGCGGTCATCTTGCGGCACGGTTCCGGAGTTTCAGGGCTGAACTAAGCAGCACACACTTGCACGGGGCTTGTGGTGTTCATATGACTTTCCGTCCCAGCGACCGAATACGGCTGACATGCCCAGTTGCGCTTTCCCGGACTGACGAAACGGCAACCATCATTCGATCACGAACGTTCGGAACATCACCTTGGCAACCTTACCCTGCGAGCGCAGGTCGATGCGCTCCTGGATATCGTCCTTGAGGTACTGAAAGCCGCGCGGCCCCTCGATCTGCTGCAGCGAAACGGTACGCATATAGGCAAGGATATCCTGATGGATATTCTCCGCGAGGGGCAGTTCCGGCGGCCCCTTGAAAGCAAGCGCCACTTCAAGCCGTATCCAGTTTTCCGACGGATAGGCGAGATTGGTCGTGATCGGCTCCAGAAGAACGACGCCATTCTCCGGCGTGGAGATATGCGGAAGCCCTTCGTCCTTCTTGCCTTCGCCATGCTCGCCGCCTGCAGCAGCGGCCTCCTGCTGAGGCTCGGGGGCCGGTTCCTTCGGCGCGATCATTCCGCCGACAACCCAGCCGCCGCCGGCGCCAACCAGCGTCAGGATCGCGACACCCGCAAGCACCATCACGGTATTCTTCTTGCTGCCGGCTTCGGCTGCCTGTGTTTCTTCCGCCATGGTCTTCAAACCTTCAAATCAAGAGACCCCATCCGCACTCATCAGAAGGGCGAGAACAGATCGACGACCTGCTGCCCCACCGGAGGTTGCTGGACCTCCATCAGGCGACCGCGGCCACCGTAAGAGATGCGGGCTTCGGCGATTTTCTCATAAGAGATCATGTTGTTGGAATCGACATCCTGGGGGCGAACGATACCGGCGACGTTCAGAATGCGGATTTCGTGATTGACACGGACCTCCTGAGAGCCGCTGATCAGCAGATTGCCGTTCTCAAGGATGCCGGTGACGACCGCAGCCACGAGCAGCTTCAGCCGTTCGGAACGTTCCGTCGAGCCCTTGCCGTGTGAATCCGTATTGGAATCGGAACCGAGATCACCGGTCGCCTCCGCCTCCGGCGTCCAGCCGAAAAGGTTGCTTACGCCCAGTTGCCAGGAGAGGCCGGTGGAATTCTCACGGGTGCGCTCCGTCTCGTTGTCGAAGGAGGCACGGTCGTTGATCTGGATATCGACGGTCAGGATATCGCCGACGTTCAGCGCGCGGGCATCCTTGAAGAGCGCTGCCTGGCTGTCACTCCAAAGCGAATAACCGCTTGCAAGGTGACGCGGCTGCTTCGGATAGGAGGACATCTGCGGCGTCTGTGCATATTGCAGGCCGCTGCCGATCGGGCTCATCGCCGGCGCATTGCCGATCTCCTTGATGGTCTGGCTGTTGCAGCCTGCAAGAAGGAGACAAGCCATGATGGCGGGAATGCGTTTCGTCATGAGGGCGCTTTCGGAGTATTGGGAGGTGTTTTCGACGTATTTGGATCGGAAGCGCTGGAAATGATCGTCGAGATCATGCCGGCCTTTTGCGGGTCCATCTCGCTCAGGAACAGGGCGGACTGGCGCGCCGGAAGCTGCATGATGATCGCCGCGGCGATCTCCATCCGCATCTCCTCGAGCTGCGGCGCGGCGGCGTCCGGTTTCATCGTCTTGAAGATGTCGACCAGACCGGCCTCGGCGCGTGCCAGGAAATCGTTGCGGCGCTTCAGCCAGTCCTGATATTCAGCCGTGCGGTCTTCAAGCGTCCTGATACGCTCGTCGACATCCGACTGCAGCTTCTCAAGCTCCTGCTTCTGCAGGAGGTAGCGCTGGTCGCGCGCCGCATCTGCAATATTGGTGCAGAATTTCTGGATCTCGTCGCCGGTCGAGGTTTCGGAAATCATCGCCGGCTGTTGTGCTCCCACCTGAGAGACCAGCGTCAGGACAGCCGCGGCGGCAAGAACGCGGCGAGCCAGCGTTTTTGATATGGAAACGGTGAACAGGGTCTCGGTCATTGCAGGACGAGCTCCGCTTGAAGGGCGCCAGCGGACTTGATGCCCTGCAGGATGGCGATGATGCCGTCCGGCTTGACGCCGATGCTGTTGAGGCCCGCGACAAGCGTGCGCAGATCCGGTCCGTTCAGGATCGCGACCTGACCACCGTCCTTCATGGCCATGATATCCGTTTGAGGCTGTACCGCCGTCTGACCACGGGAAAACGGCTCCGGCTGGATCACCTGCGGCGTCTCGGTGACCTGCACAGTCAGCGTGCCGTAGCTCACTGCGACGCGCGATATCTTCACGTCCGAACCGATGACGATCGTACCGGTGCGCTCGTTGACGACGACCTTGGCCGGGGTATCGGTTTCGACCACCAGATTTTCAATCTCGGCCATCAGCCGGGTGAGGTCGGCGGTCTTCGGCTTGGCGATGATTACCTCCTGGCTATCGCGCGGGTCGGCAATCGGTCCGCCATAACGGCGGGCCGCAAAAGCATTGACGGCATCGGACACCCGCACCGCCGTCGAGAAGTCCGGATTGCGAAGCTGCAGAACCAGGTTGACGGAATCCTTGAACCTGGAAGGCAGCTCGCGTTCGATGATGGCGCCGTTCGGAACCCGGCCTGCGGTCGTGACACCTTCCGTCAGCGTCGCCGCCTGGCCCTGCGCCGAGAAACCCGACACGACCAGCGCACCCTGGGCCACCGCATAGATCTGCCCGTCCGCACCCGAAAGTGAAGTCATGACCAAGGTGCCGCCGCGCAGCGACGTCGCGTCACCGAGCGAACTGGCAGTTACGTCGATGCGGCTGCCCGGGCTCGCGAAAGGCGGCAAGTTGGCCGTGACCATGACAGCCGCGACGTTCTTGGCATTCGACTGGCTGCCCTGCATCGAAATGCCGAGGTTCTGAAGCATGGCCCGCATGGACTGGTCGGTGAAAGGCGACGAGCGCAAGCTGTCGCCGGTGCCTTGCAGGCCGACGACAAGACCATAGCCGATGAGCTGGTTGTCGCGGCCGGATTGCAGCGATGCGATGTCCTTGATGCGCGCGGCGATGGGTGCGTTCTGGCCCGCAGCCGGTACGGCGCCCAAAAGAGAGCCGACGAGGGCAAGAATGGCGAGGAAGCAGTTCTTTCTCATTTCGCCATCACCTGTATCGTACCGTCGGCCATAACGGTGCCGCTCACCGTGACGCCCGAATCGATGTTGCGAACGCGGATGACATCACCAATCGCAGCGTTCTCGAGCGGCGTTCCGGAAGCGGAAATGTTCAAGTTGCCGATCGTAAACACGAGCCGGACAGATGAGCCCCGGGTCACAGCAAAGGCTTCGCGAAGTGCCGATGGCGGAATGGTGCGGCCGGGCAGCAGGGTCCGCTTCGCCACCATGCCGACGACTTCCCTGGACTCTCGCGCATATTCGCCGGAGAGATTCGGATTGGTGACATCGACCTCTTCGACGCTGCCCCTGCCGATCTCTTCGCCGGGATAAATGGTCCGGATCGGCACGACGGCCGTACCCATCTGAGCCAGGACCGGTGTCCCAGCCCCGGCAAGGAGTGCGGCCAGAATGGGCGCAGCCAACCCGGCGCCAATCGCATTTTTCTGGCGAAACCTCATGTCTGCCTGCCTCCTGTTTTATTTCAGGTTCTTGCTGACGATCTGCGCCATCTCATCTGCGGTAGTGATGACCTTGGAGTTCATCTCGTAAGCGCGCTGGGCGGAGATCAGATCGGTGATTTCCTTGACCGCGTCGACGTTGGAGCTTTCCAGATAACCCTGCTTCAGGTAACCGAAGCCCGGATCCTCGGGCACAGCAACGATCGGCTCGCCGGATGCGGCAGTCTGCGCGAACAGATTGTCGCCGAGCGGTTGGAGGCCTGCCTCGTTGACAAAGTTGGCGACGGTGAGCTGACCGATTTCGGTAAAATCCGTGGAATTGCCGATGCGAACCATGACCTGGCCCGTGCGGGTGATCTGCGTTTCGCTCACATCCGCGGGGAAGGTAATGTTGGGAACGACCGCATAACCGTCGATCGTGACCAGTTGGCCCTCGGCATTCTTGTTGAAGGCGCCGGCGCGGCTGTAGAGCGTCGTGCCATCCGGAGCCTGGATCTGATACCAGCCGCGACCGACGATCGCGACGTCCAGATCGTTTTCGGTGTGCGCCAGTTCACCCTGTGTATGGATGTTGCGCACCGCAGACGTCTGGACACCGAGACCGATATTGGCGCCTTCCGGCACGATCGCCTGATTGGCGCGGTTCGGCACGCCCTGCGCGCGCTCGCTTTGATAGAGCAGATCGGAGAACTCTGCGCGAGCACGCTTGTAGCCCGTCGTATTGATGTTGGCGATATTGTTCGCAATGACTTCGAGATTGGTCTGCTGGGCATCCATGCCCGTTGCGGCGACGGAAAGCGCTCTCATGTCTTCGTCCTCAAAGCGTTAAATCGGCATTTTCGTGATTTCGAGATAGGCGGAGACGATCTTGTCCCGCAGCGCCATGGCCGTCTGCAGCGACTGCTGCGCCTCCAGCACCGCATCCACGACCTCACGCGTATTCGCCTTGCCCTGGATCGCCTTGAAGGACATCGCTTCGGCACCCTTCAGGCTGTTCATCGTGTCGGTTGCCATATCGCCAAGGACTTGGGCGAAGTTCATGCCGGTGTTCTGACCAGGCGTGAGCGCGGTCGATTCGAGCACGGAACTCTTCTCGGAAGAGATATCCTCAATCCCGTTGGAGAGCGAAAGGGAGCTTACGTTCTGAATCTTATCGATCATTGTCCGGCCTTCAGAAGGTCAATCGTCGCGGCGATCAGCTCACGCGTCTGCTTGATGGTCTGGAGATTGGCGTCATAGGAGCGGTTCGCTTCCCGCATATCGGCCATCTCGATGAGCATGTTGACGTTTGGCAGCTTGACCATGCCCTTCTCGTCGGCGGCCGGATGATCAGGATCATATTCCTCGACGAATTTGGACTGGTCGACGCCCAACTTCTTGACCTCGACCACGTCTACGCCGCTCGCCCGGTCCAGTTCGGCACCGAAGGTGATGAGCTTGCGACGGTAGGGGTCCGCACCCGGCGTATCGCCGGTGGAGCGGGCATTGGCGATGTTTTCGGAAACGATGCGCAGGCGCGTGGCCTGGGCCTCCATTCCCGATCCAGCGATCTTCAGGGAGGCTGAAAGCGGATCCATTTGCTTACCTCTTTACTGTCAGCAGCATCATGCTGTGAAACGACTTCACCAGACCTGTGCTCAGTTCGTATTGACGCTTGATTTCGCCCGTCTTCGACAGCTCTTCCGCAAGCGAGACGGTATTGCCGGATTCCTGCACGCCGATTTCTTCGTTCAGTTCCGATTCCTTGAGCTCGACCTCTTCGCTGAGATTGTTCGAGGCGATATGGCCGGGATGGGTGCGGGCCATGGGAATATATGCCTTGTCAAGAACGGCCTCGAACGGCGTTACGTCCTTCGCCTTGTATTTGGGCGTGTTGGCATTGGCGATGTTGCCCGCAACAACTTCCTGACGCACCGAGAGCCAATCGGCCTGACGTGCTGCCATTTCGAACAGTTGAATCGGTTGCATAGGCTTCTCTCCATCTTTTATCCGAAGCCTAGGCCGGTAACCTTGCGTCGGACTTACGGACCGGCCGCGCTTGTGTCCTGATAGACGTCTCCTGTGGACGTGATGATCACCCAGCGGCCGTCGCGCTGCTCCAGCGCGGCAAGCTTGCTATTGTCGGGCAGGCTCGAACCGACCCTAACCATGTACATACCGGAACCGTCCTCGATCAGCGCTCGACCGTTGGCTACATGCAGCAGCCGGAAACCGCCCCTTCCGGGAAGCGGCTGTTCCTCTCGAAAGGTTCCGTTTTCACGAGTCTCACCCAGCGAGGACGTGGTGGCCGTGGTCAGCGCATCAGCCGGCCCGATCGGAACAGGCCAGTCATCCTTGGAGCTGTCGGTCATGGCAAGTGGCGAGACGCTGACCACCGGCCGCCCTATGCCCGGAGGCAGGTCACGCGTGCGGCCAAGCGATTCGGTCCGGATTCCGAATTTGTCCGCGTTCAGGAAAACGTACCAGGGAAAGAAGGCGGACGCTGCAGCAAGTGCGATACCCGTCGCGGCCAACATCCTGTCGCCCGTCCGCGACGACGATCCTGCTGTTTCCCTGTTCCTGTCACCGCTCATCATATCACCTTCTTGCTATGGCGGAGGGCGGATTGCCCTGCCCTGCCGCAGCCCTGAGCGCGGTTGCGAGATCCGTATAGGCGTCGAGAGCGGGCTTCTCTCCCGGTGTCTGCTTCAGGACCTCATAGATGACCGGGACCTGCTTGATCGCCATGTCCAGGTCAGGATCGCTGCCGGCCCGATAACCGCCGATCAGACGCAGGTCGCGCGTTTCCTCGTAGCGATGCACCAGCGACTTCAGCCGCGACACCAGCTTTTCCTGGTCGTCCGTCCAGGCCTTGCGGGCAAGACGCGAGATCGAGGCGAGCGGATTGATCGGCGGATAGCGCCCTTCCTCGGCAAGCGAGCGGTCGAGGACGATATGCCCGTCCAGAATGCCGCGCGTCGAATCGGCGATCGGATCGTTGTGGTTATCGCCGTCGACGAGGATCGAGATGATTGCCGTGATCGTGCCAGTGCCTTCGACGCCCGGACCGGCCCGTTCAAGCAGGCGCGGCAATTCGGTAAACACGGAAGCGGGATAGCCGCGGGCGATCGGCGGCTCGCCGGATGCGACCGCCACCTCGCGGATCGCATGGGCAAAGCGGGTGATGCTGTCGGCGATGAAGAGGACATTGTCCCCCTGGTCGCGGAAATGTTCTGCGATGGTGATTGCCACCAGCGGCGCCATCTTGCGCAGCATCGGACTCTCATCGCTGGTCGCGACGACCGCGATCGACTTCGACATGTTGTCGCCCAGCGTATCCTCGATGAATTCGCGAACTTCGCGACCGCGTTCGCCAACCAGCGCGATCACCACCTTGTCGAAGGCGTCGGCCCTGGCGAGCATCGACAGAAGCGTCGACTTGCCGACGCCGGAGCCGGCAAAAATGCCAAGACGCTGGCCGAGGCAGAGTGGCGAAAATATATCGACTGCCCTCACCCCGGTCTTGAAGCCCTTTTCGACGCGGCTGCGCGACATGGACGGCGGCGCGGTATTGGCGATCGAACGCGGAGCAAGACCGCGCGCAAGCGGCCCCTTTCCGTCAATCGGCTCCCCGAGCGAATTGATCGTCCGGCCGCACCAGCTATTGTCCGGTGCAACGCGAAAGGCGCCCTTGCGGATAACCGTGTCGCCGATGCCGATCGGCTCTCCCGGTTCGATCGGGCAGACGAAGACCACGTCCGGCTCGACGCGCACCACCTCGCCCAGGTGAATGCCGGTCGCGCTGCGGTGCGCGACGAATTCCCCAAGCCGCACATGTTTCGAAAGGCCCGCAACCGTGTAATGTCCCGCCGCGATGGTCCTGACATGACCACCATGGGCGACGGAGAACACAGGATCTGCATAACGCGCGGAAAGGCCCGCAAGCTGTGCCAGCTTGCCGCCGTTGACCGCATTGAGGATAGCCGCTTCCATCATGGCGGGCCCATTTTCCTGTTGTTAGCTGTTGGAGCCGCCGAGCGTCCTGATGGCATCGTTCATCGAAGACTCGCTGTCGCGCATGAGTGCCGAAATGCTCTCGAAGGCCCGGTTGACCTGGATGAGTTCCGTCATCTCGCCGATACCGTTGACGTTGGACTGTTCGACATAGCCCTGGACCACCGAGTTCTCCATGCCTTCCAGAACCGGCTGCGGGGTATCTACGAAGATGATGCCTGAATTCTCGTAACGGTTGAAACCCTTGGAAAGGTCGGCCGTGAAGAGACCAACGGTGGCAACCGGCTGGTCGTTCTGCATGATGATGCCATCCGCACCCACCGTCGGCGGGCCGGCTTCGCGGTTGAGCTGGATCGGTGCGCCCCCCGCATCGAGAACCGGAAAACCCTGGCTGGAGCGAAGCTGCCCGGTCTCGTCCATGGTGAAGCGACCGTCGCGGGTCAGCACTTGGCCGGCCGGGGTGTCGATCGCGAACCAGGCATTGCCCTTGATGGCGAAATCCAGCGGATTGCCCGTTCTCTGGAGTTCACCGGTGCGGGTCGACAGATAATCGTTGCCCTGGGTGACGAAGGCAATCTTCGCGCTGATATCGTTCTGGGTTTTGCTCAAGACCTCGTCGAACTTGACTTCCGTCGAACGGAAACCAACGGTGTTCATGTTGGCCATGTTGTCGGCGATCGTGTTCAAGCGGCGCTCGAGCGCGATTTGTGAAGAAATGCCGACATAAAGTCCGGACTGCATATCATTTGCCTCCGAGTTTCAGGTTATTGATCGAGATCAGAAGGTCCGTTGAAATCCCGTTCGAGGGAGCATTGAATGGCGCCAGGGGGTCAGAGGTGTCGGACGGATTTTCGAGTTCCCACATGGCGGTGAAGCGCTCCAGGAATTTGCCGACCTTGGCCGGATCCTGAAAATCCTCGATGCTGACGGCATCTTCGATATACTCGGCCTGACGGTCGAGATCGGCGCCGATGATCTCGTCCGGGAGTTGCAATGTGGTGCGCAGGACTTCCGAGAGCGCGTCGTCGGCGAGGATTTCCATGCCCGACTTGATCGTCGGCGCCATGCGTTCAAAATAAAGGGCAAGGCGAACGCCCATGTTGTCCTCGCCCGCCTCCTCTTCCAGCGTCTGGCGCTGGAACTTGTCGACAACGCCTTTCTGCGCTTTGTCAAAGGATGTGGCTGTCGATCCGTAGGCGGCGAAATTCAGAGATTCGACCAGCGACGCATAACGACTGTCGGAGAGCTTGTTGGCAAAGGCGTTCTCATCGGCGGTGCCTTCCGTCAAGGCCTTGCGGATGAAGGCCTTGGCGTAGGCCATGTCCTCGAGGCCATGAGCCTTCAGCGCGTAGTTGTAGACGCGCGTGTCGGCCATGAAATCGTCGACCGTCTTGATGCTGCCTATCCTGGAAAGGTAATATTCCGTCTCACGCGCAACATCCGGCTTCTCTGCAACGCGGGCCAGCGACTTCGGCAGATCGCGGCTGATCATCGTGTAGCTGGTATAGGTCGTGATCACGATGGCTCTCTACCCCGGGTCCGCGGAGCGGCGGACGGCGCTGCGGAGCGGGCAATCCGATCCGATCATGGCGAGAACTATGCGCGAAGACTTGTGCGAAGCTGTTCCTGTCCCCTTCGAATTCGCGATTCCTCAACCAGCCTCACGCAAGCCAGAAGCCGTATCCCGAGACCATACGAAAACGATCGGGCACAGGTACGCGATGAATATTATTATCGGATTTGTCATCTCCGTTGGCTGTATTCTCGGTGGCTTCATGGCCATGGGCGGCCATGTCGACGTGCTTGTTCAGCCCTTCGAGCTCATGATCATCGGCGGCGCAGGCGTAGGCGCCTTCATCATGGGCAATCCGATGAAGGTGGTGAAGGATTCCGGCAAGGCGATGGGGGAAGCCTTCAAGAACGCCGTTCCCAAAGAGCGCGATTACCTCGACGTTCTCGGCGTACTCTATTCCTTGATGCGCGACCTGAGGACCAAGTCGCGCAACGAAATCGAAGCACATATCGACAATCCGGACGAATCTTCGATCTTCCAGACCGCCCCGACCGTGCTGAAAAACAAGGAACTCACCGCATTCATCTGCGACTATGTGCGGCTGATCATCATCGGCAACGCTCGCTCCCACGAGATCGAGGCCCTGATGGACGAGGAGCTCGACACGATGCTCCAGGACAAGATGAAGCCCTATCACGCGATCATCGCAATCGGAGATTCCTTCCCGGCCATCGGTATCATCGCGGCCGTCCTCGGCGTCATCAAAGCAATGAGCAAGATCAATGAATCGCCTGAAGTCCTCGGCGGCCTCATCGGCGCGGCGCTCGTCGGCACCATGCTCGGCATCTTCCTGTCCTACTGCGTCTGCAACCCGCTTTGCTCGCAGATCAAGATCGTCCGCAACAAGCAGCAGCGGCTCTACATCATCGTCAAGCAGACCCTGCTTGCCTACATGAACGGCTCCGTACCGCAGGTCGCGCTCGAATACGGACGCAAGACGATTTCCAACAAGGAACGACCCTCGATCGACTCGGTCGAGCAGGAAATGATGAATCCTGGTGGTGAAAAGGCGGCATGATGACGACCAATCAAACGACCCAGCCAACTGCGCCGGGGATGGACCTGGCGCTTCTCGCAAAGCTGACCGGCGGCCTCGGCGACAAGAAGACGATCGAAAGCATCAGCAGCGAATTCGCACAACTGTATATGGAGTTCCTGCCGGACGTATTTCACAGCGAAACCGGCATACGGATCGGCGTCTCCTACGTGAGCTGCACGTCGGGCCTGATGAACGACCTGATTGCCGATCTCGGCGACGGTTTCGCCCTATCCGATGGGAGCCTTCGCAACTGGTCTCCGAATTTTGTACTCGCCTGCGGCAACAGTTTCGTCATCGCGCTGATGGAATTGATGCTGGGTGCCGCCGCCGACACGGTCACGCAGCCCATAGACCGCCCGCTCTCCGATATCGAACTCGATCTTGCCGTGATGGTTTTCGAACGGATCGCCAATGTGCTTCGTTCGGGCGTCAACGCGCCGGGCGGTTTCGAAGCCAGCCTGGAGCGCCCCCACAACGCAGAAGACAGACCGAAGCCTGAAGAAATTGACCGTCCCGAGTTCGGCGTGGCGATCCGCATGGCACTCGAACTTGGAGCAATTACCTCGGAATTCGCGCTCATCATCCCGCAGAGCGCATTTCTCAAGACAAAGGTTGTGGCACCGAAAGCCAGGGCGCAGGTGTCGAAGGCCAGGCAGGAGTGGGCGGATCGCATGAACGAGCAGGTTCGCCGCTCGCATGTGACCCTCGAGGCCCGCATCCGCCTGCAGAAGCTGACGCTTGGCACGATCGCGCGGCTCGCTGCCGGCGACGTGATCGCCTTCCAGGACAAGGGGGATGTCCGTGCCCAGGTCAGCGCCAACGGCAAAGATATGTATTCGTGCGAATTTGGACGATCCGGCGAGCGTTATACAGTCCGTGTAAAGGATAATATCAGTACCGACGATGAAATTTTAAGGCACCTGATAGGCTAGACCCGGTTCCGTCCGCGCCATGACAAGGCAGGCTGACGCAAGTTTCAACAGGAATAATGATCGCATGGCTACGAAGAAGACATCTTTCACCGACGACCCGCTGATGCCTGTCGGCAATGAGGCCGAACTGGATCAAGCAATCGATGATCTGCGCGGCGTCCTGAAATCTGACGCCGACGGCGGAGTGCCGGGCTTCGATGCCGATTTCAGCGCGTCCGGCACCAGCGATTTTTCAGCCGATGCTCCATCGTTTGGTGGCGGTTTCGAAACCCAGGCTGCAAGTTTCGGCGAAGATGCGGATTTCGGCAGCAGCGATTTCGGCGGCAACGAGTTCGGCAGTTCATCAACCGGTGCCACCTATCAGGAGCCGGGCAGTGCCCTTGATGCCAACCTCGACCTGATCATGGATATCCCGATCGACGTTGAAATCGTGCTCGGAACAAGCCGCATGCAGGTCTCCGGCCTGATGAGCCTTGAAGAAGGCGCCACGATCGCCCTCGACAAAAAGATCGGCGAGCCTGTGGAAATCGTGGTCAATGGCCGCCGCATCGGCAAGGGCGAGATCACCATCCTGGAGAATGATGACACCCGCTTTGGCGTGAGGCTGACGGAAGTGCTGAGCACGAGAAGAACCTGATCCCTGTTCGGGACAGAGAAGGAAGACCATGATGGACTTTGAGGATTTCGGCGGTAGCGCACTTTCTACGACACCGCTGTCCCAAGCCGAAAAAGCGGCTGCAATTCTTCTCGCCATGGGCAAGGGCGTCGCCGGCAAGCTTCTCAAATATTTCACCCAGAGCGAGTTGCAGAATATCATTGCTTCGGCACAGGCGCTCCGCGCGATCCCGCCCGATGAACTTCTTCAAGTCGTGAACGAGTTCGAGGACCTTTTCACCGAGGGTACCGGCCTCATGGACAATGCGGCAGCGATCGAGGGCATTCTCGAAGCTGGCCTGACCCCGGAAGAGGTGGATGGGCTGCTCGGCCGTCGCGCCGCCTTCGAGGCCTACCAGGCCAATATCTGGGACCGGCTGCAGGATGCCGAGCCTGCGTTCGTGGGCAAGTTCCTGTCGCGCGAACATCCGCAGACAATTGCCTACATCCTTTCGCAGATGCCCTCCAGTTTCGGTGCGAAAGTCCTGCTTCAGCTCCCCGAGAGCCGTCGTGCCGACATTATGAACCGTGCCGTCAACATGAAGGAAGTCAGCCCCAAGGCGGCGCAGATCATCGAAAACCGGGTGATCGAGCTGATCGCCGCAATCGACGCGGAGCGCAACGCCAACGGCTCGAACAAGGTTGCCGAGCTCATGAACGAACTCGAGAAGAACCAGGTCGATACCTTGCTCAACTCGCTCGAAACGATCAGCAAGGAATCGGTCAACAAGGTTCGCCCGAAAATCTTCCTCTTCGAAGACCTCCTGTACATGCCGCAACGCAGCCGCGTCATGCTGCTCAACGACGTGGCGGCAGACATTCTCACCATGGCACTGCGCGGCTCGAACAACGAGATCAGGGAATGCGTACTTTCGGCGATCAGCCCGCGCCAGCGCCGCATGATCGAAAGCGATCTCGCCGTCCAGGCTCCGAACCTCAATCCGCGCGAAGTGGCGATCGCCCGCCGCGCCGTCGCACAGGAAGCAATCCGGCTCGCCAACTCCGGCCAGATTCTTCTCAAGGAAGAAAAGAAGGACGAAGAAAAGCCGGCGGAAGCCGCCTGATACGGAATGATGCACGAGGAAGGGAAACGGGGTGGGAGCGATCCTCACTCCGTTTTCGTTGCGGTTGGCGCTGCCATCAATCCCGCAACCCACAGTCTTTTTGTTGACTCGATTAGCGGGTAGCCGGCGATGCGATAACATCGCTGGCGGCGGCGGCCGATTCGTTTGAGCCACGTCCCCGCAACCCAAGATCGATTGGTCCCGCGCCGTGTCGGATGAAGACAAGGACAGCAAAACAGAAAACCCCACCGCCAAACGAATGACCGAGGCGGCGGAAAAGGGTAACATACCCTTTTCGCGGGAAGTGCCGCTCTTCGCCTCCATCCTTGCCTTTTATGTCTTCCTCGTCTTCTTCCTTCCGTCAGGGATAATGCGGGTCGGCGAAACGCTGAAGGACCTTTTCGAGCAACCGGATCAATGGCGGCTGGAGAACACGCCGGACGTCGTCTCGCTTGGTGTCCACCTTGCCTGGGCGATCGCGGCCTTGCTGGTTCCGGCCATGCTGCTCTTTATTGTATTCGGGCTGGCTTCGTCGTTTGCGCAGAACATGCCGTCGTTGGTGCTCGAACGTGTGCGGCCACAAATTTCCCGGCTTTCGCCGATGAAGGGCTTTAGCCGGATCTACAGCATTCCGGGGCTGGTGGAGTTCGGCAAGTCGCTCTTCAAGATCCTGATTGTCTCGATCATCATGTATTTCGCATTGCGGGGCGAGTTTTTCGCCTCGCTGGATGCGATGTTCTCCGATCCTCAGGTCATTCTCGTCAAGCTGGACACGATTATCAGAAAGATGGTGATCGTCGTCATCCTTTCCGCCGGCTTCCTGGCGGTCGTCGACGTCCTGTGGACCCGTCATCACTGGTACAACCAACTCAAGATGACCAAACAGGAGGTCAAGGACGAATATAAGCAGGCGCAGGGCGACCCGATCGTCAAGTCACGTCAGAAATCGGTGGCTCGCGACCGAGCACGCCGCCGCATGATCAACAATGTGCCTCGCGCCACGCTCGTCATCGCCAACCCGACTCACTATGCCGTTGCCTTGCGATACGTGCGCGAGGAGAACGATGCGCCCGTGGTCGTGGCCAAGGGGCAGGACCTGATTGCCCTCAAGATCCGTGAAATAGCCGAAGCCAACGGCATCCCTGTTTTCGAGGATCCGCCCCTGGCACGCTCCATGTTTGCGCAAGTCTCAGTGGATAGTGTCATTCCACCAGCCTTCTACAAGGCTGTGGCAGAACTTGTGCACCGGGTCTACGCATCCCGGTCTCTGAAAAAACGGGCACGCTGAGCGTCATGAAAAAATGCACCTATTCCATCGAACGGGAAAAAATCGTCGCACAAGCAATCAGTCCGGTGGCTTCCGAGCTTCGCCTGCTCGATGCAGGCGACCTCATCTCGCTTTTACGCCTGGAGTGCTACGGCAGCCTTGCCGATCTCGTATCGTCTGCTGCCGAACTTTATTTTCATCCCGGTACGGTGAGCTTTGGCGCTGGTGGCGATTACAAGCTCGAATGGGACGGTGCGCCGGAGGTCGTCCTTGATCTCGAAATCAAGCCGCGCGGCGTTTCGGTTTACGCGCGCCTGACGCTAGCCTACAGCAAGGCCGGCCTGGAGATCGACCACATCTCCTTCCAGGAGCCCATGGACAATCCGGACGACAACACCGCGTTCCTGGCGAGAAGCCTGCAGGAAGCCAAGTTTGCGAGAACCGGCGCATCCTCCATGTGAGGAACGTTCATGTGAGGAACGTTACGGGGCGGCATCCGGGCCGCGCTTCTGTTTCCGGAAAATCAGTGGATATAACCGAGCCGAATGGCCTTGGCGATCGCCTGGATACGATTGACCGAATCGAGCTTTATGGTCGCCGAACCCAGATAGGCATTGACGGTATGGACGGACAGGCCGAGCTTCTCGGCGATCTCCTCGCTGATCCGGCCGTCGCCAGCGAGCTGAAGGCAGGCAATCTCGCGTTCGCTCAATGACTCGGCCGGCACGCTGCGGCGCTCATCGAGCGCCAGCAGATCCATCATGACCTGGCAGCTTCTGACATGCTGATCGATGATGGCATCACTCGATAACTCCATGGATGTGGCGACAAATGTCACATATCCGTTGCCGAGAGCTCCAAGTCGCACCGGAAACGCAATTCCCGAAAAGGGCACGACATCGGAAGGCAGCCGGCGCGTCAGTGGGGAAAATTCCCCCGCGTCGGCAAAACTGGTATTCTCCGATCCATTCCAAATCAGCGGCAGCAGGGAAATTTCGATATGGTCGAGCAGGATTTCCCCATAACCGCTGATCAGCTGGTTGCCGCTTTCGACCATGCCGGCCGCCCAGTTGTCCAATTCGCAGACGAGCTTGCGCTTGTTGGGCAGACCGGCGCCGGCGATGCGGAAAACCGCAAAATTGCGCGCCTTGAGATTCTTCTGCATGGCGGTGAGCTTGGGAAAGATATCCGACCGGCTCGAAGCGCGTTGGAGGCGCAGATACTGGATGCTTCCAGGTCCGTCTGCCGTGCCGCTGCGCGAATAACCCATTGAAAATCAGCCCCTACACCAGATTGTTCCGTACCGCGTAGGCAATCGCCTCGGAACGGGTTTTTGTTGCGGTCTTGCGCATCACGCTTGTGATGTAGTTGTTGATGGTGTTGCGCGATATGCCCAGGATCACGGCAATCTCGTCACTGGTCTTTCCCTCTGCGATCCAGAAAAGACACTCCAGTTCCCGCTCCGTCAACTCGAAATCCCGCTCGGTCCTGACGTCAGCACTCTCGGCAAAACTCGCGCCATAGGCGGCCAGCAGCCCTACTTCCCTCAGACGCTCCTGCGACAGTATGGTGCCTTCCAGGAAAAGCAGCATCAGCGAGAACCGCGTTCTGCCAACGCAGAACGTCAAAGAGCAGTATTGGCGGCTGATGTCGTCGGGCGGTGTCACATCGTCCGGTAAAAGCGCGAAACTCGGAGTCAGCAGGGAAAGGCATTTCTCAAGCTCGGTGGAGCGCGCGTAACCGCTGGCGAGTTCAGAGCCCAGACGCCGAACGAGATCGAAAGGCCAATTCGACGTGACGATAAAATCGAGGCCCTGTTCCTGGATCAAATCATAGCGGGCAAGAAGGAAGTGGGAAGCGCCGACATAATCCGCCAGCAGGCGCATCACCCCTTGAACATTGTTCGAACTCGTCACCACTGCGAGGCGGCGAGCCAGTTGCTCACGCGACAGGACCCTGGAGCCGGCAGCCTCTCTCAGGGAGAGCCCTTCCGTTGTCTTGTCTACCCCCGATAACTCCATCCGTTATCCACTCCCCGCCACGCCACGCATTTCCTGATGAATACGCGCATCGCGGCACTTCTGACTGACGCACAACCGTCCCAACGCCGAAACGATCCCGAATTTCCGGACGAATCACCCAAAGGGGCCTTGTTCATAGCCGCTTCTGCTTCTCGCCCGTAGCTGGATAGCGCGGCAGGTCCACCCTCCTCGGACCCTCAGAACTCACCGTGCGAATCATGGTCATTGTAGGAGAGACGTTATCAATTACCATCATCCGAAGGCAGGATTTCCCCAGTTGCCCTCCTCCTCCACTGATTCGCGGTTCAGAAGAATTGGCCAAGTGTGTGGCACCACTGAAAAGAAAGGGGCCGGAATGTATCCGGCCCCGCACGATCATATTTTCGTGATAGGTTGTCAGGCAGCTTTTTCGATGGCCCATTTGCGAAGAATCTTTGCGGCGCGCTCTTCGGAAATCTCGACCATCCGGGCAAGACGTTTCTCCGGGCCTTCCTTGACGCGACGGTTGAAGCCTTCGCCTTCGCCGCTGCCCAGAATATCGTCCGAACTGTCGAAGCCGAAATCTGCGCCGAACCCTTCCATAAGCGACGGACTGCCGCCGGCCGGAGAGAAATCCGGCAATTCGAGCCCGGCGCCTTCGGTCGCAACTTCGCCCGCCACGCCGGTGCCGCTGACGGTGCGGATGAGCGGGCGCAGACCGAGCCAGACCACCAGGAAGGCAACGAGGACAAAGGCGAGCGAATTGATGATGCCACCCACGTTGCGTGTCAGCGTCTCCATGAAACCCGGGCCGCTGGCAGCCTCTTCCAGAAGCTGATTCTCAAGGAAGTCCATAGCAGTCAACGTTACGACGTCGCCGCGCTCTGAACTGATGCCGGCAGCCGAAGAGACGATCTTCTGCATTTCGGCGAGATAGGCATCGATCTTGGCCTGATCGACCGGTTCGCCGACCATCCTCTCGATGCGCCCCTTGTTGACCACGACTGCCACCGAGACCTTTTCGATCTGATAGCTGTTGCGCGTCGTGGCGACGGTCCTCTGATTGATCTCGTAGTTGGTCTGCTCTTCCCGCTTGTCGGACTGATCGGAAGATTGCGGTCCTGCTGGACCTCCCTGCTCAGGAGCCGCCTGCGGTACGTTCTGCTCAACGGTTGCGGCGTTGTCATTCTGCATCTGCTGCGACTTCGCCGCTTCCTTGGTGGTGCGGACCGAACGCTCGACCCGGGAATTCGGATCATAGATCGTTTCCTGGATCTGCTGGCTGTCCGTGTTGAGCGTGGCCGTCACGCTGGAGCGGAAATTGTCCATGCCGAGGAAAGGAGCAAGCGCCTTGTCGATACTGTTTTCAATTTCCTGCTGCACATTCTGGACGATGCCCAGCGACTTGTTCAGCTCGCCGCCGGTCTCGTCACCGGAAGCAAGCAGCTGACCAGTGGAATCAAGAATGGTCACGTCATCCACATCGAGGCCGGGGACCGCAGATGCGACGAGATGACGAATCGATGAAGCGGCCTTGCGGCCGGCCGTTGCGCTCGCCCGGATCATCACCGAGGCGGTCGGCTTCTGCTCACCTCTGCGGAAGTTTCCGACATCCGGCATTACGATATGAACACGGGCGGCGGTAACGCCGTTGATCTGCTGGATCGAGCGAGAGATCTCCCCTTCAAGGGCACGAACGCGAGTCACCTCCTGCATGAAGGAGGTGAGGCCCAACGAACCAACGTTGTCGAAGAGTTCATAGCCGGCATTGGTGCTGTTGGGCAGGCCACGTTCGGCGAGCAGCAACCGGGCTTTGCTTGTGCTGCCGACCGGAACCTGGATGCTCGAGCCATCCGTGCCGACTTCGAACGCCATGTTCGCTTCAGCCAACGCCATGCTGACCTGATTCAGGTCGGCGGTGTCCAGGTTGACATACAGCGTCTCGTAGGCGGGCTTGTTCACAAAGATGGCCGCAGCAAGAACGATCGCAATCGAAACGACGCCGACGGCGCCTAAAGCAATAAGTCGAGTCTGGCCGAGATTGGCCAGATTTTTAAAGACTTGTGAAAATTGAGCTAACAGATTCATTCTGTTCCCACATCGCCAAACACGGATATAGAGCTTCTGCCCAGGCGCACCCTAGAAAGCGAAGCTTGTGCGAGCGTTTCGCAGGCAAGAAGCCTTTGACGATTACGGATGGGATTTGAAGAAGGCTTCCGAGCTTCGATAGCTGGAAGAAAATGCGTCAGAAGAAATCGAAATCTCCAGCCGCCTTGCTCAGCGGCTGAGAATGACCGTGACGCAGGCCGTTTGCCAGTGCCTTCTGCATGTCGGCAAGCTTGACGAGGCTGAGCGCGGTGGAAACATCGACTGTCCAGTTGTCCGGAATCGTGCCGGTGATCGTGTCGATGAATTCGGCGATGCCGCGGGTCTTCTGGACCGCAAGGTCGATGCCCTGGAGAACCTTCATGCTGTCCGGCGACTGCAGGATGTCCTGACCGCCGATCTCTATCAGCTGAGGTTCGACCCGCTCGATCAGATAGGCGATGTCATGGAGTTCCGACACCAGCCGCATCAGGATTTCGGGAAGGGATTCCTCAAGGGAAGCAATAGACGGCGTGGCGATATCGTTCATAGCTTCCTCGTGATCAAAAGAATTCGATAGAGCTTTCGACCGGCTTTGGCGGCATGCGTATGGGACGCTCTTCCATAGCCACGGTCCGTTGGGTTTCAGCACCCGTCAGCGGATATTGACGAGCCCGGCCGCTGACTGGCCAGAACTCGAGCTTGCGCCCGTGCTCCCCGCCCGTTGAGGACCCGACCACCGGGATACCTTCATCCTTGAGAAACTGCATGGCGAATGCGGCATTCTGTTCGCCGACATTCGAGAAACTGGCAATCGTCTTGGCACCGCCGAAAATCTTCGCTTCCAAGCGGTCCCGCCGCGCCCCTTGCTTCAGAAGGCCGTTGATCAAAAGTTCCATCAGATGCACGCCGTAGCGTGTCGCATCACCGCCCGATGCCGTGGAACCTCCCGAGCCCGGAAGCAGGAAGTGGTTCATGCCGCCCACACCGGCGACAGGATCGCGAAGACAGGCAGCCACGCATGAGCCCAGGATCGTTGACAGGACGACGTTCGGATCGTTTACGACCTTGTACTCTCCCTGAATAATATGGACACGCCTGGCTGCAGCCGCGTCATTCATTTCAATGCTCCAAACACCGCTTCGATGGCGGCCTTCATCTTTTCGATGGTGAACGGCTTGGCGAGAACGTTGTTCGCGCCGAGCTGAGCCGCTTTCTGAACCAGGGCACGGTCGCCCTGGGCCGTCAGGATGATGAAAGCGGCCTTCTTGGTGTTCGGATTGCTGCGAACGGCCTGCAGGAAGCCGATGCCGTCCATCTTCGGCATGTTGAAGTCCGAAATCACCAGATGATGGGGCTGTTCGGCCATGATCTTCATGCCCTGCTCGCCGTCGCCGGCCGCAGTGATCTGTTTGAAGCCGAGCTGTGTCAGAGCATCGCTGAGCAGCAGGCGGCTGGTCACCTGATCATCGACGATCAGAACTTTGATTTTTTCAGCGAGAGACATTATTCGGTACCTTCTTTTCGGGCGGCAGTTAACTTCAACACTTCTTCTCCAATGGAGCCCAGCGGCAGTTGCTGCTCGACGGCCCCCATTTCATGGGCGACCCTCGGCATGCCGTAGACCACACAGGTCTTTTCGTTCTGTCCGATGGTGCGCGCACCTGCGCTACGCATCTTCAGCAGACCGGCGGCTCCGTCGCGTCCCATGCCGGTCAGGATAACCCCGACCGCATTGCGGCCCGCCAGATCCGCGACTGAATCGAAAAGGACATCCACTGAGGGCCTATGGCCGTTCACGGGTTCCTTTTCGATCAGTCGGCAACAAGGCGCCGACGGATTGACTACCTGCAGATGCCGGTCACCACCGGGCGCGAGATAGATCCTGCCGATCTCCAGCCGCGCGCCATCGGTTGCTTCCTGCACCACAGGAGCGCAGATACGATTAAGCCTGTCGGCAAAACTTTTCGTAAACGTCGACGGCATATGTTGAGTAATCACCGTCGGTGGGCAATTTTTCGGGAACTTTTGAAGTACCGCGATGAGAGCCTCCACGCCCCCGGTCGATG
Source organism: Neorhizobium phenanthreniclasticum (assembly GCF_040066075.1). Lineage (NCBI taxonomy): Bacteria > Pseudomonadati > Pseudomonadota > Alphaproteobacteria > Hyphomicrobiales > Rhizobiaceae > Neorhizobium > Neorhizobium phenanthreniclasticum. Next base: position 463,244 of record NZ_JBEAAL010000001.1, read on the forward strand.
ATCCGATCGCCACGACCTTGCGGCCGACGCGATATTCGGCTGCAGGAGCAGCAACCGGAGCCGGAGCCGGTCCGTTCCTGCGGTGACCGGACCGGGCAGCAGCCTTCACCTTTTCGGCGAGATCCATGAAGGGACGCACGTCCCCGGGAGCCGGCTTGCCGACGCAATCGAAGGCGCCGATCTCCAGCGCCGCGAGCGTCGCGTTGGCTCCCTGATGGGTCATGGCGGAGACCATGATGACCGGCATCGGACGCAGGCGCATGATCTTTTCGAGGAAGTCCAGCCCGTTCATGTTGGGCATTTCGATGTCAAGCGTGACGACATCGGGGTTGAGCTGCTTGATCGCCGCACGCGCCTCCAGTGCGTCGCCGGCCTGCCCTACTACACTAACCTCCGGATCGGAATTCAGGACGGCCGTGATCAATCCCCGCATGGTGGGCGAATCGTCGACGACCAGGACTCGTGCCGGAGCGCTCATGCTTTCCTCCCCGCGTTCTGACCGACATAGCGATAAGTTGTTATACCGATGTTATCGAACAGGTTTTTCGCGTCGCCAGAGACGCGTTCGGAATGGCCGATATAAAGATGTCCGCCTTCGGCCAGCAGCGAGGCGAACCGCGACCAGATCTTCATCTGCGTCGGCTCATCGAAATAGATGACCACGTTGCGGCAGAAGATGACATCGAAATTACCCTTGAATGGCCACTGCGCCATCAGGTTCAATTCGTTGAAAGTGATGAGTTTCTTGACGCGCTCATCGATCTGGAACTTGCGGCGGCCGTTCACCTCGACTTCGCGGAACCATTGCTTGCGCATGGCCGGCGTCATGGTTTCGAGCGCATTCTCGTCGTATATGCCGGCCTTGGCTGCTGCGAGGATTTTCGGATCTATATCCGTCGCGAGAATACGGAAGTCGTAATCCGCGGCATTGGGCAAGAGTGAGAGCACTGTGAGCGCGATCGAATAGGGCTCCTGACCGTCCGAACAGGCGGCCGACCAGATACGCACGCGGCCGCCGCTCTTGGCGCGATTGATCAGCCCCGGCAGGACCTCGTCGCGCAGATGCTCGAAATGGTGGTTTTCCCGGAAGAAGCGGGTGAAATTGGTCGTCAGGTGCGAAAGCATCTCGCGGCGGGCGGCCGCACCGTCCGGCGAAGCCACCAGTGCGCAATAGTCCTTGAAGCCGCGCAACCCGAGCGCCCGGATATGCTTCGACAGACGCGAATAGACAAGCGAAGCCTTGGAATCGTTGAGATAGATTCCGGCATCCGCATAGATCATCGCCGCAATATCGGACAGGTCGCGGCGCGTCAGCGGATATTCTCCGCTCGCGAGCACGTCGTCCGGCGACTGCCGGCTTTCTACGGCGCCCAAAGGCTTCATGCAGCTTCGCTTTCCTTTTCCGGGAAGAGGGCATCAAGCTCGATCATGCAGATCATCCGCTTTTCGATCGCGAGAATTCCTCGGGCATATTGTTTCTCAAGGTCGGAAGAGACTTCCGGCACCGGCTGGATATTCTCGTCGGTAATCGTAAGAATATCGGAAACGGCTTCGACGAGCAGACCGACAACGCGAGTCTTCACCTGTGCCACGATGATCACGTGGCGTGCGGTGGGCTCCGCGTCCTTCATGCCCAGCCGGGCCGACAGGTCGACAATCGGCAGAACCGCACCGCGCAGATTGATGACGCCCATCACGTAGGGCGGCGCATGCGGCATCGGTGTTGCCGGCGTCCAGCCGCGGATTTCGCGGACGGACATGATGTTCACGCAGAATTCCTGATCACCGATACGGAAGGCGATCAATTCCCGACTTCCCTGAGTAAGGTTCTTCACGGCATACGACATAACCAACTAACCCGTCTTAACCCGTGGCTGCGAGTGACATTTCAGACTTCAGTGCCATTTCTGGTTTAAGAGATTGGCCTCGCGAGGCCGCGACGACCGCATCGACATCGAGGATGAGCGCGACACGACCATCACCCAGGATGGTGGCTGCGGCGATACCTGGCACATGGGTGTAGTTCGCTTCGAGCGACTTGATGACCACCTGGCGCTGGCCCTGGATCGCGTCCACCATCAGGGCGCGCTGACCGCCTCCTTCCGATTCCACCAATAGCGCGACACCGTCGACCGGGTTCGCCTGGATGGCGCGGAAGTTCAGGATGCGGCCGACATCGACCAGCGGGCAGAAGGAGTTGCGGATCGAAATGAGCCGCTGGTTCGCACCGAAGGAATGGATGGCGGACGCTTCCGGCTGCAGCGTCTCGACAATTGCGGTCAGCGGCACGACCAGGGTCTGACCGGCGACCGTCACGACCATGCCATCGAGAACCGCGAGCGTCAGCGGCAGGCTCATCGTGAACGTGGAACCGTGACCGGGCCGCGATGAGATCGAGATGCGGCCACCGAGCGCCTGGATCGACCGCTTCACCACATCCATGCCGACGCCACGGCCGGAGATGTCGGAGATCTTGTCGGCAGTCGAGAAGCCCGGCATGAAGATCAGATTGTCGATCTCATCATCCGAGAGATTGGCATCGGCGGCAATGAGATCGTTGTCGATCGCCTTCTGGCGAACACGTTCGCGATTGATGCCGGCGCCGTCGTCCTGAAGCTCGATCAGGATGCGGCCCGAACGATGTTTCGCCGACAGCTTGACAGTGCCTTCCGGATTCTTGCCGGCCGCTTCGCGCTTCTCGGGTGTCTCGATGCCATGGTCGACCGCGTTGCGGATCATGTGAGTCAGCGGCTCGGCAAGCTTGTCGATGACCGTCTTGTCGACTTCGGTATTTTCACCCTCGGTGACCAGGCGGATCTGCTTGCCGACCATGTCGGCCACTTCGCGGACGATACGCGACATGCGCTGGAAAACCGGCTTCACCGGCTGCGCGCGGATCGCCATGACCGAGTCCTGGATCTCGCGGGTGAGCTGCTGCAGCTCTTCGAGGCCCATGTTGATCGAGGACGTGCCGTTCGTGTCGTTTTCGATGACGCTTTGGGACAGCATCGCCTGGTTGATGACGAGCTCGCCCACCAGGTTGATCAGGCGGTCGACGCGATCGAGATCGACACGGATCGTCTGACCGGCTGCAGCGGCAGCCGCAGCAGCGTTGTTCTGGGTTGCAGCAGCGGCGGAAGAGGCAGCATCCTTCTTTTCGGCGACGCGAGCGGCCGCGTCGGCGGCCTTCATGATGCCTGTCGCCACCTTGGCAGCCGAGACAGCCGCAGCCGCGGTTTCTTCGACAGCAGACGGCTCCACGGCCTTGTCCTCTTCCTCGGCGGCAGAGCCGTCATCGAGGATCGACAGATCGAACGGAACCGGGATCATCGGCAGTTCTTCATCCGTCGATGCTTCCTCGGCAAGCTTCACTTCGAGATCGCAATCCCACTCGGCAAACTCGAAGACCGTGCGGATGTCGTCCTCGCCCTTGTTGGTCTTCAGCGAAATCTTCCAGCTGAAATAGGAGGCTTCCGGATCCATCTTGTCGAGAGCCGGCAGGTCGTCCATATCGCAGGCGATGCTCATCTCGCCGATACGGGACAGATCGCGCAGCAGGAGCGCCGCCTCATTGCCCTTGGAATAGAGTTCGCGGCGCGGCTTGAAGGTCACTTCGTAGATCGAGCCTTCGAACGCCGGCTCCTCATCGTCGAAACCATCGAAGGAGAAGGGGATCGGCTGGAAACCGCTCTCATCCGTAGGCTTGGGAGTTTCCTCCTGCGGGGCGGCGGACGCGGCCTTCGCAGCCTGCTTCGGTGCCTCGTGACCTGATGCGGATGGCAGCTCGCCGTTGGCAAGCGCTTCAAGTTCCTTGACCAGGCCACGGGTTCTCGACTCGTCGACGCTGCCACCGTCGCGCGAAGCGCTGACGAGGTCGGCGAGCACGTCCGCCGATTTCAGCATGACCTTCAGCACATCCTGGCCGGGCTCCAGCTTGCCGGAGCGCACACAGTCGAGGGTTGTCTCGAAAACGTGGGCGAAGGAAACCAGATCGTCCAGACCGAAGGCGCCAGCGCCCCCCTTGATGGAATGAACGGCACGGAAAACGGCGTTCACCGTTTCGGGGTCGCGGTCCCCGTCGTTCAGCTTGAGAAGACCCGACTCCAGTTCAGCGAGTTGCTCTTCGCATTCCTGAAAGAAGATCTCTTTGATTTCGTTCATATCCATCGGAGAAATTCCCGGCTCAGGCAGTTACACGCTCGATCGCATCAATCAGTTTGGCAGGATCGAAGGGCTTGACGATCCAACCCGTCGCACCGGCCTGCCGGGCCCTATTCTTCTTTTCCTGATCGCTTTCCGTCGTTAGGACGAGGATCGGAACGGCGCGATATTTTTCGTTGCGGCGGACGCCTTCGATGAAGCCAAAGCCATCGAGACGCGGCATGTTGATATCGGTGACGATGACATCCGGATTGGCGTCTTCGAGAACTTCGAGCCCTTCGACGCCGTCTTCCGCCTGAATGGTCTCGAAACCCGCATTGTTCAGGGTCACCAGCAGCATGTTCCGGATCGTCCGTGAATCATCCACGGTCAGCACTTTCTTCTTCATTGCTAGATCTCCTTAACAATCAAATTATCGGTCTCGATGCCGATGAGTTGCATCGTCTTCTGAAATGCGTCCGAAGCCTTTTCGACAAGGAAGGATTTTTTGTCGTCCTTCCAGGCCATGACACCAGCGACGAGAACCTGCGCGCACTGCACGCCGACCCGCTCAACGCCCGAAGCATCGATGACGAGATCGCTGCCGCGCATGGACATCAGCTTTCCGTGCAGAACCGAAGCCTCGTTGAGGTCCAGCACCGCCGACAGCTTCAAACTTCCGGGTCCAGCCTTCTTTGCTGCCATCAGCTTATTCCTTGCCGTTTCTGAATGAGGTATTCGTTATAGGCCGCCGGTTCTGCAACTGCTGGCACCGAGACGGGCGCTGACTGACTGCGTGGCGGCGCCGGGTGACGCTTTTCCGGATAACGGCTCTGCCGCTCGATTCGGAACTGGCGGACCGTGCGGCCGAGTTCCAGAATCACGGTATGAAGTTCATCGGCTCCCTCGCCGGCCCGGCTTGCCAGGCTCGCGTTCGAAGCCACGCGCTCGCTTACAGAGCCGATCTCGGCGGTCAGCCGATCAAGGCCATGAGCGTGGTCGCCGGTATCGCGGGCTATGCCGGCGATCGCGTCATTGATTTCAGAGACCTGCCGGACGATGCCGCCGATCGCGTCCTGTGTGCGATGGACCATCTCGACACCCGCATCCACCTGCGATTTCGTGCCGGTGACCAGCGTCTTGATCTCGCGGGCAGCTTCGGCGGAACGCTGGGCAAGTGCGCGCACTTCCTGCGCGACGACGGCGAAGCCGCGGCCTGTCTCGCCGGCGCGGGCGGCCTCGATGCCGGCATTCAGGGCCAGAAGATTGGTCTGGAAGGCAATGTCGTCGATAACGCCGATGATCTGGCCGATCTTCTCGGCCGAAGATTCGATATCGGCCATGGCGCTGATCGCGCGGCCGACAACCTCGCCGCTTGCCTCGACCGAACGGCGTGTCTCGGCAGCAGCCTTTTCGGCCTCAGTCGTTCCGGCGGCGGTTTCCTTGACCTTCGTGGCAATGTCGACAAGCGCCCGCATCGCGTCCTGAAGACGCTCTGATTGCTCCCCGGAGGTGGTTGCAAAGGAACGCGCGTCTTCGGAAAGTGAGTGCGTCAGCGCGCCGGCCTTCTCGCGATGGGCATCGGCGGTCTCGACCGAGGAACGCATGCCTGCGATTGCCCGGTTCAGAAGATCGGCGAGGTCGCGATAAGCCTCCGGCACGTCTGCCGGGAGACAAGCCGTCAGGTCGTGATCGGCAAGCGCCGCCATGACACCCGAGAACGTCTCGACCGCCTCGGCATGATCGGCTTCACGCTGCTCGGCGAGCGCCCGCTGATACCGCTGGCGCAATTCGTTGAAACGCAGCGAAACGGCGATCTCGGCATCAACCATCACGAGGCGCACGATCGCGCCAACCAGGTCGAGCAGTTCCTGCTCGCGCTTGCGCCCGCCCGGCAGGAGCGGTTTCGGGGCAAGGTCGGCGATCGCACCAGCGATCAGGTGTTCCAGCATCACCGCATGGCCGGCAATATGCCAGCGCGGATCGAGACCCATGCGGCTCTCGGTATCGGAAAGCAGTTTCACCCGCTCGGCATAGAGCGCATCGAAACGGGCATCCGTCAGCACGCCCCAATGGGAGGCTTGCAGGTCATGCAGCCGCTCGATCTGCTGCTCGCTCTCGAAATTGCGGGCGGCTTCGGGAGAGGATTGAAAGCGATGGAAGAGGTCACGCAGGCCGGTCTTCAAATGCCGGTCGAGCTGCGGCCGGCAGCGGCGCAGAAGATCGCGCAGTTCGCCGTCAAGGCCGGCGAATGCCAGTCTCTCGCCCAGGCTGCCCGCCTGGCCCCGTCGCGCCTGATCCGATGGCGTTTCCTGCACCAAAACCGTCCCCAAAATTCATCTAACCAATCCTCAAAGATTGGCGGCATGCGGCTCCTGTCCGCCAGGCACCGGAGATGAATAGGAGATGCTCGCCAGAGCGGATCAATATCCGTCGGCACGGGCAACACGGTCACCACAGGCTATCCTGGATTTTCATGAGCGGATACCGGACTGTCACCGGTACGGCTTTGCGGCTTCATGCCTGGTGGGAGACCCCGGTCATCCCATTTCGCCGTGCATTCCAATATGTATGGTTAATTCCTTGCCCGAAGGTTAATAGAAGGTGCAGGAACACCGGTTTTAGTTTGGATAAGACACAGGTTACGCAGTTGGGTGGGAGCGAGCTATCCGGCCGATCCGCCCTGCGGTTTTGCCCCAGCGCCCTCAGCGGCTCGGCCCGGAAGCTGCAAATGACCTTGTGGCCTATACGGCAAGACCGCCTTTTCCGGCGAATTTCCTGCTGACATGCAGTGAACCGGAGAGCCCGAAACGCCAGGGCAGATCGACCGCCTGCGAAATGCCGATCCGCCGGCCGATGACGATCAGCGGCGGCATTTGCGGACGTGTCAACTCGAACGGCGGCTGGCGCAAGGGCAAGCCGTTGTGCTCAATGGTTACACCGAGAGCCTGACAGACGCGGCCCGGACCGGAACATAGAAGCAGCGGATCAGAACGACCGCGACGTCTTTCCATTTCATCAATGCCTCTGACGGGCTGCAACGCCCTGATCAGCACGGCGCTGCCTGGCCGACAGACAAAATTCAGGCACCAGTGAATGCCGTATGAGCGATAGACATAGGCATGCCCCGGCGGTCCGAACATGACCGCATTCCTGGGCGTAGGTCCCCGAAAGCTGTGGGAAGCAGGATCATCCGGCTCATAAGCCTCGGTCTCGACGATGACGCCGCCAACGCCCTCGACATCAAACTCGACGCCGATCAGATCGCGTGCGACCTCGACCGCGCTTCTGTCGAAAAACTGCTGGTCCATTCCCAATTCGAAGCCCGCCGCCCGATGTGTGGGCATCCATAGACGGTCGGAGCGGATTTGTCTTCCCCACAATGAGTGGGCGTGACGGGGGCGTAGGGCGCGAGATCATCCACGGCCTACAGTTCCGCGAAGCCTTCAGCCGGTGTCAATTCTTAATCGGTTCAGCGGGCTATCGCTTTAGCGCCGGCTCAAGCCTGAGTGGTTGACCCGCCAGGCTCGCAATCTACGTTTGATTTGCATCAGGCGTCATTTCTCAGGTTTGACAAAACCCTGATCGCGGAACAGCGAGCGCACTACTACAAATGCCAGCGCAATAATCTGTCCCAGATTTTGAACGAGTAAAGCAGGCAGAAGCCATTCGTATTTCGAGAAACCCCAAACGCCCGCGCCAACCAGCCCTAGCAAAAAGGACTGGAAGATGATCATAGCCGACATGATTCCCATTAGAAACCAAGACCAATTGCCCTTGTGCCAGTAGTGATCTTGCAGACCTTTTAGGTGTGCCCACTCGACTTCTGACTGAACGGCAACTGCGGAAAACTCTCGCTCTACCTCCGTCTGATATTGTTCAGAGGCGGCCGCATCGAAACCTTCCGACGCTAAAATGTCCTCTGGCGTCGGAAGCTCGTCGTCACCTGGCGTCTTAACCGCGGACATTGTTGACGCGGTGCTCCATCATCGTGCGAGAAACGCGGAAAATTGAAGCCAGCGAGGCGATCGGCGCAGTTATAACCGGACGCAGGAGCCGCTCAGGGACGAGCAAGTTCGCTGCAAAGTAGTTTGCTTCCTTTTCCATCGGGCTATGCAAATCGACATTCTGGAAGCGCGGCAGCACAGGATACCGATCCGGATGCGCCAGAAAGACGTCGCGGTGAAGCACCCAATGGCCAAATTCATGGGCGATCGTGAAGAACTGACGCTCTGTGCGATCCTCTTTATTTACATAGAGGCGCGCATTCTTGAAGTCGCAGAACCCAGCGACGGATTGGCTATGCTGGCCAAAATCTGCGAATATCACGTTGACGCCGTTCCTCTCCGCTATCTCCAGGACCGGAATCGGAGGAGAGCGGTAGGGATCGGTTAAAGAGTTCGCCCTATCGCGGGCGAAGTCCCACCTCGCGTACGTCGGAACTTGGGGCGACGCATTCGTGGTGCGATGACTGGAGTCGTGCGGATGCGTCTTAACCATTGTCATGTCGCTCCTTTCCGGCATCACAGCCTGAAAAGCCTCCCTGAGCTATGGCCGGACAATACATTGAACCTCTGCAGCCCACAATATGGTGTCATTGTGCGATGCGGTAAAGGTCCCTCTATGCATTCGTTCACCGTGCCCCGGTATGTGAGGAAAACGACGGGATTACATAGCAGGCCGCCTTGCATGGCACTGGCCACGATGACTGTAAGCATTTCGCGTGAGAAGAGCGTCGAATAGCCAAAGAGACAAGGAGACGCGGCGCTCGTCGGGACGAATCACTATCCTTGGCATTGCCGCCGATCGGCATCAATTCTGCAGATCGCAGGGATTATGATCGTGATCCGCACATACCTTATGCCGTTGCAGAGGCGCGCTGCGCGCCGCCTTCCTGAAATAGCTCGATGAAGCGCGCTACGGGGATGGAAGTGCTAATCGACAGCCGTCTAACTCGACGGGAGAGTACGAAGTGACTTTCCGCAGAGTGTGCCCTTTGATGGCCACCAATTTAAAATCTGACCGGTCTTCGCTCTGAACTGGAAGTGGCCGTTAGTTTCGGTCCACGTGCCTTGTTTACCCGTCGCACTGACCGCAGCCTCCAATTCCGAAAGCTCGCCGTGAAATTTCGCCATCCTTAACCCCCGATTTCCTTCCCTATTGAAGCTGCCAGAGGTCTGACGGTTGCGCAATATGGGGTTGTTCCATGTCGCATGGATTCGCTGTCGTTCAATGGAAATGTCCGAAACTCAAGGGAATCCTTTTGCAACATGAGCGCGACATGCCAGCGAAGTGCGTTCTGCAATCATTTGATTTTCTTAATGAAAATGGTGCCCGGAGGCGGATTTGAACCACCGACACGCGGATTTTCAATCCGCTGCTCTACCAACTGAGCTATCCGGGCATCGAGGCTTCATCAAAGCCTTCCGGCGGAGGCCGGCGGGGGTCATGCCCCCGGAAGCGAGCGGGGTTATAACATCTTGTTCGGCCATGTCCAGCGCTACGGTCCACTTTTTTGACAGGTTTGCGAAAATCGCAAATTCCCGAACAAAAACAGCAAGGCAAGCGGCCCGATAGCCCGGCTCCCTTATTCGCGCTCGTCCGAGCGGTCCGCCCTGGTTTCATCTTCCGCCACAGGAATGGCGTAAGAGCCGTTCAGCCAGCGCGACAGGTCAAGCGTCCGGCAACGGTCGGAGCAGAAGGGATAATGTTCGCGCGAGGACGGCTTGCCGCATTCCGGGCAGGGTCTCGCCTTCCTGAGCGGCTCAACCTTGCCGCCGGTCTTGATCGGTTCGGATGCCATGGTGTTGCAACACTCCTGTATCTTGCGCGGAACCGCCAGCGCAAAAGCCGGCCTCCGACACATCCGCCGAAGGCCTCAGCCCTCCGGCCAGGTCGCCGCTACGTCGAAACCTTCCCCCGCAAGCAGCGCCGTCACTTCGTAAAGCGGCAGTCCGACGACATTCGTATAGGAGCCGACAAGCTTCTGTACAAAGGCGCCGGCAATGCCCTGGATCGCATAGGCTCCCGCCTTGCCGCGCCACTCGCCCGAGGCGATATAGTTCTCGATTTCGCGGGTGGAAAGGCGCTTGAAGCGCACTTTGGTCTGCACGACCTTCTGGCGGAACTGGCCGCCCGGGGTCACCAGGCAGATGCCGGTATAGACCCAATGGCCGCGCCCCGAGAGCAGATGCAGGGCGGAAGACGCCTCTTCCGTATATTCGGTCTTCTCCAGAATGCGGCGCCCGACCGCCACCACCGTATCGGCCGAGAGAATGTAGCTATGCCGCCAGGCCGGATCGCCCTTGACGGCAGCGAAGGCCGCTTCGGCCTTCTCCGTCGAGAGCCTGCGGGCAAGCGAACGCGGATGCTCGGATTTCTTCGGCGCCTCATCGATATCCATCGGCATCAGCCGCACAGGCTTGATACCGGCCTGATTGAGAAGATCGAGACGGCGCGGAGAACCGGAGGCCAGTATCAGCTTTTGTTCCAGCGCCATGAGAGACCACCGCGGAGTAAGAACAATTATTTGAAGCGGTAGGTGATGCGGCCCTTGGTGAGGTCGTAGGGCGTCATTTCGACAAGCACCTTGTCGCCGGCAAGAACACGGATACGGTTCTTGCGCATGCGGCCGGCGGTGTGGGCAATGATCTCGTGTTCGTTTTCAAGCTTCACGCGGAATGTCGCGTTGGGCAGAAGCTCGGTCACGACGCCCGGGAATTCGAGGACTTCTTCTTTAGCCATATATAGGTTTTCTTCCTGTTGTTGAATTCGGGCTGCGGCAAAATGTGCGCTCACCCGGAAATGTGCGCGGAACCTACACAATCATGTCCGCTTTGTGAACCTCGCTTGAAAGCGATTCTCAATGTCTTTCAGGCCGTCTCGGCCGGATGCCGGCTCATTCCCGAAAAGCGTTCATCGATCAGCCGCCAGAGATGATCGCGAACCTCCCGATAGGCGTGAAGCTTTTGCTCGCGCGTACCCGTCGCAGCGGTCGGATCCATGGTCGGCCAATAGACGACGTCAACGGCGTTGGCGCGGGTGAGTTCCAGTGCGGCATGATGGGCTTCGGGCGTCAGGGTGACGATCAGATCGAAGAAATCATCCTCGAGTTCCTCCAGCGTCCGAGGCTGATGCCGGCCGAGCGACAGCCCGACCTCTTGCAGCACCACATCCACGAAAGGATCCCGCTCGCCAGAGCGCACCCCCGCCGATTTCACATAGATATCGGGTGGCAGCAGCCGTTTTGCAATGGCTTCGGCCATCGGCGAGCGGATGACGTTCCAGCCGCACAGGAAGAGGATGGCACCCGGTCGTTTGACACTTGTCTCGGGCAAGGTGGCGCTTTCCATGATCAGCCGCGCCAATAGAGAACGCAGACCAGGGTGAAAAGCCGCCGCGCCGTATCGAAATCGACACGGATCTTGCCATTCAGCCGATCCATGAGCGTCTGGGAACCCTCGTTGTGGATGCCGCGACGGCCCATGTCGATCGCCTCGATCCTGCTCGGAGAGGAGGATCGGATCGCTTCGTAATAGCTCTCGCAGATCATGAAATAATCCTTGATGATCCGCCGAAAGGGGGTGAGCGAGAGGATATGGGTGGCGACTTCCTCGCCCTTTTCCGTGGTGATGCCGAGCACGAGCTTGGAATCGACCAGAGAGAGCCTGAGCTTGTAGGGACCGCCGGCATGGCCTACCGGCTCGAAGGAATTTTCCTCGACGAGATCGAAGATGGCGACCGCCCGCTCATGTTCCACATCCGGCGTCGAGCGCCCGATCGAGTCGTCCAGAACGACATCCGAGAGCCGGAAGTCCCCTCGCCCCATCCGTCAGCCCCCATCATTGAGAGGCATGGCGTTCAGGCGGATCGAGACGGACCGGGCATGGGCGTCGAGCCCTTCGGAATGGGCAAGCGTGATTGCGGCTGGCGCGAGTTGACCAAGCTGATCCGGCCCTAAACGCAGGATCGAGGTTCGCTTGACGAAATCGAGCACCGAGAGGCCCGAGGAAAAGCGCGCTGAACGCGCCGTCGGCAACACGTGGTTGGATCCGCCGACATAATCGCCGATCACTTCGGGCGTATGGCGGCCGATGAAGATCGCGCCGGCATTGCGGATGCCCGGCATCAACGCGTCGGGATCGGCGACGGCGAGTTCCAGATGCTCGGCAGCAATACGATTTGCGAGCGGCAGGGCGGCTTTCAGATCCGGCACGAGGATGATCGCGCCGAAATCCCGCCAGCTTGCAGCAGCGGTTTCCGAACGCGACAGGGTTTTGAGCTGCCGCTCGACGGCCGCTTCCACCGCCTTGGCGAGGCCGGCATCGTCGGTAATGAGAATCGACTGGGCACCGGGATCGTGCTCCGCCTGGGCAAGCAGATCGGCAGCCAGCCAGGCCGGATCGTTTTCGCCGTCGGCGATGACGAGAACCTCGGAAGGACCCGCGATCATGTCGATGCCGACCGTGCCGAAGACCTGGCGCTTGGCCGCCGCGACATAGGCATTGCCGGGACCGACGATCTTGGCAACCGGCGCAATGGTCTCGGTACCATAGGCAAGTGCGGCTACCGCCTGGGCGCCGCCGATCCGGTAGATCTCCGTGACGCCGGCGATGCGGGCCGCTGCCAGTACGGCCGGATTGATCTTCCCGCCGCTCGCCGGCACGACCATCACGAGGCGCGGCACGCCTGCGACCCTGGCCGGCACGGCATTCATCAGCACAGAGCTCGGATAGCTCGCCGTGCCGCCCGGCACATAAAGGCCGACCGCCTCGATCGCCGTCCAGCGGGAGCCGAGGCCGACACCGATCGCATCCTCGTAGATATCGTCCTTCGGCATCTGTCGGGCATGGTGTCTTTCGATACGCTCGGCAGCGAACTTCAGCGCGTCGAAAACCCTGGGATCGGTCTCGGCGACGGCAGCGTCGATATCCGCATCGCTCACGCGGATGCCGGCCTTGGCGAGATCAATGCCGTCGAAACGGGCGGAATAGTCGATCAGCGCCGCATCACCGCGGGCACGCACGTCATCGATGATGGCACGCACCACCGCGTTCACATCTTCCGAAACCTCGCGTTTGGTCGAGAGAAAAGCAGAAAACCTCGCCTCAAAATCCTGCGATGCCTGCTCCAGCCAGATTGCCAAGCGGATATTCCTTCCAACTCAAGATGATGTTCTATCTCAATCAGGGCGGTCCCGATCAGGGATGGCGGGGCCTCACCGCCGTTTCCCACGCGCCGCCGATATCCGCAAGAGCAACTTCGATGCATTCGACATCAAGCGCAATCGTGGCCGTGCCGGAAAGCACCAGTTCCACCGTGCCTTCCGGCCCCTCGCCCTTGCGTGTGAAGGTGATCGCGAGCAGCGAGAGCACATCGTCCGTCCTGTTGCGGTCGATGCCGGTGGAACGCACCGCTTCAACGCGTTTGAACACCAGGGCGGCGCGGTGCCGCTCGAAACCCTTGCGCTTCTCGCCGGCCTTCTCCCAGACGAAACGGTTGGCGGCGAGGGAAAAGTTCCTTTCCGGCGGCGACCAGCGGACGTCACCTACCTTGAAGACGGCGTCCTGCATATGGGCGGAAATGATGCCTAAATCGTCCGTGTCGAGGGCAAGCAGCTTCAGCTCGGTCATCGCTTTCAAATATCCACTCAAAGGTTGCGTTTTCACGCGAAAGTTTCTTGTCTGGAGATAGGATGTGAAAGCGAAAGAAGCAACTGGCCGCTATTGCGGGAAATCCGCGCCGAGGCTGATATCCTTGAGAGCCTCGATCTGGGACCGGCGCTCGCCGAGCTTCTGCGTGATATTGTCATAGGCAAAAGCGCCCAACACGAGATGCCGCGGCGCATTCTCCGTCTGCGTGATACGGATCATCGCCTCGCCTGCTCTGACAGGATCGCCCGGCTGCCTGCCGCTATATCCGGATGTCGTGGCCATTCGCGCACCCGCGGTTTCGGCATAGTCGGCGATCCTGCTCGGCGTCTGCCTCAATGAACGGCCTGCCCAATCGGTACGGAAGGGGCCGGGTTCGACGCAGGTCACCTTGATACCGAGCGGAGCCGTTTCCAGGGCGAGCGCATCGGAGAAACCCTCGACCGCATGCTTGGTGGCCGCGTAATAACCGGAGCCCGGCAATCCCATGAAGCCGGCGAGCGAGGTGATGTTGAGGATGTGGCCCTTGCGGCGGGCACGCATGCCAGGAAGCACGGCGCGCGTCATGGCAAAGAGGCCGAAGACATTGGCATCGAACATGGCGCGGATCTCGTCTTCCTCGCCCTCCTCGATCGCCGCCTGGTAGCCGTAGCCGGCATTGTTCACCAGCACGTCGATGCGGCCGAACTTTTCCTCCGCAGCCCTCACGGCGGCGATGATCTGGCCGGTATCGGTGACGTCGAGATCGAGCGCCAGCGCATTGTCCCTGCCATCGGCCAGATCGGCGACGCGGCTTTTGTCGCGAGCAGTCACGACCGTCGGCCAGCCGCGATCGAGGGTGAGCTTGGCAAGCTCGCGGCCGAAGCCGGTCGAGCAGCCGGTAATGAACCATACGGGAGCGGAAACATCAGCCATGGGAAATCTCCATAAGAAGCTGGATCAGAAATATGAGGCGGGGAAGAACACAGGATACCTCCGACACATAGGGATGCAAAAAAGGACGGCAAGGGTAGTACCCTTGCCGTCCTTCATCACGTTTTCGATTCCTGGAACCCGGTCAGTCGCTGACGCGTTCGACGACGGCACCGCAGCGGGTGAGTTTTTCCTCCAGCCGCTCGAAACCCCGATCGAGATGATAGACACGATTGACCGTGGTTTCTCCTTCCGCAGCAAGGCCGGCAATCACCAGCGAAACGGAAGCGCGCAGGTCAGTCGCCATGACAGGCGCGCCCTTCAGCCGAGGGACACCTTCCACCCTCGCCGTCTGGCCGGAAAGCGAGATTTTCGCGCCTAGGCGTGCAAGCTCCTGCACATGCATGAAACGGTTTTCGAAAATCGTCTCGGTGATGTTGGAAACGCCCGATGACCGCGTCATCAGCGCCATGAACTGCGCCTGCAGGTCGGTCGGGAAACCCGGGAACGGCTCGGTCGTCACGTCGACCGGCTGAATGCCGTTGCCGTTGCGCACGACCCGAAGGCCGCTCTCCGTCTCGGTGATATGGGCACCCGCCATGCGCAGCGTGTCCAATGCGTTTTCAAGCAGCGCGGCCTGCGTGCCTTCGAGGATCACGTCGCCGCCGGTCATGGCGACCGCCATGGCGTAGGTGCCGGTCTCAATACGGTCGGGCAGGACGCGGTGGCGGGCGCCGGACAGCGAGGTGACGCCTTCGACGGTGATAGTCCTGGTGCCGGCGCCGGAGATCTTCGCACCCATGGCGTTGAGGCATTTCGCCAGGTCGGCGATTTCCGGTTCGCGGGCCGCGTTCTCGATGACCGTCGTGCCCTTGGCAAGCGTCGCGGCCATCATCATGACATGCGTGGCGCCGACCGAAACCTTCGGGAAAACGTAGCGGGCGCCGACGAGGCCGCCCTTCGGCGCCGTGACGTTGACGTAGCCGCCATCGATCTCGATCTCCGCGCCGAGCGCCTGCAGGGCTTCGAGGAAGAGGTCGACCGGCCGCGTACCGATGGCGCAGCCGCCCGGCAGCGAGACGCGGGCCCTGCCCTCGCGGGCGACGAGCGGGCCGATCACCCAGAAACTGGCGCGCATCTTGGAGACCAGCTCATATGGGGCGGTCGTATCAACAATGGTGCGACAGGTGAAATGGATGGTGCGGGAATAGCCGTCCTCCTGCCGTTCGCGCCGTCCGTTGACGGCGATATCGACGCCGTGATTGCCGAGGATGCGCATCAGGAGCTCGACATCGGCAAGATGCGGCACATTTTCGAGCGTCAGCGTATCGCTCGTCAAAAGGGACGCGATCATCAAAGGCAGCGCGGCGTTCTTTGCCCCGGAAATCGGAATGGTGCCCCTGAGTTCGTTGCCGCCAGAGATTCTGATGCGATCCATAAGTTGTCACTCTTCCTTCTTAGAGCGCGAAAGGACGCGTCCTTAAACGAGATCCGCCGCCGCTTCAATGTCTGCTGAAATTGCCAAAGCCCGTCCGCCCAGCATAGATCAGGATGATTCGTCCGTTTTTGCGGCAGGCAATCCATGGGTGGGATCAGCCTCGCCGGCCCGGCGTGCGCGCGCCTGTGACTTGCGGCGCATCAAATTTTCCCGAAGCTTGGCGGCTGCGCGCGCTTTCCGCTTGGCAACCCGCTCATCTGCCGCCGCACGCGCGCGGTCGCCGCGGGTTTCCTTCGTCTCTCCGGCCTGCGAATCGGGCAATTCTTCGTCATTCGCCATGGTTCTCCATAACCAAAAAGCCGGTTCAACAAAAGCAAAAGCAATGTTTTCCCTCCATACCGACGAAAGAACTTGGAATTTGCGGCTTGCGCTCCCGGTGAAGCTATGGCAATAGGCCCCTCGCCGACGACGCGATGATTTTGCGGCGGCTACAAGCTGCTATAGCTCAGGGGTAGAGCACTCCCTTGGTAAGGGAGAGGCCGAGAGTTCAAATCTCTCTAGCAGCACCATTCTTCTTCCGGAAAACATAACCTCCGCCGATTGTCGTACCGGCATTCCCACGACTTGTCTCGTCCGTGTGTCTCGCCACAGCCACGCCACGGAATATTCTCACGCGCTGATGCAACGAGTTGGCACCCTCATGCGTTGCCGGGCATCCGCTCGCACTGTGCGAGCTTTGGGAACAACTAATTGACGCCTGTTTGATGCCACTTCGCGGAATTCTCGATCGCTGGAACAATCAATCGCTTGCCCGGCAGTTCCTGATCGCCGGCGGGCTGGTTTCGCTTGCAGCCATGATGCTCGTCGGAGCGTATGTGACGACGCTTATCGAAGCTGCGGTCACCCGCAATTCCGCAGCGTCGACTGCGCTCTATGTCGACAGCATCATCGCGCCGCTGCTCCCCGACATGAAGACCAGCCAGCGGCTCGACGACGTCACGACCCGAGCGCTCGACGAAACCTTCGGCCAGGGTGCGCTCGGCGGCAAGGTCGTCTCATTCAGGCTCTGGCGGAAGGATGGAACCGTCCTCTACGCCACTCCCGACAAGAGCATGGTGGGCAAGCGGCTCGATCCAGGCGAGGATCTCCTGACGGCGTTCTCCGGACAGATGGTCGCGCAGTTCGGCTCTGCGGAGCCGCGAGACGCGTCCGAACGATCGAGGGACGATCCGCTCCTCGAAATCTACAACCCCATCCTGCAACCCTGGTCGGGCGAGGTTGTCGCGGTCTCGGAATTCTATGAAGTCGCAGACGAATTCCAGCAGAGCCTCCACCAGGCGCAGCTTAGAAGCTGGCTTGCGGTTTTCGGTGTCACGCTTGCTTTTTTCCTGCTTCTGTCGGCAATCGTCTTCCGCGGCAGCCGCATCATCGACCATCAGCAGCAGGCGCTGACCCAGCGTGTTACCGAACTCTCCGAACTGCTCTCGCAGAACAAGGCGCTGCATGCCAGGGCCCAGCGTGCCTCGCTGCGCGCGACGGCGCTTAACGAAAGCTATCTGCGCCGGCTCGGCGCCGACCTGCATGACGGTCCGGCCCAGCTCGTCGCCTATGCCGCCCTGCGCGTGGACAGCCAGCTCCTTACGGATCCCCGCACGCCGCACCAGGCGCGCGAGAAGGAAGTCTCCACGATCAAAGCCCGATTGGACGAGGCGATGGACGAGATCCGCAGCATATGCAGCGGGCTCGTGCTGCCGCAGATCGAAACCGCCGAACTCCCGGATGTCCTGAAGCGCGCCGTCGACGCCCATCGTCAGCGAACGGGACTCAAGGTCGCGTTGTCGATGACCAACGGTTCCAAATCCCTCCCTCCTTCCGCCAAGATCTGCATCTACCGCTTCGTACAAGAAGCCCTCAACAACGGTTTCCGGCATGGTGGCGGCGTAGACCAGAGCGTCCGCCAGACTTTCGACAATGGCAATGTCGTGATTGAAGTGGCCGACCGCGGACCGGGTTTCGATCCCGCTTCGGTTGGTCCGGACGGCCTGGGGCTTGCCGGGCTCAGGGAACGGATCGAGAGCCTTGGCGGCACATTCAATATTTTCACATCGAAAAGCGGAACTACGGTCAGGATGTCCCTGAACGTGCAGGAAATGGAGCAGGCTTGATGACAGCAGTCAAAATCGCGGTCGTTGATGATCACCCCTTGTTCCGGGAGGGCGTTACGCGCAGCTTCAGCGAGATCGAGGATTTCGAGATTGTCGGGGAAGGCGGATCGCGGGACGATGCGATCCGCATCGCGCGGGAATTCTGCCCGGATGTCATGCTGATCGACATCTCGATGCCTGGAAGCGGTCTCGAAACCATAACCGATGCACTCGAATACTGTCCCACTCTGAAGATCGTCATGTTGACCGTCTCGGAAGCAAGGGACGACATCACCAAGGCGCTCAAGCTCGGCGCGAAAGGCTATGTTCTCAAGGGGATCGGTTCGAGAGGACTTGCAGAAGTCGTCAGGACCATTGCCGCCGGGGGGAGTTATGTCTCGCCGGCCCTTTCGGCCCAGTTGATCGCCGGACTTTCAGCATCCGCTGAAGCCGTCGAACAGCCCGATCCGATGGCAGAACTCACCGATCGGGAACAGGAGGTGCTGAACCTCGTCGCATCGGGCCTCAGCAACAAACGTGTGGCACGGGAACTCGATCTTCACGAAAAGACGGTCAAGCACCACATGACCCGCATCTTCTCGAAGCTGAAGGTCTCCAACCGTACGGAAGCGGCGCTGGCCCTTCGCGACGCCACCGTCCAACGCTCAACGACCGAACGACCGCAATCGTGACGTGTCGGAAGGAGTGGCCTGCCGATTGACGATCGTGCGCGACCGCGAGTCGCGCATCTCGTAGCGCCCCTGGGAGATCCGTTCCGTCGCGCCGTTACCGTGGCGTACGGTAATCGAATTTCCCCGAACGTCGACTTTGACATCCGATTTGGAACGGGCCGCCGGTGTCGCCGGCTGCGTTGGCGAACGCTGCCCCGCTGTCTGGCTGTCGGCAGCAGGTTTATCGGCCTTGTCCGAAGCGCTCTTGCCTGTACTTGTACCGGCGCCAGTGCCAGTGCCGGAACCGCTGCCGGTGCTGCCGTCATTTTGTGATTTGCCAGAAGTGCCAGAAGCGGAGTTGCCGGCATCCGTGCTGCTGTCGTTCGCGCCGTCGCCCGCATCACCGTCGTCGGCAGCGCCTTCGCCGACGCTGCCGGCATCATTCCCTTCATTGCCTTTGCCGGAGCTGTTTCCGCCCCCGCCGCTGCCAGCGCCCCCATTATCACCATTGCCCGCGCTGTCATTATCACCGCCGTTGCCACTGTCGCTGTCACCGCTGTCGCTGTCACTGTCCTTTGCTGCGGCGGACGAGGCAGCGAGGCAAGGCACGCCATTCGCGTCAACGGCCAGCTTGAAGGGCATGGCTGCTGCAAAGATCGCAGCGAGCGCCCCACTTAAAACAAACAATCTACGCGTAGACATGTTCGACTCCCGGTTTCATCGTTCCCTGCATTCGCGGCATCGGCCCTCCTCAAGGAAACCGAACATCTCTCCCGATGGTTCCGCCTCGGTCAAAGGACCCGCCGACCGCGCACGGCGATCGGCGGGCAAGGTTCTGCGCTGAAAGGGACCGATGATCGCGCAGGAATCCGGCTTCCATAAGTCATTGGCCGCGAACGTTTCGGTGGCAGCAATGAAGTCCTCTGCCGCGGACATCAAAACCTCCGTGCCTGGCCCTGTGTCTGTGACGGAACCTCCTGAAAAAGCTTCAGGATCAACCGCATTCTACGAGCACGGTTCCGCGATTTCAGCCCCCTTGGACCTTTGCGTCAACCTATCGGACCAAAGACCTAAACCACATCG
Organism: Neorhizobium phenanthreniclasticum; assembly: GCF_040066075.1. Classification (NCBI taxonomy): domain Bacteria; kingdom Pseudomonadati; phylum Pseudomonadota; class Alphaproteobacteria; order Hyphomicrobiales; family Rhizobiaceae; genus Neorhizobium; species Neorhizobium phenanthreniclasticum. The sequence goes on from NZ_JBEAAL010000001.1 coordinate 483,282, forward strand.
GGACTGAAGTCCGACCTTAGGGCCGACTGAAGCCCAAAAGGCGGAACGCACAGTCCCAGACCTCGTTGGAAAAAGGCATTGCGGCTCATGCAGAGCCTCGCAGGCGACATGAAAACAATAGAGGAAACACCCATGAAACCGTTGATAAAGCATACGCTCGCAATGGCGCTCCTTGCTGGGTCCACGCTCTCTGCGGTGCCGGCAATCGCACAAACTGAATCTCCCTCCGCAGGACAGAGCGGCGGAGGTTCCGGTGCCCCCATCCTGCCCCGCCGAGGGACTTCCGGCGACAAGGGCTCGTCCGGCACGATGACGCCGGGCGCTCCAAGCCAGGCGCAACCATCGCAGGGCATGCAAGGCTCCGCGCAGCAGCAGCCTAAGCCGGGTACGGACAACGGTTCGACAAATGCCCAAAGCCAGGGTACGGATCAGCGCCCGAACACGCAGGGCAGCGATACCGCACAACAGCCGACAGACCAGCCTGGCGAGACGGATGGCTCGACAACGGCTAGGAGCGGCTCCGGTTCGGAAACCCGCACGCCTGCAACGAGCGATAGCGCTGGCCAGAACGACGGCGCGGAACAGCAGGACCAGGATCGAGCTGCCACCGATCGCCCGTCAAGCGAAACCACCGGCAGCATCGACATCTCGACCGAACAGAAAACCGAGATCCGTAATGTCCTCGTTGAGAACAGGGTCGAACCTGCTGATATCGACGTCGATGTGAGTGTCGGGGTGGCCGTGCCGCAGACCGTGGAACTCCATCCGCTGCCGCCACGCATCGTGGAAATCGTCCCGGCTTACCGCGGCTACGAATATTTCGTTCTCGCCGATGGCCGGATCATCATCGTGGAACCCGCAACCCATGAGGTTGTCTACATCCTGACCGGCTGACGCCCGGGATTCACGGGAGAAGGACCATGAATGACGGAGAACCGGCAGCGATCCACACAAGTAGCGTGAGCCTGCCAAGGATCAAGACACCCGACCCCGTCACGAAACAACCGGTCTCGACCAAACCCGGAGACTGAGCGCGAATCGCGGTCGTCTCCCCAAACTCAAAGGAGAATACCATGAACACCAAGATCATCGTTCTTTCCGCCGCGGTACTGGCTATCCTCGCCCCTGCCGCATCCGCCCAGCAGGGTACCGTCAATGGTGCGGCGGGCGGCGCCGTCACCGGCGCGATCGTGGGCGGCCCGGTTGGCGCTGCTGTCGGCGGGGTCGTAGGGGCGATTGCCGGCACGGCCATCGATCCGCCGCCGCCGCGTGTCGTCACCTATGTCGAACAGGCACCAATTCCGGCAGATCCGGTCGTCATCCAGGAGAAGATCGTGGTCGGCAAGCCCATCCCGCAGACCGTTGTCCTCACTCCGGTCCCGGATGCGCCGCAGTATGCGTACGCAGTCGTCAACCAGGAACGCGTGATCGTCGATCCGCAGACGCGCACGGTCGTCCAGGTAATCCGCTGATCCGGATCACGGACAGCCGAAATCAGGGAGGGCTGGGAACAGCCCTCCCCTTTTGCTTATCCCGGATCGGTTCAGCGATCCGGCATCTGCAACACATGACCATCCCGCGATCCTGAGCCCATCACTGCGTCGTATCGTCGTCGCCGATGTCATCCACGTCCGAAAGGCGCACGAACTCCACACCTTTCCGCTTGAGTGCAAGAAGCGCACGGGCCACGCCCTCACCCGCCGCATGAGTCGGCTGGTTGATATGGGCGATCACGACATCGCCATCCTTTGCCGCAGCGATACGCTTTTCGGCGGCGGCGGCGCCAAGCAGCGATCCGTCATCGCCGTTCACCGAATAACCGGCAATCCTGTATCCCATGCCGCGGATCTGACGGATCGCGGAGAGATCGTATTTCGCGGTCGAACCACGGAACCATTTGGGCGCAGGCAAGCCGGCGGCCAGCATGGCTTCGGCGCCGCCGAGCACTTCCCCCCGGACGGCCTCCGGCGAGCCGGCAGCAGCAATGCCATAGATCAAAGCGGGCGTATCGACTGCCGGTACGTGGTTCTGGCCGTGGTTCGCCAGTTCGAAGAGATCGAGGTTCTGCAGGAAGATGCCGACCCCCTGCGGGTTTTTCTTGAGCCAGCGAGCCGTGACGAAAATCGTCGCCGGAATTCTCTCACGAACGAGTACCGAAAGAATCCGCTCGTCCGCCTGTCCCATGCAGGCATCGAAGGTCAAGGCTATCCTTGCGCGGTTCAAATTGCCCGAACGCGCCAGATGCAGATGCGGCTCGACCAGTTTGGTACCGTGCATGCCGTTCCTGTGCCGGGGGACGTCTTCGGCCCAGGCTGCAAAAGGAAGGAGTACACAAAGAGCGGAGAGGAGGAGGCGTCGCATGGAATACCTGTGTGGGGACGCGCTCCGCTTATCCCCAATACCTCGATAACGCCATGCGACCGATTGGCCGGTGCCGAAGCCTCAGAACCGGGCTGATGCAAGACGGTGCTGCAGCGACCGCAGATCGCCGGCCTTGCGCGCGGCCAACCCCTTTTCCCAGGCAATGGCCGTCTCAACGATGAGATCGAGATCGTCATGGCGTGGCTTCCAGTCGAGCAACCGGCGCGCCAGCGTCGAATTGGCGACAACGCTTGCCGCATCGCCCGGCCGGCGAGGCCCGTAGCGGATCTCAAACTTGCGGCCGCCGGCACGCATGACCGCTTCCAGCACTTCGAGAACGGAATAACCCCGGCCGTAGCCGCAATTGGCGATCAGCGGCTCCCCGCCGCGGCGCAGGTAGCTCAGCGCCTTCAGGTGCGCGTCCACCAGATCGGAGACGTGGATATAGTCGCGAATGCCGGTCCCGTCCGGCGTGGGATAATCGGTTCCGTAGATATCGACGCCACGCCGCTTGCCGAGTTCCGCCTCGCAGGCGATCTTGATGAGATGTGTTGCGCCCTCGGTCGACAGGCCTGCCCGCCCCAGCGGGTCTGCCCCGGCAACGTTGAAGTAGCGCAGCGCCACGAAACGGAAGTCATGCGCGGCTGCGGCATCCCGAAGCATCATCTCGGACATCAGCTTTGACTGGCCGTAGGGGTTCTTCGGATTGAGCGGCGCGTTTTCCAGCACCGGTGTGTCGTCCCTCTGGTCGCCATAGACGGCAGCGGTCGAAGAGAAGACGAAGTGGCGGATGCCGGCCTCGACCGCCGCCGCCGCCAGCAGGCGCGTGTTGCCGGTATTGTTTTCGTAATAGTCCAGCGGATGGGCTACCGACTGCGGCACGACGATCGAGCCCGCGAAATGCAGAATGGCGTCGATATCATTCTCGGCAAAGATCTGCCTGAGGATGGCGCGATCGCCGACATCGCCGAGATAGAACCGCGCGTCAGCAGGGACTGCCCAGCGGAAGCCCGTCGAAAGCCGGTCGAGGACGACGACGTCCTCCCCGGCGTCGAGCAAAGCCCAAACCATGTGGCTGCCGATATAACCTGCACCGCCCGTTACCAGAACCGCCATGCTCTTCTTCCCTGCCTTTTATCTTTGGCAGGAGCAAACCATGGCCGATCTTCAACAATGCTTACCCGGCGATAGGCCTGCCGGGTTTATCTTCCATCAGGGCAAATCCACCCTTGAGCAATTCGCTCGAATTTTAACGAACTGTCTCAGAGGCGCTTGATGTAATCGGAAAGGCGCGCAGCGGCCTCCTCGATCTGCCTCGGATCGCGCAGGAAGCAGGCGCGCAGGAAAAGCTCCCCGCCCTTGCCGAAGGCCGAGCCCGGCGCCAGCGCCACGCCGATCTTGTCGACGATGTCGAGCGCCGCCTTGCGGCTGTCGGTAATGCCGTCCACCTTCACGAAGGCATAGAGCGCGCCATCGGGCTTCAGGGTCTCGACCCGGTTGGTGGCGATCAGGGCATCGCAGAGGATATCGCGCGCCTTGGTCGCCCGGTCGATATTCGCCTGGACGAACTCGTCGCCCTCATTGAGCGCCACGACCGCGCCGCGTTGCAGGAACTGCGCGACGCCGGAATTGGAATACTGCACCAGGTTCTCGATGACCTGGCCCATTTCCGGCGGGGCCACCAGCCAGCCGACGCGCCAGCCGGTCATCGACCAGTTCTTGGAAAAGGAATTGGCGAAGATGATCCGGTCACCCTCTTCCATGATGTCGAGGAAAGACGGAGCACGGGCCGCGCCGCCATAATAGTAGCGGGCATAGATCTCGTCGGCGATGATCCAGAGCCCATGCCTGCGGGCGAGCGCCAGGATGTTTTTCAGATCTTCGAGCGTCGCGGTCCAGCCGGTCGGGTTGGCGGGCGTGTTGATGAAGAGGCCCCTGGTCTTCGGCGTGATCCTCGCTTCCAGCTTGGCAAGATCGAGCGACCAGCGGCCGCCCGCGAAGTCGAGCGGCAAGCCGACCGAATGCGCGCCGGAAATATCGATCGCCGAGATGATGTTCGGCCAGGTCGGCGAGAGGTAGATCACTTCGTCGCCCGGCGACGCAATGGCCTGGACTGCAAGCATGATCGCATGCATGCCGGAACCGGTGACATAGAAATGCTCGATCGGCAGCGAGACGGAAAAATGCCGGGCATAATAGTCCGACAGCGCCTGGCGAAGCTCGGGAATACCGCGCTGCCAGGTATAGAAGGTCTCGCCGGCCATCAGCGCTTCGGTTGCCGCCCGGTTGATGAAGTCCGGACTCGGCAGATCCCCTTCGCCGGCCCAGAGCGGAATCAAGCCCTCGCGGCCGCGAGCATGATTGATGATCTCGACGATCCCGCTTTCAGGCGCGGAGACGGCGCGAGGACTGAGACTGGCAATGATCGACATCGGATTTCCTTGACCTGTTTCCCCTTCTCTAACTCAGGGAGGCCAGAAAATCCCATGATAATCCGTGAGCCGGCAATCGATTCCGATGATGATTCCTGAAAATGTGATCAAAAGATCACTTTGTTTTCAGGATATCGCGAATCTCCGTCAGAAGCTGGACGTCGGCGGGCGGCGGGGCGGGCGCGGCTTCTGCCGGCTTCTTCTCTTCTATCACGCGCAGTCTGTTCACGCCCTTGACCATGAGGAAGATGATCCAGGCGAGGATCAGGAAGTTGATCAGCACCGTTATGAAGCTGCCATAGGCAAAGACGGCGCCCTGTTCGCGCGCAGCTGCGAGGTTCGGAGCCGTCACCGCGCTCGACAGCGGCAGGAAATAATTGGAGAAGTCGAAACCGCCGCCCGTGATGGCCCCCACGATCGGCATCACGACGTCGTTCACCAGCGAATTGACGATGCCGGTGAAGGCGCCACCGATGATGATGCCGATGGCGAGATCCATCACATTGCCCTTGGCGATGAAGGAACGGAATTCGCTGATCATTGACATGGTTCTATAGCCCCGCTTTCCAGGTTGCGACGATGTACAACATAGCGCAAACGCCCGACCTGAAAAGATGCGGATGTCCAAGGGCTTAATCATGAGCGTTTATTGGACTTTTTGCCGATGGCGCCGCTGATTTCCAAGCGCATGCTTTTCCCCTAATGTTCAGGCCACCGCAATTTCCGCGGGGAGGAGCCATGCTTCCAGGCTGGGTCATTTTTGTTTCGGCTTTCGCCTATGTCCTACTGCTTTTCGCAGTGGCGAGTTTTGGGGACCGGCGAAGCCGTCTCTTCGGCGTGCCGAAAAACGGCCGGCCGGTTGTCTATGCGCTCAGCCTTGCGATCTACTGCACCTCCTGGACCTATTTCGGCGGCGTGGGGCTTGCCTCGCAAAGAGGGCTGGAATTCACCGGCATCTATATCGGCCCAATCCTGGCCTTCACGCTCGGCATGCCGGTACTGAAACGCATCATCGAGCTCGCCAAAGCAGAGAAACTCACATCGGTCGCGGATTTCATCGCCGCCCGCTACGGCAAGAATTCCACCGTTGCGATGATCGTCGCGGTGATCGCGCTCGTCGGCGCCATTCCCTATATCGCGCTTCAGCTCAAGGCGGTGTCGAGTTCGGTCGCCGTCATGGTCAATCCATCGGATTACGGGCTGGGCAGCGGCAATCTCTATTTCGTCGATCTCGCGCTGATCGTGACAATCCTCATGGCCTGCTTTGCGGTCATGTTCGGCACCCGGCACACGGATGCGACGGAGCATCAGGACGGGTTGATCCTGGCGGTCGCAATGGAATCAGTCGTCAAGCTGCTCGCCTTTGCGACGGTCGGCGTCTCCGTCCTCTTCATCCTGTTCGACGGGCCTGCCGATCTCTTCACCAAGGCGTCGGAAAACCTTCTGGTCAGCTCGTCGCTTTCCTATCAGACGCCGCTCAGCCGGTGGCTCGTCCTGATCGCGCTCTCCGCCTTCGCGATCATCCTGCTGCCGCGGCAGTTCCACGTCACGGTGGTCGAGAACCGAACAGCCCGAGAGCGACGGGTCGCCGGTACCCTGCTGCCCCTCTATCTCATCGCGATCAATCTCTTTGTACTGCCCGCGGCAATGGCGGGACTGATTACCTTCGGCGGCATCGGCGATGCTGATCTCTATCTGCTCACCCTGCCTCTGGCCGGCGAACTCAAGGTCATTTCCCTCATCGCCTTCATCGGCGGCTTTTCGGCAGCTACCGCCATGGTGATCGTCGAATCGGTGGCGCTCTCGATCATGGTGTCGAACGATATCATAATCCCGATCTTCCTCCGGCAGAAGCTGATGGCAGCGCGCTCCGGCCAGCGCTCGGATTTCACCCGCACGCTCCTCAACATCCGCCGTTTGGCGATCTTCGCGGTGTTGATCCTCGGTTATGGATATTACCGCATGGCGGACAGCCAGTCGGGCCTCTCCTCGATCGGTCTGCTGGCCTTCGCGGCGATCGCCCAGGTCGCGCCTGCGCTTTTCGGCGGGCTGATCTGGCGGCGGGCGAACGCCCGGGGAGCAATCCTCGGCATGTCGTTCGGCTTCCTTGCCTGGGCTTATCTGCTCTTCCTGCCCAGCCTCGGCGGCCCGGACAATTCCCACGTGGCCTCGGCCGTCCTCAACTTCCTGTTCCCGGGTACCGGCATCTTCTCCGGACCCGAGACGGACGCGCTGGTCAATGCCACAATCTTCAGCCTGACGCTCAATACGCTTGCCTTCGTACTTGGATCGATGTCGCGCAATCCGCGGCCGGTCGAGCGCATCCAGGCCGGCATCTTCGTCAAGCGGCACGTACGCTCGCAATTCGCCACGCGCGGCTGGAAGACCCGCGTCAGCGTCGGAGACCTGAAAGCTGCGATCGCCCGCTATCTCGGCGAGGAGCGCATGCGGCGATCCTTCACCAATTACGAGCAAACAGCCGGACGGACGTTCAGCGACGACCAGCCGGCCGACATGGCGATGATCCATTTCTCCGAGCAATTGCTCGGCAGCGCGATCGGCTCCTCCTCCGCGCGGCTCGTGCTGTCGCTCATCCTGCAAAAGGCCGAGGACACCAATGCCGACACCGCCTGGCTGCTCGACCAGGCGAGCGAAGCGCTGCAATACAACCAGGACATGCTGCAGACCGCCCTTTCGCAGATGGACCAGGGCATCGCCGTCTTCGACAGTTCCGAACGGCTCACCATATGGAACCGGCGCTTCCGCAATCTGCTCGACCTGCCCGAACAGGTAGGCCAGGTGGGGTTCCCCCTCGCCGACATCGTCGCCATCCTCTCGGACCGCGGCGACATTCCAGCCTCCGATCAGACGGAGGTGATTCGTCAGTTCCAGACGCTCGATGCACCTTTCTCCCTCGTTCTCAATGGTGGGGGCCGGATCATCGAAGTGCGCTCCAATGCCATGCCTGACAAGGGCATCGTTGCAACATTTACCGATATCTCCGAACGTGTCGCCGCCGACAGGGCGTTGAAACAGGCGAACGAGACGCTGGAACAGCGCGTCGGCGAGCGCACGGCCGAGTTGATGCGGGTAAATCATGAACTCGCCGAGGCCCGGGCTTCTGCCGACGAAGCCAATATCGGCAAAACCCGCTTCTTCGCCGCCGCCGGTCACGATATCCTTCAGCCGCTCAATGCCGCCCGGCTTTATTCCTCCGCACTGGTCGAGCGGCTCGGCGCTTCCGACTCAAATGGCGTGCTGGTCCACAACATCGATTCCGCCCTGGAATCGGTCGAGTCGATCCTCGGAGCAGTGCTCGACATTTCCCGGCTGGATACGGGGGCGATGAAGCCGCGCTTCACATCCGTGCCGCTCGAGGATCTCTTCCGTCGCATCGAGACGGACTATGCACCCATGGCGCGCGAGAAGAACCTGCAATTTGTTGTTGTTCCGACGTCGCTGCGGGTTCGGTCGGACGCCAATCTTCTGCGCCGTCTGGTGCAAAACCTCGTCTCCAACGCGATCAAATACACGATCAGCGGCAAAGTTCTCGTGGGCGCGCGCCGGCGGGGTGACCAGGTGGTCATCGAAGTTCTGGATTCGGGCATCGGCATTCCCCCTTCGAAGTTCCGCACTGTCTTCAAGGAATTCGCACGACTGGACGAAGGCGCAAGGACGGCGGGAGGGCTCGGGCTTGGCCTGTCGATCGTCGATCGCATCTCCCGCGTCTTGGACCATCCCGTCCGACTTGCCTCGACGCCCGGTCGCGGCACGATATTTCGCGTTCAGGTGCCCATGGATCTCTTGGCGCAGCAGACAGTCCGCGCCGCCGATCAACCCGAACGCCGCAAGCGCTCGCAGCCGCTCAACGGGCTGCGCGTCCTCTGCATCGACAATGAACCGAGAATTCTTGAAGGCATGGCACTGCTCATCACCGGCTGGGGCTGCACGGTCGGCCAGGCGGTTTCGATTGCCGCCCTGGACGACATCGCCGACCATCGCGAACCGCCGCCTGAAGTGATCATCGCCGATTACCATCTCGACGATGGAGATGGCATCGACGCGATTCTGAAGCTGCGTGCCCTATATCAGGCCGAGATCCCTGCATTGCTCATCACCGCCGACCGGACGCCGGAAGTCCGGGCCGAAGCGGAGAGGCACGACATCAGCGTGCAGCACAAGCCGGTCAAGCCCGCCGCCTTGCGCGCCTACCTCACACAGGTTGCAGGCCTCAAACGCGTCGCGGCCGAATAGACCTGAACACCGGCCAACCTTCCGTTCATCGTAGGGTCATCACGCACAGTTTACGCTCGATCCTGCTTAAACTGTCTAGAAGAACCGTGCTTACCGATTTGCAGACGGAACCCTCAGGCTTTTTTCGACGTTTAGGCGGGTAAGTTCCCGGCCCGGAGAGGCCTTACGGACCGACCGGCGCCAGCCATCGGGACCGGCAAAGACGGAGACCGCGACCGATGAAACGCTTTGATATAATTGACGGAATGCGAGGATATTTCCTCGTTTTCATGCTGATCAATCACCTGATCTTCGCCGGCGGCTATTTCCTGGTGAAAATCAATCACAACCAGCTTGCTTTCGTGGAAGATGCGCAAGGCTTCGTCTTCCTGTCCGGCCTGCTGATCGGCATGGTCTATGCCAAGAAGATGATGAGAAACGGCTATGCTGCCGGCCGTGCCGCCATCTACACCAGGGCGTTCGAACTTTATCGTTATGCGATGGGCATCGTCCTGGTTGTACTGGCCGCACAGATGCTGCTGCCCGGCGCCTATACGATCTGGTTCAATTGGCTCGGCTACACGAACTTCGACGATCCACTGCGTCTCGCCGCGATCGCCTCCTTCCTGTACCAGCCGACCTTCATGGATATCCTGCCGCAATACATCGTCTACATGCTCTTTGCGCCGATGCTCGTGAAGCTCGTGCTGGAAGACAAGTGGCACTATGTCATCGCCGGCTCGATCATCCTCTGGATGACCGCACAGCTCGGTCTGCAACAGATCGTCACAACCCCGCTTAATGACCTGGTTATGGGCGTGGACGACCAGGGCGTCCGCGTGTCGTTCAACCTGCTCGGCTGGCAGATTGTCTTCTATTCGGCCCTGGTGCTCGGTGCGCTGACCTCGGCGGGCAAGATCGACTGGAAGAAGATCCTTTCGCCGGACAACACCTTCATCCCCAAGGTGGCGCTGGTGCTGGTGCTGTTTTTCCTGCCGCTGCGCCTCATCACGGCACATGAGCTGATGCCGCCGCACATGATCGGCAAGTTCGCCTCAATGGAAATCCGCGCCGATTTCGGCCCGGTCTATCTCCTGAACTTTGCCGCCGTGGCTATGCTCGTCACCTGGCTGATCGTCGCGGGTCCGAAGCACAAGGCTGCGTGGGTTCGCCGTATCGCAGGCGCTCTCACCTGGGTCTTCTCGCTGAAATACCTGCAGCTTCTCGGCCGCCATTCGCTCTATGTCTATGTGTGGCACGTCGCGATCGTCTATTTCGTCTATTATTTCGACGGGCGTTCGCCGGAACTCGATGAGCTGACGAAGACCGCGATCGCCTTTGTCTCGATCGCCCTCCTGTCGATCCCGGCGCTGTGGCGCGAGCGGGACCGGTTCTTCGGCACCCCGGCCCCGCAGACGGTCCAAGCCCAGCAGCAGAAGCCGGCCGGATCGCGGTAGGCCCTCATCCGGTAAAACAATCCTCGGGGCGGCGGCTCAGGTCACCGCCCCGACCTGCCACGGCACGAATTCGTTGTCGCCATAGTCGTAGATCTCGCTCAGCGTCTTCTTGCCGGAAGCCACCGCGATCACATCCTCGAAAATGCGAACTCCTGCCTCCTCGATCGTCTCCTCGCCGGTGACGATGCCACCGCAGTTCAGGTCCATATCCTCCTTCATGTGCTCGTACATCTCGGAGTTGGTGGCGATCTTGATGCAGGGCGCCGGCTTGAAGCCCGAGACCGAACCGCGGCCGGTGGTGAAACAGATGACATTGCAGCCACCCGCAACCTGGCCCGTCACCGCCACCGGGTCGTAACCCGGCGTATCCATGAAGACAAAACCCTGATCGGTGACGGTCTCCGCGAATTCGTAGACCGCCTTCAGCGGCATGGAACCACCCTTGGCGACCGCCCCGAGCGACTTTTCAAGAATGGTGGTCAGGCCACCCAGCTTGTTGCCATGAGAAGGGTTGTTGTTGAGCTCGTCTCCGTTGCGGGCGGTATAGTCCCGCCACCAGTCGATCCGCTGCAGAAGTTTCCTGGCGACATCCGGCGTCACTGCACGCCGCGTCAGGAGATGTTCGGCGCCGTAGATTTCCGGGGTTTCCGAGAGCACGGTCGTCCCGCCGTTGCGGACGATGAGATCGGAAGCATGGCCAAGCGCCGGGTTGGCGGAAATACCGGAGTAACCGTCCGAACCGCCGCATTCCAGCGCAAGCTTCAGTTTCGAAAGGGGCTGCGGCGTGCGTTTCGCCGCATTCACACCTGGCAGCATCTCCTTGATGATGGCGATCGCCGCATCGATGGTCTTCCTCGTTCCGCCATGCTGCTGGATCGTCATGGTCCTGAGCCGATCGCCCTCTTCCATGCGATAATGTTCGAGGATCGGCGCGATCTGGTTCGTCTCACAGCCCAGCCCGATCATCAGGATGCCACCGAAATTCGGGTGTTTTGCGTAGCCCTGGATGGTGCGGATCAGGAGCTGGTAGCCTTCCGACTTGGTATTCAATGCACAGCCGCCGCCGTGGGTGAGCGCCACCACGCCGTCGACGTTCGGGAACCCCTCCAGTCCCCCCATTCGATTGAAGTAGTCGGCGATGTAGCGCGACACGGTGGCGGAACAGTTCACCGAGGAAATGATGCCGATAAAGTTGCGCGTGCCGGCGCCGCCCAAACCCCGGTCGTAGCCGAGGAAAGTGCGCCGCTCCGCTTCCGGCAGCATGCCCCTTTCCTCGATATCGACGCTGAACTGATGCTTGTGCTCTGAGGGCAGCATGGCAAGATTGTGCAGATGCACGTGACTGCCTGGCTCGATATCCTGCGTCGCGACACCGATCACCTGGCCGTATTTCTTCACTTCTCGACCGGCCGGGATTGGCCTGATCGCCACCTTGTGGCCACGACCGATCAGCTCGCGTGCCACAAGATCGGCGTAACCGGTCGATCCGCCCGCCGGCAGAGACCGCCGCGCGACCCCCACATCATCGGCCGGATTCAAAATGATGATCGGCGAAACCGCCTCGTTCATGCCTGTCTCCTCCCCAGGCCGGCGCAAATATCACCGGGCCTCATTGTTCATCCAGCGCTGTTTGGATTCCTCCAGATGCGAATGCATCATCGCCTGGGCAAGCAGCGGATTGCGCGCCTCCAGCGCCGCATAGATCGCCTCGTGCTCGGCAAGCGCGAAACCCCAGGTCTCGGGTGTTTCGAAACGGACGCGGATCTGCGCCGAGAGCGGGCTGTGCCGTTCGTCGAAAAGGTCGCCCACGATATGCGCCAGCACGGAATTTCCCGACTGGCCGGCAATCGTCAGATGGAAAAGCCGGTCAAGATCGAGCGGCTTGCGGCCTTCGGCGATCTCCGCCCGCATCTGGTCGAGCGTCTGGCGCAGCGATTTGAGCCCATCCTGGGTGATCCTCGCCGCCGCCAAAAGGATGACCGCGCCTTCGACGGCGGCACGCGCCTGCATCAGTTCCAGCGGGCTCTCACCCATGGAGCCGGTCTGCCACGGGCGCCTATCCGGCTCGGCCGTCACATAGATGCCGGAGCCCATGCGGATTTCGACACTGCCATCGATTTCGAGCGCGATCAGCGCCTCACGCAGGGAGGGGCGCGACACGCCGAGTTGCTGGGCCAGTTCCCGCTCCGCCGGCAGGCGCGCACCCGCCGGAAACTGTCCCGCCTGAATGAGGGACCGGATCTGGTCGGCAATCTGCTGATACAGCCGCCGCGGCTCAGCCGCCTTGATGGATTCGTTCATGGATTTCGTCATCCCGAATATTTGGCCTTACCATAAGCCCACCGACCGAACAGAGCAAGGCGCAAATCATATAACTGAAATACCGTAACTTTTCCTGTTTTCAGGTCAGAAAGCCCCCATCAGTCAGCAACCATTCCGCTGCTTGAATAAAAATTGGCTTGACCACTTTTCTCCTGAGGGTTACCCATTAAGCAACGCCAGCGGGAGGAGCCGAGGGCGGATCGGGCCATCCGGGCCTCGGGAGGAGATCATGGAAAGCAGGCCCGCCGAGCCACGCCAGAGCGCCCATAGGCCCGCCATGACGGCGGGGCCTGCGCTTTCGGCTTCCGGCGAGCCGCTGCTCCGCCTCGACAATATCAGCAAGGAATTTCCCGGCGTCCGGGCGCTCTCCAACGTGCATTTCGATCTGCGGCGTGGCGAGGTGCATGCCGTCTGCGGCGAGAACGGCGCCGGCAAATCGACGCTCATGAAGATCATCAGCGGCGTCTACCAGCCGAGCGCCGGCACGATCATCTACAAGGGCGCGGAACGACACTTTTCCTCCACTCGGGACTCCGAAGCCGCCGGCATCGCCATCATTCACCAGGAGCTCAACCTCGTTCCGCATCTCACGGTCGCCGAGAACATCTATCTCGCCCGCGAACCCCGCCTCGGCTTCATGGGGCGCGGCTTTCTGGTCGACCGGAAAAAGCTGCGGGCAGATGCCAGACGCTGCCTCGACCGGCTCGGCGTCGACATCGATCCGGGCCGGCCGGTGCGCGGGCTTTCCGTTGCGCAATGCCAGATGGTCGAGATCGCCAAGGCGCTGTCGCTCGACGCAGAGGTTCTGATCATGGACGAGCCGACCTCCTCGCTCACCGAGCAGGAGACGCGGCTTCTCTTCAAGGTCATCCGCGACCTGAAGGCTTCCGGCGTCGGCATCGTCTACATCTCGCACCGGCTCGACGAGATGGCCGAGATCGTCGACCGGGTCACGGTGCTGCGCGACGGGCGCTACATTTCCACCGACGATTTCGCCGCCACCACCGTCGATGCGATCGTCTCGAAAATGGTCGGCCGGTCGCTGGACGAAAAATTCCCGGACCGGACCTCGACCCCGAGCGACGAGATCGTCCTTAGCGCCGAGGGCCTCAGCCGCGCCGGAACCTTCCGCGACGTCTCCTTCACGCTCCGCCGCGGCGAGATCCTGGGGTTTGCCGGCCTGATGGGCGCCGGTCGCACGGAAGTTGCCCGCGCCATATTCGGCGCCGATCCGCTCGATGCCGGCACGGTCACGTTGCACGGTCAGGCTCTATCGATCACATCGCCACGCGATGCGATCGCCGCCGGTATCGCCTATCTCTCCGAAGACCGAAAAGCTCAGGGACTGGCGATCAAGATGCCGGTCGACGCCAACATGACGCTCGCCAACATGGAGGCCGTCTCCAATCGCTTCGGGCTGATCGATTTCGCAAGACAAGCCAAGGCGGCGAACGACTACGTCAACCTTCTCAACATCCGCACGCCCTCGATCAGGCAGCCGGTGCGGCTTCTTTCCGGCGGCAACCAGCAGAAGATCATCATCGGCAAGTGGCTATTCCGCAAATCGAAAGTGCTGTTCTTCGACGAACCGACGCGCGGTATCGACGTCGGCGCGAAACTGTCGATCTACCGTATCATGGACGCGCTCGCGGCCGAAGGCATCGGCGTCGTGCTGATCAGTTCCGAACTGCCGGAAATCCTCGGCATGACGGATCGCGTCGCGGTCTTCCACCAGGGCCGCATCACCGGCGTGCTCGAGACGAAGAAGACGACCCAGGAAGAAATCATGCGATATGCCTCCGGCTACGCGCGGTCGGCAGGATGAGGGACGACATGGCCGAAATCACCGAAGTTTCCAAGCAGAAGGGCGTCTCGCTCAGCGACCGGCAGAAGGACATCATCCAGAAGTTCGCCGCACTCGGCAGCCTGTTCGTGCTGATTGCCGTCTTTTCGCTGACCAGCAGCGCCTTCTTCACCCTCAACAACGGCATGACGATCGCACTGCAGGTGACGTCGATCGCACTGCTCGGCATCGGCGCCACCTGCGTCATCATCACCGGCGGCATCGATCTTTCCGTCGGCTCGGTGCTGGCGCTGTCCGGCGTCGTCGCGGCGCTGGCGGTCAAGGATTTCGGCACGCCCATCTGGCTCGGCATGATCGCCGGCATCCTGACCGGAACGATCTGTGGCTTCATCAACGGCATGCTCGTCACCAAGATGCGGCTTCCGCCTTTCATCGCCACGCTTGGCATGATGCTGATCGCCCGCGGCGTTGCGCTGCAGATCACCGGCGCCCGCGCGGTTTCCGGCCTTGGCGAATCCTTCGGCGAACTCGGCAACGGCTCTTTCCTGCGCGTGGTCAATATCGGCGACGACGGGTTTCCGACCGTCGTCTTTCCGGGCATCCCCTATCCCGTCATCCTGATGGTGGTGATTGCGATCGCTGTTTCCCTCATGCTGAACCGCTCGGTGCTCGGTCGGCATATCTATGCCGTCGGCTCGAACCCGGATGCCGCGCGGCTTTCCGGCGTCAACGTCACCCGCATCGTCAGCTTCACCTATGTGCTGTCCGGCACGCTCGCCGGTCTCACCGGCTGTGTGCTGATGTCGCGCCTCGTCACAGCCCAGCCGAACGAAGGCGTCATGTACGAACTCGACGCCATCGCCAGCGCCGTCATCGGCGGCACCTCGCTTATCGGAGGGGTCGGCACGATCTCGGGCACGGCAATCGGCGCCTTCGTCATCGGCATCCTGCGCAACGGATTGAACATGAACGGCGTCTCCGCCTTCACGCAGCAGATCATCATCGGCCTCGTCATCCTGGTCACCGTGTGGATCGACCAGCTTCGAAATCGCCGTTGAGAGGGGTGCGGACCCGTTTCCGCAAGACTTCAGGGAGTGAGGAGCTCTCTCGAAAACCGGCCGGTCAGGCCATCAAGAGGAGGAAGACAAATGAGAAAGCTTGCTGCCGCACTGCTGACATCCGTGATCGCGCTCGCCGCCGTTCCGGCCCAGGCCGACGAAATCGCGGTCATCGTCAAGACCGTCAATTCCACGTTCTGGCAGAACGTCCAGAAAGGCGCCGATGCCGCCATGAAGGCCGGTGGCGGCGACAACACCATGACCTTCCAGGGGCCTGCCGCGGAATCGGCCATCGCCGACCAGGTGAACATGGTCGAGAACGCCGTCAACCGGAAAGTTTCCGGCATCGTGCTGGCGCCTTCCGATCCGGATGCGCTCGTCCCCGCCGTCAAGAAGGCCTGGGAAGCCCGCATCCCGGTCGTGATCGTCGACTCGATGCTCTCCAAGGATGCCGAGCAATATTATCAGTCCTTCCTCGCCACCGACAACAAGAAGGCGGGTGAGCTTGCCGCCCAGGCGCTGATCGACAAGGTCGGCACCGAAGGCAAGATCGCGGTCATGTCCTATGTGGCGGGCGCCGGTTCCGAAATCGGCCGCGTCGGCGGTTTCACCGACTATATCAAGGCGCATTCCAAGCTTCAGATCGTCGGCCCGTTCTATTCGCAGTCCCAGATGGCCACCGCACTCAACCAGACGACCGACGTGCTGGCCGCCAATTCCGACCTCAAGGGTATTTTCGGCGCCAACGAACCGACCGCAATCGGCATGGGCCGCGCGCTGAAGCAATCCGGCAAGGCGGGAAAGGTCGTGGCGATCGGCTTCGACGGAAACCAGGATCTGCAGGAATTCGTCAAGGACGGCACGCTGTCGGCCATCGCGGTGCAGGGCTCGTTTCAGATGGGCGAACTCGGCATCCAGACCGTGCTCAAGATCATGAACAAGGAGAAGGTCGAGAAATTCGTCGATACCGGCGTCTTGGTCGTCACCAAGGACAATATCGACAAGCCGGAAGCCAAGAACGTCCTCTACTGAGCCGCCTCCTGCGGACACGCATCGTCAATGATGCGTGTCCCTTATTGCTTATCCAGGGATTACACCGATGCACGTCGCCGACCGCCGAAAGCTGCCCAACGCCACCGTCGAACTGACCGTCATGGGGCTCGGCTGCGCGCAGATGGGCAATCTTTACCGCAAGACCTCCTACGAAGAGTCCGCCGGCGCGTTCAAGGCGGCCTGGGATGCCGGCATCCGCTATTACGACACGGCGCCCTTCTACGGCTACACGCGTTCGGAACGCCGGCTCGGCACCATGCTGACCGACCTCGATCGCGGCGACTATGTGCTCAGCACCAAGGTCGGCCGCGTCATGGTGCCGGACGAAACGGTCGACCCGGAAGAGGATGGCTACATCGCGCCGCTGTCCTTCCGCCCGGTCTATGACTACACCCATGACGGCATCATGCGCTCCTTTGAGGCGAGCCAGCAGCGGCTCGGCATCCTGAAACCCGATATCCTCTATGTGCACGACATCGGCAGCATGACACACGGGGATAGGCACCTGCACTATTGGGAGCAACTGACCGACGGTGGCGGCTTCCATGCGCTCCGCAAGTTGCGTGAGCAGAACCTCACCAAGGCCATCGGCCTTGGCGTCAACGAATGGGAGATCATTCGCGACGCCATGGGGGTTTGCGACATCGACGTCGCGATGCTCGCCGGGCGCTACACGCTTCTCGAACAGCGGAGCCTTGCCTTCATGGGCGAATGCGCAAAGCGGGGCGTCGGCATCGTCGTCGCCGGTCCCTTCAATTCCGGCCTGCTCGCCGGCAACCGCAAATTCAACTACACGGACGCGCCAGCCGAAATCCTGGCGCAACTCGACACCCTCAACACGGTCTGCGAAGAAGAGGGCGTGACCCTGCAAGCGGCTGCGCTGCAATTTCCCCTCGCCCATCCCGCTGTAATGACCATCGTCTCTGGCGCCCGCACCGCCGAACAGATCAAATCCAATGTCGACTGGTTCTCCGAAAGCATTCCGGCATCGTTCTGGGTTCGGCTGAAGGAGCGCGGGTTGATTGCCGAAGGGGCTCCCATTCCACGGGAGGAGGCCTGAGATGCGGATAGACGCCCACCAGCATTTCTGGCGGATCGCCGACCGGGCCGGCCAATGGCCGCCACCGGAGCTTGCCGCCATCCATCGGGACTTCACGCCGGAAGACATGCGGCCGCTTCTTGCCGACGCCGGTGTGGACGGCACCGTTCTGGTCCAGACAATGGAGAACGAGGCCGATACCGCTTTCATGCTGGACCTTGCGGACAGGACGCCCTTCATCCTCGGCGTTGTCGGCTGGACCGACATGAAGGCTTCGGATGCACCTGCAAAAATCACCCGGCTGGCGCGGCATCCGAAGCTGAAAGGCTTTCGCCCGATGCTGCAGGATATTTCGGACGACCGCTGGATCGACGATCCGCGCCTCGATCCCGCGGTCGTCGCGATGATCGAACAGGGCCTTGTCTTCGACGCACTCGTCCTGCCGCGCCACCTTGAGCCTTTGCTTGCATTCGCCCGACGCTATCCGAACCTGCCGATTGTGATCGATCACGGCGCCAAGCCCCCCATCGTGGAGGGCCGCATTATCGGCTGGCATGTCCATATGAAGGCGCTCGCGGAACTGCCGCATGTTCATTGCAAGCTTTCCGGCCTGCTGACGGAGGCAGGCGACCAGAGACCACAGGCAGTGCGGCCTTACGCGGAAACCATCCTCGATCTATTCGGCTCGGAACGGGTCATCTGGGGCAGCGATTGGCCGGTTCTGCGGCTGGCAGGCGAATACGGCACCTGGCTCGATCAATGCCTGGACATCGTGCCTGCCGAACATCATGCGGCGGTCTTCGGGGGCAATGCCAACCGCTTCTATCGGCTTGGAGTGTAAGTATATGCTAACTATAATCTGCGACGCGCCCGGCAAGCTCAGCGCCATCAACCGCCCGAAGCCTGCCCGCGGCGAAGGCGAGGTGCTGGTGAAGCTCCGCCGCATCGGGGTTTGCGGCACGGACCTGCATATCTTCACCGGCAACCAGCCCTATCTTTCCTATCCGCGGGTCATGGGACACGAGCTTGCGGCGACCGTCGAGGAAGCGCCCGCCGGCAGCCACCTTTCGCCGGGCGATACCGTTTCGATCATTCCCTATATTTCCTGCGGCCGCTGCCATGCCTGCCTGAAGGGCAAGACCAATTGCTGCCGCACCCTCGGCGTGCTCGGCGTTCATCGCGACGGCGGCATGAGCGAATATCTCAGCCTGCCGCAGGAATTCGTCTTGAAGGCCGATGGGCTTTCGCTCGACCAGGCCGCCATGGTGGAATTCCTGGCGATCGGCGCCCATGCGGTGGCCCGCGCCCGGGTCGAACCCGGTCAGAAGGTTCTGGTGACCGGCGCCGGGCCGATCGGCCTCGCCGTGGCGATCTTCGCACTGCTCGATGGCGGCGACGTAACGCTGCTTGACGGCCGGACCGATCGGCTCGATTTCGCCCGACGACATCTCGGCATCACGTCGATCGTGCAGCTCGGCGCCGAAGACGAGGCTCAGCTTTCGACCGTGACCGATGGCGATTTTTTCGATGTGGTCTTCGATGCCACCGGCAACCCCAAGGCGATCGAACGCGGTTTCGGCTTCGTCGGCCATGGCGGCACCTATGTGCTGGTCTCCATCGTCTCAAGCGACATCACCTTCTCCGATCCGGAATTCCACAAGCGCGAGACCTCCCTGCTCGGCAGCCGCAATGCGACACGAGTGGATTTCGAGCGCGTCATGCAGGCCATGCGGGAGGGCCGAATCCCCGCGGCGCTGGTCACCCATAGAATGACGCTGGCGGATGTGCCGGAACGTTTTCCGAGGCTGACCGATCCGGCGGCCGGCGTGGTCAAGGCGCTGGTGGAGGTCTGAGGAGGAAATGATGCAACGCATGGGCATGCTGATCGGCGTCGAACCGCATATGATCGCGGAATACAAGCGGCTGCACGCCGCCGTCTGGCCGGAAATTCTCGACCTCATCAGCCGCTGCAACATCAGGAACTACACGATCTTCTTGCGCGAACCGGAGAACCTGCTCTTCGGCACCTGGGAATATCACGGCACGGATTTCGAAGCCGACATGGCGGAAATGGCGGCCGATCCGAAAAATCTGGAATGGTGGTCCTTCACCATCCCTTGCCAGAAGCCGCTTGCGAGCCGCAAAGAGGGTGAATGGTGGGCAATGATGGAAGAGGTCTTTCATCTGGATTGAGGATTCCTCAATCAGACTGACCGGCCACACCACGAACCGAGGACATGACATGACGACCAGACTGGATGGAAAGACCGTACTCGTGACCGCCGCGGGCCAGGGCATCGGCCGCGCGACCGCGCTCGCCTTCGCCGAGGCTGGAGCGACCGTCCATGCGACCGACATCAACGAGGCCCTGCTCGCGGAACTTCCGAATATCGGCCATCTCACGACCGCCCGGGTCGACGTGCTGGACGATGCCGCGGTCAGGGCTTTCGTCGAGAAGACCGGGACGATCGAC
Source organism: Neorhizobium phenanthreniclasticum (assembly GCF_040066075.1). Lineage (NCBI taxonomy): Bacteria > Pseudomonadati > Pseudomonadota > Alphaproteobacteria > Hyphomicrobiales > Rhizobiaceae > Neorhizobium > Neorhizobium phenanthreniclasticum. The sequence continues at coordinate 503,514 of NZ_JBEAAL010000001.1, forward strand.
ATTCTCTTCAACTGCGCCGGCATGGTGCATGCCGGCTCCATCCTCGACATGAAGGATAGCGATCTGGACCTCGCCATCAACCTCAACGTCAAATCCATGGTGCGCACCATCCGGGCCGTGCTGCCCGGCATGCTGGAGAATAAGGAGGGCGCCATCATCAACATGTCCTCCGTCGCCTCCAGCATCAAGGGCGTGCCGAACCGCTTCGCCTATGGCGTCACCAAGGCGGCCGTGATCGGGCTCACCAAATCGGTCGCCGCCGACTATGTGACGCAGGGCATCCGCTGCAATTGCATCTGCCCCGGTACGGTCGAAAGCCCCTCTCTTCAGGACCGCATGAAGGCGCAAGGCGACTACGAGGAAGCACGTGCTGCCTTTATCGCCCGCCAGCCGATGGGCCGGCTCGGGACGCCGGAAGAAATCGCCGACCTCGCCGTCTACCTTGCCTGCGCCACCTATACGTCAGGTCAGGCTTACGTAATCGACGGCGGCTGGACCATCTGAATACACGAGAGACCCCAACACGAGAGCCCCATGACCCGCATCACCGATCTCCGCGTCTTCGACCTGCGTTTCCCGACATCGCAAAGCCTCGACGGCTCCGATGCCATGAATCCGGACCCGGACTATTCGGCGGCCTATGTCATTCTCGACACCGATCGCGACGGTCTTGCCGGCCATGGCCTGACCTTCACGATCGGCCGCGGCAACGACATCTGCTGCATGGCAATCAAGGCGATGCGGCATCTGGTGGTCGGCCAGGAACTCGAGGCCTTCGCGGCAGCGCCCGGAAAGTTCTGGCGGCATCTGACAAGCGACAGCCAGCTTCGTTGGATCGGTCCCGAGAAGGGTGCGATCCACCTTGCCACCGGCGCGGTCGTCAACGCCTTCTGGGACCTTTACGCCAAGGAGCGCGGCAAGCCGGTCTGGCAGCTCGTCTCCGAGCTCTCGCCGGAACAGATCGCCGATATCGTCGACTATCGCTACCTCACCGACGTTCTCACCCGCGAGGATGCGCTGGCGATCCTGAAAAGGGCCGAAGCCGGCAAGGCGGAGCGGATCGGGACGCTGAAGCGCGAGGGTTACGCCTGCTACACGACCTCCGCCGGCTGGCTGGGATATCCGGAGGAGAAGCTGCGCCGCCTCTGCCGGGAAGCCGTCGATGCCGGCTTCAACCACGTCAAGATGAAGGTCGGCCGCGATCTCGAAGACGACATCCGGCGGCTGACCATCGCCCGCGAGGTGATCGGCCCGGACCGTTACCTGATGATCGACGCCAACCAGGTCTGGGAAGTCGGGCAGGCGATCGACTGGGTGAAGAAACTCGCCTTCGCCAACCCCTTTTTCATCGAGGAGCCGACCAGCCCGGACGACATCGCCGGCCACCGCAAGATCCGCGAGGCGATCGGCCCGGTCAAGGTCGCGACCGGCGAGATGTGCCAGAACCGCATCATGTTCAAGCAGTTCATTGCGGAAGGCGCGATCGACATCGTGCAGATCGATTCATGCCGGATGGGCGGTCTGAACGAGGTGCTGGCGGTGCTGCTGATCGCCGCGAAATACGGCCTGCCCGTCTGGCCGCATGCCGGCGGCGTGGGCCTCTGCGAATATGTTCAGCACCTGTCGATGATCGACTATGTCGCCGTATCCGGCACCAAGGACGGAAGGGTGATCGAATATGTCGACCACCTGCACGAGCATTTCGTCGATCCCTGCGTCATCAAAAATGCCGCCTACATGCCGCCGGTGCGGCCCGGCTTCTCGATCGAGATGAAGCCGCAGTCGATCGCCGATTACACGTTCAGGGGTTAGAGTTTTTCGAGTTCCGCGTTCACCAGCGCACGCCAGGCGCGGTTCTCGACCAGGGCCTGCGGAAACAGGCCCGGAATTGCGAAGAACGGCGCCGAAGGATCATTCGGCATCGCTTTCGCCGCCGCGGCCTTGAGCTCGGCGGCGCGCGGATCGTTGATGTCGCTTATCTTCATCAGATAGGCCATCCAGACCGCCGATACGTAAGCGAATGCCGACGCATCCTTGCCTTGAGCAAGCTCTTCCACGGCCGGCACCATGATCCGCTGAGGCAGTTTCTGCGATCCGTCCATGGCGACCTGGCGCGTCAGATGGGCGATGCCGGGATTGGAGAAGCGCTCGATGAGTTCGTCCTGATAGGCGGAGAGATCGATGCCGGGGACCGGATCGAGCGTTTCCAGAACCGCCGCCATGTGCCGCCGGACTCTTTCACGGTATTCCGGCACGGCGATCACGTCGCGGATATAGGTGAGGCCGTGAAGCTGCCCGAGATAGGCCATCATGGAATGGGAGCCGTTCAGGAGCCGGAGCTTCATCTTCTCGTAGGGCTCGACATCGCCGACGAAAAGCGCGCCGCCGGCTTCCCATTTCGGCCGGCCGGAGACGAAGCGGTCTTCGATGACCCATTGCAGGAACGGTTCGGTATCCAGCGCCAGCTTGTCTTCCGCGCCGAGCAGCTTTTCGGCGCGGGCGCGGGTTTCCTCCGTTGCGGCGGGGACGATACGATCCACCATGCTGCAAGGGAAGGCGCCCTCGCCGGCGATCCAGGTGGCGAGCGCCGGATCGCGGCTGCCGGCCATCTCGATCGTGAGCCGCCGGACGATGCGGCCGTTGGTCGGCAGGTTGTCGCAGCAGAGAACCGTGAACGGCGGCAGGCCGGCGGCATGGCGGCGCGCCAGGCCTTCCACGATATAGCCGATCACCCCGACGGGGGCGGTGGGGTTGGCGAGATCGGCCACGACGGCTTGATGGTTGCGGTCGAGGCCGCCCGAAACCGGATCGTAGCCATAGGCCTTTTCGGTCACCGTCATGGTGACGATCCTGATCGCCGGATCGGCCATCAGGGACAGGATTTCCTCCTGGTCCTCCGTGCCCGACAGCCCCTGCACCACCGAACCGACGACCCGGGCGCTGTCTCCCGCGGCACTGCGGGCGATGACCGTATAAAGCCCGTCCTGCGCCCTCAGGTCATGGACGATATCGACCGAGCGTAAGCTGACGCCGACAATGCCCCAGTTCCCGAACTCCTCCGCCAGAGCCGCGTCCGTATAGACCGCCTGATGCGCCCGGTGGAACGCGCCAAGCCCTATATGGACAATACCGGGCTTTAACGAAGCACGGTCATAGGCAGGCTTTATAACATGGGCCGGAAGGGGGGTGGACGCGGTAAGACGCTGCATTTTTGATCAATGATGCCCGAGACTTCGTGGCATCCTCCCGTTTGGAACCGAAGCAGTGATAGCCTCCGCCGGACGGGAGGGTCAACGTCATACTTGCGACATTGGGGACCTTTTCTCCTTCTCCCCGCGGTGCTTGAGAATGCCGCCGGCGACCTTATTTCAAATGATGCAGCTTCTCACCCGCAGGAGACGAAAATGACCGCGCCGCACCCTTCCAAGACGCATATCGGCAACCACAAGCTCCATCCCGAAACGCAGATGCTGAACTACGGCTACGATCCGGAGCTTTCCGAAGGGGCGGTCAAGCCGCCGGTCTTCCTCACCTCCACCTTCGTGTTCAAATCGGCGGAAGAGGGCCGCGACTTCTTCGATTTCGTCTCCGGCCGCCGCGAGCCGCCGCCCGGCACCGGCGCGGGCCTCGTCTATTCCCGCTTCAACCATCCGAACAGCGAGATCGTCGAGGACCGGCTGGCGGTCTACGAGCAGACGGAAAGCTGCGCGCTCTTTTCCTCCGGCATGTCGGCGATCGCCACGACGCTGCTGGCCTTCGTCAAGCCGGGCGACAGCATTCTCCACTCGCAGCCGCTCTATGGCGGCACGGAAACGCTACTTGCGAAAACCTTCCTCAACCTCGGCGTCGCGGCGGCCGGATTTGCCGACGGGGTCAACGGGTCGTCGGTCACCGCCGCCGCGGAAGAGGCGATGGCGAAAGGCCGCGTCTCGGTGATCCTGATCGAGACGCCGGCCAACCCGACCAACAGTCTGGTCGATATCCCGCTGATGCGGAGCGTGGCGGAGGCGATCGGCAAACGGCAGGGCCACACGCCGGTGATCGCCTGCGACAACACGCTGCTCGGCCCGGTCTTCCAGCGGCCGATCGAGCATGGCGCCGATATCTCGCTCTATTCGCTCACCAAATATGTCGGCGGCCATTCGGACCTGATCGCCGGGGCGGCGCTCGGCTCCAAGGCGGTGATGAAGCAGGTGAAGGCGCTGCGCGGGGCGATCGGCACGCAGCTCGATCCGCATTCCTGCTGGATGCTCGGCCGTTCGCTAGAAACGCTGTCGATCCGCATGGAAAAGGCGAATGCCAATGCGGCCGCGGTCGCCGAATTCCTGCGCAGCCATCCGCGGGTGGAAAAGCTGCACTACCTGCCCTTCGACGACCCGCAATCACCGACCGGAAAGGTCTTTTCGCGGCAATGCAGCGGCGGCGGCTCGACCTTCTCCTTCGATATCAAAGGCGGGCAGCCGGCCTCGTTCCGGTTCCTCAACGCCTTGCAGATCTTCAAGCTGGCCGTGAGCCTCGGCGGCACGGAATCGCTTGCCAGCCACCCGGCGACCATGACCCATTCCGGCGTGCCGGCGGAAGTGCGCGAAAGGATCGGCGTGCTCGACAGTACCATCCGGCTTTCGATCGGCATCGAGCACCCGGACGACCTGATCGCGGACCTGACCATGGCGCTCGACAAGGCCTGAGCGGGGGGCGTGAACAGGGAGGCGGACGGTCGACCAGGGCTGTCATGCGTCATCTGCTCCCGTCCGCTGCCGGCCATCATATTTGGGCTCGTCGTCCTCCGTCCTGCCGCTTAACCGCCTCATGCCGTCCAACACCTCCTGCTGGCAGGCCCCGCCAGGGCCGACACAGGGCGGAAAGCCCTCGTGGTAACGCGGCTCGTCGCGATATTGCGCCTCCGTGAGAAAGCCCCTGCAGGCCCTGGCGCGGCGGCAGGACGAAAGATCACAGGTCTTCCAGAAGCCGAGATAGGTCGTGAAATACTGGGTGAGCTTTTGCCATTCGCGCGATTTCTGGCGCTCGGAGAGCCGGTTGAATTCACGGTGGGTCATCCACGGAAATTTGAGCGAATTCTGCTCCTCTTCCCACAACCGGCATCTTTCTTCCTCACTCATCCGCATGGCTTCCAGCCTCCTTCAGGCACGGGGCTGCGTTCACGCAGCCGGCTTCGGCCCTCGTGCTCAACTTCAAATCTCGCTATTCCCGGCGAACCGGGCCTGCCCTTGTCCAATCGGAGAGCCCACACGAATGCGGAACCTCGATTGATTTTAGTATGTGGCTCCGCATTCGCGTGGCCTTCGGCGTTCTTTCGGGGTGTCCAGCCCCTACAGGTGATCATCTCGCCTCGCTGCGTGGCCTTGTTCAGGCCACTTGCACGGCTCAACCGAACCTGACCCGGCGGCCAGGGGGAGGCTTGATAGGGAGAAGTCCGGTTTCCCGTTCCGCTCCCATGGCTTTCACCTCTTCCACCCTTCCCGCACGTTACGGTTCCGATGGAAGCGCCGGCTTCCGCCTGCCCGCAAACGTCTCGCGAAACACTCCGGCGACGGAAGCGAGGAGATTGTAGGCATGGGAAAGGAGGGCGGGGATGAAGAACGGCGATTTTTCCTGCCGATTTCTTTCAAGGCTTTGATTTACCTTGTCACCCCCCTCTGCCCTGCCGGGCATCTCCCCCACAAGGAGGGAGATCGGATGGACGCACCGGCTTCCCCAGCCAAGCAACGTTCCACTCAGGAGGTGCTTGAGAGGTGGGAAATCCGAGCCGCTTGTGATCTCCCCACCTGTGGGGGAGATGGCCGGCAGGCCAGAGGGGGGCTTATTGGAAAAACGGGAATGATGAAGGATACCCTCAATCGCTGCCGCTGCGCACCTCTTCCACCGCAAGCGAACCTTCAGGCAACGGCCGCAGCAGTTCGCTTTCCGGCTTCGTCAGATGCAGCCAGTGGCGCCAGTTTTCCGGCCGCAGCACCACGATCTGCCGGTTGTGGATGGGTGCCACATCCGGACCCGGCGCGGTGGTCAGCATGGTGAAGGCGGGCGGCTGGTTTCCCTGCCCCTCTCTCCAAAGCCCGGCGATGGCTATGAACGGCGCATCGTTCAGCGTGAAGCGGTGTTTTGCCTTCGGATATTTCGTGCCGGTGAATTCGAAGAAGGCCGAGGCCGGGATGAGGCAGCGGCGGCTTGCCGCAAAGCTGCGGCCCTCGGAGCGAAAGTTGAAGACCGGCCCACCCTTTCTCTTTCCCCCTTTGGCCTCCGGCGGCGGAAAACCGAAAGTCATCGGGAAAAGCTCGACCGCCTCGCCCTCCGCCAGCCGCATCACCGGGCCGGTATCGCCGATGCGGATGTCATGGGCCTGAGGCAGCGCGAGTTCCGTCTCGTGCGGCGGGACGCGGAGATCGATCGCCTCCATGGCCTTGCGGTATTCGGCGTAGCGGATGTGTTGTTCGTAGTCGTTGCACATGGGGGAGAAGGTAGGGCGGGGGTGGGTGAGTGGGGAGACGTCCGAAAATGCGATCGCCTTAACCCACGTTAGGCAGGTATCAGTAAAGTAACCCCACCAGTCTCCTTTGGCTAAGCTCACAGGGTCGACGTTGAAGTTAACGCAGATTCAAGTAAGGTTCTGTTCTAAGGTTGGGGGTGATATTGAGGGCAGGTGCTAATTGGCGCCCGACTCGGATCGAGCGGGTGAACCGAGTGCTTTCGACGAGTACTAAGCCGTTACATGTGATGACGGACGAAGGAGCGGCTCTCGTCAAGTACATGGGAAACCGCGCCGGTCTGGACGCTCTCGTTTCCGAACTGCTTGCGGGTGAATTGGCTGGTAAAGTTGGGCTGCGAACCCCCGACTTTGCGGTTGTCGATATACCAATCATAGAAACCAGTGATCCCTTTGTAACTGTTCAGCCTGGGCCGGCATTCTTCTCTCGTTGGGAGCAAGCGCAGAGTTTGGCACCGAATTCCAAGCTCCTGGCGAGCTTACGCGACCCCGGCGACGTATCCCGATTGGTAGTTTTTGATACCTGGATAAGAAACAAAGATAGGTTCGCTGATGATCCCAATGGGACTTTGCTGAACTACGACAACATTTTATTCAAAGCAGATAAACGCAAGACGCAGTTGCTTGTTATCGACCATAGCCACGCATTCGCCGAAACTTCGCTGGAGGCAGAGATGCACGATGATTGGGCAACTGAGCGAGTGGTTTATGGCCTCTTTAACGAATTTCTACCAATGCTAAAGCGGAGCGATGTGAAATCGGCAATCGACACGGTCTTGGCTTTGGCTATTGAGGAGATAGAGACTATATGTCAATCAACACCAGTTCAGTGGGGCATCACAGCTGCCGTCGCCGACCGAATAGCTGAGCTGTTGGTCAGAAGAGCAAACTTGATGAGCGAATGGATGCCCGACGCTATTTTCGCTCAGTTAGAACTCGATTTTGATGGAAAGGAGGAGTGATATGGAAGCGATAAGAATGCTCTATTCAATTATCCAGTTCAGCCCTTTTCCCGAACGATTCGAATACGTCAACGTAGGCATCGTTGTTGTTGATGCCCACAACAAAGCGGCCATCAAGCTCGCTGATGATGTTTCGCGAGTGAAGAAGTTCTTTGGCGAAATCAACGCCAGCTTTCTAAAGAGTGCCCTCCACGATTTTTCTCAAAGAGTTGTCCTTTACCTATCAAAACAGGACGCAGGATCCTTGCGAATTGAGGAGTTCAACTCCAAGCGGGCCGACCTCTTCAGACTGACTCCGTTAAACGCGGTTGCGGGTAGCAAGGCGGAGATAGTTGTAGAGCGTTTGTTCAGCGAGCTTGTGGCTTGGCACGCGAATGCAAAGAAAGTGGAGAGGATCAATACTCTTCTCACAACTGCATTCCAAGAAGCGGGCGTGCTTTCCCTTCTCGATAAGCGGCCGGCTCCAGTACATATCGATCAGTATGGCGTTGATGTACAAGCTGACTACGGATATCAAAACGGCGTCTACAATCTGATTGACGCTGCTCGTTTCGATAGTCCGCAGCGAGGTCTCGCCGAGGCCGGCAAACGAGTGCTCGAAGGAAAAGCGATTTCCGAGATGCTCGGGAAACGCCTTATCGTGGTGGGAGACTTCGGCACTCAGTCTGATCGAGTTGTTGATACCTTGCGAGCCGACTTCGAGAGCGTAGGAGCTAAGCTCTTTCGCCTTGAAGAAGTTGATGATCTCTCGAACGAAATCCGCCGAGCGCTACATTGACGCATTTCACCGGATATCGTCATAGGGGTCAAGCTGAGCCCCTTCGGGCTCAGCCCTAATACTCCGTCTGGTTAGAAAGCGGCCTCACGCCGCCTCCCTCGCCTTCCCATACGGGTCGAACCGCCCGTAAAACGTCTCGCCCTTCGCGGCCATGTCCTTCAACAGCTCCGTCGGCTTGAAGTGCGGTCCGTAGGTGGCCGCCAGCTTCTCGCAGAGGGCGACAAAGTTCTTCACGCCCATGCCGTCGATGTAGGAGAGTGTGCCGCCGGTATAGGGGGCGAAGCCGAAGCCCAGGATGGAGCCGACGTCGGCTTCGCGGGGGTCGGTGACGATGCCTTCTTCCATCGTGCGGGCGGCTTCCAGCGCGATCGTCACCAGGAGGCGCTGTTTCAAGGTGTTGACGTCTACCTCCTCGGCCTTCTTCTGCGGGTAGAGCGTCTTCAGCTCCGGCCAGAGATATTTTCTCGCGGGTTTGGCCGGGTATTCGTAGAAACCCTTGGCATTCTTGCGGCCGCGGCGGTCGAAGACGTCGACCATCTGGTCGATCAGCGCCATATGCTCCGGCTTGACGGCATTGGGGCCGAGATCGGCGATCGAGGCCTTCATGATCTTCTGGGAGAGATCGACGGCGACCTCGTCGTTCAGCGACAGCGGGCCGACCGGCATGCCGGCCATTTTCGCGGCGTTCTCGATCATCGCCGCCGGCACGCCCTCGATCAGCATGTCATAGGCTTCGTTGATGTAACGGAAGACGCAACGGTTGACATAAAAGCCGCGGGTGTCGTTGACGACGATCGGGGTTTTCCTGATCGCCGCGACGTAATCGAGTGCGGCGGCGAGCGCCCTGTCGCCCGATTTTTCACCGAGGATGACCTCGGTCAGCATCATCTTTTCGACCGGCGAGAAGAAATGCACGCCGATGAACTGATCGGGGCGCTTCGAATTTTCCGCAAGGCCGGTGATCGGCAGGGTCGAGGTGTTGGAGGCGAAAATGGTGGTTTCCGGGATCACCGCTTCCACCTGTTCGATGACCGCCTTCTTGACGGCGCGGTCCTCGAAGACCGCCTCGACGACGAGCGAAGCATCGGAAAGTGCAGCATAATCCGGCGTGGGCGTGATCAGCGAGAGCAGCTTTTCGCCCTCTTCCTTTGTCATCCTTCCCTTACCGATGGAATCCGCCACCAGCTTTTCGGAGACGGCCTTGCCCTTGTCCGCGGCTTCCTGATCCCGATCGATCAGGGTGACGGGGATGCCGGCGGCGGCCGTGACATAGGCGATCGAGGCGCCCATGAAGCCCGCCCCGACGACACCGACCTTTTTGAACTCCGTCTTCGGGATACCGGCAGGACGGCGGGCGCCCTTGCCGAGTTCCTGCATGGAGACGAAGAGCGAGCGGATCATCGAGAAGGCCTCGGTGGTCTGCAGAACCTGCGTGAAATAACGCTGCTCGACCTTCAGGGCCGTGTCGAAGGGAAGCTGCAGGCCTTCATAGACGCATTTGAGGATCGCCAGCGCGCCCGGATAATTGCCGCCGGTCTCGCGGCGCAGGATCGCGGGGGCTGCCGGGAAGAGCTGGGCCGCGGCAGGGGTCCATACGCCGCCGCCCGGCGCCTTGAAGCCCTTCTCGTCCCAGGGGGCGACGGGTTTCAGGCCGTCCTTGATCATCTGCTTCGCGGCCGGAACGAGCTGGTCCGGCTCGACCACCTGATGGACGAGGCCCATGGCCTTGGCGCGCTGGGCCGTCAGCGAGGAGCCGGTGGTCATCATCTGCAGGGCGTCCTGGGCGTTCGCCAGACGCGGCACGCGCTGGGTGCCGCCGGCGCCCGGGAAGATGCCGACCTTGACTTCCGGAAGCGCAATCTTGACCGATTTCGAATTGGCGGCGACGCGGCCATGGCAGGACAGCGCAAGCTCGAAGGCGCCGCCCATGCAGGTGCCGTTGACGGCGGCAACCCAGGGCTTGCCGCAGGTCTCGACCTTGCGCCACAGCCAGGACATGCGGCCGGCGGCATCGAAGAGCTTTTTCACCGCGGCTTGCGGGTCCCTCGCCTTTTCCTCGGCGAGCATCGAGAACATCGACTTGATCATGGTGAGATCGGCGCCGCCGGAGAAGGACGATTTTCCGGACGTGAAGACCACGCCCTTGACGGCGCTATCCGCGACCGTGGCGTCGACGATCTGTTCGATCTCGTCCATCACCTCCTGGGTGAAGACGTTCATCGACTTTTCCGGCATGTCCCAGGTGACGAGTGCAATGCCGTCGGCGTCGGTTTCGACGGTGAAGTTGTTGTAGGTGCTCATGGCGGGATTTCCTCTTCCCTTGAAATCTATCGGCCGTTCCGCTTCCTTCGTCATGCTCGGGCTTGTCCCGAGGATCCACCACCGTGGTTAGATGCTCGACAAGCCCGAGCATGACGGAGGGGCTGTTGCGGCTCAAACCCGTTCGATAATCGTCGCCGTGCCCATGCCGGCGCCGATGCAGAGTGTCACGAGCGCGGTGTTCAGGTCGCGCCGTTCCAGCTCGTCCAGCACTGTGCCCAATATCATCGCGCCGGTGGCGCCGAGCGGATGGCCCATGGCGATCGCGCCGCCGTTGACGTTGATCCGGTCGTGGCTGATCCCGAAAGCCTGCATGTAGCGCAGCACGACGGCGGCGAAGGCCTCGTTGAGTTCGAAGAGGTCGATATCGGAAAGCTGCATGCCGGAACGCGCAAGCAGCTTTTCCGTGACATCGACCGGGCCGGTCAGCATCAGCGCCGGTTCGGAGCCGATATTGGCGAAGGCGCGGATGCGGGCACGCGGTTTGATGCCCATCGATTCGCCGCCGGCCCTGGAGCCGAGGAGGACCGCACCGGCGCCATCGACGATGCCCGACGAATTGCCGGCGTGGTGGACGTAATTGATGCGCTCGACTTCCGGATGGGCCTGGATGCCGACGGCTTCGAAACCGCCCATCTCGCCCGGCATCTGGAAGGACGGATTGAGGGAGGCCAGCGCCTGCATGTCGGTTTCCGGGCGCATGTGCTCGTCGCGGTCGAGGATCGTGAGCCCGTTCTGGTCCTTCACCGGGATGACCGACTTCGAGAAATAACCGTTCTTCCAGGCATTTGCGGCGCGCTTCTGGCTCTCGACCGCATAGGCATCCACATCGTCGCGGGTAAAGCCGTATTTCGTGGCGATCAGATCGGCCGAGACGCCTTGCGGCATGAAATACGCGGGGAAGTTGACGGAAGGGTCCATGTACCAGGACCCGCCGGACATGCCCATGCCGACGCGCGACATGCTCTCCACCCCGCCGGCGATCACGATATCGTCGGAACCGGCGATGATCTTGCCGGCGGCGAGGTTCACCGCATCGAGCGCTGAGGCGCAGAAGCGGGAAATCTGCATGCCGGGCGCCCTGAAGGAGTAGCCGGCCTCGAAGGCGGCGGCCTTCGGGATGACGGCGCCGGCATCCATGACCGGATCGACGCAGCCCATGATGATGTCGTCGACCTCAGTCGTGTCGAGGCCGTTACGGTCGCGCAGCGCTTCCAGCGTCTTGGCGGCGAGGCGGACGGAGGGCACTTCGTGGAGGCTGCCATCCTTCTTGCCGCGCCCGCGCGGTGTGCGCACATGGTCGTAGATAAAGGCTTCGGTCATGGTGTCATCTCCCTATCGGCGTACGGACGCCGTTGAATTCCTGTTTCCTTCTCCCCAGCGGGGAGAAGTGCCGAGCGAATGCGAGGCGATGAGGGCTCCGGCGAAAGCCGTAGCTAAAAAAGACGCCTCGTCATTGGCGGCCCCCTCATCCGGCCCTTCGGGCCACCTTCTCCCCGGAGGGAGGGGAAATCAAAACGCTTCCGCCGCCAGTTCCATCAGGCTGTCGGCACCCGCCTCGATCCGGGCCTTGCGCAGCGCCGTTTCCGGCATGACCTTTTCCATGAAGAATTTCGCCGTGACCAGCTTGTTCTTCAGGTAATCGGCGCGGGCATCGCCGGCGGAAAGCCTCTCCTGCGCGGTCTTCGCCATCTTCGCCCACATGTAGCCGAGTGTCACGAGGCCGAAGAGATGCATGTAATCGGTCGCGCCGGCGCCGGCATTGTCAGGTTTGGCCATGGCGTTCTGCATGAACCACATGGTCGCCGCCTGCAGGTCGTTCAGGCCCTTCTTGAGAGCCTTGGTGAACAGGACCATGTTCTCGTCGGCGCGGTTCTCCTCGCAGAAATCGCCGATTTCCTTGAACATCGCCATGGCGGCGCGGCCGCCGTTCAGCGCCAGCTTGCGGCCGACCAGATCGAGCGCCTGGATGCCGTTGGCCCCCTCATAGATCATGGTGATGCGGGCATCGCGCACATACTGGCTCATGCCGTGCTCTTCGATATAGCCGTGGCCGCCGAAGACCTGCTGGGCCATGACGGCGTGTTCGAAGCCCTTGTCGGTCAGGACGCCCTTGAGGATGGGGGTCGCGAGGCCGAGCAGGTCGTCGGCGTTCTGGCGTTCCTTCTCATCTTCCGAGCGGTGAGCGATGTCGGATTTCAGCGCGGTCCACAATAGGAAGGCGCGGCCGGCCTCGTTGAAGGCGCGGATGGTCATCAGCGAACGGCGGATATCGGCATGCACGATGATCGGGTCGGCCTTGCCGGCGGGGTTCTTCGGGCCTGAGAGCGAGCGGCCCTGAAGACGCTCGTTGGCATAGGCGACAGCGTTCTGGTAGGCCGTCTCGGCGACCGCCAACCCCTGCAGGCCGACACCGAGGCGCGCCTCGTTCATCATCACGAACATGGCGGCGAGGCCCTTGTTTTCCGCGCCGATCAGGTAGCCCACCGCATCGTCGTAGTTCATGACGCAGGTGGCATTGCCGTGAATGCCCATCTTGCGCTCGATCGCGCCGCAGGCAACCCCGTTGCGATCACCAAGAGAACCGTCCCCCTTGACCAGGAATTTCGGCACGATGAAGAGCGAAATGCCCTTGGTGCCCTCCGGCGCACCCTCGATGCGGGCAAGCACCAGATGCACGATATTGTCGGTCATGCCGTGCTCGCCGGCGGAGATGAAGATTTTCTGACCGGAGATCTTGTAAGTGCCATCACCTTGAGGCACCGCCCTGGTGCGCAGCAGGCCAAGATCGGTGCCGCAATGGGGCTCGGTCAGGTTCATGGTGCCGGACCAGGTACCTTCCACCATCTTCGGCAGATAAGTCTGCTTCTGCTCATCGGAACCGTGCACGAGGATCGCGGCGATGGCGCCCTGGGTCAGGCCCGGATACATCATCAGCGACATGTTGGCCGACGACATGTATTCGCCGACCGCGGCATGCAGCGTGTAGGGAAGTCCCTGTCCGCCGAATTCCGGCGGTACGGCAAGGCCGATCCAGCCGGACTGGCAATACTGGTCATAGGCTTCCTTGAAGCCCCCGGGCACGGAAACGGTGCCATCGTCGTGGCGGGTACAGCCCTCCTGATCTCCGAAGAGATTGAGCGGAAAAAGCACGTCTTCCGCGACCTTGGCGGCCTCTCCGACGATCGCTTCCAGCATGTCCGGCGAAGCATCGGCAAAGCCCGGCAGGTTGCCGTAGCGTTCCAGCCCCAGCACATCGTTCAAGATGAAAAGCGTGTCGTTTACCGGCGCCTTGTACACTGGCATGGTCGAGCTTCCTCCTATCCTCGTCTGAATCCTCGCTCCGGCGCCTTCGGCTCCGCGGCAAGATCCGTATCCTGCTCCCATGAATAATTGACGTTTGCGTAAACGTCAAATGTGCTGGAAACGAAATTTTCCATCCACCGGCCGCCTCTTCTTCCCCGTTCAAGCCGACGCATCAACACGCGGAACAGATCCAGGCTCAAGACAAGCGGGAAGACTGCGCTCGCCAATCGAACGTCATGCCACATAAGAGCCCGAACCTGCCGGAAAAGGTTAAAATTTTCACTCCGGTTAACGACTTGTTTACCACGTTTCGGGAAATAGTGGGGCCTGGAGCGACGCAGAGCATTTACTTCAGAAATGCCGCGCCCGCCGGAAATGGCAAGTCTTGTGTAGGGGTATCCCAATAAACGGCCGATTTTGCGGGAGAAGCAGGCTCTCTCAACCTGGCCTTGGACGAGAGCCTACCGGACCAACGTCGAAACGAGCGAGCAAATGAACGGATCACGATCGACCCCTTACCGTCATGGCGACCGCTCTTCCCTGGATGCGCTGAACCGCACCATCGAAGGTCTCGAGGCGCGGATCGAGGGACTGATGTCGGGCGCCAGCCGCGAAGCTCGTCCGAGCGATCAGCGTCACGAACGCCGCGCCGTGCCGGCGGCAGGCGCTCATCGCGTCACCGATTTCTCCAGCGATCCGCTTGCCGAGATTCGGGAGCGCCAACGCGTGCTGGACTCCGACCGCGACCGCAGCACGCGAACCGAACCTTCGCGCATATCCGAGATGCGTCGCGGAGAGCCGCGTTACGGGGAAGCCCGCCGCAACGACGTGCGCCCGCCGGAAGCCTTGAGGCCGGAGGAACGCCCGGCCCCGTCTCACCTTGAAATGCCCCGTTATGCAGAAGCCCGCCGCACGGCTCCGCCGCACCGCGAAGACCTTCGCCGTCCGGTGGTGCAGGCACCTCAGCCTCCGCAGCCCGACGGCGGTGTGCAGGACATAGCCATGGCGCTGGTAAACCTGCGCCAGGAGCTGAAGCAGGACATTTCCGAAGGTGTGGCGAGAGAAATGAACGCGCTGCGCGCGGAAATCCGTTCGATCAAGTCGATTGCCGAGGACCAGCGCTTCACCGACGACCTGCGCAGCGATCTTGCCCGCCTCGCCGAAGGCATCGACCAGCTCGGCCATCAATCGACGCCGGAAGCGGCCGGCCTGCGCGCCGACTTCGAGGAATTGCGCACCGCCATGGACGGCCTTGCGCGGGAAGATTCCGTGCAGCGCATGGAAAGCCGGTGGCAGGGCCTGGCAGAACGGATGGGTGACCTCGATTCGGCGGCGCTGCGCGAGGAACTCGTCTCGCTCGCCTACCGCATCGACGAGATCAAGAGCCAGCTCGGCGAGATGAGCGACAGCCCCGTCATCCGGGCGCTCGAACAGAAGCTGATCGCCGTCGCCAGCGCCATGGAACAGCTCGGTTCTCGCATGCAGCCGAACGACGCAGCGATCGCCGAGCAGTTTGCGACCCTCGACCACCGGCTGGATGAAATCAGCCGGGCGATCGCCGCCGGCAGCCGCGCCGCCGCCTCGGCCTCGCTCGACCAGTCGTTCCTGCAAAGGCTGGAAGGCCGGATCGGCGTGCTTGCCGACCAGATCGACGCCATGAGCCAGGCAGCCCATCGACAAATCGATCCGACAGAGGCGCTATCGGCCCGCATCGAAGCCCTGACAGGCCGTATCGAGGAGCTGACCGACGAACAGGCAGCCATGCGCCTGGAAGAGCGACTGGAACAGCTCTCGCTCATCCTCGAACAGGCTCAGAAGCCTGTTCCGCAATCCGACCTCTCCGACCATCTCGCCGACATTTCCCGCAAGATCGACGGGCTTGAACATGGTGCGGTCAATGACCTGCTCGCCGAGCGCCTCGACTATCTTGCCCGGCGGATCGACGAGATGGATTTCCAGCCGCCGATCCAGCCGGTCATCGACCAGAACGCCTTCGGCCGCATCGAGGACCGCCTGGGCGATATCGCCACCCGCCTGGACGAGGCAGCGGCAGCACCGCGCAGCGACGAAAGCGCATTGCGCAACCTGGAAGACCAGATCGCGCATCTTTCGACCCTGATCAGCCAGCCGCAGCCAGCGGCCAGCGCGCTTCCCGCCGAATTCGAAAGCCGCATGACGGCGATCGAGAACTATATGGCGACCAATGACGAATACATCATCGAGGCCGCCCGCCAGGCGGCTGAAGCAGTGGTCGAGGCCTATTCCCGCGACACAGCCGCCGGCACTCCGGTCGCCGCTGCCGACATGGCGGTACTTTCCGCGCTTGCCGACGATCTCCGTCATCTCGAAGACCTGACGCGCAGTTCCGAAGAACGGACGCACCAGACCTTCGAGGCCTTGCACGGCACGCTGGTGAAGATCGCCGATCGTCTCGACGGAATGGAGGGGCGGATCACCGCCTCCGCCCATATCGAGCGCCACTACAGCGAGCCGGAGCGGCAAGAGTTGCATCGTCCGGCCCCTGCCATGCCGGTTGCCGCGCAGCTTTCCGCCTCTTCGCTTGAAGAGGCAATGCATGAGGAGAGCGCTGCCCTGGAAGCACCGGTCGCGACGTTCGGCACCCGCAACGAGCCGGCCAATGCCATGCAGGATACCGGCGAACTGTTTTCGGCAGCCCCTGCCGACACCCAGGCCCTTTCCAGGGCGAAGGTCGCCAAACCCAGCCTTCTCACCGAGCTGTCGCGCCGCTTCCTGCCGGGCGGCAAGGGAGACACGACCGCCGGCCGCACAATCGTGGAGCCGGCGCCGTCGATCGACCCGTCCGACGTCCTGCCGCCCGACCATGAAAACGACCTGCTGGAGCCCGGTTCCGGTGCGCCCGATGTGAAGAAGATCCTGGAACGGGTCCGTGCCAGCCAGGCGGCCGGCGAATTCGATAGCGACCGGACAGCGGGGGCGACGAAAGCGGACTATATCGCAGCCGCGCGCCGTGCCGCCAAGGCGGCCGCCCAGGAAACCGATCCGTCGCAGACCACCTCGTCGGCTAGGGACATGCGGAAAGCCGCCGCCACCGGCAAGGGCCTCGGCGCCATGCTCTCGAGCCATCGCCGGCCGATCCTGATGGCCGTCGGCGCCGTGCTTCTGGCTCTGATGGCCATGCCGCTTGCCAAGACGCTCATCAGCGGCGACAAGGCTCCGTCTGCGCCCCCTGCCGCGATCGAAGCACCGGCCGAGCCCTCCGCCCCCCCGGCCGACGAGACCGGCGAGCGCGAAACTCCGGCAATCGACAACCAGGCCGCGACCGACGGCGTCGACAGCAATGCGGACGTGGCAGGCACGCAGGCTGCTCCGCCCGCAGAGCCGCCGAGACAGATCAGCCCCGGCGATCACCTGACCGATCCGACACCGGGCGCAGGCGAGATTTCCGCCATGGAGCCGGCCGGAAGCGCCACCCAGGCTCAGGACGATTTCGTGCCCGCGCAGCAGGTGGATGCCCCTGCCCAGATCACCGTTCCGGCCGGCATCGAGCCAAAATCGCTCGCCGATGCTGCCGCGGCCGGCGATCCGAACGCGCTGTTCGAGATCGGCGCCCGCTTCACCGAGGGACGCGGTGTGGCGCCGGACCTGTCGGAAGCCGCAAACTGGTACAAGCTTGCCGCCGATCGCGGCTTGCCCCCGGCGCAATACCGGCTCGCCAACCTCTTCGAGAAGGGTTCAGGCATCACGCGTGACCTCACAAAGGCCATGACCTACTATAAACAGGCTGCCGAAGCGGGTAATGCGAGCGCCATGCACAATCTCGCCGTACTCTACGCTTCAGGCGCCGCCGGCCAGCCGGATTACACCGCCGCCGTCGAATGGTTCGGAAAGGCCGCCGATTTCGGCGTTGCCGACAGCCAGTTCAACCTCGCGATCCTCTATGCCCGCGGCAATGGGGTGAAGCAGGATCTGGAGGAGTCCTACAAGTGGTTTGCGATCGCGGCCAAGAGCGGCGACAAGGACGCTGCGCAGAAACGGGACGAAGTGGCGAACGCCATGCGCAAGGAACAGCTCGAAAGCGCCCGCGCCAAGGTGGACCTCTGGAAAGTGAAGCCGCTCGACCCGAAGGCCAATTCCATCAACCTGCCGGACGAATGGGCTTCGGGCAAGCCGCTGACCACGGCCTCCGTCGACATGGAAAAGGCGATCCGCAACATCCAGGCGATCCTCAACAAGAACGGTTTCGACGCCGGCCAGCCGGACGGCAGGATGGGCGCCAAGACGGTCGGCGCGATCAAGGCCTTCCAGACTTCCGTCGGCCAGGAGCCGACCGGCAAGATCAACGATGCGCTGGTGAAAGAACTGCTCGCCCGCAACAAGTAAGTAAGGCGACTTACCCGACCGATATTAGGGAGAAGCGGCATATTAATCACGCCGTCACAAAAAGGGTAAAATCGTCGCTTTATCTGACACTTGCGATTTGACTCGGCAGATGCCCGGGCGCATGACGGTATAACCCTTCATGCCCTGTTCAGGCGGCATGTGAGAATCATTTCCCATCACCGCAGTGGGCGGATCAGAGACATCGCGAACCGCCCGCGACGGTGTCGCTTTTTGCCTTTTTCGGGGTTCGATCGTGACTGTCTACCTGCCGATCGCAGAGCTTTCGGTGAACATCTTCATCATTCTCGGCATGGGTGCGGCCGTCGGCTTCCTGTCCGGCATGTTCGGGGTGGGCGGCGGCTTCCTCATCACGCCTCTGCTGATATTCTACAACATCCCTCCGGTCGTGGCGGTGGCGACCGGCGCCAATCAGGTCGTCGCCTCCTCGATTTCCGGCGCGATTACCCATTTCCGGCGTGGCACGCTGGATATGAAACTCGGCACCGTGCTGCTGGTCGGCGGTCTGGCGGGCGCCTCGGTCGGCATATGGATTTTCTCCTGGCTGCGCCGTCTCGGACAACTCGACCTCCTCATCTCGATCCTCTACGTCGTGCTGCTCAGCACCATCGGCGCCCTCATGCTGCAGGAAAGCCTGCGAGCCATGCGCCGTGCGAAACAGAACCAGCCGGTGGCGCTGAAGCGCCCGGGACAACACATCTGGGTGCACCGGCTGCCCCTGAAGATGCGGTTCAAGAAATCGAAGATCTACCTCTCCGCCATTCCTGTCGTGGCGCTCGGCTTCGCCATCGGCGTGCTCACCTCGATCATGGGTGTCGGCGGCGGCTTCATCATGGTGCCGGCGATGATCTATCTCCTGCGCATCCCGACGAATGTCGTTGTCGGGACCTCGCTCTTCCAGATCATCTTCGTGACCGCCTATACGACCATGGTGCAGGCGGCGACGAACTATTCCGTCGATATCGTGCTGGCAACGATCCTGATGGTGGCCGGCGTCATCGGCGCGCAATACGGGGTACGCGTCGGGCAGAAGCTGCGCGGCGAGCAGCTCCGCGCACTCCTGGCGCTCCTCGTGCTTGCGGTCGGCATCCGCCTCGCGATCGGGCTCGTGGTGACGCCCGACGACATCTATTCCGTTGCGGTGGGAGGCCTGTCCTACTGATGCGCCTGCTCCTCCACACCGCCTTCCTCGCTTTTCTCCTCGGCCTTTGCCAGCCGGCCCTGGCGCAGGTGCCGCTCGGGCAGGCATCGACGGTGAAGGAGGGGCTGGAAATCGGCGCCTCGACCAGTGAAATCGCCATCACCTCGGATTTCCGCGGTGCCGATCTGACGATCTTCGGGGCGCTCAACAACGCCGACGAGCTGTTCCTGGCGATCGGGCAATACGACGTGGTCGTCACGCTCGAAGGCCCGAAGGATTATGCGACGGTTCGCAAGAAGGAGCGGGTCCTCGGCATCTGGATGAACACACAGTCGATGACCTTCGAACAGGTGCCGGAAAGCTATTCGCTGGCCAGCACCCGCCAGATCGACAACATCGACCAGCCCACAAGCCTCAACAATATCGGCGTCGGCATCGATCACCTGGCGCTCAATCCGGTCGGCTACATTCCGAATTCCGGCCTGATCGGCGAATTCCGCGAGGCTTATCGGCGCCTCAAGCTGTCGAACGGGCTTTATCAGCGCGACACGGACGGCGTGCGCTTCGTCTCCACCAGCCTGTTCCGTGCCTCGCTGAGATTGCCCGCCAACATTCCGGACGGCATACACATGGTGCGCGCCTATCTCTTCAAGAGCGGCCAGCTCATCGTGCAGCGGGAGCTGCCGCTTCGGGTCGTCAAGACCGGCATCGAGCAGGCGATTACCGATGCGGCACATGAACGACCGATCGCTTACGGTTTCTTCTGCGTGCTGATCGCGGTCATCACCGGCTGGGGGGCCAGCCTGATCTTCCGCAAGGATTGATCACCGGAAACCGAGTATCAGGGCTGATCATTCGGCGGCTGCCTTTCGCGCTACCACTTCAAGGTAGGCGGCGTGCAGCCGATCGAAGACCGAAGGTTTCGAGGGATCGCGCGGGACGTGCAGATGCAGGACGCGCAGTTCCTGCATGAAATCCTCCCAGAGCGGCCGCCCGCCCTCCTCCAGCAGCTCGGCGCGGATCGAAAGCTCCTCCGAAACGGGAAGGAAACGGCGTCCCCAGGCCCCCATTTCCGCGAAGATCGGCACCAGCCTGATCGACATTTCCGTCAGGCTGTAAATCGCTTTCTGCTTGTGGCTCGGGTCGTCCTCACGGGTGAGCAGGCCCCTTTCCAGAAGCCGCTTCAGGCGGTCGGCAAGGATGTTGGAAGCAATGCCCTCCTCCGAATTCTGCAGGAGTTCGCGAAAGTGGCGGCGGTTGCCGAACATGATGTCGCGGATGACGATCAGGCTCCAGCGGTCACCCAGGACTTCCAGCGTGAGATTGATCGGGCAACCCGACCGATGCGCGTCTTCCATTTTTTTCTCCAAAAACCGCTTGCATTATAAAATCAGTTTCGCTAGCTTTCAACTGCTTGTTTATTGCAACTGGTTTCGACGTGATGGAGGATGACATGAGAAAGCTGGTAGCCTGGAACCTGATGACGCTGGACGGCTATTTCGAAGGCGAGAAGCCGTGGGACCTCGCCTTCCACAATTATGCCTGGGGACCGGAGCTCAAGAAGCTCTCGGAGCAGTTCGGCGAGGAGAGTGATCTTCTCGTCTTCGGCCGCAAGACCTACGAGGGCATGGCCGCCTATTGGCCAACCGCCGAAGGAGAGGGCAAGGTCAAGGATTACATGAACAGCTTCGCCAAGATCGCCGTCTCGAAGACGATGAAGGAGGCAGCATGGAACAATACGCGCGTCGTCAGCGATCCGGTCGCGGAACTCAACAAGTTGAAGGCTGAGGACGGCAAGACGATCCTCGTCTTCGGTAGTGCCGAGCTGATAGCATCGCTGATGCAGGAAGGCCTGGTCGACGAATACCGAATCTGCATCGCTCCGGTGCTGCTCGGCTCCGGCAATCCGCTTTTCAAGAAGGCGGCGCAGCAGACGACGCTGAAGCTCGTAAATTCCACCATCGCTGCGAATGGTGCGGTGATCCTCACCTATGAGGTGGGCAAGGCGGTCTGAGACCGCTTGCCGAAGACCAGAAAAACACCGCTGACGGTTGGACTGACAGGACATTTGCGCTAGACACGCGCTACCCCTCATTTCCGCAAGATGTCCATGTTCCGCCGGTTGCTTTCCCATCTGCCCTCCGCCCGTATTCTCCTCGATCCGGGTGGGCTGCGGGTGCTCATACGGCGCACGGAGTTCGGCCTCATCATCGCCGCCGCGATGGTCGGCATCCTGGCCGGCTTCGCCGTTGCGCTCATGAGCTGGATCTCCCAGCAACTGCACTGGTCCATTTTCCGGCTCGATGCCGGCGAAAGACTGAGTTCGGCCGCCGAGATCGACCGCATCCTGATTCTCACCGCACCGATTGCCGGCGGCATTCTCATGGGTGCGGTCTTCCTCATCCTGCGGAAATGGCGCAAGAAGCCGATGGTCGACCCGATCGAGGCCAATGCGCTGCACGGCGGCCGGCTTTCGCTGACCGACAGCATCATCGTCGCCATCCAGAACCTCATCTCCAACGGCTTCGGCGCCTCCGTCGGCCTGGAGGCCGGCTACACCCAGCTCTCCTCCGGCCTTGCCTCGAAAATCGGCCTCCTGCTGCAGTTACGCCGTTCCGATCTCAGGATCCTCGTCGGCTGCGGCGCAGCGGCGGCGATCGCCGCCGCCTTCAATGCTCCGCTGACCGGCGCGTTCTACGCATTCGAACTGATCATCGGCACCTACACGATCCTCAGCCTGGCGCCGGTCGTGGTCTCGGCACTGATCGCCGCGATCATCACCCGCCTGTTCGGCGATGCTACCATGATCGACGTCAGCCAGTTCGGCGCGGTCGTCCCGGCCGACTACGTGCCCGCGATCGTGCTCGGCATATTCTGCGCTTTCGCAGGCATACTTCTCATGCAAGGCGTAACCTTCGTGGAGGAACTGGCGCGCAGGAGTTCGATCTCGCCGGTCTTCAGGCCGGCACTCGGCGGCATCGTTGTCGGCCTGCTCGCGCTGGCGGATGCGCAGGTGCTGGGGGCCGGCCACGGCGCACTGCATCTCAATCTCGACCTCAACCTGACCATCCCGGCACTGCTGACGATCCTCGCCCTGAAATTCCTCGCCTGCGCGGTGTCGATCGGCTCCGGCTTTCGCGGCGGGCTCTTCTTCGCATCGCTGTTCATGGGCGCATTGCTCGGCAAGCTGTTTGCCTTCAGCACGCCCTATATTTTCGCCCACGCCACCGTAACACCCGTCATCTACGCCGTGGTCGGCATGAGCGCACTTGCGGTCGCCGTCATCGGCGGCCCGCTCACCATGACGTTCCTGGCGCTGGAAGTCACCGGCGACTTTCCCATCACCGTTCTTGCGCTGGCCGCCGTCATCACCTCCTCGGTGACGGTCCGCACCACCTTCGGCTACTCGTTCGCGACCTGGCGTTTTCATCTGCGCGGTGAAAGCATCCGCAGCGCCCACGATATCGGCTGGATCCGCAACCTCACCGTCGAGCGGATGATGCGCGCAGACGTGCGGACGGCATCCGCCAGCATGAGCCTCAGCGAGTTCCGTAAGGATTTTCCACTCGGCTCCACCCAGCGGGTCATCCTCACCGACGAGGCAGGAAAATATGCCGGCATCATTCTTCTTCCGGATATCTATGCGGCGCCTCTGGAAGATTCCGCCGAGCCGCGCACCCTCGCCTCCTTCGCGAAATACCACAACGATGTTCTGCTCGGCACGATGAACGCCAAGCAGGCCGCAGCGATCTTCGACAAGCTGGAGGCGGAAGCACTCGCCGTCGTCAACAACCAGATCGAACGCAAGGTCGTCGGGCTCCTAACGGAGAGCCACACGCTCAGGCGCTACAGCGAGGAACTCGACCGGCGGCGGCGCGAAATGTCCGGTGAAATCTGAGCGTTTCATCACGCAGTCTTGACGCATGTCAATGACCGCTTGCGCTACACGGCAAAGATGGTTGTCAGATATTGGAGGTACCCATGTACAAGCATATCCTGATCCCGACGGACGGATCGCCCATTTCCACCGAGGCGCTCAAGAAAGCCCTGGACTTTGCTCGTGAAATTGGCGCGAAAGCCACGATATTGGTGGTCATGGAGCCTCTGCAGGTCATGACGCTCAATCCGACCGGCATGGAAGTCGCCTACGCGGAATACGATCGTTTCAACAACGAAGCGGCCGACCGGATTCTTGCCGATGCCAAGGAAGCGGCAAAGCAGCGCATGGTCGCCTGCGAGGCGGTGAAACTCGACAGCGGCGACGTAGCGAAGACGATCGTCGAGACTGCAGAGAAGAACAATTGCGACCTGATCGCCATGGCCTCGCACGGCCGCTCCGGCTTCAAGGCCTTCATGCTCGGAAGCGTGACAATGAAGGTGCTGGCGAACTCCAAGACGCCGGTGCTGGTCTATCGCTGATTAGCCGATAAGATTGTTATAGCGAACGGAATAGATGCGGTCGCGGCCAAGCAGGTGCGCGACCAGCTTTTCATGGTCGAAGAGGCCGCGCATCGCCTTGTGGCGGAGATCGAGGCCGCCTGCCAGAACGCCGAAAGCGGGCATCAGGAGGCGCGAACCGTCACTCGCAAAACACGGACGGCGGACAGATTTCTCCCGCCGGCGGACGGTGGCTGCCGGATGCAGGTGCCCGGCGATCTCGCCCTTTCCGGAAATCAGGCTCGGCTCATGGCGGAAGGCAAGGCCTCCGTAAAACAGTTCATCGGCGCAGGTGCCCGGCAGATCGACGGTGCCATCCGGATCGTGGTTGCCGTTGATCCAGATCCAGTCGCGGCCACGCGCCATGGCGGTGATCAGCGAGCGTAGTTCTTCCGGCAGATGTTCCGAGCCCTTTCGGTCATGAAAATTGTCGCCGAGCGAGACGACGATCTTCGGATCGTAGCGGTTGACCACGGCAGCCAAGATATTGAGGGTGGCGATCGTGTCATAGGGCGGCAGCAGCATGCCGCGCCGGGCGAAGGCCGCCCCTTTTTCCAGATGCAGGTCGGAGACGACGAGCATGCCGGTTTCCGGCAAATAGAGACTGCCCAGCGGATCGCAGACGGCGACGACGCCGTTCACGACGATTTCTTCCGCCCCGCTGGCGGCTCCGGTCATCGATGTCGAGCGGGCGGCAAGCCCGAGGCGGTGCATCAAGTTCGTTTCGTCTTTCCGTTCCGGGCAAAAGCCCGGCATGATGTCTGTTGTATGTGGTCAGATCCTCGGGACAAGCCCGAGGATGACGACAGATGACGAAGAGCAGATGCCCAAAAACGCCGCAGCAAGCCGCAACAGTTCTTTTGGCAGATCTTAAACCCCAGGTTCGTCATCCTCGGGCTTGTCCCGAGGATCTAACCACGCATCTGATAGTCCGGCCTCCGCGATCAGTTCCTCGGCGGCTTCCTTCAGCACCGCATCCTGTGCCTCGCCCGGCACCGGCTCCTTGCCGATCTCCAGCATGATCGGGATGGCGAGCGGTGAGACGCGGTCGAGATCGCGGTGGGTGATGTGCCCCCTGATTCGCTTCAGCATATCGCCTAACCGGCCGAGATCCAAAAGCCCGGATGCCGCATCCCGCCTCGTCGCCTCCAGAAGCACATGGTCCGGCTCGTGGGTTCTGAGAACATCGTAGATGAGGTCAGTCGAGACCGTCACCTGCCTTCCGGTCTTTTCCTTGCCCGGATGGCGGCGCTCGATCAAACCGGAAATCACGGCGCAATTGCGGAACGTGCGCTTCAGCATATAACTTTCGTTCAGCCAGGCCTCCAGGTCGTCGCCCAGCATGTCCTCGTCGAAAAGATCGGAAAGGCTGAGGCGGCCGGAGCGGATCATCATGCCCATGTCATCGAGCCCCCAGATGGCGAGCGAATAATCCGTCGCGACGAAGCCGAGCGGATGGGCGCCGATGCGATCCAGCCTGCGGGTGAGCAGCATGCCGAGCGTCTGGTGCGCCAGCCTGCCCTCGAAGCAATAGGCGATCAGGAAAAAGCGCTTTCCCCTGGGGAATGTCTCGATCAGAAGTTCGTCCTGCTTCGGCACGATGGAGCGCTCCCGCTGGATGCTCAGCCAGTCGCGCACCTGATCCGGCAGGCCCCGCCAGCGATCCGGGTCGGCGAGCATGGAGCGGACCTGCGCGGCCAGATAGGTGGTCAACGGAAACTTGCCGCCGGCATAGGCCGGGATCTTCGGATCGAGCGAAAAGGCGTTGGAGACGAGGCATTCGTTTTCCCGGATGCCCTCGAAGCGCAGCACCTTGCCGGCGAACAGGAACGTATCGCCCTGCACCAGTTGTTCGAGAAAATATTCCTCGACCTTGCCGAGCGACAGCCCTCCCCGGCCGAGCGAACCGTTGTTGTTGCGCCGGACGAGCCGGACGTTGAGCTCGGTCGCTTCGACGATCGTGCCGAGGTTCAGGCGGTATTGCTGCGCGACCTGCGGATTGGAGATGCGCCAGCGGCCATCCTTGGTTTTCCTGATTTTCGCATAGCGCTCGTAGGAGCGCAGCGCATAGCCGCCGGTTGCGACGAAATCGACGATCCGCTCGAACATTTCCCAGGAGAGACCGGCATAGGGCAAAGCGGTGCGGATTTCCTCGTAGAGTTCGACCGGATCGAAGGGTTCGGCGCAGGCCATGCCGAGCACGTGCTGGGCGAGCACGTCGAGCGCGCCTTCGCCGACCGGCGGCGTATCCTGCGCGCCGAGATAATTGGCGTCGAGGGCTGCCTGACACTCCAGGACCTCGAAACGATTGGCGGGCACGAGGATCGCCTTCGAAGGCTCGTCCATGCGGTGGTTCGACCGGCCGATGCGCTGGGCAAGCCTGGAGGCCCCTTTCGGCGCACCCACGTGAACCACCAGATCGACGTCTCCCCAGTCGATGCCCATGTCGAGCGTCGATGTGGCGACGACGGCGCGCAATTTGTTGGCGGCCATGGCGGCCTCCACCTTGCGGCGCTGGCCGGCATCGAGCGAGCCGTGATGCAGCGCGATGGCCAAGTTGTCGTCGTTGATCGTCCAGAGCGTCTGGAACAGAAGCTCCGCCTGGAAGCGTGTGTTGACGAAGATCAGCGTCGTCCTGTGGCGCCTGATCTCATCGTAGACTTCCGGCATCGCATAGGTCGAAACGTGACCCGACCAGGGAATTCGGTCATCGGTCTTCATGATGGTGATGTTCGGCGCCGCACCGCCCGTGACATGCACGAGGCCGGCCGGCGGCGCCGGGTTCTCGCCTTGGGGCACCAGCCAGCGCTGCAGGTCCATCGGATCGGCGACAGTGGCCGACAGACCAATGGTCTGCGCCCGTGGAGCGTGCCTTCGGATGCGGGCGAGATCGAGAGACAGAAGATGGCCGCGTTTCGAGGTCACCAGCGAATGCAATTCATCGAAGACGACGTATTTCAGGTCCTTGAAGAAGCGCTCCGCCTCCTTGTTGGCGAGCAGCAGCGCTACCTGTTCCGGCGTCGTCAGCAGGATATCCGGCGGATTGAGCTTCTGGCGCTGGCGCTTGGCCTGCGGCGTGTCGCCGGTGCGATTCTCGACGGTGACGGACAGCCCCATTTCCGTCACCGGCTTCATCAGGTTGCGCTCGATATCGACCGTCAGCGCCTTCAACGGCGAGACGTAGAGCGTATGGATGCCCACAAAAGCGGAGCCCGGCGGGATCTTTCCGCGGCGCGTGAGATCGGTGAGCGACGGCAGGAAGCCGGCAAGCGTCTTGCCGGCGCCGGTCGGCGCAATCAGAAGCATGTTCTCGCCGGCCGTGGCGCGGGAAAGCAGCTCCAGCTGATGGGCGCGCGGCTGCCAGCCCTTTTCGGCGAACCATTTCAGGAACGGCCGGGGCAGGAGCGCGGCATCTCGGCCGGGAGGCTGGGTTTCGATCACATCCACGCCGCTCAAGATAAGCGGAAACAGCCGAAAAAGAAGAGCACTTGACGGCCGGATATAATCATGGATAAATACTATCCGCGATTAGGAGATGATTGATGAAACTCGGCGACGGCGTCGAACAGGCGATCCACTGTGTGACCATGCTTTCGCGCGTTTCGGAAGACGGCGTACTCTCGGCTGCGGCACTGGCGGAGTTTCACGGCGTCTCAACGAGCTATCTCCTGAAACACCTGCAGGCGCTTTCGGGCGCCGGTCTGCTTGGCACCGTGCCGGGGCCGAAGGGCGGCTATCGGCTGGCGAAGCAGCCGGAAGAGATCTCGCTGCTCGATATCGTGCTCGCCGTCGAAGGACCGGCTCCCGCCTTCCGCTGCGCGGAAATCCGCCAGCGCGGGCCGAACCCCTTGCCCGGGCGCTATTTCGCAAAACCCTGCGGCATCAATGCCGCGATGCTGAAGGCCGAAAGGGCCTATCGCGCCGAACTCGCCAAGGTGTCGATCGCCGACATCCTGGCGGACCTGGAGGCTACCGACGACGGCGGGATTGCCGCCCGCGGCTGCGCCTTCCTCGACATCCACGAACGCAAGACGGCCCGCTGAAGGTTGAAAGCTCAACCTATAGGCCACACCCCAAGGAGAAGATCGATGCAGCCACGCCTGAATTTCTACAAGGCCTCGCAGGAAGCCTACAATGCCGTCAAGAACCTCGAAAACTACGTCCAGGGGTGCGGCCTCGAACCTCGCCACATCCACCTCATCAAGCTGCGCGCCTCGATCATCAACCACTGCGCCTACTGCATCGACATGCATGTGAAGGAAAGCCGGCATGACGGTCTTTCCGAGCAGTGGATCAACCTGATGAGCGCGTGGGAAGAATCGCCGATCTACGACGAAAAGGAACGCGCGCTCTTAACCTGGGTGGATGCGGTCACCCGCGTTGCCGATACCCATGTTCCCGACAGCGCTTACGAGACGCTGAAGGCGCATTTCACCGAAGAGGACATGGTCAAGATCACAGTCGCGATCGGCGTGATCAACATCTGGAACCGGCTCTGCGTCGGCTTCCGCGTCATGCATTCGATCGACCAGCCGGCAAAGGCTGCGTGAAGAGGCCGGTTGATCTTTTTGTTTGGCGCAATTCCGGACGGAAACCCGCCAGGCACTTTCCCTGGAACTGCTCACCGGACGATGTAACGGTCCGTGCGGTGGTTGATGGCGAGCGTCAGGTTGAGCGTCACCGCGGCAAGGATCGAGCACAAGATGACATAGGGGCTGGCGACGAAGAAGGAGAGCGCCAGCACCACGCCGTCGAGGCCGAGCTGGACGAAGCCAGCCCGCCAGCCGAACCGATCCTGCAGATAAAGAGCAAGGATGCCGAAGCCGCCGAGGCTTGCCCGGTGGCGGAAGAGGGCCAGCATGCCGGTGCCGATCAGCAGGCCGCCGAACAGGGCCGCCACGACCGGATGGATATGGTCGAAGGCAATCAGGCCGGGCAGGAATTCCGTCAGTACCGAGGTGAACGCCACGGCCGCGAAGGTCTTGATCGTGAAGGCAAGGCCGAGCCGCTTGTAGGCAATCCAATAGAACGGCAGGTTGAGCGCGAAAAAGACGAGGCCGAAGCTCAAGCCGGTCGAATAGCGGATCAGGAAGCCGAGACCTGCCGTGCCGCCGATCAGGAGATGCGCCGACGAGAGCATGGTGACGCCGAGTGCCGCGAGCATGCTGCCGGCGGCGATCCCCTGCATGTCCTCCAGCGGGGAATGGCGGTCCGAACTGGAGGACCAGAAGCCGACCGGGCTTTTCTTCGCAGCAGCATCCGCCATCAGCGCACCACGATATAGCGGTCCGAGCGATGGTTGATCGCCAGGAACAGGTTGAGGACGACAGCACCGACCACCGACCACGCCACCGTCACGGGACTGACCACCGCGAAGGCGCAGAGCATGACGCAGAGATCGAAGGCAAGCTGGATCAATCCGGCCTGGATGCCGAAACGGTCCTGGATATAGATCGCCAGGATGCCTACACCGCCGAGGCTCGCCCGGTGACGGTAGAGCGCCAGCAATCCGTAACCGAGCAAGAGGCCGCCGAGCAGTGCTGCCCAGAATGGATGAAGATAATCGATCAGGAAAAAACGGCTCTCGATTTCCGAGATCACCGAAACGAGGCCGATGGCGATGAAGGTCTTCAGCGAGAAGGCCAGGCCGAGGCGGCGGAAGGAAAGATAATAGAACGGCAGGTTGACGATGAAGAACAGCAGGCCGAAGGAAATGCCGAAGGCGTAATGCAGCAGGAAGGCGACGCCCGCCGTGCCGCCGGTCAAAAGCCCGACCTTGTTCAGGAAGTAGAAGCCGAGAGCCGCAACCATCGCGCCGGTGACCAACCCCTGCGCGTCTTCAAGCAATGTGTGCTTCGACGGATCGATGCTGTAGAAGCCAAGGCTTCTTTTCTGAACCTGCTTCGGCTGTCCAGCCAACGTTTGCCCCTTTATTTTCGATAATATTGCACTGCAATAAAACCGTCATCAAGAGGGTTCAAGCCGCGATGAGCCGGCAAGGAAAAAAGCAAGAAATGGTCAATCAGGCGGGCTTGCGCGACAGAAACAGAATGCCGTGGACGGGTTTTCCGGCATCCAGACGAATTACGGTCTTCCGCATGTCCAGAAGCGCCAGGCCGTAACGGGCAAGCAGCGAGCGGATATAGGCCTCGGAATGAGCGTAGCGGAGGGTTTCCCGCAACAGGTAAGCTTCACCGTCGCCCGCGTCCTCGACTGAGAAAGCGAAGAAGCCGCCCGGCGCCAGAAGCTCCAGCACAAGCGGGAAGACGGTCTCCAGCGAACCGAGATACATCAGCACGTCGGCGGCGGAAACGAGATCGGCGCGATGTTTGGGAAGAGCATCGGAGAAGAGACCGGCTTCCTCGGAGAGTCGGCTGAGATCGGATTGGCCGAGATGGTCGTAAAGACCTTTCGCCTCGGCTCTCGCCAGCATGTTCAGGGAAAGATCGAAGCCTTCGAGATGGCCTGCCTTTCCGCGGATTTCCGCGCCGAACAGGCCGGTTCCGCAGCCGAGATCGACCACGTTGCGGAACGGCGCATGAGGCGCAACCAAGGCGGCGAGCTTGCCGGGCACGGAATAATCGAGCTTTTCGACCAGCGCCGTATCGAACCGGTCGGCATAGTCGTCGAACAGGCCTTCGACATAACGGCTCGGAGGCTGATCCGGTATTGCCTCCACGCCGAGCAGCGCAAGCTTCAAACGAGCACCGAAGACGTCTTCCGGTTCGAGCGCCAGCGCCTGCCGGTAGGCTTCATCGGCGGTTTCGAGGCCTGCCTTTTCCCGGAACTCGCCGAGACGGAACCAGCCGGCCGCCCAAGCGGGCACCAGTTCGAGGGCCTGCTCCATCAGTTCGGCGGCTGCGCCGAAATCACCCGCCTCCGACAGCATGCGGGCATAGTCGGCGCGGCGGTCGGCGATCACATCGCCGGAAGAAAACTGGCTGGGCAGCATTGGCGCATCTCAAGAGGGTGCGGGTTATTGGCCGAAGTCACAAAAAAACTCAAGTTCTATTTGAGGGAACCCAAAAGACTTGCGGCGGCTGCGGCTGCCGACTATCTCTCAGGGTGCAATTCGGAGAAGGAAAAGGATGGCGGACGGGGTCAACAGGTTCCTGGGCGACACACCAGGCCGCACGATCGTGAAGCTGATCGTCGTGTGCCTGATCGTGGGTTTTGTTCTCGCATTCTTCGGCTTCACGCCGGACAATATCGTGGACAGCATCCGCTATCACGTTCTCGACTTATGGTATAACGGCTTCAGGGCGCTCGGACGGGTGGGAAGCTACCTTCTGCTCGGCGCAATCGTCGTCATCCCGGTCTTCATCATCCTGCGCATCTTCAGTTACCGCCGCTGACATGACCGCCTTCCAGACTTCTTCGCGACGGGGTTTTCTCGTGCTTTCCGGAATGGGCCTGCTGCTCGCCGGCTGTTCCACCACGTCGGTTCTGACACCGACGGCAGGTGCGGAGGACGAGACGGAAGCCGCACTTCCAATGGTCAACACGCTGCGCCAAGGCCGCGGCCTGCCCACCCTGGCGCTCAATTCGCCTGCCCGCAGGGCAGCCGTCCAACAGGCGGTGCGCATGGCGAAAGCAAACGAGATGAAGCACCTGATCGGCTTCGGCGACGATTTCGGCGTGAGGATGAAGAAGAACGACGTGGTACTGCCGGCCGCTGAGAACATCGCCAGCGGCCAGAACACGGTCGAGGCCGCAGTCCGGGCCTGGATCGATTCCCCCAAACATCTTGAAAACATGCTCGGCTCCTACAGGGGTCTTGGCGTCGCCATGGCCCGCACATCAACCGGTGCCCCACCCTATTGGGCCATGGTCCTGTCGGGCTGACCATGGATAGCCGGGGGCAGGAGGTTCGGCCTTTCGACGTGACGCACCGGCTGGTGCTCGGCATCGCGATCCCCATGACACTCGGGTTCCTGACGACGCCTCTCCTCGGCCTGACCGATACCGCCGTGGTCGGCCGGCTGGGGCAAGCGGAGGCACTGGCCGGGCTGGCGATCGGCGCCATCCTGTTCGACCTGATCTATGGCAGCCTCAGTTTCCTGCGCACCTCGACCACCGGCCTGGTCGCGCAGGCCTTCGGGCGCGGCGACAATCGGGAACAGCAGGCGGTCTTCTGGAGGGCACTCCTCAGCGCGCTCTGTCTCGGGTTCGTCATGCTGGGGCTGTCGCCGCTTATCCTCGCCTTCGCGCCCGAACTCATGACCAGCGACCCGGCCGTCGCCGAGGTGACGCGGCAATATTTCGGCATCCGGGTGCTGACGAGCCCGGCGACCTTCGCCAATTTCGCCATTCTCGGCTTCGTGCTCGGGCGAGGCCAGGGTGTGCTGGGCCTGACCCTGCAGATCATCCTCAACGGGACCAACATCTGCCTGTCGATCTTTCTCGGCCTTGGTCTCGGCTGGGGGATCGTGGGGGTCGCTTGGGGAACGGCGCTTGCGGAAGTCACTGGTGCGGTGATCGGCTTTCTCGTCGTCAGCCGGCAGTTTTCGGCCGCATACCAGCCAAGCCGTGCGGATATTTTCGATACGGCCAAGCTGAAGCAGCTCTTCCATCTCAATGCGGACATCCTGATCCGCTCGCTCATCCTCAACGGCGCGTTTGCGCTGCTGACCCGCGTCGGATCGAGCTTCGGGGCGGTGACGCTTGCGGCCAATGCCGTGCTGATGAATGTCTTCATGCTGTCGGCCTTCTTTCTGGACGGACTGGCAGGGGCCGCCGAACAGCTCGCCGGCAGAGCGGTTGGCGCGCAGTACCGGCCCTCCTTCGACCGGACGCTGAAGCTTACCGGCTTCTGGTCCTTTGCCATGGCCGCCTTGGTCGGACTGTTCTTCATCAGCTTCGGCCAGCCGATCATCCATCTTCTCACGACCTCCGAAGAGGTACGGCAGGAGGCCTATACCTATCTCGCCTGGGCCGCGCTGACGGGGCTTGCCGGCGCGCTCGCCTTCCAGATGGACGGCGTTTTCATCGGTGCCACCTGGTCACGCGAGATGCGCAACATGATGCTCGTGTCGTTTGCGTGCTATTGCGCAAGCCTTGCCGTGTTCGTGCCGATGATCGGCAACCACGGGCTCTGGCTGTCGCTCAACCTGTTCCTGATGATGCGCGGCTTCTTCCTGGCGGCCATGGTGCCGCGCAAGGCGCGTCAGAGCTTCGTGTCAACCCACTGATCAAGCCGCGTGTCACGCAACTCCCGGATCGAGGAGACCTTTTCCCGGTCGAGAAGCGAGGACAAGCCCCTGACGATCGTCGCGGGCAGGCCCGGACCTTCATAGACCATGCAGGAATAGAGCTGCACGAGATCGGCGCCGGCGCGGATCTTTTCCAGCGCGTCCCCGGCGCTCGACACGCCGCCGACGCCGATGATCGGCAGGCCCGGGCCGACGCGACTGCGCATCTTCGCAAGAACCGCAGTGGAGCGCCTGAAGAGCGGCGCGCCGGACAGGCCGCCGGCCTCCTTCGCCTGGACCTGATCCTTCAGCCCGTCGCGGGAAAGCGTGGTGTTGGACACGATCAATCCGTCGAGCGGGTGGGAGGTCGCTTCCGCCGCGATATCGTCGAGCCCCTCCTCCGTCAGGTCCGGCGCGATCTTCAGAAAGACCGGCACGGATTTCCCGTGGCGCATCGCCTCCTCCATGCGCGCAGCGAGCACTGCATCGAGCAGTACCTTCAGGCTGCCGCGCGCCTGGAGGTCCCTGAGGCCCGGGGTATTCGGCGAGGAAATGTTGACGGTGAAATAGGTGGCGAGGCCGTAGAACTTGCGGATGCCGAGGACATAATCGGCGACGCGATCGGCCGTGTCCTTGTTCGCACCGATATTGACGCCCACAATCCCCCGGGCATTGCGCCGCGCGGAAAGCCTGGCAAAGGCGGCCTCGTGACCCTCGTTGTTGAAACCGAGCCGGTTGATGACGCCGCGGTCGTCCACCAGCCGGAAGATGCGGGGCTTGTCGTTGCCCGCCTGAGGCTTCGGCGTCACCGTGCCGACCTCGGTGAAACCGAAACCGAGCTTCAGGATCGCATCCGGCACCTCGGCGTTCTTGTCATAGCCGGCGGCAAGGCCGATCGGATTCGGGAAGGGGATGCCGGCAACCGTTTGCGCAAGCCGCGGGTCGGCAGGCACCCGGCAGGCAGGCACGACGCCGGTCTTCAGCGCGGCGATCGAAAGTCCGTGGGCGGTTTCCGGATCGAAAACGAAGAGGCTGCGGGAGGCAAGCCCGGCAAACGGGCCGATCATGGCATCTTCTCCGGAAAGGCGTGGAGGCCGTCGACGCCGATCAAGAGCGGCATTTCCCAAAGGACGGCGGAGAAAGGCAGCGTCCCATAGAGATGCGGGAAGAGATCGCCGCCACGCGAAGGCTCGTATTTCAGCGCTTCGCCAAGCGTCAGTGCGTTGACCGCGACGAGCAGCAGGCCTGCGACGCCTGAAAAATGCAGCCGCGCCGTTTCGCGCGCCTGTGTGCTGGTCGAGAAATGGATATAACCGTCCTTGAGGTCGATCTCGGCCCCTTCGAAAACGCCTTTTTCCTTGGCCCGACGCCAGAGCGTTTCCGGCACGATCTTGTACACTATATCCGTCATCATGGACTCTCGATGATCTGTTACTCTTCGAGAGTTTGCCGCAAAGCTCGCCACTTGTCCACCGTGGGAGGACGATAAGATGAAGGTTCTTGCATTAGCGACTTCGGCGCTTTTCGTCGCCGGCCCGGCCCTGACGCAGCAGCCGCAACCTAATCGTTTCCAGCTCGAGCGCACCGAAAGCGGCATCGTCCGGCTCGATACCCAGACCGGCGCAATGACGCTCTGTCACGACGAGAATGGCACGCTCGCCTGCCGCATGCAGCCGGATGAAAGGGCAGCCTACGAACAGGAACTCGACCGGCTCGAGAAACGCGTGACCGCACTGGAGGAAAGGCTGAGCCATACGCCGCCGAACACGCTGCCCAGCGACGAGGAAGTGGACCGGTCCCTCTCCATCATGGAGAGATTCATGCGGCGCTTCATGGCAATTGTCGGCGAATTCATAGACGAGCGGGAAGACAATAAGCCGCAACCCAATCGTACGTAAAATCCAGCACTTGTTTCCGCCTCTCGAGAGGTTTACAACTTTCAAAGATTTGAAAGGCACGACTATGCTCTTGGGAGGGAGCGTGGAAATGCAGACACTGACAATCATCATCGCAGACGATCATCCGCTCTTTCGCGGAGCTCTCAGCCAGGCGGTCAAAGGCATTGCGGAAGAGCTCGTCATCATCGAGGCGGGTGATTTCGAAGTCGCGCGGCTTGCCGCCGAGAAGACCCCCGATGTCGACCTGATGCTGCTCGATCTTGCCATGCCGGGTGTCAGCGGCTTTTCCGGACTAATGTCGCTCCGCGCGGAGTTCCCCAGCCTGCCAATCGTCATCGTCTCGGCAAGCGACGACGGCGCCACGATCCGCCGGGCACTGGAACTCGGCGCTTCCGGTTTCATTTCAAAATCTTCTGGACTCGACGATATCCGCGCCGGCATCCAGGCGGTGCTGGATGGCGACATCTGGGTGCCGAAGGGCGACTTCACCGCGCCAGAGGAAGATCCGGGACTTGCGGAACTCATCGACCGGCTGAAGACGCTCACTCCGCAGCAGAGCCGGGTGCTGAGCATGCTCGGAGAGGGCCTGCTCAACAAACAGATCGCCTATGAGCTCGGCGTCTCCGAGGCGACCATAAAGGCACATGTCTCGGCGATCCTTTTGAAGCTCAATGTCGACAGCCGCACCCAGGCCGTGATCAAGCTCAGCAAGATCAACATGGCCCTGGTGGCCTGAACGCAGAGCCGGAACAGGATTTTATTCCTCTCCTCTCTTTACGTGAGGTCGCGATTCCGTTAAAATTAGGGGGTGTCTGCGCGGGCTTGATGATGCTTGAAAGCTGCGCGAAAGGGGTTTCGATCGAAGGGTGCCGCCGAGCGCCGGGGCTGTCCGGCTTCCGTCTCGCGCGCCGGTCACGGGTACGGGCAAGATGCTGTCACATGAAACGATCTGGAACGCGATCGACACGCTCGCCGAACGCCATCAACTGACGCCCTCCGGGCTTGCGCGTCGCGCCGGTCTTGATCCCACCTCCTTCAACAAGTCGAAGCGGCTGGGGCCGGACGGGCGGCTGCGCTGGCCTTCGACGGAGTCCATCGCCAAGGTGCTGGAGGCGACAGGTGCCACGGTCGACCAGTTCATGAGCTATCTTCCCGCCTCCTCCAGTCGCTCGACGCTTCCGGAAGGCAATTTCCCGCCGCAGGGCGGAACCATCCCGCTGCTTGGTTTCGCACAGGCTGGTGCCGGAGGTTTTTTCGATGATGGAGGCTTTCCGGCCGGACAGGGCTGGGATGTGGTGGAATTTCCGGTCGACCCGTCCCGCAAAGCCGGGGTCTATGCACTGGAGGTCCAGGGCGATTCGATGCTACCGCTCTATCGCGACGGCGACGTGCTGATCGTCGAGCCCGGCGCGCAGGTGCGGCGCGGCGACCGTGTCGTGCTCAAGACCAAGGAGGGCGAGGTGATGGCCAAGGTGCTTGCCCGCCAGAGTGCCCGGACGGTGGAACTGACGTCGCTCAATCCCGACCACCCCAACCGGGCCTTCGACATCGCAGACGTCGAATGGATCGCGCGGATCATCTGGGCGAGCCAGTGAGCGGGAAATAGCGAATAGCGAATAGCGAATAGCGAATAGCGAATAGCGAATAGCGAATAGCGAATAGCGAATAGGAAAGAATTCGTAATCCACGAAGGTCAGTAAAGGCCGTTCGGGAAATAACGCAGGTAGATATCCTGCAGGCGGCCATTGCGTGACAAAGCGCTGAGCGCCTGGTCGAAAGCGGCAACGAGTATCGGATCGCCCTTGCGCAGCATGACGGACAGGCCCTCGCCCAGGAATTTTTCCGAAAGATAAGGGCCGTCGAAGAGCGCGCAGCATTTTGCGGCGTCCTCGCCCGCCACCCAGAAGGGAAGCCGCAATCCATCGGAGAAGACGGCATCCACCTTGCCCGTCTTCAGCGCCTCCAGCATGGCGTCGTAGCTATCGAGGGGTGTGGCGGATACATTCGGAAAAAAGGCCTTCAGCATCAGCTCATGGGCTGTGCCCCTGACGACGCCAACCGGCCTGCCGGCAAGCGCTGCGGCCGTATCGCCATCGATCTTTGCGGTGAGATTGCGGGCAAAACGGGCCGGGACACCGAGATACGGCCTTGAAAAGGCAAAACGCTGGCGCCGTTCCTGTGTCACCGCAATGCCGGCCATCGCCGCCTCGCCGGCGCCGCTTTCCAACGCCTTTTCCAGTTCATCGAACGGAAGCGCCTGGATCTGGCACTTCGCCTCGATCTCCAGTTCGGCGCAGATCTCGCGGGCGAGGTCGACATTGAAGCCTGAAAGCCGGCCGGTCTGATCGGCAAAATTGAAGGGCGGAAAATCGACCGTCGTCAGAATCCGCACGCGTATGATCGCCGAGAGATCTGGCCGCGACAATCGCTCGCGGGCATCGAATGTCAAAGGGAACGCATTGTCGCTGCCGGCCGCCTGTCCCGGCACAGCGCCAGCAAGCAGCCCGCCTGTCACAAGGCAAAGCTGCAGAAGGTTGAAAAACCCCTTGATTCTCGGGGATGCAATCAGAAGACGCATCGCTATGATCCAAATCGGGACAGGTTGGGGACATCCGCTTGCGGGCGGTGTAGCAGAGTCATGCGTTTAGGGGAATATCCGCCGGCATCGCCGACGGCGCAAGATGATGCGTGGCAAACGCCGGCCCCACCCGGAACCGGGCCGCAAGAACATGTCCGCGATCCCGTCGATGATCCGGAACTGGCCGCCCTTGCCGCGCTTGGTTTCTCCAAACCGTTGCTGTCCATGCTCTCCGACAGGGCGCGGCGAAACGGCACCCGCGCCGAAAGCGAACTGTTGCATAGCGGTCAGGTCAGCGAGGCCGCCTACTACGGTGCAATCGCCCGCTTCCTGCGCCTGCCTTTCGTCGAGACGATCGATCCGACCCTTATCACCGACGCACCCCTACTCGACATGCAGTTGCAACGTCCGAACCAGATCCGCATCAACCACCGGCATCGGGCTCCGCAGGTGGCCGTGGTGCCGGAAGCCGCCAGGCTTGCCGATCTCGGGGCGGCCCTCTCCGCCATGCCGCAGCTTGGCCGGGATCTTGCGATCACGACACCTTCGGCAATCCGCCGGGCGGTCTGGCAGGCCGGAGCCGGACGGCGCGTGCGCGATACGGTCAACGAACTCTTCGACCGCTTCCCTTCCTTCTCGGCGCGCATCGTCCTTTCGGGTCACCAGGGTTTCTATGCCGGGCTCGGGCTCGCAGCGCTCCTCTCCGCACTGATCATCGTGCCTTCGACAACGCTGATTTTCCTTCATGTCCTGCTGTCGCTCATCTATCTGGCGTCCCTGCTTCTCAGATTTGCAGCGTTCACCCGACAGCATTTCGGGCAGCCTATGCGGCCGGCCTTGCCGGCACCAGAGGGAACGCTTCCCTGTTATACGGTCATGGTGGCGCTTTACCGCGAGGCGGCGGTGGCCGAGCAACTGATCGCCAGCCTGAAGCGGCTCGACTGGCCGGACGCCCTGCTCGACATCAAGCTTGTCTGCGAAGCTGACGACCACGAGACCATCGCGGCGCTGAAGGCGCTCTCCCCCGGCGCCCATTTCGAAATCATCGAAGTGCCACCTTCGAGCCCGCGCACCAAGCCCAAGGCGCTCACCTATGCGCTCGGCGCTGCGCGCGGAGAATTCCTGGCGATCTACGACGCGGAGGACCGGCCGCATCCGCAACAATTGCGCGAGGCCTATGCACGCTTCAGGGCGATGCCCGCCGAACTCGCCTGCCTGCAGGCGCCGCTGATCATCACCAATGCGAAGGAGTCCTGGATCAGTGCGCTGTTCTCGCTGGAGTATTCCGGCCTTTTCCGCGGATTGCTGCCGATGCTGGCAAGAGTGCGAATGCCGCTGCCGCTCGGAGGCACTTCCAATCACTTCCGCACCCGATCCCTGCGAGAGGCCGGCGGCTGGGATCCCTTCAATGTCACCGAGGATGCAGACCTCGGGCTGCGCCTCTATCGCCTCGGTTACCGGTCCGATGTCATCGCAAGGCAGACACTGGAGGACGCGCCGACCACCATCCACATCTGGATGGGGCAGCGCAGCCGGTGGTTCAAGGGCTGGCTGCAGACCTGGCTGGTGTTGATGCGCGATCCGCGCCGGCTCATCCGCGAGATGGGCCTGCTGGCCTTCTGTACCTTCCAGCTCATGATCGGCGGCATGCTGATTTCCTCACTCCTGCATCCGCTGATCATCATCTTCATGGGCATCGGCGTCTACTCCATGCTGGAGGCGCCTGCCGATGACGTCCCCGCCGGCGTGCTCTCGCTATTCGTCATCGACAGCATCAACATCCTTGGCAGCTATCTGATCTTCCTGGGACTTGGGATGGGTTCGATGATCCATCACGAAAAGCGGCAGATCGGCTGGCGCTGGACCGGTGTCGCCCTCTACTGGCTGATGACCTCGGCTGCCGCATGGCGGGCGGTGCTGGAGCTGCGCTCGAAGCCTTTCTTCTGGAACAAGACGCCGCATGTCCCCGCCCGCAGAAGGACATGATCCCCTCCGCTCATGCGATTTGCCGCCGTCCGATGTTAGCCCTACGTTAAACTTTCTGCAATTTTATAGTATTGTATGACA
The DNA here is from genome assembly GCF_040066075.1 of Neorhizobium phenanthreniclasticum. Lineage (NCBI taxonomy): Bacteria > Pseudomonadati > Pseudomonadota > Alphaproteobacteria > Hyphomicrobiales > Rhizobiaceae > Neorhizobium > Neorhizobium phenanthreniclasticum. The sequence goes on from NZ_JBEAAL010000001.1 coordinate 543,073, forward strand.
AAGGTCGATTAAGACCGGCCACATGATGCGGGCTGTCGCACCTCTCAAGCATTTCCCCCTCTCACTTCCACAAGGCGGCGGTAGACCCGGCGCGGGCAGGACTCCATGTTGCAGAATATGAAAATCCGGACGAAGATCCTTTCGGTCGTCGTTCTTCTCGGGCTCGTTTCGGTGGCGGGCCTGATCTACATCGTGCAGGAATTCAAACACGCCGACGGGAGCTACAGCACGTTCATCGACCATGAAGCGTCGGCCGCCATGCAGGCTTCCCGCGCAAACGCATCTGTGCTGTCGTCGGTCCTTCAGGCGAGCTTCTCGCTGAACATGCCGGCCGGATCGAAGGAGGCGGAGACGGCCGCCAAGGCGGCATCGAAGTTCGGTCAGGCCCGGGAACGCCTGCAGCAGGCGGCCGAGCTCGTGCCGAGCCGGAAAGCGGCGGCGGATGAGCTCATCGCGGATGTCACCGCTCTCGAGCAGGTGACCAAGAAAGCGCTCGACCTGCACAGAGCCGGCGATGAAAAAGGTGCAGCGGACGCAATGGCGCAGATCAGTGCGGGTATCGCCGCCATTACGCCGAAGATGATCGCCAACAACGACGCATTGATGAAGCTTCTGGACGACGGCGGCGATGCGCTCTCCGATACGGTCAACCAGCGCATCAATCTCTGCTTCGCCATCATCGGCATTGCTACCCTCGCGCTGATCGGATTCGGCATCTACGTCGCCCAGGTCGGCCTTGCGGCACCGATCAATAAGCTGAGCGAGCGAATGAAGCTGCTGGCGGAGGGTGATACGGTCAGCGACATCATCGGCCTCGATCGCCGGGACGAAATCGGTTTCATGGCGCAAGCAGTACAGGTCTTCCGCAGCAACGAAATCGAACGCGTCAATCTAGAAGTGCGCGCCACCGCCGATCGCGACCTCAGCGACCGTGAACGCCAGGAGCGCGACGCACAGCGTGCGGCGGAAGCCGGCGAACTGGAACGTGCCATGCGCTCGCTCGGCGAAGGCCTGCGGCGCCTCGCCTCCGGCGACCTCATCTCGCGCCTGGAAACGCCCTTCGCTCCGCATCTCGATTCGCTGCGTGTCGACTTCAACAATTCGGTCGGCACGCTCAACGAGACGATGATCGCGGTCGGCGCGAACGCCACGGCGATCAATGCCGGCGCCAGCGAGATCCGCTCCTCCGCCGATGCGCTTTCCAAACGCACCGAGCAACAGGCCGCTTCGGTCGAGGAGACTGCAGCCGCGCTCGAGGAAATCACAACAACCGTGAAGGACGCGGCAAAGCGGGCCGCGGAAGTGAGCCAGCTTGTGACCCGCACCCGCACCGGCGCCGAAAAATCCAGCGACGTGGTGCGCAAGGCGGTCAATGCGATGCAGGAGATCGAAAAATCGTCCGGTGAGATCTCCAATATCATCGGCGTGATCGACGACATCGCCTTCCAGACCAATCTTCTGGCACTCAATGCCGGTGTGGAGGCGGCCCGCGCGGGTGACGCCGGCAAGGGTTTTGCGGTCGTGGCCCAGGAAGTGCGCGAACTCGCCCAACGTTCGGCCCATGCGGCGAAGGAGATCAAGGCGCTGATCACCACGTCCGGCACGCATGTCCAGACCGGTGTCGCGCTCGTCGATGAAACGGGCAAGGCGCTCGAAACCATCCTTCACGAAGTGCAGGAGATCAACGGCCACGTCCATGCCATCGCGGACGCCTCGCGGGAGCAGTCCATCGGCCTGCAGGAGATCAACACTTCGGTGAACGCGATGGACCAGGGCACGCAGCAGAACGCAGCCATGGTCGAGGAAACGACCGCAGCGAGCCATAGTCTGGCGACCGAAGCGACGGCACTCACCAATCTGCTCGGCCAGTTCAAGCTGACCGGCACGGGCGGATATGCAGCAGCGGCGGCGTCCTTGACCCCGCAGCCGGCTTCGCCGACCACCGCGGCGGCAGCCAAGCCGGCAGTCCGGGCTGCTTCCGATAGCGAGCCATGTCCGGCTGCATCGCCAGCGCGGGCGCTTGCTCAGACCCTTGCCGGCGCCTTCGGCGGCGGTTCGACAGCAGCAAGCCAGAAAGCCGGATGGACGGAACTCTGAACCGAAGTACGGCAAAGCATCAGTCAGCACGATCAAGGGCGACCCAAGGGCCGCCCTTCCTCTAGAAATACAGGGAACATTTCACACTTCCGCAGGTCAGGTAGAGGTACTGACAATGGAGGGAAAAAATGCACACTTATTATCGTTACCGCGGCGGCGAACCGGCGCCCGGCGCCTTGATCATCAGGTTCTATCATTCCGGAGACCAGATCCGCGGCTATATCAGAAGAGTTGCCGATCCAGCCGAGAACGACACGATCTTCCCCGGCGAAGAGATGGAGCCGGATGACGCCTTTCGGATGGCGGAGAACAAGACCAGGGACCGGACAAGCAACCGATCTTCGTGGAACTTTCAGAGGGAGTAGAATGGAACCCTGCCTGGGGCAAGCTGATGTGATTGTCGGAAAACTGGAGCGGGTGAAGGGAATCGAACCCTCGTATTCAGCTTGGGAAGCTCGGAGTATTTGAGCGATTGCCGGCACTTCGCTGTAAAACTCGGCAAATTCCGCAGGAGAAAACAGAATGTGTTCAATGCGGGTGTAAAACCATCTTGAAGTTCCAAAGCGATTGAGGAATCTATCCGGCGATCCGTGGCGGCGGACCTAATTAACATATGACCGATGCGGCCGGTCCCAATAACGAGGACGATACCGCATGGACGTCGAAGGCCGCAGATTTATTGAACATCCACCGCTTGGCGGGTATAAGACCACGCTCAACGTCATCCCACGCATCGTGGACTTCGTGGCCAAATGCAATGCCTGTGGGCATATGAAGGAAATAGAGCGACACAAGCTTGAGGAGGTCGCATCCGGCCAATGGCTTCCGGAGATCTCGCGGCGGCTCCGTTGTTACGCCTGCGGCAAGAAGGATTCGAAACTGCTGACGGGATATTATGCGTCTGAGTAGCTGGGCAATCTTCATCATCCTCGCCGCACTGATCGCGCTGCAGGTCGTGGTGATGGTCTTGCGGTTTATCTGAGGAGCAGTTTCCCAAGCCACGGTCTGACGGTATCCCACATAGTGAAGAAGACCCCGCCAGCCGTGAAACCAAGTCCGACGAAGATCAATGAGGCCGTTTTTCCCAGCCTCTTGATATCCTTCACCTCCTCGATCGTCGGAGAGATATCCTCGTCGATCGTCTTTTTGAGCCCGACAATCACGTCCCTCTGCTGGGCCACGGTCTGGCCGCTGAGAACGACGGTCGTCTCCAGATGGGAAATATCGCTCTGTTGTTTGTCGAGCCGTTCATGAATGCGAGAGCGCGATTCCCTCGCCCTCTTCTCCTCGACCTCCAGCTTCTTATTGATGTGGCCGATCGCGGTTTCTTGGCGTTTCATCCCCTCGCGCAGTTCTCCAAGCATGAGGATGATTTCATTCTCGAGTCCCGCCATAAGCCCCATTGCCCCTTTTGATGCGTATGCGATTTTCGGAATGCCGCAGCTACCAGAACCACGATGCGATGGTGATCAGCACAAAGGCCACGATGCAGAAGACCTTGAACGGCTCGGTTTGGAGGAAGCGCATCAGCGGGCCTCATCATGGGCGGCGCATTCCTCAACCGTCCATGCGCGGGCGCCGCATAGCCCCGCCACGGTATCGTCGATCTTCTCCTGATCGCGCGCGGTCTTCCCTCGGGCCCCGATCAGCGATGTTCCGACGATCGACCTAGCCGTCGACTGGAGCTGCACTTTCGATGCACTCACCTGTGCGGTTTGAGTACAGGAGGCCACGCTCAATGCAGAGGCGGCGACGAACGCGAGCCTTGTCAGCTTCATTGGTCAATTCTCCGATGGCTTTGGTGGTTGCGGCCTGCATGGAGGCCCGTTCGGCTTCCCTTGCTTCTCGTTCGGCCGCAGGAGCCCAGAGAAGCGCGTTGATGGTCAGGCAGGCGACGAAGCCTATCCCGGCCCCGCCGGCGATATTGAGCCAGTCAAGGAGGCCGAACATCACTTGCCCTCGCGAACCCGGTGGACGAAATACCAGAGGCCGACACCGACAGCAGCGACCATGGCGAAGGCGAAGGCCCATTGGACCGGCCCGCTTCCGGCCGTGAGCGCAGCGCCAGCAGACAGGAGGCCGCCAAGCGGACCCCATGCCTCTGGCTTTTTCACGATCTCAATTACGCCGGTATCGCGGACGTCCGCCTTGGCGTCCGCTTCAGGCGGCGCATCGATCGGCAGCGCCGGAGGCGTTGGAATCGTGGCATGCGCTGCGTTGGCGAGCCGGATGGCATTTCCGACCACGCCAGGCTGATCTTTCCACTGCCCCTTTGGATCCTTGCCGGTGACGCGGATCGTCCAGCCACGGCCGTTCGCGGGGAAGCCGGTCTTCGCGTTGGTGAGGCTGCGCAGGTACCGCATGCGCTCATCGCAGTAGTCTCGGATCAGCTTCTGGACCCCCCCGGGATACGCAGATACAGCGGCTGCCGTCTGCTCGCCCACGTGGCCGTCTTCACGAATGCCCAGCACCTTCTGGAGATTCTTCACCGCCGTCGTGGGTCCAGAGTTCACGCCGAAATCGAAGGCCGCATAATCGAGACCGGCCGGAAGAATGTCGCCACCAGACTGAGACCAGTAGGAACGCCGGTAGATCGCCTCGGCTTCCTGCAGCGTCATCCGCCTGACCTGGTCGGCCGTGACGGAAGAAACGCCGCGATGCGCTGCAAGCGTGGTATGCGTGATCCCGTATTTTGTCGGGCCACCGCGATCAGACTTGACATTCACGTATCCGCCCTCGTGACCAAACATAAGGTCAAGAGCGACGGGAAGGGTTTCCCGAGCCATATGTTTCTCCTATGGGCATGGAAAGGCGCCGCCGCGGATGCGTCGGGCCAGATTTCGTCCGAATTGATGGGGACGGGTTGACGAGTTAGGTACTCGACAGGCACAACAGCCCGCTCACAATGAGAACCGATGGAGAGGCGCGCTCATGTTGAATTGCATCGTCAGGCACCAGCCGATCGACCGCCGGAAGAAAGAGTCAATCTGGCTGGACGACTTCAAGAAGAATGTCGTTTCCAGAGGCGGCGAAGACGGGATCAGCGAGAAGATTTTCGAGGTTATCGGCGCCAAGAACAAGATCATCGTGGATTTCGGCGCGGCTGACGGATACCAAATCAGTAACTCATACAATCTGATCCAAAATCACGGCTGGGGTGGTGTCCTAATCGAACCTGGCTATCAGTACGAAAAGCTTCAAAACCTACACAACGGCCGGAAAAACGTAGTAACGATAAAGGACATCGTTGGCTTCGAGGACAGCAACAAGCTGGATACCCACCTTTCCGCTGCCAAAATCGATATCCCTAGAGAGTTCGACTACCTGTCAATCGACATCGACGGCAACGACATTCACGTCTGGCGAGATATTCAGAAATACCATCCCCGGGTAGTCTGCATCGAATTCAACCATGCGCTTCCGAACGACGTCTATCTTCTCCAGCCGAAAGACTTGAACGTCAATATCGGCTCATCCCTAGCTGCCACAATTGAGGCTGGCAAAGAACTCGGCTATGAACTGGTATTCGTTACTGGGCCGAATGCTTTCTTTGTGCAGCAAGAACTATTCCCGCTGTTTAACATCGCGGACAATTCAATCGACGCGATGCATTTCAATGGGCAAAAGGAAACCAAAATCTGCCAAGCGTATGATGGCAGCTTGATCATCGCCGGGATGGCAACTCACCCTTGGAAGGGGTTCGCCATCGATGAAGAGCGAATTCAAGTGCTGCCGTCGAATATGCGCAAGTGGAAGTTCTCTGGCGGATGGATCTGGCCGAAGCGACCTGGCTTCGACTGACAATCTTTCAACACCATCGGCGGATATGTGCGGGCCTTTTTCTTCAGGGTTGCCAATCGTCGTTACCGCATGTGTAATACTCATGAAAAACCAATGGATGGGACAATGGCAGACGAATTTGACGCACTGGAAACGGCAATCGCCCCGCTACGCGCTAGCGGTCTCGATGTCTCATTGTTCGACTCAGCAGTAAACGACATAAAGACGCGCTACATCAAGAAGCTACCTGAATACTTCCAGCGTATTGGTTACCTCCGGTACCTCGCTACCGACCCGAAAACCATCATCGACATAGGCGTTTCGACAGGGACGCCAAAGCTCTATGAAGCTTTCAACCACCTCCCATTCCTCCTCGTTGATCCACAACGGAACAGCGAGCAGAAACTGAAATACAAGCCTGCCAAGTACACCTTCGTGGAAAAGGGTCTGGGAGCGGAACGTGGAACACTCACTCTCAACGAAAGCGCCTCTCAATCATCTTTCATCGAACGAGACGGCGTTTTCGTGGGCGACTACAAGGTGGAAAGTCAGTATGAAGTGGACGTTATCACCTTCAAGGATATGATCGACAGCTATAAGCCGGAACCGCCCTATGGCGTGAAGATCGACACGGAAGGTTTCGAACTGGAAGTCGTCAAAGGAATGGTGGGGGCTTTTGACGACATCGATTTCCTGATCTGTGAAACATCCATCCGGCGCGTCTACCGGGACAGCTACCAATTCTCTGAACTGGTAGCATTCCTGGCCAACCATGGCCTGTTATTCTACAACATCCTGAACGATGTCAGCCCTTGGCCGCGATATTATGACACCGTCTTTTTACGCAAGGATAACCCGAAGTTCACCTCTGTGACGTGAGGCCGTCATGATCAGGAAAGACGTCAGCTTTGGCATGAGCAGCGATATAGCTGCAGGAGAATATCTTGCCTACGACGAGGACGGCGAGGAGCACCGCCTACGCTTTCCTCAAGACCCTATCCCGCCATGGGCTAAGACCGTTCAGCTTTCGCCCATGGACTACTTTACGATGATGGCCATTGAGCTGGGCAGCGCGGAGAAGAAGGATAAGCCACACTAACTATGACTTATTCGCGAGACGGATACGCATCTTCTGCAATCTGCTCAATCCCTCGTATCTGAGATCGTCGGGAAGAAAGACCACTACCGTTGGTGCGGAAAGGAATGATGCGAGTGCATCGATAAGGCCAAGAACTTCGGCAACCCGCTCCGTCGGAAACTCCATGTCGGACATTCTCGCCAATGCCGTTACGAGACCGGAAAGACATGTCCCGACGTATTCCGGCATCCGGTATTCCGGCTTATCGAGGATAACTCTTATGAGCTTCGCCTCAGTGGTCAAATCCAGCGCCACGCCGCGCATTCTTACCGCGTCTTCAGATTCTTTGCTCGCAACCGCCAAAGAGGCATTCTCTTTCACCTTCGGCACGTAAGACAATGCCTCGTGTTTTTCGGCATCAGACGGGTTGCGGCTGCGCGACCAGGCCACATTCCGGCGTAGTAACTTCGCTGGGGCTCCCCCGACAGCGCAAGCGGCTGGCACAGACTTTGCCACAACTGATCCCATGCCGACGATAGAGCCCGAGCCTATTTCGACGCCCTTAAGTACAGTCACACGCTGACCGATCCACACGTGATCATGCAGGATGATTGGTTTCGACCTGTTGATGATCTTCCCATTTTCATCGAATATAGTGTGCATGTCGTTGGGACGAAACATGATTTCCGAAGAAAACATGCAGTCTCTACCGATTACTATACTATCGTCTTGGACGAATTCCGCTCCCATTCCGTTACATGTGGATCCAATACCGAAAACGAACCTATTGCGATCGCTCCAGAAGTTGAGGTTGATCTTTGCATCTTTTTTGGGTGTTCCACCGACTACAACTTGGTTGTGCGATCCAAAAAAACTGAAGAGCCCGTCTACAGGGCAAAGTAGAATGATCTCATTGTTCATTCCTCCTGCCCGAAAACGAGGAAGCTTTTTCATCGCCGCTTCGTTTCCATAGACAGTGCCCCACGGAAATTCCTGCTTCTGTAAATCTTCCTTCTTTGCCCAGCCGTACTCTGGGTGAGTGTGTTCAATCGTCATTTTGAGCCGTAGAGTGTTCTAGCATACGTCTCCCATACCTCAGGCAGCTTCTTGTTCACTGCAGGCTCGTATCGGTCATAGAATACTATATCAGTTATAAGCCCCCTCCACGGTTGGGCGCCCCTTCCGTCCGCCCCGACAACCGCTCTGGTTTTCGACCAAACGGCGGTTTCCGTCTTGACATCTGGCAGTAGATCGCCGTCAACCCACGCTCGAATGCATCCGCCAGGATAACCACAAAACAAACTGACGCCGCTGTCGTGGTCTACAGGAACGGCCATCTCATAGCGGCCGGCGTACCGCAATATCAGGTCATTCGAGTTAGCCGGAATGCAGATATCGAATGGGCCTGCGGCAAGGAGATACTGGTCTCTATCGCACTTTGTGTTCGGCACAAAGACGAACCCGAATGCCCATCGCGCCGAATAATTCTGTTCCAGCGAGTGGATATATCCGTCAGATTCCCTGAAATCTGCCACTTTCGCGCCGTTTGGGTATACTGACAATTTTGCTGGTCTACCAAAGGCGCGCAGCTCGCAACCGCTGCCGTCCTGGCTCACAAATTCCGATATTCCGCTCTCGGAACGCCCGCAATGAAGAGATGAATAAAACCCCTTCGCTCCATCCGTGGCAATCAGGTCGATCAGTCTAGCGTCACTCAACATGACTCAGACAATAACCACGTCGCCTTCCAAATCGCAAGGTCGTTAACGGTCGTACCAGTGGCGCTGACTTTCAGCCATTAGCGCCGTGGTCAACGAATTAGGAACACGCTTTGGGTTGAGAACTGTGTTGCCTCAACTATGCATCCATAATATCCTAGTTTACACCTTTGAGGATAGTTAGATGTTGGGAAAGACCAGATATTCACTCAAGCAAATGGAAGACGGTAGTTGGTCAGTAATCGACACCGAGACAGGGCAGACAGCCAGATTCAACGGTTCTCTTGCCAATGACTTCATGGATCGTGACGAAGCGGAAGAAGTGGCGCTGAAGTTGAATTTCATTGCCACCCCATTGAAGCGCGGTTCGCGATCCATAGCGAGTTAGGCTTATACGGCATAAACCTCAAGGTACGTGTGCGCGGCATTGCCTGAGACGGTCTTGTCGCCAGTTCCAGTTATATTGAGGTCAACGACGATGTAGTCCCCGACACCGTTGAACTCCAACACCTTGTCAACACTGATGCTAAAGGCAGATGTGTTCTTAGTTCGCATTCCTGTTTGGATTACAATTCCGCTCGGCTGGCGAGCGCGCATGATCGCAATCTGATTGTCTTCGATCCCGGCGGTGACCATAATCTGAGAATGCACGCGGTATTTGCCTTTCGGCGGATACCAACGATTGTTCGTGGTGTCGAAGTAGCCGCCGCGCATATCGATGTTTTGCCACGAAATCGTAACCGACGAAGCCGCGGCAATGCCGGTCTGATCTGCGCTCTTCGATGCGAATAGGCGAGATCGGTTGATTGCGTTCGGAGAAAGCCAACTGAGCGCTGACTCCCCTTTTTCCCATTGATCGCGCGTCGACCAACGCGCTACCGGTTCAGGATATCGATAGATTCTGCGTGGGTCGATCGATCCGTGATTGTCGGCTAGCTGATGACCATTGTCATTTAGATGGACTCCGTCTGAAGTGATGGCCACACCGGAGTCAGCAACCTTCCATATACCGCTATCCCGGATGGATTCAACGTCATCAGCAAACTCGAAATTGCCTTTGACGCCAGACCGTATGGCGCGCAAACCGTCGTTATAGATAACTCGCTGTGGGTTTGACGCGTCGACGGTTTGCCCTCCACCGGTGGTCCACCCGTCGCTTGAAACGGGAGTATATGGCTCGATTGTAGCCGTCCAGACATTCTTGTCTGAGAAATATCCGATGATCGAATCTACGCTGCTTAGCGCCGTGGCTCCGCTGGCGCCTGCGCTTATGTCGTTGATGCCGTGCTGGATAACGACATCTGTGCAGTACGTCTTGAGTGCGACAATACGAGTATGAGACGCAATAAGCTGCGCCATCGTAGAGCCGCCCTTGGCGCAGTTGATGTAGCCGAACTGCCCACCGATCGCATGCGCGATGTTGCCGCGGTTAGATTGAGCGTCCAGATGCACCGCACTAGGGGCGGCGTGGTTGCGGCTGTCCCCCAGGATGAGAATGCTTGGCTTGTGCGTCTCACCGACGATTGCCAACGGCCCGTAACAATAGTATTGCGACGCGCTATTGGTGATCGTACCGCTCGCAGATTTGTCGGTGAGTTCGCCAGATCCGTATTCCGCGAGATCGCCGCCGACGCTGTCTTTGACTTCGCAGACTGTGCACCCCTCTGCCAGGGTCATGAACGTGCGAACCCAGAATTCAGCCCCATCAGGGATGGAGACGAACGCCGGATCAGTCAGTGGCGCGTTATCTCCTGGCCCAATTACAACAGATGGGTTGGTGCTCCACTGAAGCGGTATGATGCGCCCCTTTGGATATTCGATCGCCGCCGTGAGCGTCATATTCCCAAGACCTGGGCTCTCACCAGTCGAGAAGTACCAGTTACCGAAAAGGAACTGCACACGGTTGATGTTGTCCCGCGCAAAATGGCGCGTGCGCGAATTCATCTGCGTGAACGCTTGGAATCCGGTAGGCATCATGCCCCGGCTGCCGACCAGACCGGTGAGCGCGACAGGCGGGCTAGCTCCGATTGCCGACGCCGCCGCATCAGCAGCGCTTTGAGCCGCGTTGTATTCGGAGATCGCAGCGGCATCAGCAGACCCCTGCGCATCATCCGCCGCGTCTTCCGCAGCTGCCTGTGCTGCCTGGGCAGACGCCGCATCAGGTAGCCCCGACCTCTTAACCCAAATACCCGCAGCTTTCTCATAAACACCTTGGAGGCTCGTATTGGGATCGAGCACGACCAGCCCGATATCGCCATCCTCATAATCGGAGACGACAGCGTCCAATTCAGCCTTTGTGCCGCGGACGACTGACGCCGACAGTAATTGCCCGAGATTGTTGAGCGATGCCTCGACTTCCGTCCCCCATACGCCGACCTCCTGCTCTGAGATCGTGCGCGGATTGCCAGTCTCATCGACAGACGCGAAGATCTGTTGAGCAAGCTTCGTGAAGATACCCATGAAGGATGTTTCCTGATTTGAAGTTTGATGGTCAGGCTCGATAAGAGCTATTCGGGTATGGTCTCGTCGAAGGTTTGTGCGTTTCCGGCCGTCCCGTCGCTGGTGAGCGATTGCACCCGCCATTCGATTTCGGCCCCGGCGGAGCCGATGAATTCCTCGTCTTCGAAATTGATGCTTGTTCCGGGCCGCACATTGGATTGCGAAACCGTTGTCCATCCGCTCCACGACGATCCGGAGTCCGGCCGCGTCCTGCGCTGCATACGCAAGGCCACGGCACGGATTTCCGGTGCCGAGAACGTCCCGCTGATACTGGCGGAACCGGTTGGCGAAGCGCTCGTCGTGGCAGAGCCGGATGGCGCATTCGTCGTGGAATTGTCCACTCCGACCACGGTATGAAGAGGGTCCGAGAAATAGGAGCCGTCATCACCGTTGAAAACGCGCACCCTTGCATCGATCGTCACGCCGAGAACATCGACGCCGTCATAAGCGCCGGTTGATCCGAACTCTGTCATGCCCTGCCACGCATTGGGCAGATCGCCGGTATAGGTCCGGTAGCTCGCCTCCACGACGGTATAGGGCTGCGCCGGCAGGCTGTAGCTGATCCGCAGCTCCTTGCTGCCGCTCGGATAGGTAACCTGCAGCGCCTGGTTGGGCGGGTTTGGCGTGATCATGTCTGTCTGGTAGCCGAGCTCCGGAACCACGTCCGGGGCGGGCGCTTCGTCGGTTGCGGGGTTCCAGGGCGTGAGCGTCGGCCACACCGTGAAGGGTATTTCCACCGAGCCGTTTTCATCATCGATCCGCGGCGGGTCCATGCGAACGTTCATGAGGTCGCCAAGGTCAGGCTCCTCGATCTCGGCATAGAGCAATCCCCATGCGGCAAGCCCGACCATGTTTGCGACCATGCGCCCGCGATCGGCGCGAGCGATGGCGAACTTCCGGCGCGCGATCCGCTGTGCCTGCGATGCGGAGGGACAGAACGGCAGTTCCAGGTCGAAGACCTTCGGCCCGTACCTATCCACCTCGTCGGTTATTTTTGCCCAGGCAACGACGCCTTCAAGCGTCAGATCGGCGAGCTCGTAATTCCGCTCCGGAGAGTAGTATTTCAACCGGCAGATGTTCGGCCGCTCGACCGCTTCTGGCCCGGACTGCCAGGTGTAGTCGTATATGTCCTCCGGCGTGAAACCGATCTCAGGCGTGATCTCGTCGTCGATGAACTCGAAATAGATCAGCCCGTTTTCGTCCAGCCGGATTTCGAGACCCGCGGAATCGAGGAACTGCTGCATGGTCTCGCCGCGTTCGCTCTCCCATGCCCACGGTCCCCATATGCGGCAACGCTTTTCCGTTCCCGTCTTCGTCGGCACCAGGGCATCCGCGAGGTCAGCCGCGGCGGCAATCTTCGCCCAATTGAAGCGGCCGGCCGTAAAGGCGGGATCGCGGCGCAAGACGTGCGCGCAATACAACGGGCCATTGTCGGACCACTTCCATGTCGAAACGTCGGTGGCGATCTGCGCCTCATCTCGCGGATCATAGATCAGTGATCCGCGCACAAGCTGCTCGGAGTTCGGCGCTCCGTTCTGGTAGAGGCTGAGATATTTGTCGTTCGAGAGCCCGGGGTTGTAGAAAAGCAGTTGAGATTGAGCGATGCCGCGAACACGATGGGCGCTCGTCCAGAGCGTCGGAAACAGCGACATGAGGCCAGCCCATGCCGTCTCGCTGCCCGTCCCTTTTTTGTCCTGCCAGTTGCACCACGAACCGCCGACACGAGCCCAAGGAGGCGAGCTGACATCGCCATTGCTTTCGACGGTGACTTCGCGGCCACCGAGATAGTAGGCTTCGACCGCATCGATAGGCCCAACTGCACGACAGACGAGCCGCGCTCTCGTGCTGCCGTCCGTGTTTCCAAAGGCCTGAAGCCCACCCATACGGCCACGGCCAGCAAGTTCGATGGCGGAACTCTCCCCGCTTTCGAACGTGCTCTTGGCGTCGGAGGGCTTGATTGCCCCGCCGCGCGGACGCTGGCCACCGAGGGCGAGAGTCGCACCGATGGCGGCTCCGGCGACGATCACATTGGCGGCGATCGTCGCAATCGTCCCTGCTGCCGTCGCGGCGACGGCCGTGCTGGACAGCAGAAAGCCATGGATCGCCGTCGCGATGATCGAGACCGGGTCAGCATGCGCATGCGCCGCCATGGCAACGTAGGAAGCGCTGCAGCCGAGCAGGAGCCTTGTCAGCTTCATTGGATAGACCAGACCTTCACGATCGTATTCTGCCGCGGTCTGAGAATGCGGTATCCCTGGGGTTCCGCCCGCCATGCGAAATATCCGCCGTCGATGAAGATGCCGCCCGCCTGCCCATGCGCATGGCTTAGGATCACCCCGACATCGCCCGTTTCCGGACCACCGGTTTCAAAGATGCCGCATTCGCCTAAAGCTTCTTCCCAAAGCGCGGCCAGCGATCCGGCCTCACGCATCAGCGCATGCGCCTCGTCCCGACTCGACCACTTCGGAAGAGGGATTTTAATTCCCCTCACCCGCTCCACCCATAGCGCCGGCCAGGTACTGCAATCGCTCTCGCCCCAGACCATGGGAGCGCCTTCGGCCTCCGCGAGGAAGGCCTTGAGCTTGTCGGAGATATCGGTCATGCCTTGATGATCTCCTGCACCTTCACGCCCACGAACTCGAGGCCTTTGTCGCCCGGATATCGCCGCTGTTGTTCGGCCGTCGTCCACTTCCCTCCGAACGGAAAGTTTTGGCTTTGCCAGAGCGTTTCCACGGTGAAGGAGACGATGCGAACGCCGATGCCCGTGCTCTGCCGCTTCGGCGCCGAGAGATAGCCTGGAAAGAGCTTCTTCAGGCCTCCGGACCAGATTTCTTGCGTCTCCTGATCGAAGGCGCACCAATAAAGATCGGCAAGCGCCCCTTCCGTCTCCCGCGCCTGATCCTTGACCGATCGAAGGAATTCGACATTGACGCCGGAGAGGACGATATCGACCTTCGCCGCCTGTCCGAAGCGAGGATCCTCGACGGCCGACATGGACACGAGCTGCCGCCCGGCCGGATCGGAGACACCCGACCATTCATGACCGCCGACGGTTTTGCTCCCGACGCCGTTGTGAAGACGCCATGTGCCGGACGGCAGGCCAAGCTCCGCGAACCATGCGCGCGCGATATGTGGCCGACGCAGGAACGCGCGATCAGCTTCCGAGAACACTCCGGCCATGTCAGCTATTCGCCTCTTCCCACATGGCCAGTTCCCGGCGGTGGAGGGCGACTGTCTCTGTCACGCTCAACTGGATTTCGGCCTTCTCATCCTGCGGGATGGCGTCGTCATGCCGCCCGGGCTCCGGGAAGAGAGCGGCGCTCAACTCGTTCGCATGGAGACGTGCAAGATCACGCCGCGTCATGGCGACGATGTCTTCTCTGGTGCGTTCTGGCATGGTCAATCCGTGAAATACTGCCGCGCGTCGGCATCGAATACTTCGAAGAGTGATATCGTCAGCCCTTCGAGAAACGCCGGACCACGCTCCGCATCCGGAAGGTTGGAAGAAAGCAGGCGCATCGCCATGACCGGGTAGAGTGTGGCAAAATCGTCCGTCAAGACAGCCTTTCGAAGCGGCGGCCATATGCGGTATTCACCGTCCGCAACCACTTCCGTGATCCCGTAGAGACCGAAGTGCAAGGGAAAGAAACCAATCCAGTCACCTATCCCGAGATCATGACCCCAGAAGGACGGCTGAAGTTTTATGATGGTCGCATCTTCCGCCGCCGGTGCGGCTACTGCCACGTTCGGTTTGGTGATTTTCCAGTTTTTTCCATTGGCCCATGGCATGCCGTTCGACCATGGTATCCCAGTTCGCTTTTGCTGTTCGGTTATGGTCACCCCGGCTTCTGAAAACGTCAGACCGTCCCAGTCGCAGATGGAGACGCGCACGGCATTGGCGCCCATATGCAGGCTCTCCACCAATCCGCGCGCGCGCCGCGCTACACGGCCGCGCATGGGAGGAAACGAAAACTGCAGATATCTTGCGCCGAAAGGTGACGCCACAGTTTGCGTCACATCGCCGATCGTCGTCCCAACTCCTGCGCTGATCGACTGAGGCCCATTCAACGGCTTCCATCGGTTCCAGCGCAGCCCGATCGGCCAACTGAGGAGCCGAGCCATCAGGGACGAACCCTTCTCGTATCCCGGGCTTTCAGCCGATCATCGACCATCTTACCGATATTGTTTGCCATATCCCTCTGGTTCCGCTCAAGTCGTGCAACCGCCGCCTGGTCGGCGCCGCGCAAATCGATGGTCGGCTGATAGTTCAGGATCAGGTCGCTACTGCCGCCACTCGTGGACGGTCCCCTCAGATCGACCGGAATGCGGCGGCCATCCGGCAAGGGAACGGCAGCTTCCGCCCTTCCTGTTTCGCCAAAGATGGCCGCCGTTTTTGACACGCCGCCGTTTGCAAAGGTCTTCATCGGCCTCCCGTTGCGCGCGATGCCGCCTTTCGCGAAAGGAAAAATCGCGCCGATGATGCCGCCAATTATCCCTCCGGAAGCGCCTCCGCCGGCGCCGCCGAGCGGGCCTTTGCCGAGCAGAGCCGCCTGCGCGACCGCCTCGATCAAAGTGTTCAGGAAGTTGTCCAGCGCCTTGTTGCCGGTCTCAATCTTCGGAATCAATTCGGAGAACGCGTCAAAAGCCGCGTCACCAAAGAATTCAGCCTGCTCTCGCACCTTGTCCTGTGTAGCGCTCAGCCGCTCTGCGGCCGACGTGGCATTGGCGTAGCCGGAGGCCATTGCCTCGATGCTTTTCTCGATCTCCGGCGTAACCTTGACACCGGCCTGTTGCGCGGCTGTAAGCAGATCTTGTTTCGCGCGAGCAAAATCGAGCGAATATCCGAAGTCATCGATGAGCGGGTTGATCTGCGCCATCGCGGCCGTTTCGGCCTGGACCGCCGCAGTCCGCTCCTTGATCTGCTCGATTTCGCGCTGGTATTCGTTCTGGCGAGAACCGCCACCGCGCCCACGTCCGCCGGATCCCGATCCTGGCGGCGGCGCGAAATCGCTGGTCGATACCGGCTTTACGACACGGCGGCGAGCGCCGCCGCGAGTGGACGATCCGCCCATCTGTCCGTTCGTGGTTCCGGTGATCGGCTCAATGCCGTTCTCGCCGACCTGGTATCCGTCGACGAAATCGGGCATCGCCGCCGCCGCAGCGCGAACCTGGGCGAGCGCGGCCTGAACCTCGCCGAGACGCGCCAGTGCTTCCGTGTTGTCGAAACCAAGTTCGGTGTTGAGCTTGATGCGCTGCTGCAGGAGTTCAACATCGCGCTCCAGCGCGACGACGTCGTCTTCCGCCTTTTCCTTGTCGACGTTGATCACGTTTCCGGCGGCGTCGGTCGTGCCGGAAATCCGGTTCAGGGTGTCGAGGACCGCATTCAGCGTTTCATCATTGGCGAGAAGATCCCTGAACGCTGCATCGGCATCCCTGATCTTCTGTATCAATCCGGAGACATCGAAGTCCCCGATCGCATCTGCGGCCGAGTTGATCCCTTTTGCGAAATTTTCGCTGGCGCCCGTCGAATTGTTGAACTCACGTGTAACGTCGACCAGCGCATTCCAGAGATTCGTCGTTGCTTGCGCAACTGTAAACGTGGCCCTTGATGCCTTCTCCTCCAGTATGACCGAACCGGCTTCAAACGCCCTGAAAAATGCCTCGCTGGAAATCTGGCCGTCGACGACAAGGGCCTTCAGCCTGGATACGGAACCTCCTGCTTCTTTCAGTCCGGCCGCCGCGGCTTGCGCGATGGTCGGAGCGCCTTCGAGGATCGAATTGAATTCCTCTGCTTGCACCTTTCCACTGCCGAGCGCTTGCCCGAGCTGCAGGAGTGCTCCGCTTGCGGTTTGCGCATCAGTGCCGGCAACACGTAGCGCCAGCGCAACATTGTTCGTGAATCCCAGCAATTCCTCGGTGGAGACACCCAATTCGTTCTGGGACTGGGCCGCCTTGCCGTAGAGCGCCGTGAGCGTCTCGATGGGAGCGCCGTTGGCCTTCGCCGATGCTGCCAGGCGCTGATAGACTTTCTCCAACTCCTGACCGGAAAGGCCAGCGACCTTCAGCGAATTGTCGATCCGCGTTCCAGCCTCCGAGAGCTGGACGAGTTGCCGGGCGATTGCGCTGCCTGCCAGGCCGGCGACAATGCCGCGGCCGAGCCCTACGAAATCAGCGGAAATGTTCTTGTTCAGCGATGTGAAGCGTTTTTCGATCGCGCGAGCCTGTTTGTTTGCCGTCGAGTTCGCCCGGATGAGCGCGTTCTCGAAAGCCTTGGTGCGAGCTTCGAGGGCGACGATCAGCCGTTCAACATCAGTTGCCATCAGAAACCCTCGATGCCCAGCTCGGCCAGACGCTCATCGCTCATCGCAGCCGCCGTTTCCTTCTTGCTGCCGTACGCCTGATCCCATCCCTGCCGGGCGCATGCGAATTCCCAGACAGTCATCGTTCCGATGTCTCTGTGGATAACGCCGCCCCATGCGTAGAAGCTGGCGAAGCGCCATTTTCCTCTCGGGAGCGGGTTTGGATCTTGTTTTCCATCCCCGCTTTCCGCTCCCCCGGCATATCGTCCGCGTGACCGAAGAGAGCGACCGTCAGCACCGCCATGGCGGTCATCACGGATTCCGTGAGTGGCCGATCCTCGACATATCGGCGGACGAGCTTCCGCGCCTCTTCCTTGGGCGTGCCGCCGCCTTCCAGACCGAGCCGGATCGTCTCGGTAACGTCGTTGACGAACCATCTCCGGGAAGAAAGCCGTTCAAGGATGAATTGCGGGCCCGCGTCGCACTTGTCCTGCAGTGCCCGGAGGAGGTCGATGGTCAGCAGGAAGGTATGCTCCCCTCCTGCCCATGTCAGGTCGACGCCGCGCATCAGGTGCCGCTTTCAGCCGCAGTGCGCGTCGGCAGACCATCGAACTGGATTTCGATCTCTGCGGTGACCTTCGTGCCGCGCTCTGCCGTGTTGTTCAGATTGACGAGATAGGCGGGACCAGTTTCATATTCGGTATCACCGGGCTCCGCCTTGAGATGACCAACGCGAATGTTCTTGGTCGCGCCCGAATACCACCAGTCCATCATCGTGCCATGGCTCTGGGCTGCCCACACACCGGTTCCGGAGATCGTCACTTCTTGAGACTGCACATCGCGCTCGACGGCCGCCGGTAGCGCTTCGCTATCGCAGTCAGGCACTTCTGACGTGCTCATGTTCGAGGAGCGGTTGACGGTGCGGGAAGTCAGGCCGCACAGCTTCGCATAGGTACCCGGCGTCTCGGTTTCGACCTCCACGACCATTTCGTGGAAGTTTTCTGTCACGGCTCTGGCCATGGTCTTTCTCCATATGAAAACGGGCCGGAAATCATCCAGCCGATAAGGGCTTGCGGCCCGGTTTCAGGTGATCGGGCTATCCTGCCCGGCTTGCGATTGCCTTCCTCCTGCGGGGAGGATCGACACGTTCTGCCTTGCCTTGCGACACGGCATAATCAACCACGTCCTGCGGCCACGATTGCGCCACCGGACCGGGCTTGAAATTGAAGGAATATTTCGAGTTCGGACGGCGGAAGTTTCCCTCCCGGTAGACGATCATCCAGGCCATCACGTGCCCTCCGGTATTTCGACCCTTGCGATCACCTGCACGATGCCATGGATGGTAAGCTCGTCGGGATCGTCGAAAACGCGCGTCAGGCCGACCCTGATGCCGGCGAGTGCGTTTTCGGAAAGCTGGAGATCCCGCTCGTCCAGCGCCTTGCGAACCGCCTCGACAATCTCATCACATGACCAACGGTCCGTCTTGCGAGACCAGATGTCGATCTGGATCGTGAACTCCTGCCCGTCGATGCAGTCGGCTCCATCATCGACCGCATAGAAGGGTCCGCGGCTGATATAGGCACGCTTTGCCTTCCATGGATTATCCGGCACCTTGTCGAAGATGGAATCGACAAGCTCCATGACGGCCGTGTCCGCCTTGAGTGTGTCGCGGATCAGCATCCAGAGTTCGGCGCCAGGGCTCATGCCGATGCCTCTTTGATCGCCTTTTTGATGTTCCGGGTAACGCGGCCCTTAACCTTGCGGCGAACGAGCCGCCACCCCGGATAGAAAAAGGGCTGCGCAGGCGTTCCGGGATGCATCGACCCTGCAAATAGCCCCTTGTTTGGATGCGGCGACGTGCCGAACTCGACGAACCTGGCGTAATAGGCGTCACCGCCTCCGGCATAGATCGTGATGCGAAGGTCGCCAGCTTTCGCTGTGCTTGTCGCCAGGGCGATTGCTCCCTTCGGGGCATCTCCCCAAGTCCAGGCGATGCTGTCGCGAAGTTCACCGCTATCGACCGGAACCAGGCCTTTCATCACGGCAATCGCTTCGTCGGCGCTCTGCTCAAGCGCCTCCTTCACCCGCCTGTAGGCCGCCTCCGGGATCGTCTTCGTCAGCTTACGGTTCAACCGGTCAAGGCCTTCGATCGTCATGCCGCAACTCCGCTTTCCACCATGACGTCAATGAACATGCGGTCTTCGGTGGGAGCGACTGAACGCACTGCATAAACCGGACCATCCCACCATGGATCCTCTCCAGATGAGCCCTGCCACGAGCCGTTCCGCAGATCGCGCATACGCCAGTCCGGCTGGATGCGACGCGTACTGCTGTCGGCACGGACGCGAACGACGATCGGCTGACGGCCCTCAAGCCGACCGGCGATCACAGTTTCGCCGCCGCGCAAAAAGGTGAAGCCGGCGCGCCGCTGGAACTGCTCGACGAAATCGCCGCGTTCATTTCCAAATCCATCGCTTTGGATGGCGCGCTCGTCGAAGGCAACCTTTTCACGAAGCTGGCCAGCGCCGCGATCAGCCATCACACCCTCGCAAACCAGGTGTAGTTGAGATCCGTCTCGATCACACGGCCGGCGGCGTCGGCCCATTCGTCGACAGCCTGGCAGACACCGAACCGGAAACGCGGATCAGGGTTTTCGAAATCGTGGCCGCCAATCCATCCTCCGGCTTTTACCTTCGGAAGCCATGCGGAGAGATCAGCGCGGACTGCATCATAGGAATGATCGGCATCGAGAAACACGAGATCAAGAGATCCGTCCGCGATCGTTGTCGCTGCCTCGATCGATGACACCGGCACGATGATCGCGCGACCTGCAAACCGCTTTGCCCGGCTCTCGGCTTGCGACCGATGGGATGCAACACGAGCCGGATCGGCGTGCAGCGCATGATCATCGCCCGTCGCCTTGTATGCCGCCGGCTGCTTGTCGGCCGTCTGCCAGTTGTCGACCATGAAAATCTTGATGTCTGGGCGCCTGCTAAGCAGGTATTCCGACAGGACACCCATTAGAACGCCGATTTCCGCGACAACGGCATTCTTCGGGAGACGCTTGAGAATGGCGTGTCCGCGCTGCTCAAACGGCTTCACTGGCGACATCTCCGGAAATGACGCTAAGCTTCATGCCCTCATCCAGGATGAGCAACGGGAACCGATCTGCATCACTCCCGACAAACAGCTCCCAAACCTCCTTCATATGAGCGCACCGCTCCATCGAGATGCGGCCGGAGACGCTGAGCACGAATTTATCACCAGGTCGCAATTCAAGCCGCCTGAGGTTTTCAATCTGAATTTCCATCATCACCATCCAATATCCCAGGGTCGCGGCTTGCCATGGAAGATTACCAGGCGGGCACCTTCCGGTACGGTTCCGTTCCCGATTTCACGATCCTTGCGCAGCGCTTCCCGCACATGCACCTTGTAGGAGACAACCTGCCCCGGCAGCACGTCCTGCCATCGGTCGGCCCGATCGAGCCAGAAACGCTCCAGAAAGGCCTGATCGCCACCGCGCGCATACACGCGCATCCAGTGCTCAGGTCTGTCGATCCAGTGTGACCAGACCTGATGCCGCGCCGCCTCCGGCAGGAACATGATCGACGACTGCAAGCCTTCTGGCCGGTAGACGTCCCGCATGATCGTCAGCCGATCGACTGCAATGATGTCCCCGAGGCTGCCGACGATCGAGGTGTCAAGGTCCATGAACAACATCGGCCCGGAGATTGATGGCCGGAACAGTTCCATCTTGCTCCACCATCCAGACCAGCCGAACTTGAGTGGCAACCGGTCCACATCGGTAATTTCGATGTCCGATAGACATCGAAAATCAGCCTCAGGCAGATGGGAGAGGACCTGACGACGCAGTCGGATGACATGTTCCTGCCGGTACTCCCCGCCAGAGCGCAAGACGCAATAGACAGGCGTCACGTTCCGCTGCCCTCGCTGGCGGTCAGGCAGTCGGGGCAGAAATCACGATATGGCGCAAGAAGCATACGAACTGTGGAAGGCAGGACCATCGGCGGCACATCGACATGCTGTTCTTCGCGGTCGCGATAAAGGGTCGCGACGAGGATGAGAACCGCCGCAACAACGGCCGCAGGCGCATCGGTCTGTCCATCCGATCCGCTGACCGCCTCGGTGTATGTGCGGTTCAGGTATTCCTCGCACAGGCCAGAGGCGGCCTCGATGAATGTGGTAATCAGGTCATCATCGTCATTGTGCTCGACGAGAATGTGTTTCTTCGCAAGATCAAGCGTGACGAGCATGATGATCGAACGCCTCCATGAGCGTCATTTTCGGATAGCGCTCCAGCGCTGATGAGTGCGAGGCATTGATCACTTCGACGCCGACTGCATCGAGTGTGTCCGCCGCAGCATCCAGGCAACGGCGCCAACGAGCGATATTGCCGTCATGAGGATTGTTCATCCCCTTTGGGTGCTTTCCGTGCCAATGAACGCCGTTCTTCAGGCTCATGTCGTAACCGACCAGGATGATGCGGCGACACATGAACTGGACCGCGACATTCAGGGCCTGAAAACCGCTGTTGCCGCCCCATCCGACAGTGCCGAACTTCGAAAGTTCCAGTTGGTCGCTCTTCTTATCGACCGCGACCGGCTGAATGCCCCATTTATGCAGAAGCGGCGACTGATCGGCCGTAAGTTTGATCCCCTTGAATTCAGGACAGCCCCCGAACTTTTCCCACCATGCTCGGTCGCAGGCGTAAAGCACATCGGCCCACGGTGCGATCTGCCAGGAATTGTTTATTCCGATGAATCGGGCTCTGCCTTTGAGCCTTTCGATCGGCGCGTCGACGGCGGACGGTCCGGACGCAACGATGACGCAGATTTCGTTTCGCCAGTCTTGCCACCAGTCCGGCGTTCCGAAGGGCGTTTGGTTGCCGTCCCGGCCGCCTCCATCATCACGGGAGTGACCAGACCTCGCTTGACGAGTTGCTGGCCACGGAAGTCCGCAACCTCGATAATCTGTCCACGTCGAACAGAGCCGTAGTCGCCGACGAGGCCGCGAAGGGCTCGCACATGCATGTGACTATCCTCCAGAAATCCGCCGGGCTTGAAGCGCCCGGCGGTTTTTAGTTCAGGTCGATCAGCCGGAGACGTTGCCGAAGTCGCCGACGACGAGCGCCGCAGGGCGCTTGATAGCGAGCGCAAGACGCTCTTCGGCGCGAACCGTGATCATGTTCTTGATGAAGTTGTCACGATCTTCGGACGAAGCGACCACTTCCGGATCCATGCGGTCATAGATCGTGCCGGCCATGCGGAAGGCGCCGACAAGGAATTCATCCTCGTCCATCGCCTGGGTATCGACCACCGGCCTGCCCCAAAGTTGCGGGCCGGCTAGCTGCATGACGTTGGCGAAGATGTAGCGGAACTCGCCATCCTTCGTCAGCTCGATGCGCGCCCAATCGGTCGGATGCAGAACGATTCCGTCCGCCGGATATTCGGCAAGAGACGCCTGCAGGATTGCAAGGCGCAGCGTGTCAATCATCGTTTCTCCGGTGACGGAGAAGGCCGGGACGAAGGCGGTCGCAGCCGTAACTAGGCCTTCGAGGTTCTGGCCAGTGCCGTCGCCCTTCAGGAGCTGGTTTTCTTCTGCCAGCATCAGACCATACCGAAGTTCGGTGTCGATCTCAGTCTGGAGCTGTGCCGCGTCTTCCATTGCCTGGCGCGAGACGTGTACGAAGTGCGCGATCGTGCGGACGGCCGTCGTTTCCTGAGCCCATTTGTAGTCGGACTCGGGCTTCTGAACGCCTTCCGAAACCACCGCAGCATTATTCGTGCGGACGCTCTGGCGAGCATACTCGATCGCATTCGAGCCTGTGCGGCCCTGCGACAGCAGGTTCCTGATCGTCATCGTGCGACGCGGCATGCCGACGATCTCGGTTTCACGATCAGACCAGATGATGCCGCCACCGCCAGGCGTCACGGACGTGATCGCCTGCTTGACGTCGACGGCGATCCGCATCGTGCCCTTGCAGCCGCGGGCCGCGAAGGCCTTCACCTCGTCGTGCTCGGCGACCATCTGGCCGAAGCTCTTCCGCTCCTCCTGGCCATTGCCGCGACGGGATGCGACCTGCTGTTCCAGATCGTGATTGCGGGTTTCCAGGGCTTCGAGCTTCTGCTGAAGCTTTTCCTGCGCATCGGTGAGCTTTTTCTGGTTGATCAGCAGTTCGTCGGCCTTCTGCTTCACATCCTTGGAAACGTCGCCCGCATCCTTGGACTGCTTCAGCGCCTCCTCGGCGGTCTTTTTCACATCGCTGCCGATGCGATCCAGTTCGTTTTTCACGTCCTGAAGCAGGGCCTCGATCTTGCCGGGATTGGCTTCGTTGCGGACAGCACCGACGATGCCGCGCGGCTGACCTGCCATCAGTGCGGCGACAGATACCTCCGGCATGACAGATTTGCGCAATGCCGGCGATCCGACGAGCGCGACCATCGCAAGAGCGGTATGGCCATCACCTGCGAAGGGTATGGAATGATAAGTGATATCGAATGCCGGCAACGCGCCAGCGAACATCAGGGCGGCAACCATGCAGGTGACCGCCACGAGAGCTGCAATCAGCTTCATGGTCTTGTTCCTTTGATGAACCGATTATCTTCGGTCAGATTGACTTCATGGAGGCGAGCAGGTTTTCGACGTCGCCCAGAATTTCATCCGCATCGCGCCGGATGGTTGCAGCCGCATCGCGCCGGCCGCCCTTCAATGCCGCAACCAGGTCGTTACGCCTGGATCGCGGGCAATTCGCTTTTTTGAGATAAGTCTCCAGTTCGCGAAGCGCGAACAGTTCCTTTGCCTCCGAGGAGTTCTTCGCAGCTACCGCGTCGGATGGCAGCAGACTGTCGGCAAATCCGTCTTCGACCGCCTTGGCCCCACCGATCCATGTTTCGCGGTCAAGCATTGTCGCAAGCTTCTTTTCTTCGAGACCTGTTCTGGCCGCATAGATATCCACCGCCATCTGATCAAATGGCTCAAGCCAGTCGGCAACATCGCGCATCTCATGACGATCACCCATCGCAACAACCCATGTATTGTGGATCATGATGAAGCCGGCGCGGGCAATCTGTATTTCATCTCCTGCCATGGCGATCACGGAAGCGGCCGATGCTGCCATTCCGAGGATCTTGACGGTCACCTTGGCAGGATGTTCGCGGAGCATATTGTAAATCGCCAAGCCCTCGAAATAACTTCCCCCTGGAGAGTTCACATTGACAGTGACATCTTTCTTTCCGATCGCCCGCAAAGCGGCGGCGATACGATTTGATGTCACTCCCTCTCCGAACCAGTCCTGACCGATCACATCGAGGATCGAAATGGTGTTGTCTTCTTCCGTATCCGATGCAGACTGAACGCCAGGGTTCCACCTGTCGAGTGCCGATGGAACTATCTCACAACGTGTTCCTGGCCGAGCGCCGACAGACGCGGATGGCAACTTACGAACGGTCATCGCGGCTTCCTTCCGTGGTGATGCCGAGCCAATTGCGAATGGCGGCGCGGGCTGCATTTCCATCCGATCCGGCTCCAAGCTGATCGAGGGGCGCCAGGTTCGTCTGCGCGGTCAGCCGATCTGCGCCATCGCGGTTACGAAGGTTGAGCTTCTGCCGCCCTTCGTTTCGATCCATCAGGCCATTCTGGACCATGCTGGACAGGAACTCGGCCTTGGCCTTCGAATCCATCTGCAGGAAGGCCTCTCGGTTGAACTCCAGGAACAGTCTCGGATTCTGACTGGAACGGATGATCTGTTTCCAGACCGCCCACTCGATACGGTTCAGGATTGGATCGATGCCGAGAACGCGCCACGCAAGGAATATCTGCTCGACGCCGGATCCCCACATGGTCTGTCCTTCGCCGGCGTGGCCGATGATAATCGGCGGAGTTCCCCACCAGCGGCAAACGTCCTCGACGCTGAAGCGCCTGGTTTCGAGCATCTGCGCGTCGTCTGGCGCAAGCGAAAGTTGCTGATATGTCAGGCCGGCCTCAAGGATCATCAATTTTCCGGCGCGCGATGATCCGGCATAGGCTTCCATCACCGCCTGCAATTGCTTCCTCTGATCCGGCTTCAGCGTCTGATCGGCCGATAGGACGCCGCTCATCTGCATGCCGTTACCGAACATCTTCCCGGCGGCCTCATCAGCCGACATGGCGGATCCGATGGAATGAACGCCGTAGGCAATCGGAGACAGACCGAGGTCGCGATTTCGGAGACCCTGGCCGAAACCTTTCAGATGAAACACCTTTTCACGCGGCAGCGTTTCCATTTTGCCGCGATCCGAGAACCGGTAGAAAAGCCTGTTTTCACTGTCGCGATATGGCTGCGGGTCAAAAAGGTTTAAGGGCTCGACCGACGTCAGCCGCCGGCCTATCGTGCGCTTTTCTGCATAAGCATTCCCGCGCGTGACGAGCCAAGCTGCCATCTCTTCCCAGAACTCAATCGGCGACTGGTCCTGATTCGGGCTGCTGCACAAAACCTCACCGATATCGCCGCCATCGACGGGCGCATGATCATTGTCCGCGCGCTTCTCAAACATCGCTGACGGCAGGCTCGATACCGCCTGTGCGGTGACACGGATGCAGGCCCATACGGTCGCAAGCGTCATGGCCTTGTTCATGGTGACGGTCTTGCCGGAATGGCTTGCCCCGCCACCGAGTTGGCTCCAGCCTAGACCATCCTGCAGGCTCAGGCGCCGCTCTTTCGCGACTTCATCAGCGATGGACTGGTATAGCTTGAACGGCGCGGCCATCGCCTTGACGAAAAAGCTCATCAGATCACCATCACCGGATTGTTGAGGAAGTCGTCGAGGCGTCCGCCGCGCGCTTCGGGATTGCGGCTCATCAGGGTGACCGCGTTGAAAAGCGCGATCACCGGGTCGATCTTCGCCTTTCCGGCTGCCTTCTTGGTGATCAGTACGGCGTTCCCGCTCTGCTCGGCTTTCGCGTTTCCGACGCACCAGGAGAGAAGCTTGGATCCGCAATGTTTCAAGGTTCCGTCCTTCAGCTTGCGTTCAGCGCCCCAGATCGCAGCGGAAAGCCGGAACCCCTGAGAAACTGCGACAAGGGCATCGTCCGGAATGCTGCGACTGGTGATCTCGTCGACGAGGGCCGCAACCGCCTGAGGATCGAGACCGATCGCTCCCTTTTCCGGCATGAGGCCCGTCTCCCAGATGTGCTGCAGGATATCTGCCACTTCGACGATGTCTTGCGTTGCGCCTTTGCAGACGATCAGGTCGCCGTCCTTCTCGAAATCCCTCAACCGCTCGGCGATCTCCTTGCGACGGCTGAAGACATCTTGCTGCGCCCAGGCGCGTCCCCATGTCAGCCACCGCCGCGTGACCTTGTGCCGACCCGTCAAATTCAGCCCGAGGAGGTCGTCGAGGCCACCGCCGTCGATA
Source organism: Neorhizobium phenanthreniclasticum (assembly GCF_040066075.1). NCBI lineage: Bacteria > Pseudomonadati > Pseudomonadota > Alphaproteobacteria > Hyphomicrobiales > Rhizobiaceae > Neorhizobium > Neorhizobium phenanthreniclasticum. The sequence goes on from NZ_JBEAAL010000001.1 coordinate 569,957, forward strand.
CCAGCAACGATGCAATCGCATTCCTTGATCAGGTAATCGATTGTGATGCGTTTATCCGAGGCTCCAGGCCAATAATCGGAACCGATCCATCTGCCGCCGTGGAGCGCAAGCCCCACCTGGACATTGAGATGCTGCGATGCCCAGATTTGGATCGCGTCGTCACCCTTCTCGCGTTCAGCCTCGAAATCCGCCACCATGCTTTCGAGATGCAGAGATCGCCCCAGGTTCGGCATGACCATCGGCCAGTGACGCGGATCCATCCACGGCTTGTTCTCGTCGATCTGCATCGCTTCCGGAAACTCGTAGAGGATCGGTAGCATCCGGACATTGCCCTTGATCCGGCCGTCGCGAACGCCGCGAGCATATTCCAGCTCTGCCTTGAACGCGCCGGCCGGTTCCTCGTCGCTTTGCGTCGTGATGATCACGAAGAGGCTATCGCGACGCCGAACGAGAGCGCCGCGGATCTGGCGGATGACGCGCGTGGCGTAGCTGATCGATCCCATGATGTGCAGCTCGTCGAGAAGCACAATGACCGGTTTCGATCCTGTCATGACCTTCATGTCGAAGGTTTTGATCTTGATGAAGGCCTTCGTCACACGGTCCCGGATGGCTTTGCGGTGATCCTGAACGTGGAAACGCTTCTGTAGATATCCTTCCTCGTCCTCTTCGATCATCCCGACCGCCTGCTGGAAAGCGGTGTCCGCGATCTCCTGCGTCGGGCCAACGAACAGGATCTCGGCGCGTGGGATCTTGTTGGCGAGCAGGCAGGCGAGTATCAGGCCGCCGGAGTATGTCGTCTTGGAGTTCTTCTTGCCAACCAGCGCGAAGATCTCCGCGACGTGCCGAACCCCATCATCGTCGACAGACCCGAAGATCGTGCGAACGATATCCTTGAACCACGGACCGCAAGCCTCGCCGAGTGTCGGCTTGTCGTCGATATCCGGAACCCGCAACTTCTCGAATATGCGAAGGCCCTTTTCCGCCTTCTCCTGATCGATAGGAAGATCCGGGATCAGCGAGCGTCCTTGCTGAAGGCGCTCGAACCAGTCCGGGCAGGCGAAATTCCAGCTGCCTTCCAGATCGTCAGGTTGCACCGCCAGGCTCATTGCAGGACGCTGCCCCATCCGTTGTTTTCATGACCGGAGCGGGCATCGACGACCGCCTGCTCTTTCTTGCCGAGCTTCTGCGGCTTTTGCTCCTTCGCCGGCTGACGCCGTTGCGGGGATTCCAGCTGCGTCTTGTCAGCGAGATCGAGGATACGACCGGTGGCGACGGAGTTGCCCTGGCGCATTTTCCGATATGTGACCATCAGCGCTTCCGCCTCAACGATGTCGGCGCCAGCTTCAAGCTCGCGGGAAAAATGTTTGCGCAGCGTCTTCTCATCGCATCCGATGTAACGAGCAATCCGCTCGTGGTTCCAGTTTGCGCAGCGAAGGACTGTGACAAGCTCCTGATTTTCCAAACTTTTCCTGTACGAAGGGCGGCCGCGCCTATCCTTGATAGGCAAAATCGGCATGCCGAACAGGTCAAGCTCGACGCCATCGATCTCTTTGTCGTCTGAAAAGTCGCTCATGGCGGAAATAAAATCTCTGCGTGAGGGGGGCGCGGGTCCAGAAGGAGAGGCCTTCCGGACTTTTGACCCACCCCCCCCCCTATCGACGAGTAGGGGCGGGCTGGGCACCCGATCCGGTGGTGATGGGCATGCCGTAGCGGCGTCTCTGATCTTGCTCGAACCTGCTCGGGTCTGCCGTCCGTGCCTCGCCGTCCTTCATCCAGAACCAGCGACGACGTTGAACAACAATCCAACTGGACCCGTATGCCGACATGACGCCGATCGCATTCCATCCGTCTTCAAGGCGGACGACACGGTTTGGTTTCTGCGTCGATGAGATCGGACCGAACCCATCGCACGACACGAGCTTCATCTCGTTTCTATACAGACGCATGCCGCCGTTCCTCTTTCTGCTTCTCGCTGTCGTGATACGCCTTGCTGACGCAGTGCAGGTTACCCGGATCCCAGAACAACCGCTCGTCACCGCGATGCGGTGTCTTGTGGTCAACGACCGGGCTATTGCCTGCAGGGTACTTGCCGATGCAGAGAACTCCGGTCCGCTGGCAGGTATAGTGATCCCTTGCAAGGATCTCCTGCCGGAGCTTCTGCCATCGTTGCGTCTTGTACCAGCTGCGCCATCCGACTGTCTGGTCACGCTCACGCAACCGAGCCTGCTCATCCCCGGGCGCTCTACCGAGGCGGGGAGCGAGCGTCGCAAGCTTCGGCTTCAATGTCTTGAGCCTGCCCACGATACCGCCTCGAACCCCGGAAATGCGAAACCCGCCGAGCGTTTCCGCCAGCGGGTTCGAATGTGATCTTTTTCACTGTGCACAAGATGCACCAAATCCGTGGCGCGCGTCAATCTGCCAATTGGAATTTATTCCGCTGCGATATCAATGTCTTGATTTACCGCTTCGCATTTTCGGATGGTCATCCATGGCTGCATGTTCGGCCGAAAGGGCAGCAAATCATGCCCATGCAGGCGCCCTGAGAGCGAGTCGCGAAGCTCGGAAAGCGCCGATTGCCAGATCTGCCATTCCATACGGGATACGATGGCGGCACGCAGCGACTGCTTCAGACGGTACTTCCGATAGGCACCCTTCACCGGCTTGTGCCTGCGCTTGTCAAAGCCATTGTCCTCATACTCGACCAGCCGACCAAGGCTATCTCTGCATTTGCGCTTTACGAACCACGCCGGCTTGCCTGCATTCATGACCATAACCGCGCGCGGCTCTTCGGCCGTCCAGTCAGGTCCGCGCCGGAGGACGGCAGCGCTGGTTACGAGCGTGGCGACATGCCTGCCGTTGATGCGGCCACCACGTTCACGATGATAATTTGCGACGCTCTCCACTTCCTCGCGGATCAGGCCGTGCTCGTCCTCCCACTCAGGGAACGGGTTCCAGCCGTCGCCGATATCAAGATCGCGGTCATCGAGCTCGCGAACGGTAGCGCCAACGATCAGCGCATCAGGGTGCGGCTCGCCCTCCCAAACATAGCCGGAGATCACGCCATAGACGTTCGGGGATTTGTCGACCATCGTCCCCAGCGTGATCACGTCCGACAGAATGCCCCAGGTCGACGGAGCGGCGCTCGGCCCGCTGCCTTCCGATGTCCCGACCTTTGGCAGTTCCATCGTAAAAGCCCAGGTCAACAGTTCCTCAATCGATATCTTTTTCATGTTTGACCTTCTGACCAGTTCTGTATGGTTCTGTAGGGTTTATGGTTAGTTATATGTATAGTTTTCTCTTTAGAAATCAGAGGCTTGTATAGTTCTGCATGGTTTGCTTTCCATACATATGAACAATCCTCCCGACCTCCAAACCTCCTATATGTATAGGCGCGCTAAACCCTGCATGACCCTACATCCTCATTGATTTCATTCACTTTTACGCCACTTTTGACCCTACAGTAGACCCTACAGAACTGGTCAGTCATGCCGATGTCGGAAGGGGTTTCGGGGTTATCACGGAAGGTCATCTGGCCATTCCTCGCGCGGTGGAGGGCGGTTCTCGTCTGAATTGGAGACCTTGGATGAGGGAAGATTGACGAGGCGGATGCCCTGATAGACGACGCCGCGATCGGTACGCTCCTTGCGGAATTTCTTGCCCATGATCTTGCCAAAGGCGGTGTTGCTCATGGGCTTGCCGCCCTGGTCGACGGTATCCTCAACATACCACTGATAGAGCACTTTGCCCTCCAGAGGCTCCGCCTTGTCGTCCTTGACGATACATCGCATGACGAAGCCGGCCGTCCGGTCCATTTCGTCGCGGTATTCCTGCGTGGCGTGCTCCACCGCCTTGGGGATCACCAGACCTTCCTTCAGGAAGATGTGCACGCCCTCGATCAGCCAGTTGAGGATGCCGGGATATTCGGGCTCGAAGGATGAGACGATCTCCTCGAATTCGCGCCTGTCCTCCTTCGCGATCTTGTTCGGCCAATGCACGACGGCCATGCGCCGCCAAATACCGTCGTCCGTGCCGGTGATGCGTGGGTAGCCGTTACCGCTCATGATCGCGATGAAGATCGGCAGGAAGTCCGTATATCCGGAGAAGAGATCGCGCGCGGTGATCGTCTCGCCGCCGGTCAGCTCCTTCACGAGATTTTCGCGGAGATCCTCGCCCTCCGGCAGCTCCTTTACCCGCAGCAGCCTGCGGCCATAAAGGCGGGCAAGGTCGGGGCTGGCGCTTCCTGATCCTCCTCCCTCGCCGATGAGACTGGTGGCCGGCAGTGTGACGGATACCTCGCCGAGCAGCCGGCAGAGTGTCTCCATATAGACCGACTTTCCGTTCGCTCCGTCGCCATAGTGGAAGAAGAGATATTGCACCGTGATGCCGAGCAGACCGAGACCGGAGCTGACCTGCACCAGCCGCCGCACTTCCGGATCCGGAAGCTTGCTTTCGAGGAAGATCATCCATTTCGGGCATTTGGCATCAGGCCTGTAGGTCACCGGCACGATATGGGTAATCATGTCCTGGCGGCGATGGCCGGGGATCACCTCAAGGGCAGTGTCGACGCAGAAATCGATATACTCCGGAGCGTCCGGCGTCTCCGCCGGGCTCTTATGCCTGGGATTGCGCCTGCGCTCTGTCTTGCGGCTGAAACGCAGCGTCGCGTTCTTCGTCGCTACCATCATGCGGTCTGCGTTGAAATCGTTCGGGGCCTTCATGATGTGCGGCGCAAGGCAGTCCAGGGCGGCCCGCATCTTGGCGACATTCTTCGACGTCACGGCGTGATCTAGCCTGCGCTTCACGCGCTTTTCGTGCTTCTCTTTGGCCTTGTCGGCAGCCAATATCAGGCGCTTGTCCTCCGGCGACTTCTCATTGTCCGGCTTCTTCATCGCCTCTTCCGCGCGCTCCATCAGGAGCTTTTCGAAACCGCTCGGCACGATATACGCTGACTCGGCCGCGATCCTGTCTCCCAGTCGCTGCGCAATGGCGAGCGCTTTCGGGCCGCCGTTGGCAACATCCCAATGGGTTCCGGTCCAGACCGAGAACATCGGAGTCTTCGCCTTCTCCTGGGCGACGACGAGCACGTCTGATCCAAAATGGACGAGCATGCGTTTGCCGTTGTCGGTGTCGGAGTGATCGAATTCCGCGCAATATTGCACGGCCGCATCCTCCGGAATGATATCCGTCGAAAGGTGCGGTGGCGGTTCGTCCGAAGGACCGAGAGGGGTTTCGGGGTTTTGCCCGGACCGCTGCTCGGCCGCCTCGGCCATCTTCTGCGCCACCGCCTCCGGCAGCTCGATTTTCTTTTTCTTCCCCGCCACGTTCATCCCGCCATCAGTTTTGAGAAATCGATTCCATGCGGCGGCCACCACGTCTCGATCGACCGCCCGTCTCGTGAAAACCGCCTTTCGGCGCGCGCCATGCAGGACGCGGTAAACACCGGTTCGCTGTCGCCATCGGCAAGCAGTATCAGCTCGTCGACGTGATCCGGCACCTGCATGGCGTCATCCGGCCCCTGGTCCGGATGCGGCTCAGGTCCCTGCACCCTGACGGCGCGGACCCTTCCCGCCTTGTCCTGATAGGTATCGTGCGGATGCGGAAAGGCCGATTTCGGATCGGCTGGACCGGCAAGATTGCCGAGATCGCCGGCCGCGAAATAGAAGGTGTCTGCGCGGAAATCCTCCGCGCCGGCGATCGCCAACCCGTTCTCGATCCCCTCGCCGCCAGCCCACCGCCGTGACGTCATCAGTCCAAAGAGCGGTATGAGCCCGCCTTTCTTCGTGCCGCGCATCTTCTTGGACGGTAGCGGCTTTCCCTTCTCGTCGAGGCCGAGATCGGCGCGGAACTTCGGCCCGTTGCGAAGGTCGATCCATGTCTGGTGGCACCCGATGATGCGGCCATCGAGATTGACGAAGGGCGCCACCTGTGTCGGTCCGGAATAGATGCAGAGCGGATTACCGCGCTCGTCCTGCCCTTCCCAATAGGAAAGGTTAGGCGCAAGGCGCAGGTTGAAAAAGACGGCCTCGTGCATCTCATAGCCTGTCCTGCGCTTCAGATATTCACCGAGGATGGGCGAGATCGGCCGTTCCGGCGCATGCAGGTAGATGCCGCGCGCCTGGTTGATCTCACGCTCGCGCCATCGGTTCTCCGATTTCTCGGCTTCCCGACTGCGCTCCTCGTTATCGCGCCGGCGCTGCTCGATCCTCTCGAGTCGTGCCCGTCGCTCTTCTTCCGTCTCGCGCTCGGCATCTTCCGGAACCGGCTGTCCAAGCGCGTCGGCGCAGGCCTCCAGGAAGCCTGTCCGGGTCGAAACGTTATGGCCGTTGGCAAGCGCCATCAGCGAAATCCCGTCACGCCCCTTGCCGCCGCACTGGCGGCAATTGAATGCACCGAGGCGCGGATTGATCGAGAACCGGTCATCGCCGCCGCAGGAGGGGCACGGGCCGGCGTAATTGCTGGTGGTGATCGGCACGTCGCCCTTGTGGCGAATGCCGATTTTAGCAGCGGCCTCGATGACGGTGACCGCGCGCGCTTCCTCGATGAAGAGATCGACGGCCGAGGTCATAAGCCGCAACCTCCTTCGCACTCCAACAAGAAGTCGTATTGGCCACGCTCAAAATCTGTCGAAAGATCCAGCTCGCTGAGTGGCGTGAGGGATCGATGCAAAAACAACCTGCCGGTCGATGTCCCTTTGTCGTTACGCTTCAGGCCAGGCCGAATAATACTGTCAACTTCCACGGCTTGAGCAAATCCGGCCACATCCGTCTCTCGTAGATTCCTCCATTCAGAATTCGTGCGATAGGGGCAGAACGTGCATGCGCTCTTTGTCGGGACTGGATAGTCGTTTTGCTTAAGCCAAAGCTCGCAGTCGTAGCGCGACATCCGTTTTTCAAGGAGCGGATATCTATTGACGATCCATGGTACGAAACTGGACCCGGCTCGGGCGACTTCATCAGAACTGATGCCGATGATCATTTCCACCGAAAATGCAGGTATGCGCTGGCGGGCTTTGAAGCCCATGATTTCGCGTATTTTCCGTTGTATAGGCTCAATTTTGTAGTGGCTGGTGCATTGGCGCCTCAAAGGCGCGCCGCGCCCGTCACGACCCGAAGTGTAAAACGGAGCGCACGGCGCTCTCCCCTGATTTCGAACAGGGTTCCCGGCAACTTGTTGCCTCAGGTCGTCGAGGATACTCCCAGCAGAAACGGTGATGATCTCGAATGGCTGCACCTGAGAATTGGAAAGCCATTTCAGATGTTCATATACAACACCAGGCTCGGCACCAGTGTCGGCAAAAATCACAACGTCAGGCTTTTCGATTTCGCCATGAGCAGCCATCAACAAGAGGGTCGTAGACTGTATTCCGGCCCCGAGAGACAAGACACGCAATCGAGCGTCCTTTACCGGCCCCCAAGAGAGGCTGCCTTTTCTCTGCTTCATCTTGCGACAGCCTCCCTCAACGGCACGCCGTCATAGGCGCGGTGATTGGCGAGATCATCGTCCTGTGCGATCCGCACGAGGCCTGCCCGCTGCACCACGTCCAGCGCCGTATCGAGTTCGTACCCTTCCGGCGTCGCGACCCAGCTCTTGCGGTCGATCGATATGAACGGCGTTCCGGGCGTCACGCCGCGCAGCTGGATGGCGCGCGTCACGTTGCGGAAATTCTCGATCTGGCCGGGCACGAGCCCCCAGGCCTCAGCCGTCTTCGCGCACTGATAAAGCGAAGGCGCGACGATCAGCAGGATGCGCGGGCGCTTCATGATCTTGATCATCATCAGGTCCACCTTTGAGAGAGGATGAGGTTCTGTAGTTCCGGCTGCGGGTGCGGAAGGACGCTCGGCTTGTCGTCTTGCTGAGGCCTGGACGGCAGCGCCGCGTCGACGGTCTCTCCGCGCATCCGGGCCTTGTTCCGCTCGATCCATGACGCGATGCGCCGATGGTCGTCGTCGGTCAGGAACTCAAGCCCTCCCGCCATGCGACGCTCGCGCCAGGCAAGTTCGGCGCCGGAGAGGTGCTTTCGCCCCGAGTACCAGAGGCCCACGCATTTCGTGCCGTTCGGCAGCTTCAGAACGTCGATCGGATCGGAGACGACGCGCACCCATTTCGGCTTGTTCGTCATCGCGCAGCAGAGTGCGTCCGCGATCGCTTCATCTGGATCGTTGGTCACGATGGTGAGGAAGATCTGGTCAGGCATCCTCCGCCTCCGCTTCCGGCTCGGCCGTCTCACTCTCGAACAGCCGCTGTTCCTTCGGCCTGTCGAGCTCGGCGATGTTGCGGACGGCCTGCCGGAAATATGTGTCCTTGATTTCGAAGCCGATGCCTTTCCGCCCCATGTCGACGGCCGCATAGACCTCGGAACCGATCCCGAGGAACGGCGTCAGCACCGTCTCGCCTGGCGCCGACCAGAGATCGAGGCATCGCTCGATCACGTCGAGCTGCAACGGTGAGATATGCTGCTCGTCCTTGTGGTCACGCGCCGAGCGATATTGCAGCGTCCGGTACTGGCGGATGTCCGACCAGACCGGCGAAGCGTATCGCTGCCAGACGAGGATCGATCGCCACGTCTCGATCGGCCATGGCTTGAAGGTGGGATCCTTGGCGCTCTCCTCGCGGCAATAGCGGGCGTAACCGTCCTGGCTGATGTCCAGCCCGTCACCGTGGAAGACGTCGAACATGCCGGAGATCGGCTCGGCATTGTCGCCGGGCTTGCGGAAGGTCACGATATAGTCCGCGAGCCCCATGCCGGAGAGCGACGAATCCTTCACCACCTGCTTGTGCAGCAACCGGATCGATTTCGTCCGCTGCTGCGCTGTGACGGGGTCTTTCCAGATGCAGACTTCCGAATGCAGGATCCATCCCGCCGCTTGGTAGGCCCGCACGACTTCGCCGCGGAAGTCGCGCATGCCGATGAAGCCGTCACGGTTCTTTGAGGTCGGCAGCTGCATGACATGCACCGAGTGCAGTCGCCCAGGCTTGGTGACGCGCAGCAGTTCCGGGATCAGGAAGCCGTAATGCTGCCAGAACCCCTCGCCTTCGTTGTTCGAGATGTCTCGGTCGTGGTTCGAGAACTTGTAGAGCCCTTCGAAGGGCGGCGAGTGAATGCCGAAATGCACGCTGGCATCCGGCAGCGCGCGGATCAGCTCGCAGCAATCGCCCTGATAGATCGCGTACCGGTCGTTGACGACCTGATCGACGGTCCTGGTGCCTGCGCTGACATCTGCGGGAGCCGGATCGACCGCCTTCTTCGCAGCACCTTTTGCTTTTTTCGTCACGGCTTTCACGCTGCTTCTCCTATCCAGTTCGGAATGGTCATCGGCTGCTCTGGCCGGTAATCGGGCACGTCGCGGGCAAGGCCGCGCACCGCTTCGGAGGAAAGGTCTGCCATGTGGCGGACCATGGCTTCCGCCATCCGCTCCGCGTCGGCGTCCTTGCGGCGGAAGTTCTGCACCACGTTGCCCTCACGCTCGTCGGCGATGAAATGCGCGTGGACTGGCATGGTCTGGCCGAAGCGCCAGAAGCGGCGGATCGCCTGGTAGATCTGCTCCCAGCTGTCGTTCATCCCGACAAAGCCGGTATCCCGGCAGTGCTGCCAGTTCATGCCGAACCCGGCGATCGAGGGCTTGGTGATAAGATGCGTGATCCGGCCGTCGCTGAAGGCCTTCATCTTCCGCTCCTTCTCGCCGTCGCTATCTGACCCGGAGAGATTGATGGCGCCCGGAATGGCGCGCGCCAGTTGCTCGGCCTCGCTGTTGAGATTGCACCACCAGACGAACGGACGGTCTGCGGGCGTGATGGAGGCAGCAAGCCTGACGCGCTCCCCGACGCTTTCGCGACGCACCGCCAGCCGCTCGGAAAGCGAGCGCGCCGGCATGGGGAAGAGGAAACCGGTTTCAAAGCTCGGACGATAGTCCGCCTGCACCACATGGTTATGATAGTGGAGCGGCGGGAGGTCGTATCCGTCGTCGGAATAACCGAGATCGGATGGCTTGCGCAGCATCACGGCCCAGGAAGCCATCCAGCGCCAGAATTCGTCTTCGGCATGGCCTTTCAGCCGCCACTTGCGGGTGTCGCCGCCATCATGGACGAAGAAGGTGGCGAGCATGTCGGTATAGCGCATGACGCCCAGGAACTCGGCATGGTTTCCGAGCTCCATGAAGTCGTTCGGAGCCGGCGTCGCCGTCGCCGCAAGACGGAAGGGAATGCGGCTGCATTCGGAAATCAGCCGCGTGCGATAGTGCCCGTCGACATTCTTGAGGATCGAGCTCTCGTCGAGCGCCACGCCGCCGAAATCGGAAAGCTCGAAGTGATCGAGCTTCTGGTAGTTGGTGATGTCGATCGACTGGTCGCCGCGTGCCGAGACGACCTGCGCGCCGATCCCGAACCTGCCGGCTTCGTCCATATGCTGGTGACTGACGGCGAGCGGGGCGAGCAGCAGCACCGGCTTGCGGGTGAACTGCGATACCCTGTGCGACCAGACCAGCTCCATCAGCGTCTTACCAAGGCCGGTTCCCGCGAAGATCGCGGCTCGGCCGCGCCGGAGCGCCCATCTGGTGATGTCGCGCTGATGCGGGAAAAGAAACTCCGGCAGTTCGATCGTGCCGGTGATCCCGGTTTCGGGATCCTTGACCCGTTTGTTTTCGAGGAAGGTCGCGTAATCCATCAGCAGAACCCTCCCGACATGACGAGGCGATGTGCCTCGCAATAGCTCTGCAGCTCCTCTGTCCTGGCGCCGCAGCACGGCGTCGCCGGCCCGGATCTGGTCTCCATGCATTCGAAAGGGAAACGGCACTGGTTGTGGCCGAGATCGACGAAGGCGATCGATGCCGTGCCGGCAAGCTGGAATTTCGACAGGTCGTAACGCTGCGACGTCTGCGCCTCTTCCACGAACTGCGGCACGATCACCATCTTCGCCGGCTTGGCGATCTTCGCCTTACGGTCTGATGCAGGCTTGGCGGCCGCTTTCTGCCGCTGGCGCTGCATGACGGCCGCCCTGCGCCTGATCGGATCCATGGTTTTGGAATTCAGCGGAGCGCGCTGCGGAAACCGGTCTCGGTTGCGATGTGCAAGCCCGAGCACGGCGCTGCGGGAGACCTTGAAGTGCCGCCCTATCGCCGTCGACGACAGGCCATCGGCCCACATCTTCGCAGCCTTGGTGACGTCGTCTTCGGACCAGATGAAATTGATGATCCCCATCACAGCCTCCCGAGACGCTTGGCATTCGGGTTGCGGAAGCAGATCTGGCCTTCGACCTGCATCATGGCGTCGCGGTCGGTGTAGTGCTTGTCGAACCAGGCATCGATCTGGTTCTCACCGCGAAAGGTCTCGAAGGCGATGCCGGCCATGATGTATGCTTTCGGATTACGCCGATCCATCCGCCTCTCGATCCCGTCGGTGCGATCCTCGATGGTCTTGAGGGCTTGCATCAGTGCGCCTCCATCTTGCGGAGCGCCTGTTTCATGGCGCGCAAAGCCTCGTCGATCTCGCGCGTGATCTCCTTGCGGTCGGCGGCGCAGATATGCCCGTCCGCGAGCCCTTCGGTGATCGCCCGCACCACGTCGGCCGCCTCGTTGGCGATGTTCAGCGCGTCGACGATATTGATCCGCTCTCCGGTTTCAGCTTTCGCGCCGGCAATTGGCACGAGCTGGTAGCCGAGCATTTCCGCCATGGTGGAGAGGATCGTCGGAGATCCGGCCTCAATGTCGCATTCGACGGCGACGTCGATCGGCATGAAGGTCTCGGCATTATCCTCGTTCGGCGATCCGTATTTGGAGAGGTTGCCGGCCTTGATGCGGGTGGCGTGCGAAAACGCTTCGCCGCCGCCCGCCATGTCGATCGCGCGGCGGGTGGCGGCCTTGAGTGTCAGTGCCTGTTTGTCGGAAATAGTGCGCAAGATTTCCTCCCTGAAAAATCAAGGAAATTTTTCAGCTTCGAATTTCAGTGAATGGCGGGCGTCGCGCCCGTAAGGTCAGCCCATCAGATCACGGGGGACCGCATGACATCTGAGACCAATTCATTCCGCAGCCTGCCTTTCAGGGCCGTAGATGTCTGGCCTGAGACGATGGCGAGAAACGCCCGAAATCTCCTCGACGGCAAGCACGCGCGTTGGAGGAACCTGATCCCACTGCAGAACGGCGGCAGGCGTAATACCTAGCCGACGCGCCAGTTCGCTGGCGCTTCCAACTGCTGAGATGGCTTCATCAAGAGCGAGAGTGTTCGTCGTCATGCTGCGATATAAGCATAACTTAGAAAATCAAACAAGTGATAATTGCGTAGACGCTGATGGAAGCGGCAGGCCATTTATAAGCATGGCTAAGAATGACATGAAACAGAGGGTCGGTGCGGCTATCCAGACGGCGCGCAAGCGGCGTGGGCTGGTGCAACGGAATATCGCTGATCCTTTGGGGACGACTGTCGCGGCAGTCGGCATGTGGGAGAGTGGGAAAAATCTCCCGAGTACAGAAAATTTGATCAAGACAGCCGAGATCTTGCGTGTCGATCCTGCAGCGCTCGGGCGCGGCGAAGTCGTCTATTTGGATGATGTCGGGCTAGCCGACGCAGAAGTGATCAGTGACCCAGGGCCGCCACCATCAGGCCCGATGGACGTCAAGGTCATGGGCGTCACCTATGGTGGCGATGACGGCGACTTCACGTTTAACGGAGAGATTGCCGGATATGTGCGCCGACCTGCGGGGATTGCCACTGTTCCGAATGTGTTTGCACTCCACGTCCTGAGTGACAGCATGGTGCCGAGGTATGACCCGGGAGAGGTGATTTACTGCGGTGGTCGCGACCCTATCCCCGGTGACCACGTCGTGATCGAGACCTTCCCGGATCAAGAAGGACAGGTAGGCAAGTCATTCATTAAAAAGCTACTCCGAAGAACGGGAAGTGAAATTATTGTTCAGCAATACAATCCACCCGCGGAACTCACATTTGACCGCTATGCCGTCAAAAACCTCTGGCGCGTCATCCCGCTGAAAGAGCTGATTGGTTTCTAAGGACGGCAGCCTCTGCCCTCTGCCTATCAATATCACGGCTGAAGAACGCCTGGACTGAAACGTTCTTTCCGGGCAATCCCTCGTCCATGCAGGCTGAGCAACTGAGCCTAGTAGCGACGCGGTCAAGTGGTGTGTGAAGAGTAACTCGCCCCCGCACAAGCTGCGCAGGCGCCAGCCATCTATTCCTTCCGCAGTCACCGCATTCGATGCTCAACCTGTTTGCGTGACCAAGCAAAACATCCCCGTTCATGCCTATTCTCGCCTTTTTGTTCTCGTTCGGTTCTCATAATTGATTCTTTTTTCCCGTGAGTCGAGTCCCCTCGTGCAAGCGGCGCTTATAATTTTCGCTTGTGCTCAAATGTAATTTTTGCTTATATCGATTGCATTCCGATCTAAGGAGGTGCAGCGATGATCCGCTTTGAGCCAATCCCCCAACCGAAACTCTGCATGCCGCCGCGCATCGTCCGCTCGCTTGAGGAGCGGATGGCAGACGACATGCGCGAGCTTCATTTCTCCGATCGCCCGGTAAACGAGGAAACTCTGATCGAGCGCGGCTGGACGAAGCCGACCATCAAGCGCCTCGCGCCGACCGCCACCGAGATTGCCCGCCGCAAGTCCATCCGTCAGGTGTCGGCATGAGCACGGTCGTTGCTTTCCCGAAGGCGGCATTGCGCGCACCGCGACACGATCGCTTTATCTCGAACACCCGCGAAGACGTCGAAGCAGCCGTAGCCGCCGATCCGAATGAGCAGACGCCGCGCACGCTGGCAGACATCCTGCAGGAGCGTGTCGGCATCTGGAATGACGTGATCGCCTTCTGGCTGCTGGCGGCGATCATCTTCTGCCTTGGCTTTTTCGCCGCGACGGTGGTGTGACGATGACGCTCGCGCTCTCCACCACCCTCCCCCGCCTGGCAAACAAGGCCGTCTGGTCGTTCAACGACGACGGCACGCTCATGGATCTTGCCGCACCCGATCCGAAGGTCGTTCGTTTCGACGAGATGGCGAAGCGCCTTGCCGGCATCCGCCGGTTCAACGGGCGTGGCATTCCTGTCGCGCAGCATTCCGTCATGGGTGCCCAGGCGATCATCAATGAAGGCGGCACTTCCATGGAGGCCGCCTTTTTCCTTCTTCATGACGGGCACGAATACGTGCTCGGCGATATCGTCAGACCCGCAGAGGACCTGCTTTCCGGAATTCTGGGGACCATCGCCGTAAGGGAGGCCGTGAAGCTCGCCAAGGCCCAATGGGACGAGGCGATATATACCGCCGCGCGCCTTATCCCGCCGTCGCTCTGGACCATGAAGCATCGAAAGCTGGTCAAGAGCATGGATGATCGCATGTGCCGGGCCGAGGCGATGGCCTTTTTCGGCGCGGCGGCCGCCCGCCAGTTCCCCGACATGCCGATCCCGAAGACGACGGGAGCATTCCGCTGCTGGGGCGAGGCCAAGGCCGAGGAGGCTTTCTTCGAGATGGCACGGTCTCTGATCGGCCGCGACAACATCGAGGCGCAGCACGGCATTGCCGCCTCCGCAAGGAGGCGCTGATGTCCGGCTATCTCAACAAGGTCCAGCTGATCGGCAACCTCGGCACCGATCCGGAAATCCGCCGCACCCAGGACGGACGGCCGATCGCCAATATGCGGATCGCCACCAGCGAGAGCTGGCGCGACAAGAATACCGGCGAGAAAAAAACCAAGACGGAATGGCACACCGTCGTCGTCTTCAGCGAGGGTCTTTGCAAGGTCGTCGAGCAGTATGTGAACAAGGGCGACAAGATCTTCATCGAAGGTCAGCTCGCCACCCGCAAGTGGCAGGACCAGAGCGGTCAGGATCGCTGGTCGACGGAAATCGTCCTGCAGGGATTCGACGCCAAGCTGATCATGTTGCCGAGCTCGTCCGGCTCCGGTTACCGCGCCGGCGGCGATGGTGCCGGAGATTATGGCTACGACGACGATCGCGCCTCCGGCCGCTCTTCATCCTCATCATCTTCGGGCTCGACCCGAGGCCAATCCTCATCGTCGGGCGGCAGTTTCAGCCGCGACCTGGACGATGACATTCCGTTCTGAGGTCAACCATGCCCGTCATCACCATCAATACGGAAATCTCGTTCGACATCGGCGATGTCGAAGACGACGTCATCGAACGCGAAGTCCATCGGCGCAAGGGCGTTCACGACAAGCTAAAGGATGATTGGAAGGACAATCTTGATCCGCCAAGCGCTTCCGATTTCTCCACCGCGGAGCTGATGGACGTTCTCGAAGATCGCGATGTCGACCTGCGCCCATGGATGGAGCGCTGCTATCGCCTGATCGCCATGGGCGAGAACGACGAGGCGATGGACCTGATCTATCGCGAATACCAGGGAGGGCTTGCCCCCCCGTCCACCGAAAAGCGCATCGCCGCCCGCCTCTCCGGCAAGAAGGTTCCCGCCCATGCTGAAAACTGAAAAACCTGCGCTGCAGGCGGCGCTTTCCGCCGTCATTGAAGCCGTCAAGGCGAACAGCCAGAACCCGGTCATGTCGGATTTCTTGATCGAAAGGGCCGGCGACGGCATTTCGGTGACCGGCGGCAATCTGGATATCGAGATCCGCAGCACCTGCGACGCCGTGCTGACGGATGACTTTCGCGATTTCACATGCCCGGCGCATCGACTGGTCGATATCGTCAAGAACGCGCCGGAGGCGTCGGTCTCGATCGAGCTGATCGACGAAGGCCGCCAGGTGCAGATCCGCTCCGGCCGGTCGAAACTGAAACTGCCGGCGATGGCAGCCGCGGACTATCCGAAGCTCAACGTCGCGCGGCTGCAGCATTCCGTCAGCCTCTCCTCGGAAGTCCTTGCCAGGGCGCTTTCAGGCGTCGCCTTCGCGGCCGAGACCAGCGACGCCAGGGCGCATCTCTGCGGCGTGCATGTCCGGCCGATGAAGGAGGGCATGGACGTGGTCGCCACGAACGGCCGGATCGTAGCCAAGCGGATGATCGAGGCGATCGCCTTCGACGAGGACATTTCCGGGCTGCCGGCAATCACCATCCCGAACAAGGCTGTCCGGCCGATCGAGAACCTGCTGTCGAACGGCGAGGACGTCGAGATGCAGTTCTCGAAACAGATGATCGTCTTCACGGTCGGCCGCACCACGCTGACGACGAAGCTCGTCGAGGGCATCTATCCCGACTACCAGAAGATCTTGCCGGCCGCCGATTCGGTGACGTCGAAGTTCAGCGGCGCGGCTCTCGGCGGCGCCGTCACGCGCGTGCTGATCGCCACGCCGGATGCTGGCTACGGCATGAGCTTCAAGTTCACCGCCAACTCTCTCGCGCTCTCCGCGCGCGACATGAAGGCCGGCGAAGGAGAGGACGAGGTTCCGATCGAGGCGAGCGGCGAGATCACGACCGGCTTCAACGGCCGGTTCGTCCTGTCGGCGCTCGCCCATCTCGACGAGGACAAGCTTGAACTGACGGTCGGCCAGGACGCCGCCCCCGCCAGAATTCGCGCTGAGGGCGACGAGCACAATTACATCATCCTGATGCCAACCAGAGTGAGGGCCGCGTGATGAACTTCCAGAAACGGGTACAGAAATGGATGCATGCCTGCTTCGGCGAGGAGATCTCCGCCGATCGCCTGGAGCGCGGTGACCGCTTCCTGGAGGAAGTGATCGAGCTCCTGCAGTCGGTCGGCTATCCGCGCGAGCGCATCTCGGCACTGGAGGATTATGTCTATTCCCGCCCGGTCGGGCATCCTCCGCAGGAAGTCGGCGGCGTCATGGTTACATTCGCCGCCTTCTGCGAACCCCACGGCCTCGATATGACCAATGCCGGCGAGGATGAGCTGTTTCGCTGCTGGAGGAAGATCGAGGCCATCCGAGCGAAGCAGGCGTCCAAGCCCGTCGGGTCGGCGCTTCCTGTCGCCATTGCACCCCCACCACCCCAGACACATGTGGAGCGGGATTGCTGTTGCTTCTATCCCACCAAATGCGACGGCACATGCGTTGCTTGCGATGACCCCGCGCCCGTTACGCATTTGGTGGGTGGCGAAGTTTACGCTACCGCGCCAATCGTCCTGACCGAATGGGAGCGAACTCGCCTCTCGCAACATGTCGCGTCCAATGCGCTGACGTATATGGGCCATCATGCTCGCGGCGGCTTGCGGCCTCACGAGATCGAGGAGATGGAGCGCTGGAATGCGCTATCCGACAAACTGAAGGCCGCCCTCGCATCGGAGGGACAGGCAGAATGAGCGAGCAAGACGAAAAGATCATCGACGACATGCGAGCCGGCGTCATCCGCAAGGCGATCGGTCCAACCATACTGCTCGGCTCCGGCACGTATTTCGATTTCGAAGATCCGGAGAGCAGTGAAATCACTATCGAGGATATCGCCTACGGGCTGGCCTTCGAAGGTCGGTGCGCTGGCCAGTGCTTCAGCCGTCTCTTGCAGCGCCGCGTCTTCTATTCCGTCGCGCAGCATTGTGTCCTGATGAGCCTCATGGTGCCGCCGGAGCTTCGGCTGCAGGCGCTGATGCACGAAGTTGGGGAAGCTGTTTGCGGCGACATGACCGCTCCGCTCAAATCCTTGAACCCGTCGTTCAAAGCGATTGAGAAGCGTTGCGAGGCGGCGATCCTCAAAAGGTTCGGCATCACCATGACCGACCCCGTCGCGCTGAAACATGCTGATGTTCGAATGCTCGCCACCGAGCGGCGCGATCTGCTGCTTTGGCGCGGTGAGAAATGGTCGCTGACAGACATCGAGCCATACGATTTCCACATCACGCCGTGGGCGCCAGAGCAGGCAGCAGAGGCTTTCCTTGCGCGGTACGCTGAACTGACCGGCTCCCCAGCACCCTCGCCGAGGGAGGTGGGGAGCAAGCCACACTGCGAACACCGGCAAATCTGCCCCGATGTTGCCAGTGGAATCGCGTGTCGTGGGCAGTGCGCAACATTGAGGGAGGTTGAGTGATGGCTTTCCCCGTTCAATTCGATGGCGCCAATACTCTGATGAAGGCCCCTGAGGGCGCGGAGAACGTGCAGGATATGTACGTTTTCCGCAATGCTCATGCTGCCGTCTCATGCTGGGAACTCTCACCGGAGGAGGTCGCCGAAATCAGCCGGACCGGAAGAGTCTTCCTGTCCGTCCTGATGGGCGGCGCTCAGCCTCCTGTTTATGTCGGGTCAGAAGATGCCGTCCGCAGCGTCGTCGTCGACTTCGGACCTGTTTGGCCGAGATACCCAAGATGACACGCCGCGACCACATCCGCGAAAAGATCATGGCGCGCGTCAAGGTCGACGAGGTGACCGGCTGCTGGATCTGGACCGGTCCGACGTCCGGTTCGGAAGGCCGCGGCGCCGGTTATCCGCGCATGTCCTTGGGGGGGCAGACCGTTGCAGTGCACCTGGTCATGTGGACCAACGAGCACGGCTACATTCCCGGAAAGAAGGAACTGGACCACGTCTGCCGGAATCGCCTCTGCGTCCGGCCGGATCCGAAACATCTCGAGCTCGTCACCCGCAAGCGCAATATCCTGCGCCAGTGGGAGGCGCGACGCGCCGCAATGGTGTGTGAGGAGGTGGGCTGATGGCACGCCGCGCCGGCATCCGCGCCGCCGACATCAAGACAACGCTCGCCGCCCTCAAGGAGAGCGGCCTGACGCCTTGCGCATTGGACACCTTGCCGGATGGCGGCATGCGGTGGCATTTTGTCCCCCTGAAAGCGTCCGAAGAGGACGAGATCGATCGCGAAATCAGGGAGAATGAGGCCAGGTGGTCCAAGTCGAGCTAAAAGGCATCCACACCGTCAAGATCAGGAAGAGCGGTCGCATCTTCGTATATTACTATGCCTGGCGAGGTGGCCCGCGGCTGGAAGGCGTCCCGGGAACGGCCGAGTTCATGGCCTCCTACAATGAAGCGATCGAGAGCCGGCACGCCGTTGACGACACGAAACTCCAATCCGTCATCAATCATTACAAGAAGACGGAATTCCCGAAACTTTCCGATTCCACCAGGCGCGTCTGGTCGCCATGGCTCGACAGGATCTCCGCGCACTTCGGCCAGATGCGGACGGCGATCTTCAATCACCATGAGAAGATCAGGCCTTCTATCCGGCGCTGGCGAAACCAGTACGCCAAAACGCCCCGCACCGCAGACCTCGGCATGCAGGTCCTGTCCCGCATCCTCTCCCATGGAGTCGACCCTCTGGGAAAGATCGCCTCCAATCCCTGTGATGGCATCAAGCACCTCTACACCAGCTCACGCGCCGAGATCGTCTGGACCGATGACGATATAGCCCAGATCAAGGCGGTCGCCTCCGATGAAGTCTGTTTCGCCGTCGACCTCGCGGCCCATACCGGCTTGCGTGTCGGCGATCTCGTGCGCCTCTCGTGGTCGCACGTCGGCGAGGATGCGATCGTCATCACGACGGGGAAGAGCAAACACAGGCGGGAGGCAGTCGTCCCGCTCTACGACGATCTTCGCAGTCTGCTGGGCAGGATCCCGAAGCGATCGCCGGTCATCCTGACGAACAGCCGAAAGAAGCCGTGGACGAACGACGGCCTGGCAAGTTCCTTCTGGACGGCGAAGGTCGAGGCCAACATGCAGGAACGGGATCTGCATTTCCACGACTTGCGCGGCACGGCTGCGACAAAATTCTATATCGCCGGCCTGTCCATCCGCGTGATCGCAGAGATCATGGGCTGGGAAGAGGAATACGTCGAGAAGATCATCAAGCGCTATGTCGCGCGAGGAGCGGCGACGCGCGAGGCGATTCGGCAGATCAACGATGCGCGCCAACGCCGCTCAGATCAGGCGAAAAAGAACGAGGGATGAACAGGCGGGTGTAAAACTGTCTGTAAAACCACGGTTTGTTCTGAAGCCAGAAAAATGCCGGAAGTGCCTGTGGATCAAGGTGGAGCGGGTGAAGGGAATCGAACCCTCGTATTCAGCTTGGGAAGCTGCTGCTCTACCATTGAGCTACACCCGCTTGCGGGTTGAGACTTTCAACAGATGGGGCTGCGTGTCAAGCGTTCCCGCTTTCGATCATGTACGAAAATGTTTGGAGAGCTTCAGGCCTTGTGCCTGATAGTTCGAACCGACACCCGTCCCGTAAAGCCCTTCCGGCTTTTCCTGCATATGCTCGTAGACGAGGCGTCCGACGATCTGGCCATCCTCCAGGATGAAGGGCACTTCATGGCTGCGCACTTCGAGCACCGCCCGGCTGCCGCGGCCGCCTGCGGCTTCATGGCCGAAGCCCGGATCGAAGAAGCCGGCATAATGGACGCGAAATTCGCCGACCAGCGGGTCGAAGGGTGTCATCTCGGCTGCATAGAGCGGCGGCACATGCACGGCCTCTCGCGAGACGAGGATGTAGAATTCATCCGGATCGAGGATCAGTTCGGTGCGACCGCGGCTATAGAGCGGCTCCCAGAAATCGAAGATGTCGTGCTGGGCTTTCTTGTCGACATCGACCACCGCCGTGTGGTGCTTGCCGCGATAACCGATCAGCCCCTCTTTGTCGCCAGTGAGATCGATCGACAGCGCGATGCCGCCGCCCGAAACGTTCGGCTTGGTGGCGGCGACGAGAACCTGGTCATTGTGGAGTTGCAGCAGCTCCGGCTCGCCGAGCAGGGCATTCCCCACCCGGAAGCGTATCTGCGACAGGCGCGAGCCGCGGCGCACGACGATCGGGAAGGTGCGCGGCGAGATTTCGAGATAGAGCGGACCGGAATAACCGACCGGGATCTTGTCGAATTCCTGCGCGTAGTCGGTGATGACGCGGGTAAAAATGTCCAGCCGGCCGGTCGAGCTCTTCGGGTTAGCCGAGGCCGACATGCCGGCCGGCAGGTCGAGCCTTTCCATCAGCGGCACGATATAGACGCAGCCGGTTTCGAGGACCGCACCTTCCGAAAGATCGATCACATGCAGTTTCAGACGGTCGAGCTTGTCGGATACGAGGTGCGTGGGGCCAGGCATGAAGCTCGCGCGGACGCGGAAGGCTTTCGTGCCCAGGCGCAGGTCGAGACTTGCGGGCTGGATCTGATCGAGGTCAAGCTCCCGCTCGGAGGTGAGCCGTCCATTTTTGAAAAGCGCCGCAATCGCGCGGTCCGCCAGAATGCCTGTTTCGCGAGCCATCATGTCTCTTCCGTATTTCAGGTGACAAAACCAAATCGAGACCATTGACGCAAGAAGGCAGCGGGCGTATGGCAGCTTTATCCCGTGGTGATTTGGCCGGTCGGCTTGCAGCCACGTTAAATAAGTGGCTAAAAAGACCGGGTGCCAAACCGGTCTGCTTTTGCGGCCGGTTTTTTTGTTGTTGAAGGTGGGAACTAACATGACCAAGACATGGCGCCCGGCAACCCAGCTCGTTCACGGCGGCACGTTGCGCTCGCAATATGGCGAAACCTCGGAAGCGATCTTCCTGACCCAGGGCTTCGTCTACGACACGTCGGAAGCCGCCGAAGCCCGTTTCAAGGGCGAGACGGACGGCTTCATCTATGCACGCTACGGAAGTCCCACCAACGATATGTTCGAAAAGCGCATGTGCATGCTGGAAGGTGCGGAAGACGCGCGCGCCACCGCCTCCGGCATGGCTGCCGTCACCGCTGCAATCCTCTGCCAGCTGAAGGCCGGCGACCATATCGTCGCGGCACGCGCCCTCTTCGGCTCCTGCCGCTGGGTGGTCGAGACACTCGCTCCGAAATACGGGATCGACTGCACGCTGGTCGACGGCCGCCATCTCGAAAACTGGGAAAAGGCGATCACTCCGAAGACCAAGGTCTTCTTCCTGGAAAGCCCGACCAACCCCACACTGGAAGTGGTCGATATCGCCGGCGTCGCCAGGCTTGCCAACCAGATCGGCGCGAAAGTGGTGGTCGACAACGTCTTTGCAACCCCGCTCTTCCAGAAGCCGCTGGAGCTCGGCGCGCATATCGTCGTCTATTCGGCAACCAAGCATATCGACGGCCAGGGCCGCTGCCTCGGTGGCGTTGTGCTGTCCGACAAGGCCTGGATCGACGAGAACCTGCACGACTATTTCCGCCATACCGGCCCGGCCATGTCGCCGTTCAACGCCTGGACGCTTTTGAAGGGGATCGAGACCCTACCGCTGCGCGTCAAGCAGCAGACGGAGAGCGCCTCGAAGATCGCCGATTTCCTGGCCGAGCAGAGCCAGGTGGCGCAGGTCATCTATCCGGGCCGCAAGGACCATCCGCAGGCCGATATCATCGCCAGGCAGATGACAGGCGGCTCGACGCTCGTCGCCTTCGAACTGAAGGGCGGCAAGGAAGCCGCCTTCAAACTTCAGAACGCGTTGGAGATCGTCAGAATTTCCAACAATCTGGGCGATTCCAAGAGCCTCATTACCCATCCGGCCACGACGACGCACAAGAACCTGACGGACGAGGCCCGTGCGGAGCTCGGCATTTCGCCCGGCACCGTACGCTTTTCCGCTGGCATCGAAGACACCGAGGACCTGCTCGAGGATTTCGCGAAGGCGCTTTCCGAAGTTACGGCCTAACGACCCGGCATGGTGAGTCCGGTCTTACCGGATTCACCATATCAGTTATCCCTAATTTCAAGAAACGCTCACACTCCGTTGTTCAAACCGTGAGAATTCTTGACGTTTCAGCAGCCCTGTACAATATCGGCCAGTGTGGTGGATTTGAAATTCGCAGTATTGTTCGCGGCAAGCGCTGCGGCGAACTTCAAATCCGAAACCACACGGGAATTATAAAACTGCTCATGTTCTTTGGATTCGGAAGTTCGCTCCAAAGTTGCTGCGAAGTATGACGAACTTCGAAATCAGAAACGCAAGTGAGCATTGTTGAGGTGCCGCATGTATCGCGCCCGGACACGAGATATCGAAGTCGCTGTCGAACCCTACTACCTGGAGGAGCAATCCAATCCGGAGGAAAGCCGCTACGTCTGGGGTTACCGCATCGTCATCGAGAATCATTCGCCGATTTCCGTGAGGCTGGTCCATCGTTACTGGCACATCACCGATCAGAACGGTGTGGTGGACGAGGTCGACGGTCCCGGCGTGGTGGGCGAACAGCCACGGCTGAAACCCGGCGATTCCTACGAATATTCCTCGGGCTGCCCGCTCGACACGCCGTCCGGCATGATGTTCGGCCACTACGACATGCAGACAGACGAGGGCGAAACCTTCGAAGTGACCATCCCCGCCTTCTCTCTGGATTCGCCCGGCCTCCTGCGCGTACTCAACTGAACCCGCAGCCGCGGCGACAACCCCGAGGTTATGGGTTGTGCCGTTTTTTCTATTTGTTGCTCCTTTCCTCCTCCGGCATTCTCAGGCCGTCAAAACGGTCTTTGGGAGGAGCCTTGATGACACGTCCTCTTCTGCTGGCGTCCTGCGCCCTTCTGACGTTGGCGGCCTTCACACCCGCGCTGGCGCAGAACAAGAGCAGCTTCATCGACATGAAGGACAGGCCGGATTTTTCGGCCGCCACCGTCTCGCCGCAGATCGCCTGCGGGATGCTGAACGGCCAATCCCTCCCCGAGGTAACCATGCTGAAGGCCACGCATGTGGCAATGGCCGGCACCCTGCCGGGCCATTGCCAGGTGACCGGATATATCCAGCCGCAGATCCGCTTCGAGATCACCCTGCCCGACAACTGGAACCGGCGGCTCTACATGTTCGGCAATGGCGGTTATGCAGGCGAGAACCTCGCCGCGCCATCACGCATCGCCACGCGCGATGCCGCACTTTCGCGAGGTTTCCTGACAGTCCAGCAGAATACCGGACATGACGCAGCCACCTACAAGCTCGGCGATTTCGCCCAGGACCTCGATCTCCTGATCGACTACGGTTCACGTGCCGTGCATGTGACGGTCGAGACGGCGAAGGCGATCGCCGCACGCTATTACGACCGGCACCCTTCCTTCTCCTACTGGGATGGCTGCTCGACAGGCGGGCGCCAGGGGCTGATTTCAGCGCAGCGTCATCCCGGCGATTTCGACGGCATCCTGGCCGGTGCGCCCGTCCTCGACCTCACCAACACGCAGATATGGGGTGTCTGGAACGCCCGGGCGCTGCTCAAGGCGCCGATCAGCAAGGCGCAGCTTCCCGTGCTGGCCAAGGCCGTTATGGACAAATGCGATGGGATCGACGGCGCCGAGGACGGGCTGATCGCCGACCCGCGTCAATGCAATTTCGATCCTGCCAAGGACCTGAAGACCTGCGAGGCCGGTGGTTCCGACTGCTTCACCAATGCGCAGGTGGAAACGCTGAAGACATTGGCCGGCGGCGTGAGGATCAAGGGCGAGACGATATTTCCCGGCGTGCAACACGGAACCGAGGGCGTCGATGCCTCCGGCACCAGCGGCTGGGACATGTGGATGGTCTCCGAAGAGGGCCCGAGCCGGCAGCTCGCCTATGGAGAAACCTTCGTAAAAAACATGGCCATGCTGCCCGCCTCCGGCAAGGCGATCGACTGGAAGACCTTCGACTTCGACACGGAATATCCGAAGATCGGCATGATCCGGGAGATCGTCGATGCGACCAATCCCGATCTCAGCGAATTCGAAAAGCGCGGTGGACGGATGATCACCTATTTCGGCTGGTCCGACCCGGCGCTCAACCCGATGATGGGCGTCAATTACTACGAATCCGTCCGCAAGCAGATGGGCGCCGAGCGGACTGCGGAATTCTACCGCCTCTTCATGGTGCCCGGCATGTACCACTGCAGTATGGGCTACGGCACGGACGTCTTTGACGCCTTTACGCCGCTGATGGATTGGGTGGAAAACGGCAAGCCGCCGGAGGTGATACAGGCCGCTCAGGTGAAGGACGGCAAGCCTGCCATGACACGGCCGCTCTGCCCCTATCCGCAGGTCGCAAAATATTCCGGCAGCGGCGACCTCAAGGACGGCACCAACTTCCAGTGCAAGATGCCATGAGACGAAAAAGGCGGGAGGAAACTCCCGCCTTCGACTTCAAGCCTCGGCGAATTCGGCCGCTTCGTAGCGATACGTGGTCGAGCAGAACTCGCAGGTGACGGCGATATGGCCATCTTCCTGGCTCGCCTCGATCTCCTCGGCGGTAAAGCCGTTCAGCACGCTCTTGATCTTCTCGCGCGAACAACTGCAGCGGTCATAGACGGTCTGCGGTTCGTAGACCCTCACCCCGCGCTCGTGGAACAGCCGGAACAGCAGCCGCTCGATCGGGACCTGCGGGTCCGTCAGCTCGTCCGTGTCGATCGTCTCCACCAACGTACGCGCTTCCGTCCAGGCATCGTCCTCCGTGAAATCGAGCTCGCGCTCGTCGCCGTCACCGCCATGCAGGTCCGGCTGGCGCATGCGTTCCGGCGCCTGCGGCAGGAACTGGGCGACCAATCCGCCAGCCCGCCAGTTGTGGCGCGGCCTGCCCTCGGCATCACGGTCGAAAAGCTCGGCAACACCCAGACGAACCCTGGTCGGAATCTGCTCCGACTGGCGGAAATAGACGTCGGCAATTTCCTCGAGCGAGGAACCGTCGAGCGGCACGATGCCCTGATAGGGCTGCATGCCCCTGCCCTGATCGATGGTGAAGGCAAGTACGCCGTTGCCCAGGAGATCGGGCGGAAAGGTCCGATCTTCCTCGATGGCCTCGGCAAGCGCCTCTTCGTCATAGCGGGCATAGGCGCGCAGAGCATCGGGCGTGGAAAAGTCAGCGACCAGCAAGTCGACCGGACCGTCGCCTTTGGTCTGGACGGTGAACTTGCCATCGAATTTCAACGAGGTGCCGAGCAGCGCGGTCAGCACGATCGCCTCGGCAAGCAAACGTGCAACCGGCGCCGGATATTCATGGCGGCCGAGAATGGCGTTGAGCAACGGCCCAAGCTGAACTGCCCGTCCACGTACGTCCAAGCCTTCCACCTGGAAGGGAACGACGCGGTCATCTCCGGCAAAATCGAGATCGTTCAGTACCACAGTCGCTTCCGCCATGACTTCACTCCTTCGCGCCAACAGTCTTACACAAGCGCCAGCCCGAGCGGAACCGCTGGCTGGAGGAAAAGACGTGACGATGTATGTTGAAACGCCGCTTCTTAAAAACGCGGCGCGATTGACAGCCGGTAGATGGGACCGGCTGCATTGAAAATCAAGGCTGCGCGCAACGAGGCTCAGACAGCGCCAAAGCACCAGGCGAGAATGGACTTCTGGGCATGCAGGCGGTTTTCCGCCTCGTCGAAGACGACCGACTGCGGACCGTCGATCACCTCGTCGGTGACTTCCTCGCCGCGATGAGCGGGCAGGCAATGCATGAAGAGCGCGTCCTTGTCCGCCCGTTTCATCAGCGCGCCGTTGACCTGGTAGGGCTGGAAGATGTTGTGGCCCCGCGCCTTGTGCTCCTGGTTCATGGAAACCCAGGTGTCCGTGACGACGAGATCGGCGCCGGCGACCGCGCGTTCGGCATCGTGGCAGAGCATGATATCGCCGCCGTTGTCACGCGCCCAGTTCAGGAACTTGTCATGCGGTTCGGAACCCATCGGCACCGCCATATTCATGCGATAGCCGAAACGGGCCGCGCCTTCCACGAAAGAATGCAGGACGTTGTTGCCGTCGCCCGTCCAGGCGAAGGTCTTGCCCTTCACCGGACCACGATGCTCCTCGAAGGTCATCAGGTCGGCCATGATCTGGCAGGGATGGGTGTCGTCCGTCAGGCCGTTGATGACCGGCACGGTCGCATGTTCGGCCATCTCCATAAGGCGCGAATGATCGGTGGTGCGGATCATGATCGCATCGACATAGCGGGAGAGGACTTTTGCCGTGTCGCCGATCGTCTCGGCGCGACCGAGCTGCATTTCAGTGCCGGAAAGAAAGAGCGTCTCGCCGCCGAGCTGGCGCATGCCGACATCGAAGGAAACGCGGGTGCGCGTCGAAGGCTTTTCGAAGATCATCGCCAGCATCTTGCCGGCAAGCGGCTTTTCCGCCGTGCCCGCCTTGGTCGCCTGCTTGCGGGTCTTGGCATCGTCGAGGATCGTCCTCAGATCCGCCGAGGACATGGCGGAAAGATCGAGAAAATGTTTCGGTGCGGCCATCTTACGGTTCCCTATAGAGAGGGAACCATCAAATGGCGCCCCCTTCTGCCCCTCAGGCTGATTTCTTCAGTTCGGCGGAGGAAAGCTTTTCCGCCGCCTTTTCAAGACGGGCAAGCCCCTCGCGGGCCTCCTCGACGGTAACGGTCAGCGGCGGCAGAAGGCGCACCACATTGTCGCCGGCCGGAACGCCCAGCATATGTTCGCCGCGCATCGCCGCAACGAGATCACCCGCCGGCACCTTCGCCTTGATACCGAGGAGCAGACCTTCGCCACGGATTTCCTCGATGACATTGGGGAAGCGATCCTTGAGGCCGGCAAGCCCCTGGCGGAAGATCAACGATACGTCGCGCACGTTTTCCAGGAAACCGTCGGCGAGGATGACATCCAGCACGGCATTGCCGACCGCCATGGCGAGCGGGTTGCCGCCATAGGTCGTACCATGGGTACCAGCCGTCATCCCCGAAGCCGCATCCGCGGTCGCGAGGCAGGCGCCGAGCGGGAAGCCGCCGCCGATTCCCTTGGCGAGTGCCATGATATCCGGCGTGACGCCCGACCACTCGTAGGCGAAGAGTTTGCCGGTGCGACCGACGCCCGTCTGCACTTCGTCGAAAACCAGGAGCAGGCCATTGTCGTCGCAGATCTTGCGCAGCGCAGCCAAGAATTCCTTCGGAACCGGACGGATGCCGCCCTCGCCCTGGATGGGCTCGATCAGGATCGCAGCCGTCTTTTCCGTGATGACCGCATTCAACGCGTCCAGATCGCCGAAGGGCACCTGGTCGAACCCTTCGACCTTCGGCCCGAAGCCTTCCAGATATTTCGCCTGGCCGCCTGCGGCGATGGTCGCAAGCGTGCGGCCGTGGAAGGCGCCTTCGAAGGTCACGATATGGAACCGCTCCGGATGGCCCTTCACATACTGATAACGGCGGGCTGTCTTGATGGCGCATTCCAGCGCCTCCGCACCGGAATTCGTGAAGAACACCTTATCCGCGAAGGATTTCCCGACGAGGCGGCGCGAGAGGGTCTCCTGCCCGGGCACTTCATAAAGATTGGAGGTATGCCAGACCTTCTCGGCCTGCGCCTTCAGCGCTTCGACGAGATGCGGATGGGCATGACCAAGCGAGTTGACCGCGACACCCGATCCGAAGTCGAGATATCGCTCCCCGCCTTCCGTCACGAGCCATACACCCTCGCCACGCTCGAAACGCAACGGGGCCCGGGCAAAGGTGTCGAAAAGCGCGGCTTCAGCCATGGCGACATCACTCCTCTAGGCAATCCAAAAAGCCGTGGAACCGGCCAAAAAATCAAAAATGCCGCCCACTGGGCGGCGGTGGCACTATCGATGTTTAGGCTATGAATGTCAACAAACCGCGGTATTTTGCGTGACCTTGGCTAAGAAACAGGCAGGCGCCTTCAGATGTGACAAAAATGACTCTCCCGAACAGCAAGTTGGGGAAAACCACGAAATCGATTCCTGCAGATTCCTCCGACTCTTGCCACGGAGTCAGCCTCACACTAGGTTAATCGTCAATTACTAGACTGCATGCGGCGGAACTAGTCACCTCAAGCATAGATGTAGTGGGTGCTGCGGAATGATGTCCTCAGCAAAGGTGGAAGGATTCTGCATGCCTGCAACGTTCAACGGCGGAGAACGGGCATGAACTGGACAGACGAGCGTGTCGAGAAACTCAAGAGATTGTGGTCGGAAGGCCTTAGCGCCAGCCAGATCGCTGCGCAATTGGGGGGCGTGAGCCGCAATGCCGTGATCGGCAAAGTGCATCGCCTCAGCCTGCCGGGCCGGGCGAAGGCCGGCGGCACCGTGGCAACCGGTCGCAGCACCACCAAGCGCACGACGTCTGCCCCAAGGGCTCCGAACTACGCCTCCCGGGTTACGACCCGGACCGTCGCCCGTGCTGTCGGCGCGACCGTCATGAAGGAGGAGATCGAGGTCGACTCCTTCCAGGAGATGGAATACGTGCCGGCCGGCAATGTCGTGGTGCCGATTTCCCGCCGCCTGGCACTGACGGAACTCACCGAGCGCACCTGCAAATGGCCCGTCGGCGATCCGCTCAAGGAAGACTTCCACTTCTGCGGCTGCGACTCCCCGGATTCCTCACCTTATTGCAATTACCATGCCCGGCTCGCCTATCAGCCGGTGCACGACCGCCGCAGAGCCGCCGCCCGGGCCTGAAAAACCGGCACGAGGATGAATTGAAGGCGGGCTTCGAGGCCCGCTTTTTTCTTGCGCATGGCAGCCATGCCTTCCAAGACTTGCCGAGTGGTTCGAAAGCACCTATCTCAACGGAGCGAGGACGGCCTCCCCCATATTGGGCCAAGACTTCGGGACGACCCGGAACCAACCCATTCGGGGAGTATCATGCGCTCGACCAGCGACCGTATCCGCCACGCCATCAGCTTCGAAATTATCGCGCTGCTCATCGTCACGCCGCTCGGTGCGCTTGCCTTCGGCAAGCCGGTCTCCGACATCGGCATTATCGCGATCGGCGGTGCGACGATCGCCACCGGCTGGAACTACCTCTACAATCTCGGTTTCGACCACCTGATGCGGCGACTGACCGGAGGCACCCAGAAGACGCCGGCAATTCGCGCAGGGCATGCCATCCTTTTCGAGGTGGGCCTGCTCATCGTGCTTCTGCCGTTCGTTGCCTGGTATCTCGATATCAGCCTGTGGGAAGCGCTGATCATGGATCTCGCCTTTGCCGCCTTCTACGTCGTCTATGCCTTCGTCTTCAACTGGGCCTATGACCGGCTTTTCCCGCTGCCGGAATGGCAGAAGGCAGAGGCGCGTTAATGCGCGCCTCTTTTTCAGCCGTCAGGATTCCATAAGACAGGCTGTGAGTGCGAAAAGGACCATCCGCTGCCTTGGCACCCGGTTCAGATCAGAACCTCACGGTGAATTCGCTTCCCTTGCCGACTTCCGACTTCACAATCAGGCGCGCCCGGTGACGAGTAAGGATATGCTTGACGATCGCAAGCCCGAGACCGGTGCCCTTCTTTGAGCGGCTGTCGGCAACGCTGACCCGGTAGAAACGCTCCGTCAGCCGCGGAACGTGCTCGGCGGGTATGCCTGGCCCCTGATCCACGACGCTCACCTCAACCGGCTTCGATGGTCCGTTCTTAAGATAAACATCGACGAACTTGCCTTCCTGACCATATTTGCAAGCATTCTCGATCAGGTTCTCGAAAACCTGGACGAGTTCGTCGCGATCTCCCAGCACCTCGACCTTGCCCTCGGGCAGGTGCGTGCGAATTTCCACCCCGAGGTCTTCGGCAAGCGGCAGAAGTGCATCCCGCACGTGACCGATCAGGGGCCTCAGATCGACGGTCTGGTCAGGGGCGATATGGGATTTGAGCTCCAGGCGCGAAAGCGACATCAGGTCGTCGACGAGGCGGCTCATCCGCGTCGCCTGATCGAACATGATGGCAAGGAACCGCTCCTGGGCTGCCGGGTCGGACCGCGCCGGTCCTTGCAGCGTCTCGATAAACCCCCTCAGCGACGCAAGCGGCGTGCGCAGTTCATGGCTCGCATTGGCGACGAAATCCGAACGCATCCTGTCGATGCGGCGCAATTCCGAAATGTCCTTGAACGACAGAAGGTAGAATTTCTGCACCTCGTCTTCCGGGGTCTCGGGCGCCCGCTGGCCGAGATCGATCGGCGCGACGCGCAGCATATAGACGCGTTCGGAAGGCAGGCGTTCGGAATGCTCGATCTGGTTCGGCTCGTCCGTGGCGATGGTCTCGCGCACCATGTCGAGAATGCCGGGCGAGCGTAATTTCGCGGAAAGATGCGAACCGGTGGGCAACGCACCGAAAGCCTTCTCTGCCGCCTTGTTCTGAAAAAGGACGGAGGCATCCTGCCCGAGCACGAAAGCCGGAATATCCAGCGCTCCGAGGGTTGCAGCCACCTGCGGCAAAGGATCGAAAACCGGTTCCTCCTCTTCGACAACCTCCGGCTCCTCGACCGGCAAGACGGCCGGCTTGCGGGCCACCACGACGAGGACCAGCAGCAGCCAGCCGGCAAACACACCCGGCCATGCCATACCGGCCAGAAGAGCGAGGGAGGCGACGAGCGTCAGGAGCAATAGCAAAGGCCGTTCCTGGCGAGCCCGGACAACCATCTCGCCCAAACTCCGCCACCATTTTTCCAATACCGACTCCACGATCCGACTCGCCGTTCTCACAAGTTGAACACGCGCACATATATGCCTTGCGTGACAGATATACATCGCCTCCAATGGACCGATGAAAAAAACCGCGCTCACATGACGGTAGCCGGATTTCGAACCTGCGTTACATTTGAAAGTCGCTCTGTCTGCAACATTGAAGGAAGGAAATCATGGTGGATGTGACAGGAAGCCGGGCAGTCGACCTCAGGATCGGTGACAAGATCAGGCGGTTCGACATCGATGATCCGAAGCTGCCGAATTGGGTCGAAGACAATGCACTGGGCTCCGGCCGCTATCCCTATGACGACAAGATGGATGAGGACAAATACGAGAAGCAGCTCGAAAAGCTGCAGATCGAGCTCGTGAAGGTGCAGTTCTGGCTGAAGGCGACGGGCAAGCGGCTGATGGCGCTCTTCGAGGGCCGTGACGCCGCCGGCAAGGGCGGCACGATCTTCTCCATCCACGCCTATCTCAATCCGCGTTCAGCCCGGGTCGTGGCGCTCAGCAAACCGACCGAGACCGAAGCGGGGCAGTGGTATTTCCAGCGCTATATCGCGCATTTCCCGACTTCCGGCGAGATCGTGCTCTTCGACCGTTCCTGGTACAACCGCGCCGGCGTCGAACCGGTCATGGGTTTTTGCACGCCGGAACAATACAAAGACTTCATGAAGGCGGTACCGCGTTTCGAGGACACCATTTTCGATGAAGGCATCATCTTCTTCAAATTCTATCTGGATATCGGCCGCGAGATGCAGCTCAAGCGTTTCCATGAGCGCAGGCACGACCCGCTGAAGATCTGGAAGCTCTCGCCGATGGATATCGCCGCGCTCAACAAGTGGGACGACTATACCGAAAAGCGCGACGCGATGCTCGAAAAGACGCACGAGCAGGAAACGCCCTGGACGATCGTGCGGGCGAACGACAAGCGCCGCGCCCGCATCAATGTCATCCGTCATATGCTGCAGTCACTCGACTACGACGGCAAGGACAAGAGCGCCATCGACGAGGTCGATGACAAGATCCTGGGCTTCGGGCCGAAATTCCTGAAATAGGACTATTGGCCCGGCAGGATGCGCACCGAATAAAGCAGCACCGGCCGGTCGGCGCCGTCGAGGCCGCTGTTGACGATCAGGCGGCCGGGGCTATTGGGCGCCAGCGACCGTTCGAAGGTGACGCGGAAGAGCGCATCCTGCTTCTCCTGCGTTGCCGTGAACCGATGGCGGCTGCAATTGCCGAGACTGCCGAAATCACAGCGCACCGACAGTTGCACGGAACTATCCTGGGCCGATTGCAGCGTCAGCGCCACCGTCGAGCTCTTGCCGGCCATCTCACGCAACACTTCCGGCGGTACATCGATTGCCACATCGCCGCCTTCGCCGGGCGTGGCGGATACGATGCGGACGGCCTGTCCCTCGGCCCCCGCCACGGCCTCCACCTGCGCTTGGTCCCCAGGTTTCAATTCCGCAACCCGGGAGGGAACGAAGATTTCCGCCCAGTCATCGGAAAACCCGCTGCGCGGATCAAAGGCTATCGGTCCCTCTCCCGATCCTGCGGCGGTGGCCCGGTCGGCCGCCTTCATCGCCTCCTCGATAAACGACTGCACCATGCCGGACTGGTAAAACCACCAGCAGGCGCCACCGACGACGGCGAGCGTGATCAGCCATGTCATGAGATGCGAGAGGAAACCGCGGCGCCGGCGCGGCTTCGCAGCACGCTCCGGCGGAACGTCCAGGGTTGTGCCGGAAGGTGGTGCCGGCGCCTTCTTTGCTTTTGCGGCCTTGGCGGGCTTCGCTTCCGGAACGGCCTCGAGGCGCTCTGCACGGGCAGCACCGAGACCGCCGAGATCGCCGGAAGACCCCATCGGCGCGGCTGCGGCCGCCTCAACCGGGGGAGCCGTGGAAGCAGCAGGCGCGGTCGTCGCCGATCGCGTTTCGCCATCGAGCATGACCTCCGGCTCCCGCCTTGCCGGCTCAGAAGCGGCGGTCGTCTGGACAGGCGGATCCACACGCTGTGGTTCCTGATCATAGGGAAGTTCGGTATCGAGTTCGAGGACAGGCATCGGCGCCGGTTGCTCCAGGCGCCGAAGTTCCTCCGCCTCGATCTCCTGAATTTTCCGCTCCAGCAGTTCCTGCTGCTGCATGATGGTCAGCCGGTCGGAGACGCCCTGCTTGCGAAGACCGGCATCCAGCGCCTGTCGTGCCGACTGATAAATACGGGCCCTGACATCCCGGTTCACCCGATCCGAGCGTTCCAGTGCGTTCCTGATGGCCGTTTCCAAACCGCTCACTGCCGGTCCTTCTTCCTTCTTGTTCCCGACACACGGGGTTCACGTTTCGGTAACCTCTCCGCAGAAGAACTGCAAGCGCCGCCTGCCCGCTGCACCATGGCGAAAAATAAGGTGAGCTTATGTTCCGGCCTGCC
Organism: Neorhizobium phenanthreniclasticum; assembly: GCF_040066075.1. Lineage (NCBI taxonomy): Bacteria > Pseudomonadati > Pseudomonadota > Alphaproteobacteria > Hyphomicrobiales > Rhizobiaceae > Neorhizobium > Neorhizobium phenanthreniclasticum. The sequence goes on from NZ_JBEAAL010000001.1 coordinate 603,581, forward strand.
CCTGGCGATTTCAGGATGCCACGGTTGAAAAATTTTACACCGACTTTTCGCGCCCTGCAGCATCTGCTAGGGAGATTTACGTTTGCGTAAAAGTAAATCGGGAGGGACTTACCGCATGCTTCCAGCAATCCTCAAGGACAGGCTGCGCCTGCCCGTGGTCGCGTCGCCGCTTTTCATCATCTCCCATCCGGAACTGACCCTGGCGCAGTGCAAGGCCGGCGTGGTCGGCGCCTTTCCGGCCCTCAACGCCCGGCCGGAAAGCCAGCTCGACGAATGGCTGGCGATGATCACCGAGGATCTGGCCGCCTACAATGCCGCGAACCCGGAAAGGCCCGCAGCTCCCTTTGCCGTCAACCAGATCGTGCACACCTCCAACAAGCGGCTGGAGCACGATCTCATGATGTGCGTGAAATACAAGGTTCCGATCGTCATCTCCTCGCTCGGTGCGGTGCCGGAGGTCAACGCCGCAGTGCATTCCTATGGTGGCGTCGTACTTCATGACGTCATCAACAACCGTCATGCCAATTCAGCAATCCGCAAGGGCGCGGATGGGCTGATCGCGGTCGCAGCCGGCGCCGGAGGCCATGCCGGCACGTTATCGCCTTTCGCCCTGGTGCAGGAAATCCGCGAATGGTTCGACGGTCCTCTGCTGCTTGCGGGCGCAATCGCCACCGGCGGGGGAATTCTGGCCGCCGAAGCCATGGGAGCGGACATGGCCTATATCGGCTCGCCCTTCATCGCCACCCATGAAGCGCGCGCTTCCGAAAGCTACAAGCAGATGATGGTCGATTCGAACGCCGCCGACATCGTCTATTCGAATTATTTCACCGGGATTCACGGCAATTATCTCAAAGGCTCCATCCGGGCCATGGGCATGGATCCGGATGCCCTGCCCGCCGCCGACCCGTCGAAGATGGATTTCGACAAGGCGGTGAGCGGGCCGAAGGCCTGGAAGGAAATCTGGGGTGCGGGACAGGGCGTCGGCGCAGTCAAAGCGGTGGTTCCCGTGGCCGAACTCATCGATCGGCTGGAGAGCGAGTACCGAACGGCACGGAAGCGCCTCGCGCTTTGAGCCCGGCCCTCGACGAGGAAGGCGCATTTCAGGAAAATCGCAGAGCGGATCAAATCCCGGCTTGAAATCGCAAGTTTTTGCCTGTATCAGCCGCATCACTTGCAGCCGGCCAAGCCGCCCGCTGCCCGTGCCGCTTTAGCTCAGTCGGTAGAGCACATCATTCGTAATGATGGGGTCACGTGTTCGAGTCACGTAAGCGGCACCATTTTTCTTCAAGCACGTGGAAATTTCCATTCCCAGGCCGGCCGGCATCGGGCTGCCGAGCATGGCGTCTCATCCCGCTGCGGCGTCCGAATCCGCCTCCGCAAAGAGCGCCTGCAATTCCATCTGAACCGCATGCATGAACAAACCTGCCTGCCGCGATATCTCTTCCTCCGCCATTCCCTGCCCCCTGAGCGCTGCGGCGAAGCCTGTGATCTCCGATCGCCAGAAATGGTTTGCGGCCTCCCCATGGAGCCGCCGGAGGGCTTCTGCGCATCGTCTTACATCGCCGGTGCGCCGATCGGCCGGGAACTGCAGAACCGTCATTTCATCTCCATCACTGTCACGCGAATCGCCTCAGAATGCAGGCACCATCGCCGCCGATCCTTCACAAAGGGTGAACCGGTCCACCGGGCGTATTTCCCGCCGCCTCTCGCCGCAGCCACCCGGCAAGGCCGTCGAAGCACGCCTCACCAGGCCGGGGAGCGAATTTTTTCCGGGAAACTCGCGAAAATACGCCTTTTTGTCAGGTCGGGCGTCCGATCAGGCGAATAGCCGAGATCGAGTGAAAATGGTCACTTTCCGGCATTCACCAACCAGACGCTCGATCCATACGTCGGAACATCCAGATGAAATACAGACCAGAGATAGATGGTCTTCGCGCAATCGCCGTGGTCTCGGTCATTCTGGCGCATGCCGGTCTTCGCCTGACGACTGGCGGGTTCATCGGCGTGGACGTCTTCTTCGTCATCTCCGGATATCTGATCACAAAGATCATCCATGACGACCTGACGAACGGGAAATTTTCGCTCTGGAAATTCTACGAGCGGCGAGCGCGACGAATTCTTCCGGCCCTGCTTGTCGTTCTCGCTGCATCCTCCGTTTTTGCGTGGATGTGGATGCTTCCCGACTATCTGGAGAATTTTGGCCAAAGCGTCGTCGCTACCCTGCTGTTCTCCAATAATATCCTGCTCGCCCTGACGAGCGGTTACTGGGAACTGGAAAGTTACTTCAAACCTCTCCTTCACACCTGGAGCCTCGGGGTCGAGGAGCAATTCTACATAGCGTTTCCGCTTCTGATGTTCCTGCTCAGGAAGCAGACGAAACAAGTGATCCTGGGTTTCTTCTGCATTCTCGCGCTCGCCAGCATCGCGTTCGCACAGGTTGGCTCTGTCCAATTTCCGTCCGGAAACTTCTACCTTCCATTCGGAAGGGCGTGGGAACTGCTGCTGGGAAGCATCTGCGCCTTAACGCCACTTCGACCAAGACGCCACGACGGCTTGCTGGCACTCCTGGGACTGGCGTTGGTGCTGGGGTCCGTGGTTTTTTTTGATGAGAAACTTCCAACGCCATCGGTTTTCCTCTTGCCGCCCGTCGTTGGCGCTGTGCTGATCATTCTTTTCGCCAACGGGCAAAACCGCGTAGGGCAGCTTCTCTCGACCAAGGCATTCGTCATGATCGGGCTGATCAGCTACAGCGCCTATCTGTGGCACCAGCCGATATTCGCATTTGCCCGCATCCGAAGCCTGGATCCGCCTTCGCCCGCCCTGATGGCGGCTTTGACACTGTCGATTTTTCCGGTCGCCTGGCTTTCCTGGCGCTTCATCGAGCTGCCTTTCAGGAAACCGGCCTTGAAGGTGAGGCCCTTCACAGCGATCTGTACCGCTGCTGCGGCCCTTATGGTGACTTTCGGACTCTATCTTCACTCAACCCAGGGACGGCCGGACAGGGTATTCCCAAACGCCAAGCAGGGCGATCTTTACATAGCCTACAATGAGCGGATCAGGACTTATACCGCAGATACTTTCCCCGCCAATGCGCAGGAAAATGTTCTGGTGGTTGGCGACAGCTTCGCGCGTGATGTGGCAAACGCGCTGTTCGAAGGCGGCTTTCTTGCCAGCCGAAATCTCGTTTACAGAGAAGACCTTCCCGCCTATTGCCGGCAGGGCGAAATGCAGTCCCCGGTCCATGACGTCCTTTTCCAACAGGCCGACTACATCGTTCTCACCGGCATTGACGATTGCGCTTCGCTGCTGGTCTCCCGCGCGAAGCAGCTCGAAAGGAGAGCCCTGGTGATTGGCCCGAAGCATTTCGGCTACAACCTCAACCCGTTCATCGGGATGCCGATCGAAAAAAGAGCCTATGCCCTGACCACCCCGATCGAAAGCGTCCGCGTACAGAACGAGACTCTCAGAAAACAGCTTCCTCCCGAAAACTATTTCGACCTTCTGGCCTCTCTCGAAGGCAATAGAGGCGGACTGCCGGTTTTCGATGATCGCGGCCAGATGATCTCGCAGGACAGAATGCACTTCACGAAGTTCGGCGCGATCTATGCGGCTCCGATGATTGTCTCCGCGGTCAGATCAATCAGCCCGTGAAGACGGGATTTGCCGGACCATCCTAAGCGGATCTGTGCCGCCCCGGCACAGGAGCTGTGGAAAATAAAGGTCCGTTTAGCTCGATTCTTAACGGCACTGGAACCAAGAGCAGGACTCGAAAAACGTCAGGCCCGTCGCGCCGGGCGGAGTCCTCCCCGCTTGGGCAGCGGCCGGAGGCTCGGTGCGGCGGATCACGCGTCAGGCGGGCGCCGGGCCTCCAGAAGGTTGACATCACGATCGCCGGAAAACGATCCGCTTAATCAGAACATTTGTTCGATCGGGCCGCTTCGCAAATTTGCGGCGCATGATCCTGGCTCCTTCGACATTGGCACTAAAGCGAGGCGGATGGTCGACGACCACCCTCCGGGGTCTCGACGCTCATATCTGAAAAATCAATGACAGCGAGCATCAGAGCCCTGCCGGCGACGGGATCGCTCTCATGTCAATAAAGGAAGCCATCAGTTTCCTTGACGAACGGGAGCACGCGAAGGAATATCGCGCCCGCCGCCAGCCCTGGCGGCTCAAGAAATTTCCCGAGGAGAATTCATGTCGCTGGACCCGGAGATCATCGAGACACTCAAAGGCGTTTCCACCGCCACGCTAACCACGGTGCTTTTGAAGAAGGGCCTGCGAAACGTCTGGATGCGCGGCACCAAGCCGATCAGGCCCGGCCAGGACCGTGTCGTCGGCAGGGCCTTCACTCTGCGCTTCGTGCCTGCCCGCGAGGACCTGGCGACGCCGGAAAGCTGGTCTTCGCCAATCTCGACCCGTGCTGCGATCGAGGCGATGCCGGAAGGCTGCGTGGCGGTCGCGGACGCCATGGGCGTCACCGATGCCGGCATTTTCGGTGACATTCTTTGCGCCCGCATGGCCAAGCGCAATGTGGCGGCTCTCGTTACCGACGGCGTCATGCGCGACGCGGAAGGCGTGCTCGGCAGCGGCATGAAGGTCTGGTGCAACGGGGTCGCAGCCCCGCCGTCCGTTGCCGGGCTTACTTTCGTCGGCTGGCAGGAGCCAATCGCCTGCGGCGGCGTCGCGGTCTTCCCGGATGATATCGTCGTGGTGGACGAAGACGGTGCCGTGCTGATCCCCGCGAAACTCCTCGACGCGGTGCTTGCGGAAGCTCCCGAGCAGGAACGCATGGAAGCCTGGATCATGACCGAGGTCGATCGCGGCGTGCCGCTGCCCGGCCTCTATCCGATGAACGCAGAAACGAAAGCCCGCTACCAGGCCTGGAAGGACAGCCAGAAATGACATTCGGAGCCGATTCCAAAGGCGTCTATGCCATCGCCACCACGCCCTTCCTTGAAGACGGCTCGATCGACTTTGTCTCGATCGACCGGCTGACGGATTTCTACGAGGAAAGCGGCTGCACAGGCATCACTATCCTCGGCATCATGGGCGAGGCACCGAAGATGGAGCCCGACGAGAGCCGCGCCATCGTCAAACGCGTCCTCTCGCGTGCCAAGGTGCCGGTGATCGTCGGGGTTTCGGCGCCCGGCTTTGCCGGCATGCGGTCGCTGGCACGCGATGCGATGGAGATGGGTGCGGCCGGAGTCATGATCGCCCCGCCGCCTTCGCTGAGAACCGATGACCAGATCGTCAACTATTTCGCCGGCGCCGTCGAGGCGGTTGGCGAGGATGTGCCATGGGTGCTGCAGGACTATCCGCTGACGCTGACCGTCGTCATGTCGCCCGGCGTCATTGCGAAGATCATGACCAACCATCCGTCCTGCCTGATGCTGAAGCATGAAGACTGGCCGGGACTCGAGAAGATTTCAAAGCTGCGCGCCATGCAGAAGGCGGGCGAACTGCGTCCCTTCTCGATCCTGTGCGGCAATGGCGGACTGTTCCTTGATTTCGAACCGGAACGCGGCGCCGACGGCGCGATGACCGGCTATGGTTTCCCGGACATGCTGACCGAACTGATCAGCCTTTTTGCAGCCGGTAAGCGGGACGAGGCGCATGATCTCTTCGATGCGCATCTGCCACTCATCCGCTACGAGCAACAGGTCGGCGTCGGCCTTGCGATCAGGAAGCACGTGCTGAAACGGCGCGGGGTTATCGCCACGGATGTGCAGCGCAAGCCGGCGCAGATGCTTTCGGCAACTGCGAAGGCGGAAGTCGACTACCTGCTTGCCCGCCTCGCCAAGCACGACAAGCGGGCGGCGCTCTGAATCCGGTAGCGCCTCCCTTCACAAAGCGAGGCGCGCCACCCTTTCGGCAATCGCCATGGAGGCCGTGAGGCCGGGGCTTTCGATACCGTAAAGCGCGACGTAAGCGGTATGACCGGTCGCCTCAGGTCCCTGAATGACGAAGTCGCCGCCACCTCCCCCGTTAGGCCCAACCACCTTGGGACGCATGCCGGAATAGGCAGGCTGCAATGCTCTATCAGCCAGGTCCGGCCAATAGCGGCGGATGGCTGCATAGAACCTGTCCGCCCGGCGCGGATCGACATCGTAATCGATCGTCTCGACCCATTCGACATCCGGTCCGAAACGCGCCTGACCAGAGAGATCGAGCGTCAGGTGGACGCCGAGGCCGCCCGGTTCCGGCACTGGATAGATGAGCCGCTCCGCCGGTGCACGGCCGGCGAGCGAGAAATAGCAGCCCTTCGCATAGTGGCGTTCCGGTATCGTCTTTGGGTCAAGGCCGGTCAAGCCCTCCGAGACCGCCCAGGCATTCAGGCCCGCGGCATTTACCACCAACTTCGCCTCGATCTCCACCGGATCGCGGCCGCCGACCAAAAGCCGGACGACGTCGTCCAGCAGCTCTCCGCTCAGGACGGGCGAGTTCAGCACGATCGCGCCGCCATGCGCCTCGATATCGGCGACGTAAGCCTCCATCAGCCGGTGGCTGTCGATGATGCCGGTCGAGGGCGAAACGAGTGCGGTGAAGCCTTTGATCCGCGGCTCCATGCCCGCAAGCTCGGCGCCGCCGATCAGGTAACAATCCTCGACCCCGTTGGCTTCGGCCTGTTTCAGGAGCTTTTCGAGATAGCCGACCTCCGCCTCGTTGGAGGCGACGACCAGCTTGCCGCATCGCCTGTGCGGGATATCTCTTTCACGGCAATAGTCGTAGAGCCGGGACCTGCCGGCGACGCAGAGTTCGGCCTTCAGGCTGCCGGTTGGATAATAGAGACCGGCGTGGATGACTTCGCTGTTACGGGCGGATGTGACGCTGCCGGTCATCGGCTCCGCTTCCAGGAGTACGACCTCGCGGCCGGCAAGCGCCAGCTCACGCGCCACCGCGAGCCCCACCACGCCGCCGCCGATGACGACACAATCGAGCTCCGGCACCTCGTTCATTCCGTTCTCCGCGCTCTTCCGATTAGCAGGCAGAATGATATACGAGAAATCGGCTGCGGCCAGACTTCGGCTGCGAGGGAGGATTTATCATGCAGGATTTTTCTCAATGAAGGTGGTGTTTCTCGACCGCGACACGATCGGCCCCTCGGTGACGATCACAAGACCCTCTTTTGCGCATGAGTGGGTGGAATACGGCAAGACAGCGCCGGAGGACGTCGCCGCGCGTATTGCCGACGCCGATATCGTCATCACCAACAAAGCGCCGGTTCGCGAGCAGGCAATAGCCGCTGCATCGAAGCTGAAGATGATCGCCGTCGCCGCCACCGGCTATGACGTGATCGACCTCGCTTTCGCCAAGGAGCGCGGCATCACCGTGTCTAACGTGCGCGGCTATGCGGTCAACACGGTGCCTGAGCATACATTCGCGCTCATTTTCGCGCTGCGTCGCTCGATCGTCGGTTTTCGGCAGGACGTGATCGCCGGCGAATGGCAGCGCGCCAACCAGTTCTGCTTCTTCAACCACCCGATCCGCGACCTTGCCGGTTCGACACTCGGCATTTTCGGCCGCGGGGCACTCGGCAAGTCAGTGGCGAAGATTGCCGAGGCCTTCGGCATGAAAGTCATCTTTGCGGCCCGCAAGGGTACCGAGACGATCGAGCCGGGTTACACAGCTTTCGATGACGTGCTGAAAACTGCCGACATCATCACCTTCCATATGCCGCTGACGCCGACGACGCGAAACCTGATCGGGATCGAGGAATTCCGCAGGATGAAGAAGCGCCCGCTGATCATCAACACGGCACGCGGCGGGCTGGTGAACGAGGCGGACCTGGTCACCGCTCTCAACGAGGGGCTGATCGCCGGTGCCGGCTTCGACGTTCTGACGAAGGAACCGCCGGCGCCGGACAATCCGCTGCTCGCCGTTCTCGAACGGCCGAACGTCATCGTGACACCGCATGTCGCCTGGGCGAGCGACGAGGCGATGCAGACGCTCTGGGCGCAGGTGATCAGCCATATCGAGAATTTCAAAAAGGGCACGCCCACCAACGTTCTTTAACGTCATCGCGGCCTCAAGGAGCGCAATCGATGGACCTCAGCACCCCCACCATCCGCCGCCCGCTTTCGGCCTGCCCGCTGGAGGTGGCGGCGCAGGCCTATACCGAAGGCTTTGCGGGTTATGTCGTTCCGATTAACGTCACATCGCAGGCCTTGGCGCTGCGCATCCAGCGGGAGGACGTCGATCCCGACATCAGCCAAGTCTTCTTCGACGGTGAAAAACCCGCGGGCATCCTGCTCGTTGCAAGACGAGGCGACCGGTCGCGCATCAGCGCACTCGGCATCGGCCCGACGATCCGCGCCAAGGGGCTTGGACGCAACATCATGCGCGAAGCCATCGAGGCGGCCAGGGCGCGCGGCGAGGCGAAACTCATCCTCGAGGTGATCAATTCCAATGTCCGGGCGCGCGACCTCTATCTCTCGCTCGGCTTCGAAATCACCCGAAAGCTGGTCGGCTTCAGCCGCAGCCACGAGCTCGCCGCCCCGGACGTGATGCCGGCAACGGAATGCGATCTCGCGACCGCCGTCGAGATGCTGTCAAAATTCTCGGATGCCGACCCGACCTGGCAGACGGACCCGATCTGCTTCCGGCAGGCCGGGCCGCCGCTCAAGGGCTTTGCGCTCGACGGAAAGGCGGCCGCATTGGTGGATGACAGCGGCCGCGACGTGCGGCTTTACGGCCTTGCCGTCGATCCGGACTATCGCCGCCGGGGATTGGGCCGGTCGCTGACGGATGCACTGGCGGCGCGCTATTCCGGGCGCAAGCTCTACGTCGTCGAAAATGTACCGGAGGGCGTGCTCGATCGTTTCATGCGGCGCGTCGCCTGGCGCAAGAGCAGGCTGACGCAGTCGGAAATGTCGCTGGAGCTCAAGTAAATTCGTCCATTACGACACATAGATACAAAAGTATTTCCGACTTTAGCGAAACATTTAGGGGTGATGCTGAAGATGGACGCTTGACTTCCGCGCCTTATCTGCGCTGGGATTTCAGGACAAAGAGGGGTTGGGCGATGGCAAATGCATTCGAAAATGCGGTGCGCGAATTTATTGCGGAAAATTTCCTTTTCCGCGCCGATGCCGACGTGACGAACAGCCAGTCGCTGCTCGATACCGGCGTGATCGACTCGACCGGTGTGCTCGAACTCATCGCCTTTCTGGAGCAGACTTACGGCATCACGATCGCCGACGAAGAGATCGTGCCGGAAAACCTCGACAGCATCGACAACATGACCCGATATCTCGCCTCCAAGCTTCCCGCGGCGGCGTGAGCGGCGGAAAGGTCATGCGATGCGCCTAGAGGCACGGCTCCGCGACAGCGCCCGACGGTTCGGCAACAAGATCGCGCTTGTTGCGGGTGACGTCCGGCTGACCTATGCGGGCCTCGATGCGCAATCCGACCGGTTGGCGGCGAGCCTCGCCCGCGCCGGCGTCAAGCCCGGAGACCGGGTACTGATGCTGCTGGATAACGGCCACGAGGCCGTCACCAGCTTCTTTGGCGCCTGGAAGGCCGGTGCGGTGCCCTGCCCGCTCCATCCTTCGATCAAAGCGGACAAGCTCGCCATCATCCTGGAAAGCACCGAGGCGGCTGCGATCCTCACGCAGGCGCGCCAGCAGATGGTTGTCAATGCCGCGGTCGCCGGCGCGAAGAGCCGGCCTATAATGATCGTCGCACAGGCGGATGCGGGAAGAGATACCGGCGAGGCCTTGCGGTTCGAGGAGGCCGTGGCGCGCGAGCCGAAGGCGCCGCCGCGGGAATTCCGAAACGAGGAAGCGCTTGCCCTGTTGATCCATACCTCGGGATCGACCGGGCGACCGAAGGGCGTCATGCTCACGCATGTCAATGTCCAGGCCGCCTGCGACGCAATCGCCTCCTATCTCGACAATACGGCGGACGACATCGTGCTGAGCGTGCTGCCTCTCTCATTCGGCTATGGCATTACGCAGATGGTCACGATGGTGACGGTCGGCGGCACGCTGGTTCTGGAAAAGAGCTTCGCGTTTCCGCGCAAGATCCTGGAGCGGCTGGCGGAGGTAAAGGCTACCGGCTTCCCACTGGTGCCGCCGATGGCGGCACTCATTGCCGGCATGAAGGATCTCGAGCCCGGCTTTCTGCCGCAGCTGCGCTATATAACCAGTGCGGCCGCCGCCATGCCGCCTGCTTTCACCGAACGACTGCAACGTCTTTTCCCGGCAACACGGCTTTTCCTGATGTACGGTCAGACCGAATGCCTGCGCGCCACCTACCTGCCGCCGGATGAAATTGCCCGCCGGCCTCTTTCGGTCGGCAAGGCCATTCCCGGCACCAGGGCCTTCGTCATCGACGAGGACGGGTTCCCGGCGCCGCCCGACGTGGTCGGAGAGCTCGTCGTCGAAGGGCCGCACGTGATGTCCGGCTATTGGGGCGACAGCCTGACGTCGCTGCGCGCGCTTTCTCCCGTGGCTGATGGCCGGCGGCTGCATACCGGCGATCTGTTCCGCACCGATGCGGACGGGTTTTTCTACTTTGTCAGCCGGCGCGACGATATCATCAAGACGCGTGGCGAAAAGGTGAGCCCCCAGGAGGTCGAGCGGGTTCTCTATGCGCTGCCGGGCATACGCGAAGCGGTCGTCGGCGGCATTGACGACCCGGTCTTCGGTCAGGCGATCCGCGCCTATGTGGTGATCGAGGATGGCGCGGTGCTGACGGAACGCGAGATCATCCGCCACTGCGCGGGCCAGCTTGAAGATTACATGGTGCCGAAAAGCGTCGAATTCCGCGATGCATTGCCGCGCACGACGACCGGCAAGATCCGGCTCGGAGCCGGCGAGACCAACGAAATCATACGGGAGAATGTGGCATGATCCAGAGTTTGAAGCGTGCCCGGGTTGCGGAGAAATTCTCGGCCGAAACACTGAGGCTCGACGCGGAAGCGGAGATCGAACGCATCTGCGGTTGGATCCGCGAAACGGTGCTCAAGGATCTGCGCAAGCGCGGCGCCGTGCTGGGGCTTTCCGGCGGTATCGATTCCAGCGTGACGGCTGCACTCTGCGCCCGTGCGCTCGGGCCCGCCAAGGTTACCGGCATCTTCATGCCGGAGCACGATTCCGATCCGGAAAGCCTGCGCCTCGGCAAGGCGCTGGCCGAAGCGATCGGCATCGAAACAGTGCTGGAGGATATCGGCCCGGCGCTCGCCGCCGCGGGCTGCTACACCCGCCGCGACGGTTTCATCCGCCAGATCGTGCCGGAATTCGGTGACGGCTGGGGCTGCAAGGTTGTGCTGGAAAATGCGCTCTCGAACCGAGGCTACAACATTTCCTGGCTGGTCGTCGCCAGTCCGGCCGGCGAACAGAGCCGCCACCGCATGCCGCTCGATGTCTATCTCGGCATGATCGCTGCCGCCAACATGAAGCAGCGCACCCGCAAGCAGATCGAATATTACCACGCCGACCGGCTGAATTTCGCGGTTGCCGGCACGCCGAACCGGCTGGAATACGACCAGGGCTTTTTCGTCAAGAACGGCGATGGCGCGGCCGACTTCAAGCCGATCGCGCATCTCTACAAGAGCCAGGTCTACCAGCTCGCCGAAGCGCTCGGCGTGCCCGCCGACATTCGCCGCCGCCCGCCGACAACCGATACCTGGTCGCTGCCGCAGGGCCAGGACGAATATTACTTCTCGCTGCCCTATGACCGGATGGACCTTTGCCTCTACGGGCTCGAAAACGGCATTTCGCGGGAAGACGTGGGGGAGGCCGTGGGAATCACCCCGGATCAGGTCGAGGCCGTCTGGCGCAATATCGCCTCCAAACGCAAGGTTGCGGAATACCTGCACGCCGAGCCGTTGACGATGATCGGCTGACGAAAGTCAGTCGAAGCGGTCGCCGATCAGGCGCGTCCAGCCTTCGCCGGCCAGCCCGCTGATCAGCGCCTGGCCGGACCTGACCGGCTCCAGCAGCGCCTTGTCCCGCGCATGTGCGACATAGAAAGAGCGGCTGTAGAAGAAGGTGCGGCGGGTCATCAGCGCCGGAATCAGCCAAGGATGTGCAGCACCGCGCAGCCCGGCGCAGCCGAGCCCGTAGGCGTGGGTGAAGAGATCGTCGACGAGATCGCCCGCCATGGCCGGTGCGGCAAGCGCCTGAAGCACCCAGCCGATGCCTCCCGGCTCCGTGAAATAGGCGTAGGCGGCAATCGGCCTGTTGTCGGCAGCATAACCGACCCGCCATTCCGGATAGCCGAAATTCAGCTTCTGCTCCGCCTGACGGATGAACCAGCCGAGGCTGTCCGCGTCCCAGCGCGGCCTCAGGGGATAGAAATCCTTGAGCGTCAACAGCGCATCGCCGAACACGTCCGGCGTCACATCGCGAAAGGTGAGCTTGCCATTGTAGGCCGGATGGAAGGGCGATTTGCTGACCAGCGACACCATGCGGTCTGTAAGCCGGCCGAACGGACGCAGGAGCCGGGCCGGGCCAAAGCGGCGTTCCAGCAGTTGCACGCCGATCGCGGCCGGTCGCAACACGCGCAGCCAGTTCAGGCTGTATCCCGGGTCGAGTGGGTGACCGGCCTTCTGCCACATACCGAGCGCTGTCTGGTTGGCCGTCTCCGTCAGAGAGATATCCTGCGGCCCCGACAGAAAAGCGCGAACGAGGCGCGCGCCGGCGAGCGGATTTTCCTTCGGATTTTCCACCATCAGCGAACTTGCAAAAGCCGCACGCAGCAGACGGCCATCCAATTCCAGGCGCGAGGGAAAAACGCCGACGAAACCCGATATCCGGCCATTCCCCTCGACGAAAACCTTCGAGCGGATATCCGGCTCCGTCCAGGGATGATCGAAAAAGGCCTGTTTCAGATAGGTGACGAGCGAAGGCGATGGCGTCTTCGTGTCACGGAACGTCCTTTGAAAAAGCTGTGCGACGGCATCTACGTCGCCACGTTCAAAGTCGCGGACCGTACCCGCTTCCGTCCTGCCCGCCATGATCATCCCCTTGTTGGGGAAAGAACTTGCATGATGAGAATTAAATAAACGAAAAGAGGCTCGCTGATCGCGAGCCTCCCAAAAACGAATACTCTACCGGTTACATCCAATAGGGCGGAACGCCGTAATAGTCGTAGATCGACCGGCCGTCATTGTACCAGGTCTCGTCGTCCAGATCGCGATACCGCGGGGCGCCGACGATCTGGTCCTTCGTCAAGTCGATACGATAGCCATCGAGCTCTTCATCGTAGCGCAGCTTTTCCCAAGGCAGCGGATAATAGTCGTCGCCGATCCCCAGGAAGCCACCGAAACTCAGCACCGCATAAGCAACTCGGCCGCCGCGCTTTTCAAGCAACACGCGCTCGATAGATCCAATACGCTTGCCATCGGCGCCGTAGACGCGCGTGCCTTCCACCTTGTCGCTGGCGATCAGCGACGGCGTATCCTTGACATAGGGGTCCTGTCCAGCTCGCGGTTCGTGATGCAACATGACGCACCTCCTTGTTTTCCTGGTGTATTGTTACGTCTGGAAAACTCCGGCCCTGGCGCTTTGTTCCCCGACCTGCGGACATCAGAGAGAGCGCATCACGGCTCAATTGACGTTTACGTTAAAGTTATATAGCTCTTTTAAACTCCCTATGGCTCAAGGTCATGGTGGCGTGGCATAATCTGTTTCTCGCGGCGAGGTGGAGGACCTTGCCGCTACGCGTCGATAAAAGCGCGGGCAGCAGGAACACAAACGGAGGAGGCTTTCATGAACGAACTGTCCGCACGAATGGGCGCAAACCCGGACAAAATCTGGCTGGCCTCCTATCCTCCGACCGTACCGGAAGAGATTCCTCCCCTCGCCCATCATTCGCTCGGAGAGCTTTTCGAGGAAAGTTGCGCGCGCTACGCGGACCGGCTTGCCTTTTCGAGCATGGGCAAATCGCTGACATTCAGGCAGCTCGAAGCGGAAAGCCGCAAGATCGCCGCCTGGCTGCAGGCGCAGGGGCTTGATAAAGGCGACCGCGTCGCCGTCATGCTGCCGAACATCCTGCAGAACCCGGTGATCGTCTACGGCATCCTCCGCGTCGGCCTGGTCGTGGTCAACGTCAACCCGCTCTATACGCCGCGCGAACTGGAGCATCAGCTCAAGGACGCCGGTGCAAAGGCCATTTTCGTTCTCGAAAATTTCGCCCATACGGTCGAGCAGGCGCTGCCTCACACCGACGTCAAGCATGTTGTCGTCGCGACCATGGGCGATATGCTCGGCCTCAAGGGCCATATCGTCAACCTGGTCGTGCGGCGAGCCAAGAAGCTCGTACCGAAATGGTCGCTGCCTTCGGCCAAAAGCTTCAAGCAGGTCATCGCCGAAGGCGCACGGCTGACGATGAACCCGGTCGAGGTGCATGGCCGGGATATCGCCTTCCTGCAATATACCGGAGGTACGACAGGCGTCTCCAAGGGCGCGATCCTCACCCATTCGAACCTGCTCGCCAACAAGGAGCAGATGGGGATCTGGCTGGAAACGGCCTTCCTCACCAAACCCCGGCCGGAGAATCTGCAATTCCTCTGCGCGCTGCCGCTCTACCACATCTTTGCGCTGACGGTGAATTCGCTGATGGGCATTGCGACCGGCAGCCACAACATCCTGATCGCCAACCCGCGCGATATTTCGGCGCTGGTGAAGGAGCTGCATAAATACAAGATCCACGTCTTTCCGGGCCTCAACACGCTGTTCAACGCGCTGATGAACAACAAGGATTTCCAGAAGCTCGACTTCTCCTCGCTGCTTCTCGTCTTCGGCGGCGGCATGGCGGTTCAGCGACCGGTGGCGGAACGCTGGCTGAAGATGACCGGATGCCCGATCACCGAGGGATACGGACTTTCCGAGACCTCGCCGGTCGCCACCGCCAACCGGCTCGACACGACCGAGTTCACCGGCATGATCGGCCTGCCTCTCTCTTCGACGGAAATTTCCATTCGGGACGATGACGGTGACGAGGTCGAGCCCGGCGACGTGGGCGAGATCTGCATCCGCGGGCCGCAGGTCATGGCCGGATACTGGAACCGTCCGGACGAGACCGCCAGGGCGATGACGCCCGACGGCTTCTTCCGTAGCGGCGACATGGGCTATATGGACCGACAAGGATACACGAAGATCGTCGACCGCAAGAAGGACATGATCCTGGTCTCCGGCTTCAACGTCTATCCGAACGAAGTCGAAGAGGTGGTCACCATGCATCCCGGCGTGCTGGAATGCGCGGCGATCGGCGTGCCGGACGAGCATTCCGGCGAAGCGGTGAAACTCTTCGTGGTGAAGAAAGACCCGAACCTGACGGATGTGGACATCAGGACCCATTGCGCCGCCAACCTGACCAATTACAAGCGGCCGCGCTTCATCGAATTCCGCGCCGAGCTGCCGAAATCGAATGTCGGCAAGATCCTGCGGCGCGAGCTACGCGGCTGACCGATCGTTGCATTGCCGTGACAGGCTGCCTCCAAGCGCCGGCCCTATTTGCGGAATCCCGGCATTCATGGTGGACGCTCGGGCATTCCTTGA
Source organism: Neorhizobium phenanthreniclasticum (assembly GCF_040066075.1). Classification (NCBI taxonomy): domain Bacteria; kingdom Pseudomonadati; phylum Pseudomonadota; class Alphaproteobacteria; order Hyphomicrobiales; family Rhizobiaceae; genus Neorhizobium; species Neorhizobium phenanthreniclasticum. The sequence goes on from NZ_JBEAAL010000001.1 coordinate 619,090, forward strand.
TTAGTGCTTTGCAATAATAGGCTGGACAAAGAGCATGTTGGAGTTCGCTTGCAGAGCCGCACCGGGTTTTCGTTTCACCTGATCATTGTCGTCACGGTCCTGGCCGTTCTTTCCGGCTGCGCCGGACGGCCCGAAGGCGTGCTCGTTCCAACTGAAGCGCGGGCAGCCCAGACATCGAAGGTCGATGTGCTGGTCGCGACCACGCGGCGCCCTTCCGAAACGCCGGGCATGCTGTTTTCCGGTGAACGCGGCAAGGATCTGCAGGTCACCGAGATCGGCGTCTCGGTTCCGCCGGACAGCGCCCGCGAGATCGGTCAGGTGCAATGGCCGAAGAAACTGCCCGCCAATCCGGCCAAGGAATTTGCGACCATCTCCGTCACGCCGATGGCGCCGCAAAGCGCCCAGGGCTGGCTGAAGCAGCATCTGCCGAAAAGCCGGCGCGTGCTGGTCTTCGTGCATGGCTTCAACAACCGCTACGAGGATGCAGTCTATCGCTTCGCCCAGATCGTTCACGACTCGAAGGCGGACGTGGCGCCGGTGCTTTTCACATGGCCGTCGCGCGGCAGCATTTTCGCCTACAACTACGACAAGGAAAGCACGAACTATTCCCGCGAGGCGCTTGAGGAGATGTTGCGCCGGTTGTCCCAGGAGCCAACCGTCGGCGAAGTCACCATCATGGCCCATTCCATGGGGTCCTGGCTGACCGTCGAGGCGCTTCGGCAGATGGCAATCCGCGACGGCCGCGTGGCACCGAAGATCCAGAACGTCATCCTCGCCTCCCCGGATCTCGACGTCGATGTCTTCAGCCATCAGCTTGCCGAGATCGGCGAGAAGCGGCCGCATTTCACCCTGTTCGTTTCCCGCGATGACCGGGCACTCAGCCTGTCACGCCGTATTTCCGGCAATATCGACCGGCTCGGCCAGGTGGACCCGACCGTCGAGCCCTATCGCAGCGAGTTCGAAAAGGCCGGCATCGTCGTCCTCGATCTGACGGCGCTCAAGACTGGCGATCGCCTGAACCACGGGAAATTCGCCGAAAGCCCGGAAGTCGTGAAACTGCTCGGAAACCGGCTGATCGCCGGACAGACAGTGACCGATTCCAATGTGGGTCTCGGAGAGCGGCTCGGCGCCGTCGCGGTCGGCACGGCCCAGACGGTCGGAAGCGCCGCAAGCGTTGCGGTCAGCGCCCCGATCGCGATCTTCGATCCGGCAACACGCCGCACCTACAACGAACAGGTCGACCGCTTCGGCAATGCCGTGGGCAACACGGTTACCACGGCTGTCGGGCAATAAAACACATCGTCTCCTGAGCCGCGCTTGATTTGACATGCTTGATTTGATGGGGAAAGCGAATAGGTTCCCGTGCATCCCTTTCCGAGCGTGAGGACATATCCATGCGGGCCATCATCCAAGACCTGAAATCCGCCGTCGCGAGAGCCAATGCCACGAATATCCGTGCTGCATTCGCGGCCGATCCCGATCGTTTCGAAAGGTTCAGCGCCAGCTTCGGCGACCTGCTGATGGACTATTCGAAGACGGCGGTGAACGAGGAAATCCTGCTGCTCCTCGAAAGGCTCGCCGAAGTTGGCGGCGTCGCGAAGAAGCGCGAGGAAATGTTCTCGGGCGTTCCGATCAATTTCACCGAGGGCCGCGCGGTGCTGCATACCGCGCTTCGCAACCGGTCCAACACGCCGGTCCTTGTCGAGGGCAAGGACGTCATGCCGGATGTCAACGCCGTACTTGCCGCGATGGGTGCGTTTGCCGACGGCATCCGCTCCGGCGCCCTGAAGGGCGCCACCGGCAAGCCGATCACCGATGTCGTCAATATCGGCATCGGTGGCTCCGACCTTGGCCCCGTCATGGCGGCGCTGGCGCTGGCGCCCTACCATGACGGCCCGCGCGCGCATTTCGTCTCCAATGTCGACGGCGCGCATATCGCCGATACGCTGAAACTGCTCGACGCTGAAACGACGCTGTTCATCGTCGCGTCGAAGACCTTCACGACCATCGAGACGATGACGAATGCCGCCTCGGCCCGCGCCTTCATCGCCGACAAGCTCGGGGAAGCGGCCGTGAAACATCATTTCGCCGCGGTCTCCACGGCGCTCGACAAGGTCGCCGCCTTCGGCATCGAAAGCGGCCGCATCTTCGGCTTCTGGGACTGGGTCGGCGGCCGCTATTCGATCTGGTCGGCGATCGGCCTGCCGCTGATGATCGCCATCGGTCCGGACAATTTCGGAAAGTTCCTCGATGGCGCCCATGCGATGGACAAGCACTTCCGCACCGCGCCGGCGCGCCAGAACCTGCCGATGCTGCTCGGCCTGATCGGCTACTATCACCGCAACGTGCTGGGTTACCCGTCTCGCGCCATCCTGCCCTATGACCAGCGTCTCCTGCGCTTCCCGGCCTATCTTCAGCAGCTCGACATGGAATCGAACGGCAAGGGCGTGACGATCGACGGCACGCCGGTCGAGGGCAATTCAGGCCCGGTCGTCTGGGGCGAGCCCGGCACCAACGGCCAGCACGCCTTCTATCAGCTCATCCATCAGGGCACGAGCATCATTCCGGCGGAGTTCATGATCGCGGCCAATGGTTTCGAGCCGCACTTGCGCCACCAGCACGAGCTCCTGATCGCCAATTGCCTGGCGCAATCGGAAGCCCTGATGAAGGGCCGTACCCTAGACGAGGCGAAGGAACAGCTCACCTCCAAGAGCATGGACGAAGCGAAGGCGGATTTCATCGCGCCGCACCGCGTCTTCACCGGCAACCGGCCATCGATCACCTTCGTCTACGACAAGCTGACACCCTTCGCGCTCGGCCGGCTGATTGCGCTCTACGAGCACCGCGTCTTCGTCGAAGGCGTGCTCTTCCGCATCAATTCCTTCGACCAGTGGGGTGTCGAACTCGGCAAGGAACTGGCGACCGGCCTGCTCCCCGTCGTGCAGGGCAAGGAGAGCGTCGCAGGGCATGACAGCTCGACGCAGGGACTTGTGACGGCGCTGGCGGGCCTAAAGGCATAACGCCCGCGACGCGATAAGCCCTCCCCGCCAGAGCGCCGGGAGGGATCCGTTCATTGCTTTGAAATTACAAACCGATCTCGTGGGCGAAAGGCGGATTGGCGCCGGCGCGCGAGACGGTGACGGCGGCAGCCTTGGCGCCCAGCGCCAGGGCCTTGCGAACCTGATCCTCGGTCAGTGCCGCGACCTTTTCCTTGGTCAGAAGGCCCTGCTTCTTGAACGAAGCCAGAATGCCGGCATCGAACGTGTCGCCCGCACCGACCGTATCGACCACCGCCACGCGCTCGCTCGGCACCGAAACCTTGAAGCTCTTCGTATAACCGGTCGCGCCCTCCGCGCCGCGGGTCAGCACGACGAGCCTTGCTCCCTCGTTCAGCCAGTGGGCGGCGAGCGCGTCGTGATCGCCCTCCATGCCGAACCAGTCGAGATCCTCGTCCGAAAACTTCACAATGTCCGACATGCCGGCCATGCGGCGGACACGATCCATATGCTTCTGCTTGTCCTTGATGAAACCCGGACGGATGTTCGGATCGAAGGAGATGACGCGCGTCCTGTATTCGCGGGCCATCAGCGCTTCATAGGTGCTTCCGCAAGGCTCCGGAATGAGGCTGATCGCGCCGAAATGCATCGCTTCGCAATCGTCGCCCAGCACCGGCAGGTCGGCCTCGGTGATCATCCGGCCAGCCGTGCCCTCGTCATAGAAGGCATAGCTCGCCTGGCCGTTGACGAGCTTCACGAAAGCGATCGTCGTCGGGCGGGAGGAGACGGCCGCGAGACTGTGGTCGACGCCGCTGTTTGCCAGCGTCTCGCGCAGGATGTCGCCCATCATGTCGTCGGAAATGCCGGTAAACAAGGCCGTCGGCTGACCGAGGCGGCCAAGCGCGATCGCCGTATTGAAGACCGCGCCGCCCGCATAGGGCGCAAAACCCCTCTCTCCAAGCGTCGTCTCGCGCGGCAGCATGTCGATCAGGGCTTCGCCGCAGCACAAAATCATAAGAGTCCTCCCGCTCGCTCCAGCAACTTTCAATCGATTAAGCGAGCTTTTGTCAAAAGGCCAGAGCAAAAAATCAAGGCGCCAGTTCGCTCACGCCGCCATTGCGGCCCGACCAGGCGAGCGGCGCGTCGAGAAACGCCTCGACTTCAGATAGCGTCTTGTCGTCAAACAGCTTGCCTTCGCGCGCGACCGCCAGGACATTACGCCACGTGGCGATGTGATGGAGCTGGACCTTGCCGTCTGCAAAACGCTGTCCGGCTTCCGGAAAGATATCATAGAAGAAAAGCGCGATGCCATGATCCACCACGCCGCCGGCGGCACGGATGGCATCAATGAACGTGAACATGCTGCCGCCTGCAGTCATCAGGTCCTCGATGACAAGCACGCGCGCGCCTTCCGGCATGTGTCCCTCGATCTGCGCGTTACGGCCGTGACCCTTGGGTTTCTTGCGGACATAGATCATCGGCAGGCCGAGACGTTCGGAGAGGAAAGCCGCGAAGGGAATGCCAGCAGTCTCGCCGCCCGCGACGCAATCGAACTTCTCGAAGCCGGCGTCGCGCATGACGGTCGCGGCAGCGAAATCCATGATCGACGAGCGGATGCGGGGATAGGAGATCAGCTTGCGGCAGTCGATATAGACGGGGCTCATCATGCCGGACGAAAGCTTGTAGGGCTTGTCGGCGCTGAAATGAACCGCCCCGATCTCCCAGAGCATCTTCGCCATCAGTTCGGCCATTACGCCCCGGTCTGGAAATGTGGTCTGGATCATGCGCCCGCTCCTGTTTGATCACCACGCGCCGCAATAGCAGCATGCGGCGGCAGGCGCCAGACGATGCCGGGAAATGATGTCAGAAATAACGTGCGATCAGGCGCTGCTGCGCGTGTCGCCCACGTCCACCGATCGCAGGTAGCCGGCAACCTCGACACGGTTGCGACCTGCGCGCTTGGCCTCATAGAGCGCGTTATCAGCCAGACCGAGCACGGTTTCGAATGGCTGACCGCCTGTCGCCCCCACGGCAACACCCGCGCTGACGGTGCAGCGGAGCACCGTTTCGCCCATCGGGATTTCGCGGGCAGCAAAGCGACGGGAAATCTCGTTGGCAATCCGTTCGGCCCGACCGGGCAGGACGTTGTGAAGGATCATCGCGAATTCCTCGCCGCCAAGACGGGCTACGGTATTCGGCGCCGGCGTACCGTTTGCCAGTTCCTCTGCAAAAATCTTCAGCATCATGTCACCCGCTGCGTGGCCATGCTGGTCGTTGATCGACTTGAAGCGGTCGATGTCGAAAACGATCACGGCGGTCGACGAATTCAGGATGCGGCTGCCGTGCTGCTCGAAAAGCGCCCGGCGGTTGAGAAGCCCGGTCAATGCGTCGGTCATTGCCTCCCGACGGTGATGGGCGGCCATGCGCCACTGGTGAAGAGCAAGCGACAGCGAACCGATGCCGGTCATACCGGCAATACAGACACCGATATTGAGATTCTCCGCCCAGTTGTCGGGTGCGCGTCCGAGCACCCATTGGCCCCCGTCGATCAAGACGACGGCACATAGGGCGAAGGATAAACCGCTCAGATTATAGAGAATCGCCATTCCGCACAGCGGTCCGGGAGCTTCCTGACGCGCCAGCCAGTATTGCCAGGCGGTGCCTATCAGCAGCATCGCCGCGCCAATATTCATCGCAATCAGCCCGAGCCCGTCAACCCCGACGGCAAAGAGCGGCAGCCCCAGTATGGCGCTTACGACAGAGAGCGTTACAGCAAGCCTCCAAGGCTTGTTGCCGATCCGGAACTGCACGGATGCGGCATAGGTGGTGCTGAAGCCTGCCATGAGGAACGTGTAGGCGACCGATACCCGCAGCAGGCCTGTTTCCATAGTGTAGGAACTATAGGAAAATATCCCCGATACGATCAGGCAGAGCGCAACGACCAGCGTGAGCAGAAAGGAATCCGTACGACGGGAAAACCATGTTCCGAACAGCGTTACCATAAGGCACGCCGCCGAGACACCCAGCGCCAGCAGAAGAGAATGGTAGTCGAGCATCATGCCAAGCTTTCTCTTCGGGGCACCCCCAGCGGGAAATCTTGGCGCCTACGCTAATTCCGGATTCTATCCAAAAGGTTACCGCATTGCACCAAATGCTACCCATCCGCGTGCATTAGGCATCACTTTTCAACCACTTGCCAGTGGAGCGGGAACATCGGATCGAAAACCGTGATCGGTCCGGCACCTGTTTCCCGCTTTGGGGGGAAATTGGCCGGTTCATCCCGCTTCTCAAGCGTGATCGTCTCCTCGTTCGGCTTCAGGCCATACCAGGCAGGGCCGTTGAGTGACGTGAAGGCCTCCAGCTTGTCGAGCGCATTCTCTTCTTCGAACACATGCGCCAGACAGCTCATCGTGTTGACCGAAGTATAAATGCCGGCACAACCGCAGGCGCATTCCTTCAACGGATCGACATGCGGGGCGGAATCCGTACCCAGGAAGAAGCGCGCATCGCCGGAGGTCGCGGCAGCGCGGAGCGCCAGCCGGTGGTTCTCACGCTTGGCGACCGGCAGGCAATAATAGTGCGGGCGGATACCGCCGACGAGGATGGCATTGCGGTTGATGATCAGGTGATGGGTGGTGATCGAGCCGGCGAGATTGCCCTTCGACGACTTGATGTAGTCGATACCATCCGCCGTCGTCACATGTTCCATGGTGATCTTCAGTTCCGGCAAGCGCTTGCGCAGCGGATCGAGTACCGTCTCGATGAAAACCGCCTCGCGATCGAAGATGTCCACCTCCGGCGTCGTCACCTCCCCATGCACGCAGAGCGGCAGGCCGATCTTCGCCATGCGCTCCAGAACTGGCATCGCGTTGTCGAGATGGCGCACGCCGCCATGGGAATTGGTCGTCGCGCCCGCAGGATAAAGCTTCACCGCGGTGATGAGGCCACTCTTCTTGCCCTCCTCCACATCGTCCGGGTCCGTATGCTCAGTCAGGTAAAGGGTCATCAGCGGCTCGAAGCGATCGCCGTTCGGAAGCGCGGCGATGATACGGTCCCGATAAGCCCTGGCATCCGTGGTCGTCACAACCGGCGGCACCAGATTGGGCATGATGATGGCGCGAGCGAAATGCCGGCTCGTATCGCCGATCACCCCTTGCAGGATCGCGCCGTCGCGCAGATGCAGGTGCCAGTCATCGGGGCGGCGAAGCGTGAGCGTTTTCATGAAAAGCTTCCGAATTGATCTATCTCAACCGCATACCACCAACGGCTCATCCAAAACAATCCGATGGGATGAGTGAAACCGTCCAGGACATCTCATCTGCCAAATATCAGGCTTCACGGAAATGTGCAGGATAAGAGGACCGATCGTGGAACGAAAGCTCAGGACAAGCGGAACCTGCGCCCGCCAACAGCGTTCGTTAACCAATCTGAGGAATCTCTGAGTCGGAGTACATACGATGAAATCCCAGGCATCCAAAGTCAACAGGGGATTTGCAATTGCCACAGGTACCGCCATCGCACTTTGCGCATTGGCGGTTTCCCCGGGTGCCGAGGAACAAGCCAGCCTGCAGCTCGCGGCGGCCGTGCAGACGGAATGCGACCGGCTCGCCGGCAGCCCTTACGACCAGCAGCGCAACAGCGAATTCGCGCCGGTCGGCATCGATGATATCGAAGGTTCTGCCGTCAATGCCTGTCGGATGGCCTATGACGCAACCGGTAATCCACGTTTTGCCTATCAGCTCGGCCGTGCGTTCAACAAAATCCAGCAGCCTGACCATGCGATGAGCGCGTATAATGCCGCCGTCCAAGCGGGCTATCCGGCCGCCAAGGTGAATTTCGGCATGCTGATGGGGCGGCTCGGCGACGAACAGGCAGAATTTCAGCTTTACCAGGAAGCCGCTCTCAGCGGCAACGTGCTTGGCGCCTACAATCTCGGCGTCGCTTATCGCGACGGTCTCGGCACCAAGCCGGATGTGAGCAAAGCGCTGCAATGGTTCGAGAAGGCTGCGGCCGAAGGCGATGATACGGCCGCCTTCAACATCGGTACTATCTACGACGAAGGCCAGCTTGTGCCGCAGGACGACCAGATGGCGATCGCCTGGTATGACCTTGCCGCCCAGCGCGGCAATACCGATGCGATGGTCAATCTCGGCCTGATGTATGAGGCCGGCGAAGGCATCGCGGCCGATGCCAAGAAGGCTGCCGAAATGTATCGCCAGGCCGGAGAAGCCGGCGACCTCTTCGGCGCCTACAAGTTCCTGCAGATGCAGGAACTTGGCATCGTTCCGGCACCGAGCGATCCGTCCATGCCGGAAGGCGTGAACTCGCTTGTCCTGAAGCCGGGCGATGTGGAAACGCCCACGACCGTGGCCAAGGAAATCTAAAGTTCAGATTTCCGACCTTAGATTTCTCCGGCCGACGGTCCCCAAACGTCGGTCATGGCAAAGCCTTCCGCGAGTGGATCGAACGGATCAAGCGCCACCTGATGCAGGCCAAACGTAAAACCACGACCGGCGATCGTCGGAATGATCGCCGGTTTTCCCGCAACCGTCGTTTCCGCCGCCAGTCCCACCTCGAATTCCGAGCCGATGATGGAGCGCGACTTGAAGACGTCGCCGACCCTCACCTTGCCACGGGCATGCAAGGCGGCCAAGTTGGCGGAATTGCCCGTTCCGCAGGGCGAGCGATCCGCCCGGCCCGGCCACATCGTGGTGCAGGTGCGTACCGTGCCATCGGCTTCAGTATCGCGGAACATCACATAAGCAACGCCGGAGATCGCCGGGATTTCCGGGTGAACGACGGGTATCTGCCTGTTGATCAGGTCCTTGAGCACCATGCCCGCCTTGACGAGCGCCGCGGCGTTGCCCTTCTCGATCGTCAAATTGATCTGACCGACATCCACCAGCGCATAAAAAATGCCGCCATAACAGAGATCGAGCCTGATCCCGCCCCATTCCGGCGTATCGAGCCGAACCTCGAGCTCGTGCACGAAGGAGGGCACCATCGTAAGCTTGACCTTTTCGCAGCGTCCGTCCCGGCAAGAGGCTGTCGCCTTGACCAAGCCGGCCGCCGTTTCCAACGTCACGACGGTTTCCGGCTCCTTCATCTCGACAATACCGGATTCCAGAAGCGCCGTCGTGACGCAGATGGAGTTCGAGCCGGAGCTCGCATGCGCCTGGTCGGGCTGCAGGATGATAAAGGCGGCGTCCGCATCCGGATGTTTTGCCGGCAGCAGCAGGTTGACGGAGCCAATCGGCGCGCCGCGCGGTTCGAGGCAGAGGAAACGGCGAAGCTCCTGCCCCTTGGGATCGGTGTTCAGCCAGTGAAGCTGGGCGGCGATCGTCTCGCCGGGTATCTTCGGCACGCCGCCGATCGCGACCTTGCCGATCTCGCCTTCGCAATGAACGTCCAGAAGCTGGATCGTGCGCTTCCATCTCATTCCGGGATGCTCCAATCAAACGTGGCGGGTAATGCCGCCATCGACGCGAATGTTCTGGCCGGTGATGTAGCCGGCGCCGTCCGACAGGAGGAAGGCAGCCGTCTTGGCGATCTCCTCCACATGGCCGATACGCTTCATCGGGACCTTATCGGCGGTCTCGGGTTTGTGGTTCAGGCTGTCGATATAGCCGGGTAGAATGCAGTTCATGCGGATGTTGTCCGCCGCATAGCGGTCTGCATAGAGTTTGGTGAAAGCTCCGGCTGCCGCACGGTAGGTACAGGAAACCGGGAAAACCAGCGAAGGCTCATAGGCAGCAAACGTGGTGATGTTGACGAAGGCGCCCTTGCCCTGCTTCAGCATCACCGGTGTCACGAGGCGGGCCATGCGCACCAGCGACAGGATCATCATGTCGGAGCCGAGCGTCCAGGCTTCATCGGTGATGTCGAGCAGATCACCCTTCGGCGGATGGCCGGTATGGTTCACGACGGCGTCGATGCGGCCGTAGGTCTTCATCGCAAGGTCGAAAATTGCCTGAATGTCTTCGGCCTTTTCCGCCACACCGCGGGATGCCACGCCTCCGAGCTCGGCTGCCAGGATCTCGCAGCTTTCCGATGGTGACATCAGAGCCAGCCTGTAACCTTGAGCATTGAGTTCCCGCGCTATCGCTTCGCCCATGCCGCGTCCGCCGCCGGTGATCAGCGCCACCTTTTCCGTCTCAGCCATCGGAACCTCCCTGAAGATTTTGCCGGCGATCAGCCAGCCTCCGCGAACAGGTATATCAGCGCGTCGGTTTTGCCTACTGTCTTCAGCGAAGCCAGAGATAACCGAGGCTCAGCTTCGTGTTGCCGTCACTATAATAATAGGGAAGCGAAAGGGATTGGGGGGGCGACGGTGTCAGCCCCAGGACGTTCACGGATGAAAGGTCGATCGGCGGCGTGCCTGTGGTCTTCCCGCCATCAATCCATATGGCCAAGACCGGTGCCCTCATAGCATCCGGTGGCGGAAAGCCCTCGATCGGCTGCTCGGAATTGATGACGGGCACGTCGGGAAACTGCAGCCGCATATTGCCGGCAAGATGCATACCGCCAGCGACGATCAATGCGGGTCGTTGTTCAGCATTCAGCACTTCCGCGACGGATGCGAAGGGATAGTTTATCCGTGAATAAGAGCCCGTCAGCCCGCTGGTCAGTGTCTTGCCCGCCAGCGGAACCAGGGTGACGGCCATGATGACAACGAAGACAGGCACGAAGCGCCCGAGGTTCGCTCCGGTATCCACACCCGACCGCTCCAGCTTCAGAAGCAGATAAAGCGGCAGGGCAAGCAAATAAGGATCGAGCCAGCGCTCGGTGATCTTGGTCGTTCCCGTGACCAGGATCACGAAGACAACGCCCAGGAGTGCGACCAGCATCATCCGTCCGAGCAGACACGTCCACCGATCCCCAGCCCTCAAGGCACGGCGAAAATCCTTCTTGAAGGCGACCGCGAAGATGACAACCGTCAGAGCTCCGAAGGCAATACAGGCGAGGACGAGGGAACTGAACGCCCTGGCAACACGGGCGGCTCCATGGGGAGCGTTGGCTTCCACCATCTTGCCGATCGTACCGTTCGTTGCGAGATCGATATTGCCGACAAGCCAGAGCGCATGCGGGAGAATGATGGCCAGGCCAACAACGGCGGTCAGAAGCACGCGCGGATCGAACAGGCGACCGCGCCACTCGCGATCACAGAATACCGCAACGACCGTCGCCGCCGGCAGCAGAACGAAATTGTATTTCGAGATCATACCGATGCCGATTGCAATTCCGAGGATCACGTAGCCAATCCAGTCCGGGTGCCTGAGCGTGCGGAAAAGACCATAGAGGAACAGCGAGGTCGCCATCAGCACCGCGACCGTATGGGTGAGATCCTGCTGCGGCATGTAGGAGACCTGCGGCAGAGTAACCAGGCTCAGCATCGCCATCGCCACGACGGCGGGACGCCGATCGAGCTCGCGCGCCGCCAGGCCGAAGAACACGTAGCATAGGAACAGCATGAGGAATTTCGGGAGCATCAGGGAAAACAGCGAAATCCCCATGACGCGAACGAAGGCATTCTGAACCCAGTTGTAGAAAGGCGGCTGCGGTCCGTAACCGGCAAGCCAGTATTGCGAAAACAGCGACTGTTCGGCCTCGTCGAGGGTCAGCGAATTCGGCAGTATCAACCGGACGGCAATGCTCAGGGCAAAATAGATGCCGAGAAACAGCGCGCTCGCCCACAGGCCCCGCGAGAGAAATCGCGTCAGGCGGCCGGGCTCTTCCAAATCTTCGCGCGCGAATATCGCGCCGCTCTCACGATCCATTTCCGTTCCTCGTGGAAGACGACATCCTTCAGCACGTGACACGGCGCACGGCACGGATCAATAACAAACTGGCGACGGCCGGACCTTGGATATAGATCACCGACTGTCGAAAAAAATGGCGCAACGGAGCTCAAGAAGGATAATTCCTGTTTCGCACTTCCCCAGACTGATGTTCGCCTATGTGCAAAATCACGTGGGGCTCGATGCTGTTCGAATACCGGCTCTTCGATCGTCCTGCGTCTTCAGCACCACCCCGATGCGGCAGAAGGCCGCGATCCCATCAGAACAGGCTTGGCATCTTGCCTCTCGACACATTGTTTGATCTACCGCAGTGAGCGGACGATGAGACGCTCCTAGAAATGGAAGCGGTTCGCGGCATGGGTATACGATGGAATCTCGCCTGACCTTCATCGAGCGATTGCTGGTGCGCATTGTCTGCGTGCTTGCACTTGTTATGGTCGGTTTCGGGCACAAGGCCCCAAGCCTGGATTCCACATGGGCCGCCGCAGAGGTTGCCCAATACACCTTGCCGGATGGCAACTTGCCCACCCTTTGCGTGACTGTCACCGATGATGAGGGCGGTGGCAGCGGCAAACACGAATCATTCAAACCCACGGGCTGCGAAGCCTGCCGCCTCTCGGCATCGGTGCTTTTGCCGACTCCGACCGACATGGTCGGGACCATCACGCGCTTCATTCCGGCGGCACGACAGCCCCAGCGCGACGAGACGTCCCCTCCCCGCCTCTTTCCACCCAATACAGGCCCGCGGGCCCCTCCTTCCATGATGAGCATCGCCTAACAGCTCCGAGCTTTTTGCTCAAAGCTGTCGGCGTGGTTCGCGTCCTGCGCTCCATCACAAGGGCCTCTGCCCGGGCGTGCCGGACTTCATCACCGTCATCTGGAAGAAACCAATGTTCAATCTCGTTCGCCGTGCCATGCGCATGGCCAAGCCCGCTGCCCTGTCCGGCATCCTTTGCCTCGGAGCCATCTCGGCAGCGCATGCAGACATCCAAATCACAGACGTGCTCGGACGGCGCGTCATGCTCGAAAAGCCCGCGCAGCATGTGATGCTCGGCTTCTATTTCGAGGACTATATCGCCATCACCGGTCCGACCGCGATCGACCGACTCAAGGCAATCTCACTCAACTACTGGAAAGGCTATCGCCCTCTGCAATACGAAGCTTATCTGAAGACTACGCCGAAAATCGCTGAGCTGATTGATGTCGGAGACGCGGACGCCGGAACCATGTCGGCAGAAAAGATCATCGCCTCGCGGCCGGACGTCGTGATCCTGTCGGCTGGACAGTACAAGTATCTCGGTGCAGCCGCTCGGACGATCGAGCAGGTGGGCATCCCGCTTGTCGTGGTCGACTACAATGCCCAGACGGTCGAGAAACATGTCGCCAGCACGCTTATCATCGGGAAGGTGATGGGGGCCGAGGAGCGCGCCGAAGAACTGGCCGAACAGTACAAGGCAAAAGTCGCCGACACCCTTGCCCGGGTGGAACGAGCATCCAAAAACGCGAAGCCGAAGGTCTATGTTGAATTGGGCCAGAAGGGCGCGGCCGAGTTCGGCAATTCCTATGGCCAAGGCATGTGGGCGGGTGTCGTGGATGCCGCCGGCGGGCGCAACATCGCTGCCGGACAGATTGCAAGCTGGGGTCCGCTGAACCCGGAATACGTTCTTTCGTCGAAGCCGGATGCAATCTTCATCACGGGTTCTGAATGGACCAGCCTTTCGAACGCGGTTTTGATGGGCTTCAACATCCCGCCGGACGTCACCCGCACGCGCGCCGAGCCATATATCGGACGCGCCGGATGGCTGGACCTTCCGGCAGTGAAGAATGGCGAGGTCTATGCCATCTATCACGGCGGCACCCGCACGCTCTATGACTATGCATTTCTGCGCTACATGGCCAAAGCGCTTTATCCGGAAGCTTTTCGGGACGTCGATCCTGCGGCAGAACTCTCTGCCTATTACCGGGCTTATCTGCCGGTGAAGCCCGACGGGACCTTCATGCTGAAGCTCGGGCAAAACAAATGACTATCGCACTGCAAAGGCAGAACCTGCGCGCTCTTTATCGAAAGAGCGTGCAGAGGCGGCTCTGCCTCCTCACCGGCTGCGTCGTCACCCTGGCCTGTCTGATAGCGGTCGATCTGGTGACGGGACCGTCTCCCCTCTCTGCCAAAGAGGCATTCGCCGCGCTGTTTGCCGGCCCCGCCGGTGACGACCGCACAGCGGCGGCCATCGTCTGGTCGATCCGACTTCCCATGACCATCATGGGAGCGCTGGTTGGAATGGGCCTTGGTATCGCAGGCCTTCAGATGCAGACGATCCTCGACAACCCGCTTGCCAGCCCCTTCACTCTCGGATTTTCGGCGGCTGCGGGATTTGGGGCCGCGCTCGCCATCATGTTCGGCGCGGCAGTGCCGATCGTCTCCTGGATCATCGCGCCGCTATCCGCCTTCGCCATGACGCTCGTTGCATGTGCGCTTGTTTACTTCATCGCGCGGCTGCGCGGAGCCAATGCCGAAATACTCGTGCTGGCCGGCATTGCCGTGATGTTCATGTTCCAGGCATGCCAGTCGCTGCTGCAATATCTCGCCGAGCCGGAAGTGCTGCAGCAGATCGTATTCTGGCTGTTCGGCAGCCTGCTCAAATCCACTTGGACAAGCGTCGCCGTCATCGTCGTCATTCTTCTCGGCAGTATTCCGTTTCTGGCGCGCGACGCCTGGCGGTTGACGGCAATGAGGCTTGGCGATGCCCATGCGACCAGCCTGGGCACCGACATCCATGCGCTACGCCGCCGGACATTCCTGGTGATCGCCATGCTGACGGCGGCCTCCGTAGCCTTCGTGGGAACGATCGGCTTTATCGGCCTCGTCGCCCCGCATGCCGCACGCGCCATGGTCGGTGAAGATCAGCGCGTGCTGCTGCCGGCCTCCGGGCTGATGGGGGCAATGCTGCTGGCCGGCGCGTCGATCGTCTCCAAAATCCTCGCGCAGGGCGCAGTAATCCCCGTCGGCATCGTCACGGCCGCGGTCGGCGTTCCAGTGCTCTTCGCATTGATCATGCGGCGCAATGCAGGAGGCTTGCGATGAGCCATGCTCTGGTTCTCGAAAATGTCCGCGTATCGCGAGGCGGTGCTGAGATCATCAAGGGTGTCTCTGCAGAGTTTCCGGCAGCGGGCATTACCGCTATCTGCGGGCCTAACGGTGCCGGCAAGTCCACCTTGATGGCTGCGGCCGCCAACCTGCTTCCGCATGATGGCAAGACTACGTTCAATGGCCGCCGACCGAATGCGACCGAACTTTCCTTCATGCCGCAGGCCCTTGGCCTTCGCGCCCAGCTTTCGGTTCTCGAAGTCGTGCTGCTGGGACGGCTCGACAAGCTGGGTTGGTCGCTTCGTCCCGCAGACATAGACGCCGCGGATGCGGCAATGGCTGCGGTCGGCATAACAGAGTTTGCGGCACGAAGGGTAGACACCCTGTCAGGCGGACAGCAGCAGCTCGTCCTCCTCGCGCAGCGGCTCATTCGACGGCCGGAAATTCTTCTTCTGGATGAACCGACCAGCGCACTCGATCTGCGCCGACAACTGCTTGTTCTGGATATTTTGAAGACCTACGCGGAGGAAAATGGAGCTGTCGTCGCGGTGGTATTGCACGATCTCTCCTTGG
Organism: Neorhizobium phenanthreniclasticum; assembly: GCF_040066075.1. NCBI lineage: Bacteria > Pseudomonadati > Pseudomonadota > Alphaproteobacteria > Hyphomicrobiales > Rhizobiaceae > Neorhizobium > Neorhizobium phenanthreniclasticum. The sequence goes on from NZ_JBEAAL010000001.1 coordinate 634,542, forward strand.
CCGCACGCTACAGCAGCAATCTTCTGATTCTTCATGAGGGCCGGAGCGCCTGCCTTGGCCACCCGTCGCATGTGCTGGATGAACCCCTCATCCGCTCGGTCTACGGAGTCGATGCGGAAATCCTGTTCACATCCGGCGGAACGCCGGTCATCGCCCCGCTCAGCCCGTCCGAGACCCCGAGGACGAAGAGTCTCGATAAGTTCCCATATCGACAAGAGACGAACGGGTTGCGCTCAACTTAAGATTTAAAGCGGCAACCTTGGGGATGGCCCGGCCAGTGGGCCATCTCATGTGTCATCATGTTATGGGTCATCTTCCCCGGGCCGAAGCCCTAGAAAAGCGTGACACCAGCGGTGAGCGACGCCACAATGCCGATCAGGACAAATTCCATGTCCTGTCTTCCTTTCACAATCGACCTTCGCTATCGTGAACCGATATCATGTACCGATCGCTCCGCGAATCAGGAAGGCAGATGGCATGACAGAGAGCCAGTCGAAAAACGCCTTGCCCGAGAAACGGCATTCGCTGAAAATGGAGCACCACGATCTCCTCTCCGGCCTTGTGCGCCTGCATGTGCTCCATCATGCAGCCGAGCATGAGATTTACGGCCAGTGGATGATCGATGAACTGGCGAGCCACGGCTACCGCCTGTCTGCCGGCACGCTCTATCCGCTGCTGCACAAGATGACACGCGACGGCTACCTCACCGCACGCGAAGAGCGCGCCGGACGCACCGTGCGCAAGCTCTATTCCATTACCGACAAAGGGCGCGATGGCCTTGCTGTGGCCAAGCAGCGCATCCGTGAATTTACGGGGGAGGCGATGAAAAGATGACGGATACGACGACGAGCCAAGATGAAAACCAGAGCACCCGAGGCTCGGCCGGCGAGGTTTTCGCAGCTTTCCTCAAGCTCGGCCTCACCTCCTTTGGCGGGCCAATCGCGCATCTCGGGTACTTTCGCGACGAACTGGTTCTGCGGCGCAAGTGGATCGATGACAAGGGCTATGCCGACCTCGTGGCGCTCAGCCAGTTCCTGCCCGGTCCGGCATCGAGCCAGGTCGGTTTCGCCCTGGGGCTTCTGCGCGGCGGGCCGCTCGGCGCGCTTGCCGCCTGGACGGCCTTTACCTTGCCGTCGGCCATTCTGCTCGTCCTCTTCGCCTACGGCGCAGCGGCATTCGGCGGACCGATCGGCGGTGGCATCATCACCGGCCTCAAGATCGTCGCTGTCGCCATTGTCGCCCAGGCCGTCTGGGGCATGGCGAGGAACCTCTGCCCGGACCGCGAGCGGGCCACCATCGCCCTCGGTGCGGTGCTGATCATCGTTCTCGTGGCAGGTGCGCTCGGACAGGTGGCGGCGATCGCTGCCGGTGCCGTGGCGGGCCTTGTCTTCTGCCGCAACCATCAGGCGGAGATCACCCGGCACATCGAATTCCCAGTTTCGCGATTGTTCGGGGCGATTTCGCTCTCGCTTTTCATCGCTCTGCTCGTCGGACTGCCCATCGTCACCTCCGCTACGTCTTCGCAAGGTTTCTCCGTCTTCGACTCGTTCTACCGCGCGGGCTCGCTGGTCTTCGGCGGCGGACATGTCGTATTGCCGCTTCTCGAAACGGAGGTCGTTCAACGCGGCTGGGTCAGCCACGACCAGTTTCTTGCCGGCTACGGAGCGGCGCAGGCCGTGCCTGGGCCGCTCTTTACCTTTGCTGCCTATCTGGGAACTGTTTTGGAGCAGGCCCCCAACGGTCTCGCCGGAGCGGGCATTGCGCTGATTGCCATCTTCCTGCCGGGCTTTCTGATCCTGCTTGGCGTTATTCCGTTCTGGGACAGCTTCCGCAAACGCGAAAGCGCGCAAGCCCTCATGCGCGGCGCCAATGCCGCCGTTGTAGGCATTCTCGGCGCGGCACTTTACGATCCCGTTTTCACCAGTGCGATTGTCGGTCCGCGCCAATTTGCGCTGGCGCTGACCTGCTTCGTGCTGCTGATGGCGTGGAAGGCCGCACCCTGGATCGTCGTGCTCGTCGCTGCGGCGGGTGGCGTGCTGATCGGTATGGGCTGACATCAACCCGCTGCCGGAAAGCGTTCGGAAGCCCTTCGCGCACTGCGCCGCGACGGCCTCGAACGATAGAACGCAGTACGGCCCGCAGCAGTAGGCCACGATCCCTTGGCCGGGAGGAGCCTGTCGGGTTTCGGAGGCGAAACTGTAAAAGCAGTCATACCCACATTCAGTGAACAAAACCGAATTTCAGCTTCCGAAAATACCTCTTGGAAACCTGTCGCAAAAGTCAGTCGCATAACGCCGACTTTTGCGAGAGATTCTTGCGACGGAGATTGCAGCGATTTCTCAGTCCCGTCGATTTCGTCGCGAATGTCAGGAATTACGCAACACGACAGCTATAGGCTCGCCTTGTGGAAAGCTGACAACCCGCTTTGGTAGAGGCCAGTCCGCTACAGCTTCCGGCTCGCCGTCCCCGTCACCATCGGCGTTCTTGAGCCGTGAAGCGAGTTGGTCGAACGTTGTCCGCGCCTGCTGCGACAACTCGGTTGAACCGGGGGAAAGGTCCTTTGATAGACCCCAGTAATCCCACGGTTTCAGTTCCAGCTTACGCAGGGCTGCGATTTCTCGAAGCAGGCTTCCCGCGACGAACCCCTCTCCCCCAAGGTTGAGGCTTGACACGCCAAATCGTGAGGCAATCGCAGGCTCGTCTTTGATCCTGAACCATGCCTCGCTTGCTGTTAGGAACCGCTCGCGCGGCACATCCAAGGTATCGAAAGAAAGCCCCCCGATAGCCGCAAACTCCACATCAAGCCGTTTCCAACGCCCGCCGTCATGCCATTCGCAAAGCCAATGATCTTCCCATTGGCCAGGCACCGGATAATCGGCAAACCCGACACGGAGGCGAGCCGGAATGCCGCGCTCACGAAATCGACTAACCGCCAGTATAGCGAAATCCCGGCATACGCCGCCGACCTTGTGCTGTGCGGAATCGCCTTCCAGCAAATTGCGTTTCACGGCGACAGACAGAATCTCTGTCACCGAACGAAGCTCCAGATCGGCGGCCTGTTCAGGTGTGAAGCCACGTTCTTCGGACTCAGCCCCGCGAGGATGCTGCATGAATGAGCTAATCCACCGGGCAATTGACTTAGGCTCGACGCCACCGCGCATCAATGTTTCGCGATACGGCCCAGGTTCCGAGTAGATGCTTTGGGAAGCATAGAAGGATTTGCGCATTGCTGTCTCTTTCCAGTTGAGATTGAGACACGACAAGGAGGGCAAATTTTCAAAAATTGTCAATCGGGCGCTTGTCACAAAAGTCCCGGGTTTTGAACCGGTCTTCCGCCTGGATTTTGCGATGTCGCAAAATAGGGAGGTTTGCAACTACGGAATAGGCCATTCGAAATGGAGTCGTTCGTTCGCGCTACAAAGAACGCCGCCGTTTCTACGCTTTTCTGCGCACAGGCTATGCTTCACCTGATGCAAGGCGTAAGTTCGGCAGTTATCGCGTGCTGTGGAGGGCAATCGGCGGTAGTTGGCGCACCCGAAGAGATTCGAACTCCTGACCCCCAGATTCGTAGTCTGGTGCTCTATCCAGCTGAGCTACGGGTGCGTAAGCAAGCAGTGCGTCACCGCTTGCGTGGCGATCCTCTAATGGGTGCTGCGAAGGATTGCAAGCGATTTTACCGCGGGCCACGTCATTTTACTGTCACTTCTCGCTCAAACCGTTGAGAAGCAACATTTATTTGCGTCAGGCCCGAGCCCGGTAGTCTTCCAGCGAGACCGGGCGGTCGGGAATTTCGATCCTGAACTGCGTGCCAGGACCGGGTTTTTCCACAAGCGCGATCGTGCCGCCATGCGCCAGAACCAGTTCGCGGGCGATTACCAGGCCGAGGCCGGTGCCTCCTGAACGGGCGGAGCCGCGGAAGGCCGCGAACAGATTCTCGCGCGCCTTGCGCGGCATGCCGGGGCCGGTATCGTCGATCATAATGCTGACCACGCTGCCCACCCGATGCGCCGAAACGGAGATCCGGCGGACCATGGACGCATCCTGAGGGTCAAAGGTCGTAAGCGCCTGCACGGCATTGCGGCAGAGATTGTGGATGACCCGGAAAAGCTGCTCACTGTCGCAATCCACCTCCAGGTCGGCCGCCACCTGCTCCTGGAATTCGATACCCGCATCCGGATCGATAGCCAGGATATCGCGTACTTCCTGGCAAAGATCGGCGAGCCGGATGCGCCGGCGGCGCGGCGCGGCTTCGGAAGCCTGACCGTAGGCAAGCACCTCACTCGTATAGCCCACGGCACGATCGATCGTGCGCAAAAGCTTCGGGGCGAAACTCCGCACCATCGGATCCTCGACGTCCGTCAGCCGGTCGGACATCAGTTGCGCAGACGCAAGGATGTTGCGCATGTCATGGTTGATCTTCGAAACGGCAAGGCCGAGATCGGCAAGATTCTTCTGCTGCTTCAGTGTGCGTTGCAGTTGCACCTGCATCGCGGTCAGATGCCGGCCTGCCACCGCAAGTTCGCCGCGCGAGCGGTCGGGGGCGAAGACACGGGCAGGATCCTCCGGCTGCTCGGAAAAGCGCTGCATGCTATGGGTGAGCCGCCGGATCGGCAGGATCATCATGCGGTTGATGGCGAGGAAGATCAGAACCGCTGTGAAGAGCGAGATCAGCAAGGAAATCAGAAACATCATCTTTGAATATTTCAGCATGTCCTTGCGCAGCGCGCCATCCGTCATCACCAGCTCGATGACCATGTCGCTCTCGCCGATCGGACCGTAGAAGCGCATCACGCGGCCGCCTCCGAACAGGAGCGTGTCGAGCGCGTCACGCATGGACGCAAGCATCGGCGTATCGGAGAGATCAAAGACCTCGTCCACCTGCGGCGGCATGTCGGTTGCGGCGAGCAGCCGCGAGGTGCCGTCCTTGCGAAGCGCGATCACCTTGGTGCCGGTAGCAAGCAGCGTATCGTCCTGAACGGCGCGGGGAAGCTCGGCCGACTGCAGGCCGTCGATGACGATGCCGGCGGCCGCAGCCGTATCCAGTTTGTCGCGCAGCCAGTTCATCCGCATATTGGCGACGGAGGGCACGAAGATCAGCACTTCGGCGAGCATGACGAAGATGACGGTAAGCCAGAGAAGCCGGCCGGACAGGCCGCGGAAAAGGCGCGGCATCGGCTCCAGGCCCGCGCCCTCCGGCGAGGACCCCGAGCGTCCCGAGGTGTGAACCTCGCCGTCCATGCGGGTCTCCATTTCCGAATTTCGATCCCGACCGGCACCAATATCAGCCGATTTCGGTAATTCTCTATTTTAAGCCTTCGATGCCAATTTACCAGCCCCTTCACCGCAGCGCAAAAAGAAAGCGGAGACGTTTCCGTTTCCGCTTCCTGATCTGGTTGATTTACGCAGCGTGGATCAGAATTCCTCCCAATCTCCCGCCGCCGGGGCCGCTGCGGCACTGCCGCCGAAAGCGCGTTTCAGCGCACCCGCCATTGCCTTGACAGGGGAAACGCGCGGACTGTGGGTCGAGGCAACTGCAACCGGCCGCGGCGCTCCGGCACTTGCACCGGTCCTTTCGGCACCGTCGCCGATGTTGAACTGGGACAGGAGAGCAAAGAGGCTATCGGCTTCCGAAGAGAGCTTCTGGGTCGCTGCCGAAGTCTCTTCCACCATGGCGGCGTTCTGCTGTGTTACCTGATCCATCTGGTTGACGGCGGTATTGACCTCCGCAAGGCCGGTTGCCTGCTCACCGGAAGCGACCGCGATCGAATGGATATGATCGTTGATCTGCAGCACACGCGTTTCGATTTCGGAGAGGGCGTCACCGGTCTTCTGTACCAGATCCACGCCCACCGCCACTTCGCCGCCGGATTTGCTGATCAGCGCCTTGATGTCCTTTGCCGCACTTGCCGAGCGTTGTGCAAGTTCACGAACTTCCTGGGCCACGACCGCAAAGCCCTTGCCGGCCTCGCCGGCACGGGCTGCCTCAACACCGGCATTCAGCGCCAGAAGATTGGTCTGGAACGCGATTTCATCGATGACGTTGGTGATCTGGGCGATCTCGCGGGACGCCTGCTCTATGCGGCCCATCGCCTCGACGGCGCTGCGGACAACTTCGCCGGACTGCGCCGCACTCTGTTTTGCCTCGCCCACCATGACGGTGGCCTCCTGCGCGCGTTGCGTGGACGTGCGCACCACCGCGGTAATCTGATCGAGCGCTGCGGACGTCTGTTCCAACGCAGCCGCCTGCCGCTCCGTGCGTTTGGAGAGGTCGTTGGTCGCATTGCTCAGCTCTGAAGCGCTGCCGTTCATCGAGCCGGTCGCGACGCGGACATTGCTCATGGTGACGCGCAACGTTTCCATCGTGCCGTTGACGTCGCGCTGCAGCTCTGCGAACGCACCCTTGAAGTTGCCGTTCATGCTGTCTGTGAAATCGCCGGCGGCGAGGCTCTTCACAACCCGGCACGTCTCTGAAATGCCTGTATCGACGCTCGCCAGCAAATGGTCGACAGTGCGGGCAAAATGATCGAGGCTTTCCTCGCCCCATTGCTTGTCGATGCGGTGGGTGAAGTCGCCTTCGGCGGCGGCGGCCACCACAGTCGACATGCGAGCCTGCAGATCGTCGCTCTTGGCCCGCATGGTCGCCTCCGAGGCATTCATACGCGCGACCTCGATACCGTTCTTGCGGAAGATCTCGATTGCTGCCGCCATATCGCCGATTTCGTCAGCGCGGCCCGCTCCGGAAACCTGCGCATTGAAATCGCCGGCAGCAATCTGCTTCATCGCTTTCGTCAAGTTCATGATCGGATGGCTGAGCTGACGCCGGCCAAGATAGAGTCCGAAACCCGCACCGGCCGCGACGCCGGCAACGGTAATGGCAGATACTAGGATGAAGAGCGTGCGGGTGAAATCATTGAGTTTCTGATCCACCTCGTCGAGCAGCGCCTGATCTGTCTTGACGACTTCGTCGATCTCCACCTGATAGGCCTTGCGGTTGTTGCGATTGGCCTCGTTGTTGCCCTGCTCGTTTGCCGCCGCGGGACTGACTTCGCGCCCAAGGCGCGCGGTCTCGGTCCTGAAGGCGGTGAATTCTTTCGACCGGGCAAGCAGCTTGTCGAATACGGCCCGCTCGTCCGCGGGAACGATCTTGTCCCAATCCGTAAGGAGTTGTTCCATCTCCTTGAGATAACCGAGGATGCCGTCACCGAATTTCTTGGCTTCCTTGGTATCCTTCGACATGTAGACGCCGCGGGAATCCATGACGACAGCCGTTACGAGACGGTTCAAATGCTCGCCCTTTTGCGCGCGATCAGCCGCCAGCTCATATTCGTCCATCATGGTACGATATTCCGTCATGGCAAATAGCGACATGCCGCCGATAAAGCAGGCCACGAGGCTCATGAACCCGACGAGGAGATTGATTTTCCCGCGAATTTTCATTGCTTCCCTTCCAGACCCGGGTGGATTTCCAGGGAAATGCAACTGTTCAGCAGTTCCTCCCCTATCCCGATATGCTAAAATTAGCTCTCATCAATTAAGAAATACTTGAAACTCCTCTTGAAACGAAAACAATCGCGACGGGTATAATTTTCCAAAATCACTCCTGATTGCAAAACAGCTTGCCATTCCTCGCCTTGGTCTTCTCGGCTCCTGAAATTATTGCATTTCAATTCGGAAAAGCTTGAATAACCGGAGAAATTCGGAATGGTTAACAGGAGACCCTGCAATTTCTCCTTTGAATCCGGAGCAAAAGCGGATGCCCCTCCCCAGGTCGCGATCAAAAAGCCCGCCGTGATTGACTTTTCCGGCAAAGTCCTCTTATAAGCCGCGCACGTTCAGCTCCGGCGGGCTTGCACGCATGCAGCCGGCTATGCGGATCGTTTTTTCCGAAGCGCTCTTGCTCTCTTTCACGGGGGCAAAATCCAAGAAGGGCCGCACACCGCGGTATTAAAATAAATGAAGCGTACCTACCAACCGTCCAAGCTTGTTCGCAAGCGTCGTCACGGATTCCGTGCCCGCATGGCCACCAAAGGCGGCCGCAAGGTTCTTTCCGCACGCCGCGCCCGTGGCCGCAAGCGTCTCTCGGCCTAAGGCCGAGCTGCCCGAGGCAACCGGGCGATGATGACGGAGACCAAGATCAAGAAAACTGTCGGGCGGCTGAAAAGTCGGCCGCAGTTTCTTGCTGTCCGGGAGGGCGAAAGTCGTCGTGGCCGAACCTTCCTTCTGGAAGTGCTCGATCGCCATGTGCCGGACGAGCAGCCGCGCGTCGGCTTCACCGTCACCAAGAAACAAGGCAACGCCGTCGAACGCAACCGCATGCGCCGACGCCTCAAGGAGGCGGTGAGGCAATCTGCCGGATTTGCAATGAAGAACGGACACGACTATGTGATTGTCGCGCGGAGGGAGGTGCTGGCGGTTCCCTTCGCTGATATGACGGCTCAGCTCATCGAGCGTATTGAAGGCAGGCCGAAACCGAAGCGGTCCGAGGAGACCCGTTCCAGGAAAGCATGATGGAAAAGAACCGCAATTACTTCATCGCGATCGCGCTCTCGGTGCTGATCGTCCTTGCCTGGCAGTTCCTCTACATGAATCCGAGGATGGAAGCTCAGCAGCGCGCCGAAGAGGCCCGCCGTGCGCTGCAGGGCGAAACCGCCCAGACCACCTCCCCGGAAAGCCCCGGCGCCCAAAGCGGATCGAGTGCGCCCACGGGTACCTTGCCAGGAGCCGCCCCAGGGCAGACGACCGTCACTCGCGAACAGGCGCTTGCCAAATCGCAGCGCGTCCAGATCGAGACGCCAGCCCTCACCGGTTCCATCAACCTGACCGGCGCCCGTTTCGATGATCTGAAGCTGCGCGAATACCACGAGACCGTGGACGACAAGAGCCCGATCATCACGCTGTTCTCGCCCTCCGATACGAAGGATGGCTACTTCGCCGAAGTCGGCTACGTCCCCAATGAATCGATAGGAACAGTGCCCGGTACGAGCACCCAGTGGACGCTCGCAAGCGGCGACAAGCTGACCCAGCAGACGCCTCTGACGCTCTCCTTCACCAACGACAAGGGCATCACCTTCACCCGCACGATCTCGGTCGACGACCACTACATGCTGACGGTCGTGGATAGGGTTGACAACAAGACCAGTGCGCCGGTGACATTGACGCCCTATGGACGCGTCATCCGCAACAACAAGCCGGCAACGCCTTCCGTCTGGGTCATTCACGAGGGCTTCATCGGCGTGATGGGCGAAAGCGGCTCGCTCAGCGAGCACACTTATTCCAATATCGAAGAAGAACAGTATACCAACGAGAAAGCGACCACCGGCTGGTTCGGCATCACCGACAAGTATTGGGCCGCGACCATCGCTCCCCCTCAGACGCTGCCCTACGTTACGCGCTTCTCGCATTTCACCGGCGGACAGGCGAGCTACCAGGCGGATTACAAAGGCGACGACCTGACGGTGCAACCCGGCCAGTCGACCGAGCTCAAGAACCTCGTGTTTGCCGGCGCCAAGGAAGTGCCGCTGATCTCGCGCTACGAAACGGAATACGCCGTTCCGCAGTTCAATCGCCTGATCGACTGGGGCTGGTTCTACTTCATCACCAAGCCGATGTTCCAGCTGATGGACTTTTTCTTCCGTCACGTGGGCAATTTCGGCGTCGCGATCCTGCTCACCACCATCGTCGTCAAGGCGCTGTTCTTCCCGCTCGCCAGCAAACAATACGCCTCCATGGCCAACATGAAACGCATGCAGCCGAAGATGGAGGAGCTCAAGGCCAAGTTCGGCGACGACCGCATGGGCCTGCAGCAGGCGATGATGGCCCTCTACAAGGAGGAGAAGATCAATCCGATTGCCGGCTGCTGGCCGGTGCTCCTGCAGATCCCGGTCTTCTTCGCGCTCTACAAGGTCATCTACGTAACGATCGAGATGCGTCACGCGCCCTTCTTCGGCTGGATCCAGGACCTTTCCGCGCCCGACCCGACCTCGCTCTTCAACCTGTTCGGCCTGTTGCCCTACGACGTGCCACACTTCCTGTTGATCGGCGTCTGGCCGCTCGTCATGGGGGTCACCATGTTCCTGCAGATGCGCATGAACCCGACGCCACCGGACCCGACCCAGGCGATGATCTTCACCTGGATGCCGGTCGTCTTCACCTTCATGCTGGCATCCTTCCCGGCCGGCCTCGTCATCTACTGGGCCTGGAACAACACGCTGTCAGTCACGCAGCAGGCGATCATCATGAAGCGCCACGGTGCCAAGGTCGAGCTCTTCGACAACCTGAAGGGTCTCTTCCGACGAAAACCGGCGGCTTCGAAGTAACATCAGAAAACCCCGGTTCGCCGGGGTTTTCTTTTTCGGCAATAGGCAAATATCCTCCATAGCTTGACATTGGCCGGCAAAACCCGGAAGCCGTGTCGCTTCGATCAAGACAGGACCGACAGAACCGATGCCCGCAGACAGGAACATGGACGACAAGCCGCTTTTCGGCCGCCCCTGGATCTTCATCCGCGGTGTGCCGTCGATGAAATTCCTTCCCCCGGAGGGCCCGCTGGAAGTGGCTTTCGCCGGACGCTCCAATGTCGGCAAGTCGTCGCTCATCAACGCGCTCGTAGGCCATAAAGGGCTTGCCCGCACCTCCAACACGCCGGGCCGCACCCAGGAACTCAACTATTTCGTTCCGGACGGCTATTCCGGCGAAGGCACGGACCTGCCGCCGATGGCGCTGGTCGACATGCCGGGCTACGGCTATGCGCAGGCGCCGAAGGAACAGGTCGACGCCTGGACCAAGCTCGTCTTCGATTACCTGCGCGGGCGCGCCACGCTGAAGCGCGTCTATGTGCTGATCGACAGCCGCCACGGCATCAAGAAGAACGACGAGGAAGTGCTTTCCCTGCTCGACAAGGCCGCCGTCTCCTACCAGGTCGTGCTGACGAAGACCGACAAGATCAAGGAACCGGCTGTCGCGAAACTGATCGCGGAAACGACGGAAAAGATCCGCAAGCGACCGGCAGCCTACCCGCTCGTTCTTTCGACGTCATCGGAAAAGGGCCGCGGCCTCGATGAACTGCGCCAAGCCATCACCGAAACGGTCAGCATGCCGGCCTGATGGCCTCGAAACTTCGGCCATGATTATTTCCTCTGTCAAAAACATGCGCTAAAAGGCCCCACTCACTTCATGGGGAATCCGATGACCGCTTCCGATAGCGAACTTCAGGCCAAGCTTCTGGCCCAGGCGCTGCCCTATATGCAGCGTTACGAGAACAAGACCATCGTCGTGAAATATGGCGGCCACGCCATGGGCGACCCGGAACTCGGCAAGGCGTTCGCGGCGGATATCGCGCTTCTCAAGCAGTCGGGCGTCAACCCGATCGTCGTCCATGGCGGCGGCCCGCAGATCGGCGCGATGCTGACCAAGATGGGCATCGAATCCAAGTTCGAAGGCGGCCTGCGCGTCACCGACGCCAAGACCGTCGAGATCGTCGAAATGGTGCTCGCCGGCTCGATCAACAAGGAGATCGTCGCGCTGATCAACCAGACCGGCGAATGGGCGATCGGGCTCTGCGGCAAGGACGGCAACATGGTCTTCGCCGAGAAGGCCAAGAAAACCGTCATCGACCCGGACAGCAATATCGAACGCGTTCTCGACCTCGGCTTCGTCGGCGAAGTGGTGGAAGTCGACCGCACGCTGCTCGACCTGCTCGCCAAGTCGGAGATGATCCCGGTCATCGCGCCCGTCGCTCCCGGCCGTGACGGCGCCACCTACAACATCAATGCCGATACGTTCGCTGGCGCCATCGCCGGCGCGCTGAACGCGACGCGCCTGCTCTTCCTCACCGATGTCCCGGGCGTGCTGGACAAAGACAAGAACCTCATCAAGGAACTGACCGTCGCGCAGGCACAGGCGCTGATCAAGGACGGCACGATCTCCGGCGGCATGATCCCGAAGGTCGAGACCTGCATCGAAGCGATCAAGGCAGGCGTACAGGGCGTCGTCATCCTGAATGGCAAGACCGCCCATTCCGTGCTGCTCGAAATCTTCACGGAGCGTGGCGCGGGCACGCTGATCGTGCCCTGATCCCGAGGCGCTTCAAGGCTCAGCCCGCGGCGGAAAAGACCGCCGCGGCGTCCTCCTTCAGCTTCGCCATCATCGCGCGATAGGGGCCTGGACCGTAACTGACCCGCCCGACACCGAGTTCGGCAAGCTGTCTCGGTTCCGGAACGCCCGGCATCATCATGATGTTGACAGGCACTGGCGACGCTTCGCAGAGCGTGCGGATCAGCTCTTCATCCGCCAGTCCTGGTGCGAAAAAGCCGCTGGCGCCGGCCCCGGCATAAGCTTTGGCGCGTTCGATTGCCTGATCGAGAAGGCCTGCATGCTTCGTTCGGTCGCCCTCCTGCAGGAAAAGATCGGTGCGGGCATTGATGAAGAAAGGGATATCAAGCGCGTCCGCAAATGCCCTTATGGCGCGGACGCGTTCCGCCTGCACCTCGATGGCGTAGACGCCGCTGCCGCCAACGACCTGATCCTCGAAATTGATGCCGATCGCGCCGGCATCGATGACCTTGCCGACATTCCGCGCAAGCTCGGTCGGTTCTTCCGCGTAACCGCCTTCGAAATCCACCGACAAAGGCACATCGACCGCCGCAGTGATCGATTTCACGGTCGCAAGCAATGCTTCCATCGGCAGGTTCTCGCCGTCGGCATACCCTTGGGCGGCTGCGACCGACCAGCTTCCGGTGCCGAGCGCCCTGGCGCCGGCATCTGCCACAGCCTTGGCCGTGCCGGCGTCCCAGATATTGTAGATGATGACCGGATTGCCCTTTTTGTGAAGTGCGCCGAAAGCGGCCGCCTTGTCCTTCTGAGACATCAAATGATCCTCCCGTTAAGGACACTACCCTAACCGGATTCGATCACTATTGCCGCCTGAAATCGGGCGCCGATTACGAGAAAAGCAACCCGAGGATGCCGCAGACGATCAGCAAACAGCCGATCACCTCCATACGGTTCACCCGCTCGTGGAAGAGGAAATAGGAAGCCATGAAGGTGAAGACGAGTTCGATCTGGCCGAGCGCGCGCACATAGGCCACCTGCTGCAGCGTCATCGCCGTGAACCAGCCGGCCGACCCTACGACACCTGCCAGACCTACCAGCGACGACGAGCGCCATGAGAGAAGCACCTGGACGATCTCGCGCTTGTCCTTCCACACCATCCAGACCAGCATGAAGGCCGTCTGGAAGGTCGTGACGCAGGCAAGCGTGACCGCCGCTTCCATCACCGGCCCCGGCCCGCCGAGGGAGAGCGACGCGCTACGATAGGCCACGGCCGAAATGCCGAAGACGGCGCCGGAGGCGATGCCGATCAGCGCCGTGCGGCCGGTCAGCGCGACCAGTGTATTGCGCCAGGAAAGCGGCATGCGTGCCATGGAAATCATCATCACGCCCAGGACGCCGACGATGATCGCCATGACTGCGCCGGGTGTCAGCTTCTCGCCGAGCAGGATGAAGCCGAAGATCGCTGCCTGCACCGGCTCCGTCTTGGAATAGGCCGTGCCGACGGCGAAATTCCGAAGCGAAAAGAGATGCACCAGCATGATCGTCGCGAAGATCTGCGCCAGCCCGCCGATAACGGCCCATGCCGCAAAGGTCCAGTTCGGCGCAGGAAACGGATAGTCGGCAAGATAATGCAGCGCCAGCACATAGAGGATCGCCACCGGAAACCCGTAGCCGAAGCGCACGAAACTTGCCCCGCGCGTGCCCAGCGAACCCTGCAGATGCTTCTGCAAGGCGGAACGCAGGTTCTGCAGGAAGGCGGCGGCGATGGTGATGGGGATCCAGAGTTCCATATCGTGGCGGTATCATGCCCGCTCATCTGCCGCCAAGGCCGGATTCGGCTGAAACCGGTCGTCTTTTTCGATTTTCTTTATCGGCCCGGCGGTGCATAAAACCGGCATGGACAAGAAACCCAAGACCTCTCCCGATCCCATCGATTTCGACCGCATCCGCGACTGGGTGTTCGATCTCGACAACACGCTTTATCCGCATCACGTCAATCTGTTCGCGCAGATCGACCGGAACATGACGGCCTATGTGCAGGAACTGCTGCAACTGGAACCGGAAGAGGCCAGGGCGCTGCAGAAGCGCTACTACCACGAGCACGGCACCACGCTGCAGGGTCTGATGCTGCACTACGGCATCGATCCGGACAGCTTCCTTGAACGGGCGCATGCCATCGACTATTCGGCGCTCCTGCCCAATCCGGAGCTCGGCGAGGCGATCAAGGCGCTTCCCGGCCGCAAGTTCATCTTCACCAATGGCAGCGTGCCGCATGCGGAGGCCGCCGCGCGGGCGCTCGGCATCCTCGACCATTTCGATGACATCTTCGACATCGTCGCTGCCGATTACGTGCCGAAGCCGGCAGGCGCTACCTATGACAAGTTCGCGAGCCTGCATCGCGTCGACACGAGGAACGCGGCGATGTTCGAGGACCTGCCGCGCAACCTGCAGGTGCCGAAGACCCTCGGCATGCGCACAGTCCTTCTCGTGCCGCGCAATCTCGATACGGTTCTGATGGAACGTTGGGAGAAGCTGAGCGACGAGGACGATCACATCGATTATGTGACTGACGACCTTGCCGGCTTTCTCGGCGGTCTGCGTACGAGCTAGAGTCTTATTCGCCTTACCAAAAGTTCATCCACCTTACGGATGTTTAAGTAGCTTTAACCGGGGCCGGGACCTACCTTCAAGCTATTGAAGTAACCGGAAAGGACCCTTCGATGACCGCGAAGAAAATCGTTTTGGCGACCCTTAGTGCCGTCTTGGTCGCAGGAGCCGCTATCCCGGCTCTCGCGGCACCAGGGCGCGATGGACCTGGCCGTCCCGGCGGTCCCGGCCGCGCAATGATGCAGGACGTGATGTTCGTCCGCCTGCTCAAGAACGCCGACACCGACAAGGACGGCAAGATCTCCAAGGATGAAGTGACCGCCTTTCAGGATAAGCTGTTCGCCCAGATCGACGCCAACAAGGACGGCTCGCTGACACGTGGCGAGATGCTCGACTACCGCCAGGCGAGGATGGAGGAGTTCCGCAAGAACAATCCGCCGCCGGAACAGGCCGATAATGGTGACGACCAGCCGCAGGACCGGCGGGATCGCATGGCCGAGAGGCGCGACGATCGCCGTGACGGGGACCGCCAGGCATGGAACCACCACGGCTGGGGCCATCACGACCGGGATCGCCGTGAAGCCCGCTGGGACGGGCCGCGCCATGGCGGCATGATGCGCGGCGGTTTCTTCCGCATGGTCGATGAAGACAATGACGGGAAGGTCACCAAAGCTGAAGCCACTACGGCCACCGACAAGCTGCTTGTCCGCATGGACACGAACAAGGACGGAATGATCTCCATCGACGACCTGCCGGACCGCCCCCTCTAGTTCTCCGCCCCCTTTAGAACTAGTACCGGCTGTCGTCTCAAAGGACCCGCCTCTTCCGCTAGAGAGGCGGGTTCTTTCTTTCAGTGCTCGTAAAAGTCCGCGATGATTTTCCAGGCCTGATCGGCCGTTTCCACGAAGCTGATCAAGTTCACGTCATCCGGCGCGATCGTGCCGAATTCCGCAAGCGCTTCGAAATTGATGATACCGCGCCAGAAGGATTCGCTGAAAAGGATCAGCGGAACGCGCTCCATGCGCCTGGTCTGGATGAGAGTGAGCGCCTCGAACATCTCGTCGAGCGTGCCGAAGCCGCCTGGGAAAACCACTACCGCCTTGGCGCGCATCATGAAATGCATCTTGCGGATAGCGAAATAGTGGAAGTTGAAACTGAGCTCGGGGGTCACGAACCGGTTCGGCGCCTGCTCGTGCGGCAGCATGATGTTGAGACCGATGCTGGGCGCGCCGGCTTCGGTCGCTCCGCGATTTCCGGCCTCCATCACGCCAGGGCCTCCGCCCGTCACGACCACGTATTCCTGATGGTTGTAGATGGCCGAATACTTGCCGCAGAGGGCTGCGAATTTCTGCGCCTCCTCGTAATAAACCGAAGCCGCTTCGAGGCTCTTGCGCTGGGTTTCGTTGCGAGCCGCCCAGGCGCTCTGGCCCGGAGCGGGAATGCGCGCACCACCGAAGAGCACGACGGTCGATCGGATGCCGCGTTCGGCAAGGGCCATCTCCACCTTCAGCAGTTCGAGCTGCAGGCGAACCGGACGAAGCTCTTCCCGGCACAGAAAATCTTCATCCACATAAGCGAGCCGGTAGGACGGCGATTCCGTCTGCGGCGTCTTTGGCAGGCCCGCCGCCGCCTGCCTGTCCGCCACATTGTCCTTCAGCGGATCCCAGACACCATCCTTGCGCCTTGGTCCGTCTTTCCTTGACCTTGCCATTTGCCTGATCCTTCCGGCATCAACATCGGTTGACGCCAATTCACATTGACGCTTGAGTGGCGGTCGCTTAGAGCAAATGACACTAAAAAACCACCTCTCCCACCATCACGATATCGAGCGACGTTTAAGGATTTCCCATGAGCAGCCCCGACTTCTCTTCCCTCGAAAAGACTATCGAGACCGCTTTCGACAACCGTGACAGCGTCACGGTCTCCACGAAAGGCGAGGTGCGCGATGCCGTCGAGGAGGCGCTCTCGCTGCTGGACGGCGGCAAGGCGCGCGTGGCAAGCCGCGGTGCGGATGGAACCTGGACCGTGCATCAGTGGCTCAAGAAGGCCGTGCTGCTCTCCTTCCGGCTCAGCGACATGGAAGTGGTCAAGGGCGGGCCGGGCAATTCCACTTGGTGGGACAAGGTGCCGTCGAAATTCGAAGGCTGGGGCGAGAATGCGTTTCGCGCAGCAGGGTTCCGCGCCGTGCCTAACGCGGTGGTTCGCCGTTCCGCCTATATCGCGAAGAACGTGGTGCTGATGCCCTCCTTCGTGAACCTCGGCGCCTTCGTCGATGAAGGCACGATGGTCGACACCTGGGCGACCGTCGGTTCCTGCGCGCAGATCGGCAAGAACGTACATCTCTCCGGCGGAGTCGGTATCGGCGGCGTGCTGGAACCGATGCAGGCAGGCCCCACTATCATCGAGGACAATTGCTTCATCGGCGCCCGTTCGGAAGTCGTCGAAGGCTGCATCATCCGCGAGGGTTCGGTGCTCGGCATGGGCGTTTTCATCGGCAAATCGACCAAGATTGTCGACCGCACGACCGGCGAAGTCATGTATGGGGAAGTGCCGCCCTATTCGGTGGTCGTGGCCGGCACCATGCCGGGCAAGCCGCTGCCGAACGGCGAACCGGGCCCGAGCCTCTATTGCGCCGTGATCGTCAAGCGCGTCGATGAAAAGACCCGCTCCAAGACCGGCATCAACGAACTGCTCCGCGATTGAGCGAACAATGTCCACATCCGATCCCGTCATCAATCTCCAGACTCTCATCCGCTGCCCTTCGGTGACGCCCGCCGAAGGCGGTGCGCTTTCGGCACTGGAGGCCATGCTCCTGCCGCTCGGCTTCAAGGTGGAGCGCATGGTGGCGACGGAACCGGGCATGCCGGACATCGAGAACCTCTATGCGCGACTCGGAAACAAGGGCCCGCACCTGATGTTCGCCGGCCACACGGACGTGGTGCCGCCGGGCGACGAAGCCTCCTGGAGCCATCCACCCTTCGCCGCCATGATTGCCGGCGGTGAGCTTTTCGGTCGTGGCGCGGTGGACATGAAAGGCGGCATCGCCTGCTTCGTCGCGGCAGTCGCACGCCATATCGAAAAGCATGGCATGCCAAAGGGCTCGATCTCTTTCCTGATCACCGGCGATGAGGAAGGCCCGGCCGTCAACGGTACGGAAAAGCTGCTGAAATGGGCAGCCGAGAGAGGGGAACGCTGGGACGCCTGCCTAGTCGGCGAACCGACCAATCCGGACGCCCTCGGCGACATGATCAAGATCGGCCGACGCGGCTCGGTCTCCGGCAAGGTGAGCGTTCTCGGCGTCCAGGGTCATGCGGCCTATCCGCATCTTGCCGACAATCCGCTGCGCGGGCTGTTGCCGCTTGCCTCGGCGCTGATGGATCCGCCCTTCGATACGGGAACGGATAATTTTCCGCCCTCCAACCTGGAGGTGACCTCGGTGGATGTCGGCAATCCGGCCACCAATGTCATTCCGGCCAGGGCAAGCTTTGCTTTCAACATCCGGTTCAACGACACCTGGACCGCTGATACGGTGAAAGCCGAGATCCTGCGGCGGCTCGATGCCGCCGCAGCCGGCAGCCCGCTTCGCCCGGGCCGCGATCCGGTCCGCTACGAGATCACCTGGGCCGAACGGCCAAGTCATGTGTTCCTCACCCGCAACAATGCGCTGATCGCCTCGCTTTCCGAAGCGGTCGAAACCGTGACAGGCAGGACGCCGCAGCTTTCCACCACCGGCGGCACATCGGATGCCCGTTTCATCAAGGATTACTGCCCGGTGGTGGAATTCGGCCTCGTCGGCCAGACCATGCACATGGTGGATGAACGGGTAGCCCTTGCCGATCTGGAAATACTCACCCAAATCTATGGGACTTTCATCTCCCGCTGGTTCGATAATGCCCTCCTACCATGAAGTCAGGCTCTATCTTAATGGCCTCTGGCTGTTGATCAGAGGCGACGCCCAAGGTTTCCGGCTCCTCGACATTTCCGATCGAGGCATGATGCGCTCGTTCTGGGCTTTCGTCTGGTGCCTGCCGGCAGCAGCGATTTCCTGGCTGTGGTGGCGGGCCTATCTGCTCGAAGGCATGCCGGCGGGTGCGCGGGTCGGCGGGCTTTTCTTCGTCCGCATGGCGATGCTGGAGGTCTTCAATTGGCTGGTGCCGCTGATTCTTGCCGGCATTCTCTGCGCGCTGCTCGGCATCGGGCGGAAATTCTCGGCCGTCGTCGTCAGCGTCAACTGGCTCTCGGTTCCGTTCGCCTATCTCTACGGCCTGCTCAGTCTGCGCTTCCTGTTGCCTTCCAGCCTCGACGCGTTGCTGGCGCTCGTCCACTTCGCCCTGCTCATCGCCATGGTCGTTTCCGTCTCACGGGTGATGCGGATGATCTGCGGGCCGCAGCCGCTGATGGTCACGGGCCTCGTCCTGGTGCTGATCGTTCCGGGCATGCTGCTGACCGAAGCATTGCAACGCTTCCTCGGCATCTATCCGTTCTGACTATCTTTGCGGGATCACGGATCGCCGGGATAATCGACCTTCATGAAATAAAGGCCTTCCGGCGGCGCGACCGGCCCGCAGGCCGAGCGATCCCGCGCATCCAACGCGGCGCGCACATCTTCCGGCGTCATCTTGCCCTCGCCCGCAAGCTTCAGCGTGCCGGCGAAGGAGCGGATCTGGTTGTGCAGGAAACTCTGGGCGCTTGCCCGGATTTCGATCAGGTCGCCGGTGCGGGTCACATCCAGCCGGTCGAGCGTGCGAACCGGGCTCGTCGCCTGGCAGTGGGCCGAACGGAACGTCGTGAAATCATGGTGCCCGACCAGCGTCTGCGCCGCTGCGTGCATGGCTTCGTGATCGAGATGGCGCGCCACCCACCATGCGCGCTTGGCCTCCAGCGCCAGCGGCGAGGGCCGGTTGAGGATGCGGTAGAGATAATGCCGGCGGAGCGCCGAAAAGCGCGCATCGAACGTCTCATCGACCGCCTGGACGTCGAGCACCGACACCTTTTCGCCCGCCATCATCAAATGGGCGTTCAATGCATTGCGCAGCTTATAAGGCTTCCACTCGCGCGATAGATCCGCGTGGATGACCTGACCCACGGCGTGAACGCCGGAATCCGTGCGGCCCGCGCCGCGGATCGAGACGGTTTCGCCGGTCAGCGACAGGATGCCGCCCTGGAGCGCCGCCTGCACCGAGTGGCCGTTTTCCTGCATCTGCCAGCCGACATAATTGGTGCCGTCATATTCGACGGTCATGCGGTATCGCGGCATCAGGAGAGCCTCGCCCCGGCCGGGATCGGCGTGCCGCGCAGGAAATCGGCCGCCGCAAGCGGCTTGCCGCCTGCTTTCTGAAGCTTCAGCAGCCGGACGGCACCATCACCGCAGGCGACCGTCAGCGCGTCATCCAGCACCATGCCTGGCTGACCACGCCCCTCCCTCATTTCGGATGCCAAAACCTTGATGCGCTCCGGCCTGCCGTTGATCTCGGCCTCGAACCAGGCGCCGGGAAAGGGCGACAGGCCGCGAATATGGTTATGAACATCCCGCCCCGGTTTCGAGAAATCAATGCGCGTCTCGCCCTTGTCTATCTTGGCGGCATAAAGCACGCCCTCTTGCGGCTGCGGCGTCAGCGGCAGGTCGCCGGCTTCCAGTTTCCCCATCGCCTCGACCATGGCGCGGGCGCCGACCAGCATCAGCTTGTCGTGCAGTTCTCCCGCCGTCATGTTTTCGCCGATCTCGACTTCCCTAGTAAGCGCCACCGGCCCCGTATCGAGGCCTTTCTCCATCTGCATCACCATCATGCCGGTCTTCTCGTCTCCTTCCATGATCGCCCGCTGTATGGGGGCTGCACCACGCCAGCGCGGCAGGAGCGACGCATGGCCGTTGTAACAGCCGAGCCGCGTGCCGGTGAGGACCGCTTCCGGCAGAAGCAGGCCATAGGCAACGACCACGGCCACGTCGGCGTTCAGAGCCCGGAATTTCTCGCGCTCTTCCGGATCCTTGAAGTTGGCGGGCGTGAAGACGGGAATGCCGAGAAGCTCGGCCGCCTGATGTACCGGCGACTTGACGAGATCAAGCCCGCGCCGGCCGCCCGGCCTCGGCGGCTGCGTATAGACCGCGACGATATCATGGCCCGCCTGCTTCAGGCCCTCAAGCGTCGGCACGGAAAATTCCGGCGTGCCCATGAAGATGATTCGAAGAGACATGGACGTTCCACGCTTGGAAAGCGCGCCTTCAAACTGAAGATCGCCGGTTGAAGCCCTAAACGGCCTTCGCCTTGGCGGCCTTGGTGAACTTCTTGATCACCATCTCCCGCTTCAGACGCGAGATGTAGTCGATGAAGAGCACGCCGTTCAGGTGATCGATCTCGTGCTGCAGGCAGGTGGCAAGCAGGCCATCGGCCTCCACCATATGTTCCTTGCCGTCCCGGCCGATATGCTTGACCGTGACAGCCGCGGGCCGCTCCACCTCGGCGTAATATTCCGGAATAGAAAGGCAGCCCTCCTCGTAGACGGACCGCTCGTCGGAGGATTTGACGATCTCCGGGTTGATGAAGACCTGCGGGTTCTTCTCTTCGCCCTCCCGGGCAACGTCGATGACGAGAAGCCGGCGCGGCACGCCGATCTGGATCGCCGCAAGGCCGATGCCAGGCGCCTCGTACATGGTCTCCAGCATATCGTCGGCAAGCCTCAGGAGTTCGTCATTTACCTGTTCGACGGGCTTGGAAACCTGGCGCAGGATCGGGTTCGGGAGAATAATCAGCGGTTTGATGGTCATGGCTTCCCATAACGTAACTTTTTTTCGGAAGAAACAGGGATCGCTTCGCTTTTTTATATAATGTTCACGTTTTGATCTTTTCAAGCCGCGGAATTCTGTTAGCTTCCCGCCATGGATGATCTTCTCGCACGTCTCCCCGCGCTTCTGGCCGACCAGCAGGCTGTGGCCGTTGCAGCCGCAGCGGCGGCGCTAGTTATTCTGCTCGCGGTGTTTTTTATCAACCGTCGCCAGCGGGAAATCGCCCGGCAGGCGGTCGAGGCGGAAGCGAGGCTTTCCGAACTCCTTCGTGCCCAGAGCGAGATGCAGGGCCGGCTGTCGGCCATGGCGGAGACGCTTTCGGCGCGGCAATCGGAACTCAACCAGGCTGTCAGCCAGCGTCTTGATGGCATGACGCACCGGATCGGCGCGACGATTACCGAACAGACCAAGTCGACGCATGAGAATCTCCGCCGGCTTCAGGAGAGACTCGCCGTCATCGACGCCGCGCAGAACAATATCCAGACGCTTGCCAAGGATGTCGTCGGCCTGCAGGCGATCCTGTCGAACAAGCAGACTCGCGGCGCTTTTGGCCAGGGGCGGATGGAGGCGATCGTCGCGGACGGCCTTCCGCTCGGCGCCTATTCGTTCCAGGCACTGCTTTCCAACGGCACCCGGCCCGACTGCCTCATCAAGATGCCGAACGGCGCACCGCCGCTGGCAGTGGATGCCAAGTTCCCGCTGGAGGCCTGGAATGCCTTTCGCGAGGCTGCCGCACCAGAAGCGAGGCGGGCGGCTGCGCAGCAGTTCCGCCGCGATCTGGACGTGCATATCAAAGACGTTTCCGAGAAATACCTCCTGCCGGGCGAAACCCAGGAGATGGCCTTCCTCTTCGTGCCGTCGGAATCGATCTTTGCCGAGATCCACGAGCATTTCGAGGGCGTGGTGCAGAAGGCGCAACGCGCCCGCGTGGTCTTCGTATCGCCTTCTCTCCTGATGCTGTCGATCCAGGTCATCCAGGCAGTCCTGAAAGATCAGCGGATGCGCGAACAGGCGCATCTCATCCAAGGCGAGGTGGCTCTTCTGGTGGAGGATCTGGCCCGGCTCGACGACAGGACACGCAAACTTCAGGCGCATTTCCTCGCCGCCCAGAAGGATGTGGAGCAGATCATCACGTCCACCGACAAGCTCAATCGCCGTGGCGCCAGGATCGAGGCATTGGAACTGGAAGCGCCGGCAGACGCCGAAGCATCCCGCGACGCGCCGCAGGCCAAGGTCGTCGAAAGCCGCACCGGCCTGCTCAAGCTCAGGGTGGTTGACGAGGAGTGACGCTCTCGGGCAGTGTCGCGCGACTTTACACCAGCAAGCAGGCCTGCCCATGATCACTGTCCTCGGCTCCATCAACATGGATCTCACCGCAACGACCGAACGCCTTCCGCAGCCCGGTGAAACCGTTGCAGGAACGAGCTTCGCAACGGCTGCCGGCGGCAAGGGCGCCAACCAGGCGCTCGCGGCACGGCGCGCCGGAAGCACGGTGAAGATGGTCGGAGCCGTCGGCGAAGATAACTTTGCCGGACCGGCGCTCGCCCTTCTCGATGAAGCTAAGGTCGACCTGTCCGGCGTCGCACATGTCAGCACGCCGACCGGCACGGCGCTGATCCTTGTCGGCGGCACAGGCGAGAATATGATCGCGGTCGTGCCCGGCGCCAACGGCACCGTGAGTGAGGCACAGGCCCACGCGGCAGTCGAAACCATGCAGACCGGCGACATCCTGATGTTGCAACTCGAAATTCCGGCCACCACGGTGGAAGCGGCCCTCAAGGCGGCGCGTGCAAAGGGGATTGTAACGCTGATGAATACAGCGCCGCTGACGGATGACGCTGCACGGCTTGCCCGGCTTGCCGATATCGTGGTCGCCAACGAGACGGAATTCGAGCTTCTTGCGGGGCATCCGATCCCGGATGCCGCCACGCGCAAGACCGCATTGGAAAAGCTGCATTCGAAAACCGGCCAGACCTTCGTGGTGACACTCGGCGGCGATGGCGTCGTAGCCGTCCGTGAGGGTCGGTTCTTTTCTGCTGAAGGCCTCAAGATCGAACCGGCCGATACGGTCGGGGCGGGCGACACGTTCTGCGGCTACCTGGCCGCCAGCCTGGAACAGGGACTTGAATTTGCCGAAGCACTCCGCAGGGCAGCGGTTGCCGGCTCGCTCGCCTGCCTTGTCCGCGGTGCGCAGCCGTCCATCCCGCTCGCCGATCAGGTCGATCGCCGAGTCTGAAGTAGGCGGCAACCGTGCTGTTGCGATGTAAATTCCGGCTGCGCTGATTTCAGTCAAAGTTAAGATATCGATCCTAGGGTGTCGCCAACACCTCCGCGGCAGTGGATTCGCCAGCTATCCCTTCCGCGGCAGCCCCATGACGGGGCGCCTCCAGGTGAATACTCCCCTTTGATACCCTGCTGAAGGCGCGAGCCCATGTTTCCGCTGAAGATCAAGTCCCTGTCCACGAAACTGATCCTTGTGACGAGCCTGGCAATCGCTGCAGTTCTCGTCATCTCCAACCTCTTCCTGATCTCCCAGACACGCAGCCGCGTCTCGTCGCTCACCATGGCTCAGGCCGAGGCGGAGGCTCGCTCGATCGCCAACGAAGTCGCCGTCGACATGGGACAACTCGCAGGCGCCGCCCGATCGATCGCCGGCGTGATCGGTCGCGGTCATGCGGGCGATTACCTCGATCGCAAAGGCGTGGTCGATGCCCTGAAGGCCAATCTCGAGCAGAACGCATTCGCCTATGGCAGCTGGTTCGCAGAAGCGCCCGGCACCTTCGACGGCAAGAACGCCGACCTTGTCGGAAACAAGGAGATGGGGGCGAACAAGAAGGGCGAACTTGCACCCTACTGGACCAAGAGCCGCACCGGCGATATCGCCTACAGCGTTTTCGACATCGACACCCAGGCGGAGTGGTACGCGCTGGCCGCCAACTCCAAGAAGGGCTCACTGACCCAGCCTTACGTGGAAAGCACGACCGGCGACGCAACCGCCATGAGCTCGATTGCCTATCCGGTCTTCTCGGGCTCGAAATTTCTCGGCGTTGCCGGTCTCGACGTGTCGCTCGCCACCCTCACGAATAAGCTGCAGGCGATGAAGCCCTTCGGTTCCGGCCGTGTCCTTCTCGTGTCCCAGGGTGGCAACTGGATTGTCCCGGTTGATCCGGACAAGCTGATGAAGCCGGTGGAAGGCGACAAGGCGAGCGAGCTTCTCGCCGCGCTGAAGGCAGACAAGCCCGCACAACTCGACAATCTCTCGGCCGATGCTTCGGAACCCTACGAGCGCGTCGTCTACCCATTCACGGTACCGGACCTCAACACCACCTGGGCGATCGTCGTCGACGTGCCCCACAGCGTCATCGCTGCGCCTGTCCAGGATCAGACGTGGATGATGGTTCTTGGCGGTGTCGTCATCATGGGCGCCTGCATTGCGACCCTCTATTTCGGCAGTACCGTCTTCGTGCGTCGTCCTTTGGGCGCGCTGCTCGGAAGCGTCGATCTTCTCGGCCAGGGCCGTTTCGAACAGCCGGTCGAAGGCCAGGACCGGAACGATGAGATCGGCTCGCTCTCCCAATCGCTCGAAGGCTTCCGGCATACGTTGGCCGACGGCCGCCGGTTGGAAACCGAGGCCGAAGCTCAGCGCAATGCTGCCGAAAGAGAGAGGAGCCGTTCGGAAAACGAGCGGGAAGCCAACGCTCTTGAACAGCAGCGCATCGTCGCCTCCCTTGCCAGGGGATTGGCCGAACTCTCGAACGGCAACCTCGGCTACCGGGTCCAGGAAGAGTTTCCAGGCGAATACGCAAAGCTGAAGACCGATTTCAACCGGGCGCTGGAAAGCCTTGAAGACACGATCGCGACCGTCAATTCCACCGTGCATAACATTGGCAACGGTACCCGCGAAATTGCCGCCAGCGCACAGGATCTGTCGCGCAGGACCGAGCAGCAGGCATCGAGCCTCGAAGAGACCGCCGCAGCGCTCAACGAGCTCACCGCCCAGGTGAATTCCAGCGCTGAAAATGCGGGTTCGGCTGCCTCCACTGTCAACCTCGCCTGTGACGATGCGGAAAAGTCCGGTGAGGTGGTGCAAAAGGCGGTCGCCTCGATGCAGGGCATTGCCCAGTCCTCGCAGGAGATTTCCCGCATTATCGGCGTCATCGACGAAATCGCTTTCCAGACCAACCTGCTTGCGCTCAACGCAGGCGTCGAAGCGGCCCGCGCCGGCGAGGCCGGAAAAGGGTTCGCCGTCGTTGCGCAGGAAGTGCGCGAATTGGCGCAGCGCTCTGCTAATGCCGCCAAGGAGATCAAAGCCCTCATCAACACATCTACGACCCAGGTCGGCGAGGGAGTGGACCTGGTCGGAAAGGCGGGCGATGCGCTGCAGAAGATCGCCGTCCAGGTCATGCAGATCAACGGGCTGATCCGTCAGATCTCCGCCTCCGCCAGCGAACAGGCTGTCGGTCTCAAGGAGATCAATTCCGCCGTCAACCAGATGGATCAGGTGACCCAGCAGAACGCCGCCATGGTGGAAGAAACCACCGCGGCAAGTTCCGTGCTCAGCAATGAGGCGGAAACGTTGCGGTCGCTGGTAGCCCGCTTCCGCGTCTCAACGCATGCCACCGGCCAGGTTCAGAACGCACCGCAAGCATTGCGGCAGGTCGTACAGTCCATGCGGGCGCCGCAGGCAAATCGACCTGCTCCAGCATCGCCGCGTGCAAAGCCTGCACCGAAGGCGGCCATTGCTGTGGGATCCGCCGCCGTTGCGGACGAGTGGGAAGAGTTCTGATCACCGATGCAAAAAGCCTGAATGGTGGCCGCCGGTCAGTGTCCGGCGGCCTTTCCTTTATCCGCGGGTGAGGCCGGTCAAAGCCGGCCGACACGTTCCGTAAGCAGTGCGAAGAAGCCGTCGGCATCCACATCGCGCATGACCTTGGCATTGGGCTTGCGGCCGGAAACCCGCCACCAGTCGACTACGGTCATGCCGGCCGTCAGCTCCGACCGCGTTTCGATTTCGACATTGCAATCGCGCCCCGAGAAGAGTTCGGGCTTCAGCAGATAGGCAATCACGGTCGGATCATGCAGCGGCCCGCCATCGGAGCCGTATTTTTCGATGTCGAATCGCTCGAAGAACGCAAGCCAGTCGACCAGCACCTGTGCCGGCCTGGTCCCGAGTGCCGCAATCTTTCCGACACGAGCCTTGGTCGTCAAAAGCTTGTGGGTGACGTCGAGCGGCATCATGACGATCGGGATACCGGAGGCAAAGACGGCCTTCGCCGCTTCCGGATCCACATAAATGTTGAACTCGGCAGCAGGCGTGATGTTGCCGCCCTCGAAGAAGCCACCGCCCATCATCACCAATTCCCTCACGCGCGGTGCTATGTCCGGCGCCTTTTGAAGCGCCAGCGCCACATTGGTGAGCGGCCCGAGGGTACAAAGCGTCACCGTTCCGACCGGCTCGGAGCGCAATGTCTCGACGATGAAATCCACTGCATGGGTGCTGCGCACCGGCATCATCGGCTCAGGCAGTTCGGCGCCGTCGAGACCTGTCCTGCCGTGGACGTGCTCCGCGGTCACCTG
Organism: Neorhizobium phenanthreniclasticum; assembly: GCF_040066075.1. Classification (NCBI taxonomy): domain Bacteria; kingdom Pseudomonadati; phylum Pseudomonadota; class Alphaproteobacteria; order Hyphomicrobiales; family Rhizobiaceae; genus Neorhizobium; species Neorhizobium phenanthreniclasticum. Next base: position 661,558 of record NZ_JBEAAL010000001.1, read on the forward strand.
AGGACGCAGGGTTGGTTTCCGGGCTCCCTCGTAGATCGCCGCGTCCTGCCTGCCGCAGAGTTCGCAGACGATCCTGAGGTTACGGCTGGTATAGGAAAGCGGCACGTTTCCGGCGACTGCGCAGAGGCCGAGCACGTCCAGTTCCGCGGGGCTTGCAAAAGCCAGCATGATCGCAGCGGCATCATCCTGACCCGGATCGGTATCGATGATAATCTTTCTGCGTTCCATGGCATGCCCCTGATTTTGCCGGGGCTTGTTGGCCCTGCTCCTGCAGATTGTCAAGTACGGGCGGGGCTTATATGGAGGGATTGCAACCACTGACGACCGGATTCATTCTTGCGGTCTTTGCTGCAACTCCCCATATAAGTTTCCGAGTTGGCGCGCCGAATTTCGGGCGCCGATAGGGTCGCTTGTTACAAGGACTGCACGATGAGCCGAATGATGCCATTTGCGAGCCCGCTGCTTTTGGGCTTCGACTCCATGGAAAAGACCCTCGAGCGCCTCGCGAAGGCGAATGACGGCTACCCGCCCTACAATATCGAACGCATCCAGGCGGACGCGTCCGGCGCGCCGGAACGGCTTCGCATTACAGTTGCGGTCGCCGGCTTTTCCGAATCCGAGCTCGATGTGACGATCGAGGAGAACCAGCTCGTCATTCGCGGGCGCCAGGTAGAACAGGGCGACCGGAATTACCTCTACCGGGGCATTGCAGCCCGTCAGTTCCAGCGTGTGTTCGTGCTCGCCGACGGCATGCAGGTCTCCGGTGCCTCGCTCAGGAATGGCCTCCTGTCGATCGACCTCGTCCGCCCCGAGCCGGAACGCATGGTGCGAAAAATTAACATTTCCGTCTCAGAGTAGGTCAACGGCATTAATGCCGTTGCATCCTCAATATTGGAGGCTGGAATGCTCCTGAAAGAAGCGAATACGCGTTTGACGCAGTCCGAACTCGCTCATCTGGGTACTGGAGAGGTCGGATATATTCGCAAGATGCGGTCGGATGAAGTGTCCCGCTGCTTCCCCGAAGCCCCGGAAATCGATCCCAATCTCGATCTTTGGGCCCTGTTCGGCGCCGATGGCACGCCGATCCTCTTGACCGACAACCGTTCCAGTACCTTCTTCAAGGCTGCTGAGGACGACCTAAAGACCGTCAGTCTGCACTGACTTTTCAGGTCTTTCTGAAGGTCAGATAAGCCGAGGAGCGGCCTTCGCGACGGGCCTTGTTTTCGTATCGCGTTCCTGGCCAGCCGGCGAAGGGGGTCAGCCAGTCGGAAGATTGCTCCGCCAGCCATTGAAAGCCGCCATGGTCGCGGCAATGGATCAGCGTCCAGTTGACATAGGTGTCGATGTCGGATGCGAAGCAGAATAAGCCGCCCGGCTTCAGCACGCGATGGAAGCGGTCGAGATTGACCTCGGACACGAACCGCCTTTTCCAATGCTTGCGCTTCGGCCACGGATCCGGATAGAGCAGATCCACACGATCGAGCGAAGCATCCGGCAGCCAGTCCAGCACCTGGGTCGCATCGTCGTCATAGACCCTAATATTCTTCAAACCCAACTGATCGACGCGCGACAGAAGCTTCGCCATGGAATTGACGAAGGGTTCCACGCCGATGAAGCCCGTTCTCGGGCTTTCCTGCGCGCGATGGATGAGATGTTCGCCGCCGCCGAAACCGATCTCCAGCCGCAGTTCATCCACCGGGACGGGAAACAGGTCAGACAGTCTTGCCGGTGCCGGAGCTTGAAGATCAAGCTTCAAGGCCGGCAGCAGCGTGGCCATGCCCTCCGCCTGTCGCTCGCGCAGCGGTTTGCCCTTGCGACGCCCGAAAAATGCCTCGGTGGCGCGGCTCGGGTGCGGTTGTTCGGTCATGTCTGCTCTCTCACGATAAAAGCGGGCGTCTCCTTCAGGGAGACACCCGCTTTACAGTTTTCTTCAGCGATCCGTAAAGACCGATCAGGCGGCCTTCAGCATCTCTTCCTTCAGCGCATCCTTGAGCGGCTTGACGAGATCGGTCTTCTCCCAGGAGAAGGAACCATCGCGGCCCGCTTTACGGCCGAAGTGGCCGTAGGCCGAGGTCTTGGCATAGATCGGCTTGTTGAGGTCGAGGTGGCGGCGGATGCCCGACGGCGACAGGTCCATGACCTTGCGGATTGCAGCCTCGATCTGATCTTCCGTCACACCCTTGCCGGTGCCGTGCAGGTCGACGTAGATCGACAGCGGCTGGGCAATGCCGATCGCATAGGAAAGCTGGATCGTGCAGCGGTCGGCAAGGCCGGCGGCAACGACGTTCTTCGCCAGATAGCGGGCCGCATAGGCTGCCGAACGGTCGACCTTGGTCGTGTCCTTGCCGGAGAAGGCGCCGCCGCCATGCGGAGCTGCACCACCGTAGGTGTCGACGATGATCTTGCGGCCGGTGAGGCCGGCATCGCCGTCCGGGCCGCCGATGACGAACTTGCCGGTCGGGTTGATGTACCACTTGCAATCGTCGGAAATCTTCAGTTCGCCGAGCGCTTCGCGGATATAGGGTTCGACGACGGCGCGGACCTTCTTGGAATCCCAGCTCTCATCGAGGTGCTGGGTGGAAAGCACGATCGAATCGACGCAGGCCGGCTTGCCGTTTTCGTAACGGACGGTCACCTGGCTCTTGGCGTCCGGGCCGAGCTTGGCCACTTCGCCCTCGCCCTTCTTGCGGGCTTCGGCGAGAAGCCGGAGGATCTTGTGGGAATAGTATATCGGCGCCGGCATGAGATCCGGCGTTTCCGTGCAGGCATAACCGAACATGATGCCCTGGTCGCCGGCACCTTCGTCGCCCTGCTGGTCGGCGGCACTGTCGACACCTTGCGCGATATCGGCAGACTGCGAGTGCAGCAGTACGTCGATCTTCGCCGTCTTCCAGTTGAAGCCGTCCTGTTCATATCCGATGTCGCGGATCGCCTTACGGGCGGCCGACTTGAATTTCGAGGGGTTGATGACGTCCTTGCCCTGCTTGTCCTTCTTCATCAGGCTTGGCGGGAGGCGAACCTCACCGGCAATGACCACGCGGTTGGTGGTCGCGAGCGTCTCGCAGGCGATGCGCACCGTCCACGGATCGACGCCGGTCTTGACCGCTTCGCGGTACACAAGATCCACGATTTCATCGGAAATACGGTCACAAACCTTGTCCGGATGGCCTTCGGCGACGGACTCGCTGGTGAACAGGTAACTTGGGCGCATTACGGGATTCCCCTCAAAGAAACGAACGAGCCTGTGTTAGTGGCTTCCGCCGACAAAAACAAGCGTACAACGACATAAATATATCTTTATGTGTACAATCTCAACACTCAAGCAACACCTGGATGCCAGAAAATGAGCAAAAAAAAAGCGGCCCTGAGGCCGCTTGCGGAATCGTATTGAAACCGTCTTATTCCACTTCGGCATCCGCCGCCAGCGCCTTGACGAGGTCGACCACACGTCGGCGCACCTTCGGGTCGGAGATCTTCACAAAAGCCCGGTTGAGCTGCAGGCCTTCGGACGACGACAGGAAATCGACCACATAGTTGGAGCTTGATGCTTCCGCCATGCCGGCCTGACCGCCCGACTGCTCGCCCGGAGCGTCCTCGAAGAAGAAGGAAACCGGCACATTGAGGATGCTGGAGATATTCTGCAGGCGGCTTGCACCGACGCGATTGGTGCCCTTCTCATATTTCTGGATCTGCTGGAAAGTAATGCCAAGGCTTTCGCCCAGTTTTTCCTGGCTCATTCCAAGCATGGTCCGACGAAGGCGAATCCGGCTGCCGACGTGAATGTCTATCGGGTTCGGCTTCTTCTTATTTTCAATCATAACGATGTCCTGACGAAGTTAACGGTTCAATCTTCACAACCCGGTCTGCGTGTGGAGATACACTTCGCGCGATTGGTCACTACAGGCACAACGTGTGAAGCATATGGCGAGACGAAAGGCCAGGACCACTATGCAATTTTAGGGGTTTTCGGTCAATTCGTCCGAAAATTAAAACCAGCACGCGAGACCACTGCAATCAGTAACATAGATGCCAGAACCAACCAGAAGTAATTTTGACGAGCATCCTCGCCCCAATGCGGAACGGAAATGCTGCTCACAGTTGCATCTATCACACCTTTTTGATTGTAGTCCATACCCCTTATTAGTCTTCCGTAGGGGTCGACAACGGCCGAAATACCGGTATTCGCCGCACGAATCAGCGGCAGGCCGTTTTCGACGGCACGGATCCGAGCCTGCTGGAAATGCTGATAAGGGCCGGGTGTCGCTCCAAACCAGCCGTCATTGGTGACATTGAGAAGCGCGCTCGTCCGCTCCACGTCTTCGCCGATCTCCTGCGGGAAGATCGCCTCATAGCAGATCAGCGGATAGAAAACCCGGCCGCCGGGCAGCGTCAGCATCGCCCGCACGGGCGCGGCGCTGAAGCCGCCCGGCATGGCAACCGCCTCGGGGATGCCGAGCCTGCGCAACATGTCCTCGTAAGGGACGTATTCCCCGAACGGGACGAGATGCACCTTGTCGGCAGCGGATACGATCTGCCCCTCGCTGTCGATCACGTAGATCGAGTTGTAGTAGCGCGGCGCGAAACCCTGACCGGTCTCTTCCGACCGCACCACGCCGGTAATAAGGACCTGATCGTCCTGAAGCATCTCGGCGATACGGGCCAATGCGTCCGGGTTCTGGGTGAGGATGAACGGAATGGACGTCTCCGGCCAGACGATGATATCCGGCCGCTTGCCGCCATCTTCCGGAGGCAAGGCGGAGAGGGCCAGATGCTCCTCGAAGATTTCGGCGCGGTCGGAATCTTCGATCTTCCGGGCCTGGTCGATCACCGGCTGGACGATGCGGACCACCATCTGGCTTTCCGCAGGCGCGGCAAGAGCGGAATCCGCCAGATAAAGCCTGTAGGCGCCGAAGCCAAGATGGGCGCAAGAGAGCAAAGCCGCCAGCGACAGGCCGAGCCGCATGCCTTTCTTCGTGCCGATCAGAGCGGGTGCCGAGAACACGAAGACCGCGAGCACGGTGACCCCGTAGATGCCGAGCACGGCGGATTGCATCATCAAAGGTATGGGCATGGCGCCATAACCGACCGCATTCCAAGGAAAGCCGGTGGCAACGAAGCTGCGCAGCCATTCGGCAAGCCCGAAACCGAAGGCGAGCGCCGCGATCCGTCCGAAGCCGTCCGACCAGAACATCCGGGCGATTGCCGTTGCGAGACCATAAAAGAGGGCGAGACAGGCCGGCAGGCCGAGGACCGCAAGCGGCAGTGCCCAGGCGAACTCGTCGGCTTCCACCAGCAGCGCATTGCCGAGCCACCAGAGGCCAGCCACGAAATAGCCGAAACCAAAGAACCAGCCGAGCCAGAAGGCCGAGCGGAGGCGGGAGAACAGACCTCCATCCGGATTGCCGGTCGAGCCGTCCATCAGCCAGACGAGCAGCGTGAAGGAGATGAAGAGTGCTGCAAGGAACCCGAAGGGCGGCAGGGCTAAAGCGCCAACGGCGCCGGCCAGAAAAGCGACAATAGCTCGCGGGAAACCCCAGAGAAGTATGATCCTGCCCGCCAGCCGCTCCATGGACTTCCCCTTTTTCCTCGAATCAGCCGCCGCAGTCTTCCAAAAAACGGCTGACTTGTCGTGAGGTCAAAGAGGAACGCTCTGGCGGAATCGCTCAGGCCTGATGATTGGACCGGTCTGCACTCGGAGCGGATGGTGGCAGCAGCAGCATGGACGGCGTCTGATCGGTGAGCAGCGCTTCGCCGTCGCCTTTCAGGCGGCGGCGGGCACCTGCCCGCTTGCGCATGATGCGGACGCGCTTGATGCGGCGCGGATCGGCTTCGAGGATCTGGAATTCGAAGCCCGGCACCGCCTGCACGACCTCGCCGCGCACCGGAATGCGGCCAAGCGCGGAGAAGATCAGGCCGCCCAGCGTATCGACGTCCTCAAGGCGATCCCTGATGTCGAAATCCGGGCCGATCGCCTGGGCGATCTCCTCGAGTTCGATGCGGGCATCGGCCACGAAGACGTCATCGCCGGCGCGGGAGAACATGACTTCCTCGTCGTCGTGCTCGTCCTCGACATCGCCGATCACCATCTCGACGATGTCTTCGTGCGTGACGAGACCATCGGTGCCGCCATATTCGTCGATGACAAGGGCAAGCTGCGTGCGGGCCGCTTGCATGCTCTGAAGCAGGTCAGATGCGAGCATCGACGGCGGCACGAACAGGATCTTGCGGATCAGGCCGGCTTCCGAGACGGTCTGTTCGAGATCGACCCGCCCGAGGTCGAAAGCAGGCCGTGGCGTGCGTACCTGCTTTTCCGCCTTCTCCGGCTTGTCGGCGGCAAGCGGCATCGGCTGAGTCGGTGCGGCACGCGAAGGTGCCGCGCGCGCGTTTGTCCGGCGCTTGTTGCGGGCCTGCTTGGCAAGATAGGACAGGAGGTCGCGGATATGCACCATGCCGCGGGGATCGTCGAGCGTATCACTGTAGACCGGCATGCGCGAACGGCCGGTTTCCTCGAAATGGATCAGCAGCTCGCCGATGGTCATGGTCATGTCGACGGCTTCGATATCGGCGCGCGGCACCATGATGTCCTCGACCCGAACTTCCCGGAAACGCAGGATATTGTGCAGCATCGCCCGCTCTTCGGGCGAAAAGGCGTTGCTGACATTGGTATCGGTCATCAGCGCGTCGGCGAGATCCTCGCGCAGCTTCTCGCCCTGCGAGGGTCTGAGCAACCTCAAGGCGCGCGACCAGAAAGAGCTGTGATGTTGTTTGGGTTGGGTTTCGGTCTTGGCCGGACTACTGCCCTCTTCCGAGGAGCTGGAGTCACCGTCCTTGCCCTCTCGGGCCGGGTTTGTCGAAAAATCGCTCATTGTTCCAGACTATACTATCGGGTCCTGTCCCGCATAGGGGTCAGATAGGCCGAGCACGGCCAAAATGCGAGTCTCAAGCCGCTCCATTCTTTCCGCCTCAGCCGTTTCCATATGGTCGTAGCCGAATAAATGCAGGAAACCATGGATCAGCAGATGGGTCAGATGATCCTCGAAAGTCTTCTCGAGATCAACCGCTTCGCGTTCAACGGTCTCGCGGGCGATGACGATATCGCCGAGCATCGGTCCCGGCATATCACCCGGCTGGAGCGGAAAAGCAGGAAAAGACAAGACATTGGTCGGCGTGTCCTTGCCCCGCCATTCCGCATTGATTTCCCTGATCGACGCGTCATCGGTAAAGACCAGCGACAGTTCCGGAGCCCTTTCCGGGAAGGGCTGCTTTTCCTCGTCGGCGAGCAGCTCTGCCGCCGCGCCCAGTGTCCTTTCGCTCAGCAGGAGAAGGGCGGCCTCGTCGCGCCAGCCCTCGTTTTCCACGGTGATCTGTATGTCGAGCTTGGACATCGCTTCGGTCTCGACCTATCGGTCGAGGTCCTCGCTTTCCTCCTGGACGGCATATCGCGCGTCATAGGCTTGCACGATGCGGCCGACCAGCGGATGGCGGACGACGTCGGTGTCCTTGAAGCGGACGATGGAAATCCCCTCGACGCCCTTCAATATCTGCAACGCCTCGACCAGGCCGGACTTGACGCCGCGCGGCAGGTCGACCTGGCTCGGATCGCCGGTGATGATCATGCGGGCATTCTCACCGAGACGCGTCAGGAACATCTTCATCTGCATCGAGGTGGTGTTCTGCGCCTCGTCCAGGATGACCGCAGCGTTCGCCAATGTGCGGCCGCGCATGAAGGCGAGCGGTGCAATCTCGATAACGCCGGCAGTGATTGCCCGCTCCACCTTGTCGCCCGGCATCATGTCATAGAGCGCGTCATAAAGCGGCCGAAGATAGGGATCGACCTTCTCCTTCATGTCGCCTGGCAGGAAGCCGAGGCGCTCGCCGGCTTCGACAGCCGGGCGCGACAGTATGATACGATCGACCGCACCGCGTTCCAGAAGCTGGGCGGCATGCGCGACGGCGAGGTACGTCTTGCCGGTGCCGGCGGGACCGACGCCGAAGACGAGTTCCGAGCGTTCCAGCGCCCGCATATAGGCGTCCTGGGTCGGCGTACGCGCCTGGATCGTCTTCTTGCGGGTGGAAATCTGCGCCATCGACAATTTTGCTTTGCGTTCCAGGGTCGGCAGGGTCAACTGATCGTCCGTCGCCTGTGCCATGCGGATCGCGCCCTCCACATCGGAGGCTTCGACCGAACCACCCTTCTGCAGCCGTTCATAGAGAAAATCCAGCGCACGGCGCGCCTGATTGGTGGCCGTTAAATCTCCGGAAATCGCGACCGAGTTGCCACGTGGGCGTGCATCGATGCGAAGCCGCTCCTCGAGCAGCTTCAGGTTCTGGTCGAATTGTCCGAAAAGCTCGCTGGCGAACCGATTGTTCTCGAACGTCAGGACAAAGTGATTGGCGTCGGTGGCAGCGGATCGGGGTTGTCGCGCGGATGAAGAAACCAATTCACGTCCGTTCAAGCAGGCTCGCTCCTTAGTAATTTAGTAGTCTATTAAACTCTGTATCGGCTCGGAGAACAAGCTGTTCGGACCGCTTCCGATGATTCGCACCTGGATAATGTCACCGATTTGCGATGTTTTTGCATCAACATTCACAGACTGTAGCCAAGGCGAACGTCCAATCACTTGTCCCGGGTTGCGGCCGGGCTTTTCAAGCAGGATGTCGATGACCTTCCCAATACAGGATTTGGCGAAGGCAGCCTGCTGTTTCAAGAGGAGCGCCTGCAATCTTTCGAGTCGCTCGGCCTTCACCTCTTCCGGGACATGGTCAGGAAGGTCGGCACCAGGCGTGCCCGGGCGCGGCGAATATTTGAACGAGAAGGCCTGAGCATAATTCACCTCCTCGACGATACGGATCGTGTCTTCGAAATCCCGGTCCGTCTCGCCCGGGAAGCCGACAATGAAGTCGCCGGACATGGCGATATCCGGCCGGGCGGCCCGGATGCGATCGATAAGGCGCAGATATTCCTCAGCCGTATGTCGGCGGTTCATGGCTTTGAGGATGCGGTCGGAACCGGCCTGCACCGGCAGATGCAGGTAGGGCATCAGGGCGCGGAGATCGCGATGCGCCTCGATCAATTTGTCGTCCATGTCGCGCGGGTGGCTGGTCGTATAGCGCAGCCGGGCAAGCCCCGGAATTTCCGCAAGGCTGTAGAGAAGATCGCCGAGCCCCCATTCGCCGCCGTTCGGGCCTTCCGCCCGCCAGGCGTTGACGTTCTGGCCGAGCAGCGTGATCTCGCGCACGCCGCCATCGACCAGCCGCCGGGCCTCATCGAGAATCTGCCGGACCGGACGGGAAACTTCCGAGCCGCGCGTATAGGGCACGACGCAGAAGGTGCAGAACTTGTCGCAGCCTTCCTGCACGGTCAGGAAGGACGTGACACCACGGGAGCGGATCTTGGCCTGCTCCGCGACCGGCAGGTGTTCGAACTTGTCCTCGACGGCATAGTCCGTCTCGACCACCCGGTCCCCGGCACGGGCGCGCCTCAAGGCCTCCGGCAGGCGATGGTAGGTCTGCGGTCCGATGACCACGTCAACCGCGGGCGCACGACGGATGATCTCTTCACCTTCCGCCTGGGCCACGCAGCCGGCGACGCCAATCATCAGTTCCCTGCCTTCCGCAGCGCGCGCTGTCTTCATGTCGCGCAGACGGCCGAGCGCCGAATAGACCTTGTCGGCCGCCTTCTCACGGATATGGCAGGTATTGAGCAGGATCAGGTCCGCCTCGGCCATGTCTTCCGTCGTCACATAGCCGTCGCTGGCCAGTGCATCAGCCATGCGGGTCGAATCGTAGACGTTCATCTGGCAGCCATAGGTCTTGATGAAGACCTTGCGGCTGTTCGGGCGCTCGACCGTCTGTTCGGCGGGAGTAGAAAGAGTAACGTGTTCGTTCATGGGCGCTTCCATATCGCAAGAACGCCCGGAAATGAAGCGTTTCGTTATGGAGGCCGAATAGTGAAGGTCGTGCCGTGTCCGCCCCCTCTGGTCTGCCTCAGTGACTAAAGCGTCTCATAATCCCGGCCGCGCAGATGCTTCAGCAGCATGCGCCGGATACGGCTCGTCACTGCCTGACTCAGATGCTTGCGGTTGTCGCCGGTGCGGAAATCGATCGTTTCACCGAAAGCCACGTCCACGTCGAGCGCACCTTCCTTCAGGACGCCCAGCAGATGAGGACCGAGTTCTATATCGCCCGGCCAGGCGGCGATCGGCCGGTGATAACGGCCCATCGCCATGCCGTGTACGCGGGTATAGGCGATCGCTACCGGCTGAACATGGACCACGCCCTGCTTCGTAAAGGGAACCGCGGCGGCTGCCGCGCCGAATAGCGAGGATTTCACCTCCAGAAGCCGGTTGCCGTCAGAGGTCGTTCCCTCGGGAAAGAGCACGACGATCTCGTCCGCTGCCAGGCGCTCGGCGATTTCGCTCACCTGATCGCCCGTGCGACGCTTCTGTTCGCGGACCACGAAAATGCTCTTCTGCAGCTTGGCGAGCGTGCCGAAGATCGGCCATTCCGACACCTCCATCTTGGCGATGAAGACGACATCGGCAATCGCGCCGAGCACCAGGATGTCCTTCCAGGAGACGTGGTTGGAAGCAAGCATCAGCGGTCGGCGCCGATCGATCGTTCCGTGGATATGGATGCGGACGCCGAGCAGAAAGCAGGCGGCCCGATGCCAGTAGCGCGGAATATAACGGCGGATTCTGAGGTCGAACGCGAGGCCGATCAGTTGAAACGGCAACAGGATCAGCGTGACTGCGAAAAGGACGACAAAAACGATGCCAATCCGCAGCCAGGTGATCACTTATCGTCCTTGTCCAGCGGGATGCCGTAAAGCTCCAGCCGGTGGCCGACGAGACGGAAGCCGTGCTCGCGGGCAATACGTTCCTGCAGCGCCTCGATTTCCGCCGAGCGGAATTCGATGACATTGCCGGTATTGAGATCGATCATGTGGTCGTGGTGCTCTTCCGGCACGGTCTCATAGCGCGAGCGACCGTCGCGAAAATCGTGCCGCTCGATGATTCCCTCGTCTTCGAACAGTTTCACCGTTCGATACACAGTGGAGATCGAAATGCGCGGATCAGCCTTCGAGGAGCGGCGATAGAGCTCCTCCACATCCGGATGGTCGTCGGATTCCTGCAGGATACGGGCAATCACACGGCGCTGGTCCGTCATTCGCATACCCTTTTCGGCACACAGCTCCTCCAGAGTCTTGGAAAGGTCTGTCATGTCGGTGGCCTTCGAAACGTTCCAGTACAAAACAAGGGACTAGCGAAGAACGCGGCTCATGACAAGCGCCATGGAACGCGTCCCGTCGGGACCGGTATAGTAGGCCGGCCGCTCGCCAACCTTCTGAAAACCAAGCTTGCGGTAGAGCCCGACCGCGGCGTGATTCGCCGCCTCGACCTCCAGAAACATGCTTTCGGCACCACGCGCCGCCGCCTCCCTGAGCGCCGCCTGCATGAGCCGCCAGCCGAGCCCCTGGCGGCCGGACTTCTCGCTGACAGCAACCGTCAGTATCTCCGCCTCGCCCGCCGCTTCCCGCGACAACACGAAACCGCCGAGCGGTCTCGAAAAGAAAGCGTTGGTCTGGCGCGCGATGAAACCGAAGACATTGTGCTGCAGAAGCAGGTTCTGGAACTCCCCATCACTCCACTGCCGCGGAAAACGCTGGCCGTGAAGCTCTGAGACTTCCGTACAGTCGCCAATCTCCATCGGCACAACTTCGAAAAACGGCTTCCAGGTCAGGTAATCGTCGAGCATCGGTATTCACGAACGGCGCTGTAGTGCGAATCCCGTCTGCGGCTTGGCATCGGGTCCACGAAGATACAATGGTTTGGGCCGGCCTGCACCTTCCGGTTTTTCCGCGCCGACCCGCGCGACCGTCGCAATATCGAAACGGTCCCGTCCTTCAAATCCGCCCTCTCCCTTGACCGGGGAGTGCTCGGCCCACGAGCCAGTCGCGGCCGCAGCCAGCTTCTCCACGAGTTTCGAGACGTCCTCCGGCGAAAGCGCGGCAGGTTCGCTGAGCGGCAGACCATCGGCGGCAAAGGCCTGAGCGTAGACCTCGTTGCGCTTGGCATCCATGGCCGCCACAACCGGTTTGCCCGGATGATCGGCAAGGTAGCCGCGCGCCAGCGTTTCCAGGGTCGTCACGCCGACCGATTCGACGCCCAGCGCGAGTGCCAGACCGCGGGCAGCAGCAACGCCGACCCGAATTCCGGTAAATGAACCGGGGCCGATCACCACGGCAACGCGCTCCACGGCATCGAGGGACAGATTGGCGGCGGCAAGCGCTGCGTCGATCACGGCCATCAGCCGTTCTGCATGGCCTTTGCCGATCGTTTCGGTAACCGCCGACAGAATCTGCTCCGCTGCACTGTCATAGAGCGCAGCGGAGCAATCCACTCCGGCGGTATCGATAGCCAAGACGATCATGAAAGTGCCGGCGAAGCGCTCAGAGGGCTTCAACCGCCTGCACTTCGGGAACGAAATGGCGCAGCAGGTTCTGCACGCCGTGCTTCAGCGTCGCCGTCGAAGACGGGCAACCGGAGCATGCACCCTTCATGTTGAGGTAGACCGTTCCGTCGCGATAACCCTTGAAGGTGATGTCGCCACCATCCTGGGCGACCGCCGGGCGGACACGGGTTTCGAGCAATTCCTTGATGGTGGCGACGACGGTTTCGTCATCCTCGTCAAAGAATTCACCTTCCTGGTCAAGCGCCTCGGCAAGCGTCGAGGTGCCGCCCATGACCGGCTGGCCGGACATGAAATGCTCCATGATCGAACCGAGGATCGCCGGCTTCAGGTGCTGCCATTCGGCATTTTCCTTGGAGACCGTGATGAAATCGTAGCCGAAATAGACACCGGACACGCCGCTGATCCCAAAGAGGCGCGAGGCGAGGGGAGAGGCTTCCGCCTCATCGGCATTACGGAAATCAGCGGTTCCGCGCTCCATGACCACCTTGCCGGGCAGGAACTTGAGCGTCGCCGGATTCGGCGTGGCTTCCGTCTGAATGAACATCTCGTTTCTCCCGGGGGCGTGGCGCCCGCCAATTTAGAATTCTTCAAAAGAAGATAAGCCGGATCAGCTTTTCGTTCAAGTGCGCATTTGCCCTTCGAAGGTCAAGGGCGGCATCAGGCAAGCGCGTCGATTTCCTCGTCGGTCAACGTATCCGGCAGGACCGTCACGGGGATCGGGAAGGTCGCGCCGCGGCCGGCGACGGCGGAAACCAGCGGTCCCGGTCCTTCCTTGGCGGAGGCGGCGGCGAGAACCAGGATCGCAATATCCCGGTCCTCCTCGACGAGCTGGTTGATCTGTTCGGGGGCGCTTCCCTCGCGAATGACGATTTCCGGATCGATGCCGATCGTCTCGCGCACCCTCTGGGCGGCCTTGGCCATGACGGCTTCCGCCTCCTCGCGGGCTTCGGCGCGCATGATCTGTTCGACGCCAAGCCACTGCTGAAAATCCCCTTCCGGAATCACGAAGAGGAGCACGAGGCCACCATTGGAATTCTTGGCGCGGCGGCCGGCATAGTGGACGGCCTTTTCGCATTCCGGCGTCGCATCGATGACCGCCATGAATTTGCGCCTATGCCCTTCAAGTCGAGAAAGCCGTTTCGAAACCATGTCCGCCCCCTTCGCTCGCATCTACTCGACCGCCGCGGTCGTGATGCGGAACTTAAAACCTTCGACGGAAAATGAAAACCCGCCACGAAACCGTGGCGGGTATGCAATCCCGGCAGACCTCGGTTCAGCGCAGGAAACCGACGATATCGAAGACGTCAGCCATGACCTTTCCGGCACGGGCGCGGGCACGTTCGCCGCCATCCCGGAGGATCGCGTCGATATGCGACGTATCGTCCAGCAGGCGGCGCATCTCGCCCGAGATCGGCGACAGGACGTGAACGGCGAGATCAGCAAGCGCCGGCTTGAAGACCGAGAACTGCTGGCCGCCGAATTCGGCAAGCACATCCGCCTTCGTCCTGTCTGCGAGCGCGGCATAGATGCCGACGAGGTTGTCGGCTTCCGGCCGGTCCTTGAGACCTTCGATTTCGCCCGGCAGGCCTTCCGGATCGGTCTTGGCCTTGCGAATCTTCCTGGCGATGTCGTCAGCGTCGTCCATCAGGTTGATGCGCGACAGGTCCGACGGATCGGATTTCGACATCTTCTTGGTGCCGTCGCGCAGCGACATGACGCGCGGCGCCGGCCCATCGATCAGCGGCTCGACCAGCGGGAAGTAGCCGTGGATCTTCTCCTCGCCGACCACCATGTCGACGCCGGTGCCGGTCGCGCGGATCTTTTCCTGGAAGTCTATGTTGAACTTCTGGGCGATGTCGCGGGCAAGTTCCAGGTGCTGCTTCTGGTCGTCGCCGACCGGCACATGGGTGGCGCGGTAAACGAGAATGTCGGCCGCCATCAGGCTCGGATAGGCAAGCAGACCGAGCGAAGCATTCTCGCGATCCTTGCCGGCCTTGTCCTTGAACTGCGTCATGCGGTTCATCCAGCCGATGCGGGCAACGCAGTTGAAGATCCAGGCGAGTTCCGCATGCTGCGGCACGGCCGACTGGTTGAAGACGATATGTTTCTTCGGGTCGATGCCCGAAGCGATGAAGGCAGCGGCGATCGAGCGGATCTGGCCGCGCAGATCATCGTGGACGAGTTGGGCGGTGATCGCATGCAGGTCGACGACGCAGTAGATGCAGTCGTTGTTTTCCTGCAATGCGACGAACTTGCGGATCGCGCCAAGATAGTTGCCGAGATGGAGATTGCCAGTCGGCTGAACGCCGGAAAAGACAAGCGGCTTAAAGGTATTCGTATTCATATCGTCCTCGATTAGGCTTGTGGAGGGCCCCAGACCCGAAGGGTCATGTTGCTAACGGCCGGGCTTATGCACGGGCGACGAGGCGCAATCAAGGGCTTACGCGACCCTGTGCTCAATCAAATCCCAGGTGTTGCCGTAGGGATCGGCAAAAACGGCCACGGTGCCGTAGATTTCCCGCCGCGGCTCTTCCAGAAACCGGACTCCCTTTGCAATCATGGCAGCACGGTCGTGGGCAAAATCATCCGTCTTGAGGAAGAAGCCGACCCGGCCGCCCGTCTGGTTGCCGATCGCCGATTTCTGTTTTTCCGTCGCGGCCTGAGCGAGCAGCAGGGCCGCGCCCTCCCCTCCCTTCGGCCTCACCACGACCCAGCGCTTGCCGTCCGGCTGCGGCGTGTCTTCCAGGCATTCGAAACCGAGCGAACTGCAATAGAAATCCCTGGCGCGGTCGTAATCATCGACGACGAGGGTGACGAGGAAGAGGGATTGGCTGGGCATGGCGGCTTCCTGTGAAGTGGACAAAGGCGACGATAGATACACTACGCCCTTGGCGACAGTCGGAATTTCAAGTTCGGCCGGGACACGTCGGGTGCCTCGATTTAAGTTTTTATAAGTGACACACGACGTGTCCCGTTCAGTGTTCTTGTGCTGCGCAACTCCGGTTCCTCTGCGGCGATATGGTCTTACGTCCTTGCAGATGCCATACCGGGTTGTGTGCGACACACGCACGCCCCGCCTTGAGGCGAGAGGGGAACCATTTTCTGCGCAGCCCCTGACGACCCGCCTGCATCAACGGCAGACCGAAAGGGCACCGGTCCCATCTCGCCGGCGATGCT
This sequence comes from Neorhizobium phenanthreniclasticum, assembly GCF_040066075.1. Lineage (NCBI taxonomy): Bacteria > Pseudomonadati > Pseudomonadota > Alphaproteobacteria > Hyphomicrobiales > Rhizobiaceae > Neorhizobium > Neorhizobium phenanthreniclasticum. The sequence goes on from NZ_JBEAAL010000001.1 coordinate 677,209, forward strand.
TGAACCGGTGTAGCCGAAACGGGACGCGAAGATTGTAGGCATGGGTTGAAAGGGCGGGGATGAACGGGAGTGATTTTTCCTGTCGATTTCTCGCAAGGTTTCGATTTGCCTCACCATCCCCACCTCTGCCCTGCCGGGCATCTCCCCCACAGGTGGGGAGATCGAATGGACGCACCGGCTTCCCCAAACAATTGCGGAGCAGCTCTGCGAGCCATTGCTTTGGTAGAAAGGTCAGGCCGCTTGTGATCCCCCCTTGTGGGGGAGATGCCCGCCCTTCGACAGGCTCACGAGGCAGACGGGGCGGCCTGGTTGATGCGGGAAGCCTTTTATCTGGATCTCCGATCAAGCCTGAAAGTGGGCGAAAATACACCAATCCCTGCGGGAGCCTGCTACCGCTTTCGACATAGCTTCGACACTCAAATAGCAAAATTCTACTCCTCCCTCCTCAGAAAAGATTAATGGATGTTAGCTATTTAGGCAGGCATTTTCCCAATTTTGAGCAAAAGCCTCCTTATTCACGCCTCTTTTAGAAAAGAAATACCCGCCGAACATCACGGTTAACCGGTCATGAAGACCGGTCTTTTCGGGGGATGACCCATGCGCATGATTTTTCGCGTCGCGCTTGCCTGCCTTCTGGCATTCGGCCTCAATGCCAATGCCCAAGCAGAAGCCGGCCAAAGCCAGAAACGCCGTGGCTCATCTTTCAAACACGACTACTCGGCCTTCTACACGGTCCAGCGGGTCAGCGTCCGGACAGGCTGCTTTCCCGAAAAGCTCGGAGCCATCCTCGCCCACATCGCCAAGCAGACCGGCCGAAAGCCAATGGTAACATCCGGCCACCGGCCGCATTCCGGCAGATCACAGCACAGCCGCTGCTATGCCGCCGATATCCGCGTTCCGGGCGTTTCGGAGAAGAGGATCCTTGCCGCGGCCGCCACCGCGCCGGGCATCGGCGGCATCGGCCGCTACTGCAACGGCATCGTGCATGTGGATATCGGCCCGAAGCGGACCTGGGCACATTGCAGCAGGGGAAAGGGCCTTGCGAGCCTCAAACGCCGCAGCCGTTCCTGATATGAGCCAGACGAGCGCTACTCGCTCGGCTTCGGCCTGCGCTTCAGATTGCGCCTGATCATGCCCATGTCGGCGCCGCCGATCAGGAAAGCGCAAGCAAAATACACGACCATTGCCAGCCCCAGAAGGCAGCCGAGTGCCGCGACCTGCTGAAGAAGAGAGACCTCCGGCTGCAGCCATGGACCCGCATAGCGCAGCGCATAGACGAGCGCCGCCGACATGATGCCGGCCGAAACGAGAAGCAGGCCGACGCGTTTCGCAAGCCCCCATTCCCATACGAGATCGCCGCGCCACAAAAGCGTCGAGAAGAGCAGGACCGTGTTGGTCCAGCCGGCGGCCGCCTCGGCGGTGGCGATGCCACGTTCCGCAATCAGCGGAAAGAGCGAGATCGCCAGTCCCGAATTGATGACAACCGAAATCATGGTGAAGCGCATCGGCGTTTTCGTATCCTCGCGGGCATAGAAGCCCGGCTGCAACGCCTTGATCAGCACGAAGCCCGGCAGGCCGATGCCGTAAATGGCGAGGATCGCGGCGACGACCGAGGTGTTTTCCGCCGAGAACGCGCCGCGCTCGTAAAGCACGCGGATGATCGCATCGGACAGGATCCAGAGGCCGGCGGCGGCCGGCAGCGTCAGGAACAGCACGAATTCGATCGAACGGTTCTGGATATTGGCGGCCTCGCGCATGTGGCCGCCCTTCAGCGCCCTTGAAAGTTCCGGCAAAAGCACGACGCCGACCGCGACACCGACGACGCCGAGCGGAAGCTGGTAGATCCGATCGGCATATTGAAGGGCTGCAATCGCACCTTCCTTTCCGGACGCGATCGCCTGGCCGATGATCTGGTTGATCTGAGTGATGCCGCCGGTGACGGCGGCTGGCACCGCCAGCACCAGCAGGCGCTTGACGTTCGGCGTCATCCTCGGGCGGCGGAGACCGATATTGATGCCCGCATGCCGCACCCCGACATAAACGACGGCAAGCTGCAACAGACCGGCCGCAAGCACGCTCCAGGAAAGATACCAGGCGATCGTCAAAGGATCGGAACCGACCCACAGCCCGTAGAAAAGCGCGCCGATCATCACCACGTTCAGGAAAACCGGCGCGATGGCGGCCGCGAAGAAATGGTGCAGCGAGTTCAGCATGCCGCTCATCATCGCCGTCAGCGACATGCACATCAGATAGGGGAACATCACTGCCGCCATGCGGATGGTGATGGAGGTCTTTTCCGCATCATCGGCGAAGCCCGGTGCGATGATCCATTGCACCAGCCAGGGCATCAAAAGCTCCATGACGATGGTGATCAGCATCAGCGCGGAGAAGAGGACGCCGAAGACTTCCTCGGAAAAGCGTTTGGCGCCCTCGACGCCGTTCGCCTCGATCTCCTTGGAAAACAGCGGCACGAAGGCGGCGTTGAACGCGCCTTCGGCGAACAGCCGGCGGAAGAGGTTCGGGAAACGGAAGGCGGCATAAAACACATCCGCCATTGGCCCGGTGCCGAGGGCCGCCGCCATCAGCGTCTCGCGGGCGAAGCCGAAGATGCGGCTGCCGAGCGTCGCGCCGCCGACGGTCGCGAATTTCTTGACGAGGCTCATGGGGCTAAACCCATATTTGTACGCAAAGCAGAAAAAAATGCGGCTTTTACACCCCCCTCTGCCCTGCCGGGCATCTCCCCCACAAGGAGGGAGATCGGCTGGGTGCACCGACTTCCCCAAACAAGCGACGCTGCTATTTGCAAGATGGTCAGCGAGATAGGAAGGTCGGCCCGCTTGTGATCTCCCCCCTTGTGGGGGAGATGCCCGGCAGGGCAGAGGGGGGTACAATTGTCCGCCGAGGAGATCACGCGCTGGCCTTGGCCTTGCGGGCCTGCGGCTGTGGTGCCGGCACGGAAGCCTGTTCAGGGTTCGGCGCGGGCGCGATGATGCCGGCCGGCATGCCGCTTCGAAGCTCGTCCTCCTGTTCGGCCATGACCGCCTTCAGCCTTGCGGAAATATTGCCCTGGCGGTTCTCATTCACGACCTTCTGGCCGACCAGGTCGGTGACGTAGAAGGTATCGATGACCTTCTCGCCGAAAGTGGTGATGCGTGCCGAATGAATGTCGAGCGAGAGATCCGCCAGAACCGCCGTGATATCGGCCAGCAGGCCGGTACGGTCCAGGCATTCCACCTCTATGACCGTGAACTTGTTCGACAAGCCGTTCGAGATGATGACCGAGGGCGGAATCACGAAGGTCTTGTTGCGCTTGCGGGACTTGGCGCGCGTCGCAATGACTTCCGGCAGGCGTTTCTTTCCCGACAGTACGTCCTCGATCATCCGGCTGATCGTACCGGCGCGGCGCAACTCGTCCTCGTCGACGGCAAACTCGCGGTTGACGAGGATGGTGTCCAGGGCCCGGCCATCCGTCGTGGTGAAGATCTGCGCATCGGCGATATTGGCGCCGGCCGCAGCGCAGGCCCCGGCAATGATCGACAGGAGGCGCGGATGGTCGGGAGCAAGCACCGTGATCTCGGTGATGGCGTGGAAACTGTCCGTGCGCACCATGGTGGCGAGAGCCTGATCGGCCTTATCCGCATCGCGGATGAATTTCGCGTGTCGGACCTGGTCTTCCAGCGAGACCGACAGCAGGTAGGGCTGGTAGTGTAGCTTCGAATAGGTGCGGCGATCCTTCTGGCTCCAGTCGGAAAGCGCCTTGAAGAGCTCTTCCTCGGCAAGCTTGGCGCGCTCCTTGCGGGAGACTTCCGAAAAGCCGCCCGAAAGCAGGAGTTCCGTCTCATAGTAAAGCGTGCGCAGCAACTGGCCCTTCCAGCCGTTCCACACACCCGGGCCGACGGCGCGGATATCGCAGATCGTCAGGATCAGGAGCAGCTTCAGCCGGTCCATCGACTGCACCTTCTCGGCGAAGTCCGTGATCGTCTTGCGGTCGTGCAGGTCGCGGGTCTGGGCGGTCATGGACATCAAGAGATGTTCCTCGATCAGCCAGACGACCAGCTCGGTCTGCTTCGGATTGAGACCGAGACGCGGGCAGAGCTTGCGCGCGATGCGGGCTCCGGCGATCGAATGATCCTCCTGGCGGCCCTTGGCGATATCGTGCAGCAGCACCGCCACATAAAGCACCGTGCGGTCCTCGATACCCGGCATCAGCTTGTTCGACAGCGGATGGATGTCCGCCGTCTTGCCCTGATCGACCTCCGAAAGCGCCTCGACGGACCGGATCAGGTGCTCATCGACCGTATAGTGATGATACATGTTGAACTGCATCATCGCGACGACCTTGCCGAATTCCGGGATGAAGCGGCCAAGTACCCCAGCCTCGTTCATGCGGCGCAGCATCAGCGCCGGATCGCGGCGCGAGGTCAGTATGGAAAGAAAGAGCCGGTTCGCCTCCTCGTTCTCGCGCACGTCGTTATCGATCAGCGAGAGCGAACGGGTCATGTGTTTGAGCGCATCGGGATGCAGCTCGAGTCCGTTGATGTCCGCGACGTGGAAGAAGCGTATGATATTGACGGGGTCGCGCCTGAAGACGTCCGGGGCAGCAAGCGTGATGCGGCCGCGATCCTCTACGAAATCCAGCGTGCCGGGGATCTTGCGGAGCCGCTTGGTGAAGCGGGAAATGACGCGCTGGGTAAGCCCCGGCGCGGCCTTGGCCTGCTCATCCTCGAGTGCGGCGCAGAGGATGCGCGTCAGGTCGCCGACGTTCTTGGCGACCAGGAAGTAGTGCTTCATGAAGCGCTCGACGGCGGAAAGGCCGGGGCGCGTGTGGTACCCCAGGCTTTCTGCAATCTCCCGCTGGATATCGAAGGAAAGCCGTTCCTCCGCCTTTCCGGTCAGAAAATGCATCTGGCAGCGCACGGCCCAGAGGAAGTCATCCGCCTTTTCGAACAGCCGCCATTCCTCGCGGGACAGCACGCCGAGCTTGACGAGATCGGCCGTGTCACGCACCCGGTAGTAATATTTGGCGATCCAGAAGAGCGTGTGGAGGTCGCGCAAGCCCCCCTTGCCCTCCTTGACGTTCGGCTCGACGAGATAGCGGGTGTCGCCCGCCTTCTGGTGGCGCTGGTCGCGTTCGGCAAGCTTGGCGGCGATGAATTCAGGCCCGGTGTCGGCGACGATTTCCCGGTCGAAACGGGTCTGCAGCTCCTCCACCAGCGCCTGTCTGCCGCAGATGCGGCGGGTTTCGAGGATCGCCGTGCGGATCGTCATGTCCGTCCTGGACAGGCGGATGCATTCCTCGACGGTGCGGGTCGCATGGCCGACCTTGAAGCCCATGTCCCACAGGATGTAGAGCAGGAACTCGACCGCCTTGCGCATGTTGTCGGTATTCTTTTCCGGCAGCAGGAAGAGAAGATCGATGTCCGAGCCGGGCGCCAGCGTGCCGCGGCCATAACCGCCGACGGCCGCCACGGCGATATCGTGGCTCTCCGGATAAAGGCCCTCCGCAATCGTCTCATGCAGGATGCAGATGAGTTCGTCCTGGAGCCAGGAAATGCGGCGGGCGCAATTCAGGCCGCTGCCGTCGCTCGCCAGCAATTCGCGCGCCTTCTGGCGGCCCTCAACGCTCGCCCGGCGCAGGACCGCCAGGAGGGCCGTGCGCAATTCGAGCTGCGGGCGCTCCTTGTCCTTGACGATCGCACAGCATTCGGCCCGAAGACGGGCCACATCGAGAAGTTCGGAAAAATCGATATCGTGTCTGGCCATGTTATCCTGCCGGTGCCGGCCTGCGGTGGCAGGCTATAGCGATTTTAAGGCACCTTGACCAACGATTATCATCGCCAGCCGTTTCAAAGTTGTTTCTTCGGGCGACGAAGTTCAAGTCTCCGCCTTCGCTACATTGTCTCCCTGCCCCCTTGCCCGGTATTGCGCCGGGCTCATGCCGGTGACGCGGCGGAATTCGCGATTAAAGTTCGATTTCGTCGAAAAGCCGGCATCGAGCATGATCCGTGTCACGGTACCTTCGGTTTCCCGCAAAAGGCGGCAGGCTTCGGCAATCCGCCGGTTGTTGACGAATTGCGAGACGTTGAGGCCCGTCGCACGGTTGACGGCGGCGGAGACATCACGGGCGGGAAGGCCGGCCCGGCGGGCGAGCTTGGCAAGGCTCAGGTCCTCGTTCCTGTAAAGCCCCCGCTCGTCGAGGGCGGCCTCCACGCGGGCGAGAACGGCGCGGTCCTCCTCCGTCGGCTGCGAGGCGACGGGGCGACTCGTCGCGGAAAAATCCGGCGCGAAATAGTAGACAAGCACTGCGGCGATCGCGGCGATATTCATCAGGCCGACCACCAACGGTACGTTCCCGGGACCATAAACGTCGGTGTAAAAGGCAAGGGCTGCATCGCTGACCGCAAAGAAGAGCATGAGACCGGCCGTCAGGCGCGCCGCACGCAGCGCCGGGCGCATGCGCTGGAGCGAGGCTTCCGCCATCACCTCCTCATCGCCGTCTGACACCGTCAGACGCCACAACGCCGCGCCATAAGCCAGGAAAACCGCAAGCAGCAGCAGATCAACGAGATCGCGGAAGAACGCCACCGAGACGGCGACCGCCAGAGGCGGCAGGCTGTGAAGCCAGGCCCTCGAAAGGGGCTTCGAGGTCAGGCCGCGGAAAGCCAGAAAGGCCAGCGGCGCCATGATGGACGCCGAAACCGGCAGAAAGGGTGCCAACCATTCGACGCCGTAACCGAAGCGGAGGCCGATGCCGACGCCCTGCAAGGCATAGAGGACGAGGAAAGCGTAGAAGTAGCGCCGGGTTCCGGGGACCTCGACGCCCTTCAGGCTGCGGTAAAGCGTCAGCGCAAAGACGAGGCCGGCAAGGAAGGGCAAGGGAATGGAAGGCAAGCGGATACCCGACGAGAGCGGCCTCAATCACAATTTTCGAAGGCCCATAGCATGTTCAGGGCCGAAAGGCATGAGGATTGAGATATTGATCTGACTCTCCGAAAGGCACTGCCGCACAGACAGAGATCGCCATATGTTAAAAGGAGGTCCTGCCAAGACGCGCCTCAGCCTCCCGCCCGAGACCGGCGATAAAATCCTCCAGTCCGTCGCCCCTCACATCGACAAACCTGCCTTCATCCAGATCGGTAAAGCCTTTTCGAGCTGCCTCCCGCAATTGAATCAGGCGCAACTCTTCGCACAGAACTTCGCTGGCATTCTGATATTGGTCGGACTTCACCAGTCGTCAGTGTCTTCTTTTTTCATGTTTGGTCGGTACGATGCTACGTATGGACATGGATTCTGTACGCTCAACAAGTACACTTGAAACATAACGCCGACGGCATGAATGGCCAACTGCTATCGACGCTCGATCACCGATATCAGATCGCCAATCCCAACCAAGTGCGCGATTTTCCCGTTCATATAGCTCAAAGAGATACGGCCGTGTTCATCGTCGTAGGTGCTTATGCACTCTTCTGCAAGAAAGACACGGAAATCCCTTTGATAAGCGTCTATCGCGGCCGTCCGGATACAAGCGTGCGTGTTGATACCGCAAAGAACGAGATCAGTAGCGCCCAGCTCTGCCAGAAGTTCGTCCAGATTGGTGCCGAAGAACGCACTGTATCGTTTCTTGATGACGGTTATGTCGGACGCACTCCATAAAAGATCCGGATGTAATTGAGCGCCTTGCGTACCCTGAATAGCAAGCCGAACATTCTTCTCGCGCATCTCCGGAAACGCATCGCTCAGGTCGGGACGGAATTCGTTTCGGACCCAAATAACCGGAAGCTGCCTTCGCTTGAAGTTTTCAACGAGTTTGTTGGTGTTCCCGACGAGCTCTTTCAAAGCCTCGGGCTCCCAAGAACCGAGATAGTCCCTGATCATATCGATCACGATGAGGCATGGCTTGTTCATGCACCAGCCGTACCGCCTTCCGACTTCACTTTTGTGACATGCCAGCGCAATCCGACATGCCTTGCCGGAGTCTAGAGCTGCTTCTTCAGCGCGTAGAGCGCGTCGAGCGCCTCGCGCGGGGTCATGTCGTCGGGGCTGAGCGCCTTCAGCGCCTCCTCGACCTTGGACGGGCCGGCCCGTTTTGTTTCCTCGCGGCGCACCGCGACCTGGAAGAGCGGCAGGTCGTCGATCAACTGGCTCGCCGGGTTCTTGCGGTCGGAATCTTCCAGCTTGGTCAGCACGTCGCGGGCTCGGGCGACGACCGAATCTGGAAGGCCGGCAAGCCGCGCGACCTGGATGCCGTAGGAGCGGTCGGCAGCACCCGGCCCGACCTCGTGCAGGAAGATCACCTCGCCGTCCCATTCCTTGACCCGCATCGTTGCGTTGGAAAGCCGGTTGAGCTTTTCCGACAGCACGGTCAGTTCGTGGAAATGGGTAGCGAAAAGGCCCCGGCAGCGGTTGCCCTCATGCAGGTGTTCGACCGCCGCCCAAGCGATCGACAGGCCGTCGAAGGTCGCCGTGCCGCGGCCGATCTCGTCCAAAATGACCAGCGAACGATCCGTCGCCTGATTCAAAATCGCCGCCGTCTCAACCATTTCGACCATGAAGGTGGAGCGGCCGCGCGCCAGATCGTCGGAGGCGCCGACGCGGGAGAACAGCCGGTCGACGATGCCGATATGAGCAGACGTGGCCGGCACGAAGGAACCCATCTGCGCCAAAATGGCGATCAGCGCGTTCTGGCGCAGGAAGGTCGATTTACCGCCCATGTTCGGGCCGGTCAGAAGCCAGAGCGCGCCGAATTCGCCATCCCCATGCGGGGAAAGATCGCAGTCGTTGGCGATGAACGGGCCCGAAGACTGGCGGCGCAGCGCCTGCTCGACGACCGGATGGCGGCCGCCCTCGATCGCAAACATGCGGGAGCCATCCACCACCGGGCGGCGGTAATTCCATTCTTCCGCCAGCATGGCGAGGCCCGCCGCGACATCGATGACGGCGAGCGCCCGGGCGCCGGCCTTGATCGCCTCGGCCTCGGAAATCACGGCCTCGACCATCCGGTCGAAGGCTTCGAGCTCGATCGTCAACGCCCGGTCGGCGGCGTTGGCAATGCGGCTTTCGAGATCGGCAAGCTCGGTGGTGGTGAAGCGCATGGCATTCGCCATGGTCTGGCGATGGATGAAGCGCGCCTTGCCCTCGACCGTGTCGGTCATCGTGCCGGAATTGCCGGCGGTCACCTCGATGAAATAGCCGAGCACATTGTTGTGCTTGATCTTCAGCGACTTGATGCCGGTCTCTTCCGCATATTGAAGCTGCAACCCGGCAATGACCTTGCGGGACTGGTCGCGCAAGGCACGCACCTCGTCCAATTCGGAAACGGCACCTTCCGCCAGGAACCCGCCGTCACGCTTCAGGAGCGGCAATTCCCCGGCGAGCATGTTGCCCAGCATGGATTCCAGATGCAGCGGCAGGGCTTTCAGGTCCGCCAGCGCCTCACCAAGCTCCTGCGGCAGCATGGCGCGATCGAGGAACGTCGTGACGCCGCGCGCCGCTTCGAGGCCCTGCAGGATCGAACCGAGGTCACGCGGACCGCCGCGATCCAGCGCCAGGCGAGAGAGCGCGCGCGGCATGTCCGGCACGTGCTTCAAAGCCGACCGCAACTCGCTGCAGAGGCCCGGCTCCTCCAGCAGGAAGGAAACCGAGTCGAGACGGCGATTGATTCGATCAGGATCGGTCAGCGGCGACATCAGCCGCTCGGCGAGCAGGCGGGCGCCGCCTCCGGTGACCGTCCGGTCGATCGCCTTCAGAAGCGTGCCGTCGCGCTCGCCGGAGAGCGTCTTCGTGAGTTCCAGATTGCCGCGCGTTGCCGGATCGATGAAGAGGGTCGAGGCGCCGCTTTCCCGCTCCGGCCGGCCGAGCGGCGGGCGTTCGGCGATCTGGGTTTTCTCGACATAGGCAACGGCAGCCGCGGCGGCAGCCAGTTCCGCACGGGAAAAGGTGCCGAACCCATCGAGCGTGCCAACGCCGAAATAACGGGCTATGCGGCCTTCGGCGCTGGCGCTGTCAAAGAGCACCGACGGCTGCGGCACGGCCACCTTGCCGAGGACGTCGAAAACGGGCTTCAGCTCCGGATCGTGGAAAGTCGTGTCGGCCAAAATCAGCTCACGCGGATCGATGCGCAGGATGTCCGCCAGCAACCGTGAGGCGTCGGTCTCCGCCAGCCGGAAGACACCCGTGGAGATGTCGATCCAGGCGAGCGCCATCTGCGCTTCGGAAGAGCCGCGGATGCGGGCGAGCGCCATGAGATAGTTCGATTCCGAGGCGACGAGCAGCTTTTCTTCGGTGATCGTGCCCGGTGTGACGAGACGCACGACATCGCGCTTCACCACCGATTTCGAACCGCGCTTCTTGGCCTCCGCCGGGTCTTCCACCTGCTCGCAGACCGCGACGCGGAAGCCGAGCGCGATGAGCTTCTGGAGATAGTCGTCCGCCGCGTGTACCGGCACGCCGCACATGGGGATATCCTGCCCCATATGCTGGCCGCGCTTCGTGAGCGTTATGCCGAGCGCTCGGGAGGCTTCCACCGCATCCTCGAAAAAGAGCTCGTAGAAATCGCCCATGCGATAAAAGAGCAGCGAACCGGGATTGTTCGCCTTGATCTCGATATACTGCTCCATCATCGGCGTCGCCGATGCACGGCTTTCTTCCGAGGCGAGCTCGGCGGCGTTCAGGGCTTCGATGGAGAATCTTTCAAACTGGGTCACGGAACCGAATTTTTGTTGCGCAAGGGAGTTGACGACACTATCGATGTTGGCCCCTGAAAGACAACATCTGCCGCGGCCTTAAAGACGGCTGCCCACAAAAAGCTGGAGGAGACATGCCTGCCAACGACAAGGCCGCCCGGACGCGCGCATCGGTGACCGAACAGGAAGCGCTCGATTTCCATTCGGAAGGCCGGCCCGGAAAGCTGGAAATCAACCCCACGAAGCCGATGGCGACGCAGCGGGATCTTTCGCTCGCCTATTCGCCGGGCGTTGCGGTGCCGGTAAAGGCAATCGCCGCAGACCCCGCAACGGCCTACGACTACACGACCCGTGGCAACATGGTGGCCGTCATTTCCAACGGCACCGCGATCCTCGGCCTCGGCAATCTCGGCGCTCTCGCCTCCAAGCCGGTCATGGAAGGCAAGTCGGTTCTCTTCAAGCGCTTTGCCGACGTCGATTCGATCGACCTCGAAGTCGATACCGAGAATGTCGATGAGTTTATCAACTGCGTGCGCTTTCTCGGCCCTTCCTTCGGCGGTATCAACCTGGAGGACATCAAGGCGCCGGAGTGCTTCATCATCGAAAGCCGGCTCCGGGAACTGATGGACATCCCGGTCTTCCACGACGACCAGCATGGGACCGCGATCATCGCTGCCGCGGGCCTGATCAATGCGCTGGAACTCACCGGACGGGATCTCAAAACCACAAAGCTCGTCTGCAACGGCGCGGGCGCTGCGGCAATCGCCTGCGTCGAACTGATCAAGGCGATGGGCTTCAATCAGGACAACATCATCCTCTGCGACACCAAGGGCGTGATCTACCAGGGACGTACCGAGGGGATGAACCAGTGGAAATCGGCGCACGCGGTCAAGACGACCAAGCGGACGCTGGAAGAAGCCATGAAGGGCGCCGACGTGGTGTTTGGCCTTTCCCAGAAAGGTGCGTTCACCGAAGAAATGATCCGCTCCATGGCGGACAAGCCGATCATCTTCGCCATGGCGAACCCCGACCCGGAAATCACTCCGGAAGAAGTCGCCCGTATCCGCGACGACGCGATCATGGCGACCGGGCGTTCCGATTATCCGAACCAGGTCAACAACGTGCTCGGCTTTCCCTATATCTTCCGTGGTGCGCTCGACGTGCGTGCTTCGCAGATCAATGACGCGATGAAGATCGCCGCCGTCCACGCACTCGCCAATCTCGCCCGCGAGGACGTGCCGGACGACGTCGCCGCCGCCTATCAGGGCAACCGGCCGCGCTTCGGTGCGCAGTACATCATCCCGGTTCCTTTCGATCCGCGCCTCATCTCGGCGATCCCGGTCGCCGTCGCTGAGGCGGCGATGGAAAGCGGCGTGGCGCGCAAAAACATCACCAACCTTGCCGCCTATGCCGCCGAGCTTTCCGCCCGCCGCGATCCGATCGCCGCCACGACGCAAGGCATCTACGAGCGGGTACGGCGCTTCCCGAAACGGGTCGTCTTCGCCGAGGCCGAGGAAGAGCAGGTCATGCGCGCGGCGATCTCCTTCTGCCATCAGGGGCTTGGAACCGCCATCCTGCTCGGCCGCGACGACGTGATCCGCGCAACGGCGGAGAAGGCCGGCATCGATCTCGACCGGCCGGGCATCGAGATCGTCAATGCCCGCCTCTCGAACCGCGTCGAAGCCTATATCGACCACCTCTATGCCCGCCTGCAGCGCCAGGGCTTCCTCTACCGCGACGTGCAGCGCCTCATCCATAACGACCGCAACCATTTCGCCGCGACTATGGTGGCGGTGGGCGACGCGGACGCGATGGTGACAGGCACGACCCGCAATTATGCCACAGCGCTTGCCGACGTCAGCCGCTGCATCGACGCCAAGCCGGGCCACAAGGTAATCGGGGTTTCGATCGTGATCGCCCGCGGCCGCACGATCTTCGTGGCGGACACCGCCGTGCACGACATGCCGAATGCCGAAGACCTTGCCGATATCGCGGTCGAGGCCGCACGGGTCGCAAAGCGCATGGGCTACGAGCCCCGCATCGCCATGCTTGCCTATTCGACCTTCGGCCAGCCGATCGGCGAACGTTCGGAGCGGGTGCGCGAGGCAGTGAAAATCCTCGACCACCGGCGCGTCGATTTCGAATATGACGGCGAAATGGCGGCCGACGTGGCGCTCAACCCGCACCGGATGGAGCAGTATCCGTTCTGCCGGCTTTCCGGCACGGCCAACGTGCTCGTCATGCCGGCGATCCATTCCGCCTCGATCTCGACGCGCATGCTGCAGGAACTCGGCGCCTCCACCGTGATCGGTCCGCTGCTCGTTGGCCTCGACAAATCGGTGCAGATCACCTCGATGGGCGCCAAGGACAGCGATATCGTCAACATGGCGGCGATCGCGGCCTATAACGCGGGGACGTGAGAGGCGGTATCCAGCAAAAGGCCGGGACGGTTATACCGCTCCGGCCTTTTTGAACATCGGATATGAATTCATGCGCAACTCTGTTGGCGGAAACGGTTGGATCCGTCAGCTCGCGAAGCGGCCGGCGTCGGCGCCATAATAATTGATGTAGCGGTCCGAGATCGCGGCGATCGGCAGCACGACCAGCACATCGGTCGTGTTGAAGGCCCGGTCGACGACCGCGCCGTCGCCGATCATCGCGCCGAGGCGCAGATAACCCTTGATCAGCGGCGGCAGCGCCGATAGCGCCTTGCGGGTGTTGATCCCTTCCAGCGGCATCAGATTCATCTCTTGATGGAGTTCCGGCCGAGCGGAAACAGCCCATTCGCCCTTGGTCAGGACCGTATGATACAGGAAGGAAAGAGCCAGCGCATGTTCTTCCGGCACCACGCCCGGGAAGGAGGCGCAACCGAACATGGCGTTCATGCCGTGCTTCAGCGAATAGGCCCAGTTGCCCTGCCAGAGCAGTTCCACCGTTCGCTTGGTACGGTAGTCCGGCAGCACGCAGGAGCGGCCGAGCTCCATGAACTGCTTGTCCGGGTGACGGGCAAGCAGCGGTTCGATATCGAACTCGGAGGCTGAATAGAAACCACCATTGGCGAGCGCCACTTCCTGCCTGAGCAGGCGGTAGGTGCCGACGATCTGATCTTCGATATCGCCCTCGATCGCATTGTCGATGACCAGAAGATGATCACAGATCGCGTCATAGGCATCGACATCGCGGTGGAGGCGCATGGCATCCGGATTGAGCGTCGCGTTCATCTCTTCGACAAAGACGCGATAGCGGACGGCCTGCGCGGCATCGATCTCGCGCTCGCTACGGGCGAGCCGAGTTTCGAGCGTGCCTATTCGGCCGAACACATCGCCGTTATCCGGAGTAGGGGCCGGTGCCTGGTTTGTTTCAGGGGTCACTTCACGGTTCAGGAGTTCAATTGCCATGGTGATTCGTCCCGTACCGGTTGGATCACCACCATAAATCACGTCTCCACGACAGGAACGTGACAACTTCTGTCACAATATGGTCCGCCGATGATCGCGTCAACGGACCTGTTGACGTTCGGAGCCAAGAATGCCCAGAGCCCCGATTTCCTCCACAAGCTTCACGGGGTCAATCGGCTTGCCGAGCACGCGGCTCGCGCCGCTGAGAAGCACCTCCCGATGGGCAGTCTCGCGGCTCTCGCCAGTCAGCACGATCACCGGAACGGAAGGACCTGCTTCCGGGCGATCGTCGGCGCGCAGGGCCGACAGGAGATCGAAGACACTGCCGCCCGGCATATGCATGTCGGAAATGACGAGGTCCGGCCGGGCGTCTTTCTTCAGAGCGGCCTTCACCAATGAGGGGAAATCCTCCGCGAGGCGGACGCGATGTCCCGCTTTTCCCAGAATCGCGCGGATAAGCAGCGCACTGACAGGATCGTCTTCGCCGAGCAGCACATCGAGCCCTGCCGCGTGTATCTCGACAACCGGCGCAGGCGTCGGTTGGCTGTCGCTGAGGACGTCGCGTGTGCGAAAGCCTCTCAAGCGGCCGCTCAGCACGTCGATCAGCGATTTTTCCCGCAGCGGCCGGATAAGCCAGGCATCGAAGAAATCCTGCGGCTGGGACGCCCGCTCCTCCGGATTGACGAGCAGGATGCGATGAAGGGTCGCATGCGCCTTCTCATTGGCGTAATCCGACGCAAGCCGGTGATCGACGATCAGGTCCGTATAAGGCATTGAGCCGGTGGCCTCGCGGTCAATCAGCATCGGCACATCAGCGGGACTGGACACATGCCGGCAGCGGCCGCCAAGCGTCTGAATGGTCGATACGGTCGCCGTCGCGGCCGGACCGTCGGGGGCCAGAAGCAGGACGCGAGAACGGGCGAGCAATTGGCTTCTCTCGACGGGCCCGGACTGGGCCGCTTCCGCAAGATGCAGAGGAAAGCGGATCGTAAACGTCGTGCCGGTTCCCTTCCGGCTGGCGACCGAAAGCGAGCCACCGAATTCGGTCAGGATGCGGGAGGCGATGGCAAGTCCGAGACCGGTGCCGCCGCTGCGCGCCTCGGCGGTGCCGACCTGTTCGAATTCCCCGAAAATCCGCGCCTGTTCCTCCTCCGTCATGCCGGGGCCGCTGTCTATGACCGCGATCGTCACATTGTTGTTCTCGGGGCCGTTCCCGACGAACGCCCGCACCAGCACGCCGCCTTCAGCGGTAAACTTCACCGCATTGCCTACGACATTAAAGAGCACCTGACGGATGCGTGCAGGGTCGAAATCGAGAAGATCGGGAAGATCGGCCGCGACGGTCGCGGCAATCTCTATGCGCTTTTCGTGCGCGCGGGGCGCCAGCATCTCGACGACGCTCTCAATCAGATGGCGCAGGTTCTCCGCCCGGTTGTTGAGCCGGAAGCGGCCGGCTTCCAGCGTCGAATAATCCAGGAGATCCTCGACAAGCTGCGCCAGCGCGTAACCCGACTGGCGGATGCCGCTCAGATAATTCTGCTGTTCAGCCGTCAGTTTCGTCTGGCCGAGCAGATGGGTCATGCCCAGGATGCCATTGAGCGGCGTGCGGATTTCGTGGACCACGGTGGCGATCTGCCGGGATTTTGCAGCGCTTGCCGCCTCCGCTTCCATCCAGGCGTGATGGAGCCGGGTGACGGTGCGCTGGCGGAACCATGCGGAAACCCGGGAAAAGGTCGCGGCGAAGGGGCTGGACGGCAGACGCGTTTCTTCCGAAGCGCGCAGCCCTAATGCAGGCACGATCCGTTCGCCCGCCGATTCGGGCGAATCGGCGGATGCAGGGGACGCGAACGCTTTGGCAATACGTTCATGTATTTCGGCAATATCGCGCATGGGGGGAAAGATTACCGACGTTTCCTTTCCCAATCCCTAGAGCAATTGGGTAAAATTTTATTGATCGCTCTTTTTCGGCCCTAAAAGCTCATCAAGGATTACAAATCCGGCGCCGATGGTGATGAAACTGTCCGCCAGATTGAAGACCGCGAACGACCAGCTCGCCGTGTGGAACAGGATGTAGTCGATCACGTGGCCATAGACGAAGCCGTCGATCAGGTTGCCGGTCGCACCGGCGATGATCAGCGAAAAGCCTACATGGGCAAACGGCCGATCCTTCGGCGTGCGCCGCCAGAGCCAGAGCACGAAGGCAACGATGACGACCCGCATGCCGATGATGAATTCGCGCTCCATGCCGGACAGAAGCGAGAAGGCGACGCCAAGATTGTAAGTCCGATAGAGCGCCAGGACCGGCAGCAGAGGTACCGCCTCCTGCATGGGAAGATAGTTTTCCACCGCGATCTTCACCGCCTGGTCGAGGATGACCGCGATGATGATGACAATCAGGGCCGTCAGCGGTCTTGAGAGGAAGGCAACGCGTCCGTTCATTTTTTCTCGTCCAGGGTCAGCAGATGACGGCGCGCCTCGAAAAGCATCACGGCAGTGGCGACGGCAAGGTTGAGCGAATCGGCCCTTCCCTGCTGCGGGATACGAACCGTGCGGTCCGCGGCCCTGGCAAGATTGTCCGGCAGGCCTGACTGCTCGTTGCCCATCAACAGAACGACCGGCTTCTTTGCATAGTCGACCGTTCTGTAGTCAACCGCACCGGCCAGATGGGTCGCGACGACCTGGGTGCCGGAGCGCTTCTGCCAGGCGAGCAACTCCTCCGCCGAACATTTGACGACCGGCATCGCGAAGACCGAGCCCATGGTGGCCCGTACGGTTTCCAGCGAAAAGGGATCGGTGCATTCGCCGACCAGGATCACGGCGGAGGCCCCGGCCGCATCGGCCGTCCGGATGATCGTACCGAGATTGCCGGGGTCGCGCACCCGATCGAGCGCCACGAAAGTCTCCTCCCTGGCAGGCCTCAGATCGTCCAGCCGCTTCCAGCGCTGTTCGAAAATGCCGACCACCATCTGCGGATTGTCGCGCCGGGTGATCGACGAAAGCACCTTTTCGCTGACTTCCAGCACCAATCCACCCCGGGCAACGGTCTTCGCCGCCACCTGTTCCACCAGCGGCTTGCCCTTCGCCGCCTTGGCGTAGACGAGCGTGCGGATGGCCCAGCCGAGTTCCAGCGCGTCGATGACGAGCTTCAAGCCCTCGGCCATGAAGGTGCCGCTTTCCTCGCGATCCTTCTTGTTGCTGAGCGCCTTGATATCCTTGATGATCGGGTTGGCAAGCGAGGTGACTTCCTTCACCTGTCCTACCCGTCTTGGTCCTGATTTCTGAAATTCATCTGTCATGCCGGCACCCAGCGGCTGAAAAGCGAAGTGGAAAGCGCGCGGCCGTGGCCTTTGCCGTCGAGCCCGGCCTCGCGGATGACAAGTTCGCCCGATTCCACCAAGCCGCCCGCACCGCGCATCGTCTCGCGCATCAGTTCGTGGATGGAATAGAAGCTTGCCCGGATGGAATAGGCGGTCAGCACAAGGCCGATCGCCTTCGGTGAGAGCAGTTCGCGGCAGATATCGAGCATCAGCGGCAGGTGATCGAAGAGCTGCCAGACCTCGCCGTTAGGCCCGCGGCCGAACTTTGGCGGGTCGGTGAGGATGATGTCGTAACGGTTGCCGCGGCGTTCCTCGCGCAGGATGAACTTCATGGCATCCTCGCAAATCCAGCGGATCGGCGCCCTTTCGAGTCGCGCAAGCGCCTGGTTCTCGCGCGCCCAGCCGATCGCCTTCTTCGAAGCGTCCACATGGGTGACCTCCGCACCAGCGGCGGCCGCCACCAGCGAAGCGACGCCCGTATAGCCGAAAAGGTTCAGCACCTTGACGGGCCGTTTTGCCTCTTCGATGCGGGTTTTCATCCAGCTCCAGTGGGCGATCTGTTCGGGGAAGACCCCGACATGGCGGAAGGCGGTGAAGCGGCCGAGGAAGTCAATGCCGAGAAGGGAAAGCGGCCAGGTCTCGCCGAGCGCCTCCTTGGGAAAACGCCAACGGCCCATGCCGTCCTCATCCGTGTCACCGGTGAAAACCGCATCCGCCCTCTCCCATACATGGGCGGCAAGCGACGGCTGCCAGAGCGCCTGCGCTTCCGGGCGAACGATGCGATAGGGGCCGTATTGCTCGAGCTTGAGGCCCTTGCCGCTGTCGATCAGGTGGAAATCTCCGGCACCCGACGATTGCAGGATCACCGGAATGCGTTCGGCAGGCGGCTCGCCCGCGCGCACGATCAGCGGCCGGCTTTCTGCCGGCGCAGACGTTGCGGGTCCTGCGGATTTCTCCTGCGACCGTGGCACCGGCCTGGCCGGGGCGGCATTCCCGCGCGCAGGCCGGTGGCCTGCCTCTGACCGGGCCTTTCGTTCCGGCCGCCTTTCCTTGTTCTTCAATGCGTTCATCCGCCTGGGTTATTCTTCGCAAGGCAGCAGATAACATCCGCCGCGCATTCTTCAAAGCCATGCGCCGGCAGAGGCCAGGTTTTCTTCTCGACCGGCCTGTCCGCCCAATGTCCCCCTTGGCAAAGGTATCGGCGCTTGCAATATGACAATCAGCAAAATCCAAGGAGGAGCATCACATGGATATGGGCGGCGAAGAACGGATTGCAGCACCCCGCGAAGTGGTCTGGGAGGCACTGAACGACCCGGATATCCTCCGCCAGTGCATTCCGGGCTGCCAAAGCCTCGAGCAGAAGTCGCCAACGGAACTCGCCGCCACCGTGAAGCTGAAGGTCGGCCCGGTTTCGGCAACCTTCTCCGGCGAAGTGACCCTTTCCGACATCAACCCGCCGGAAAGCTACATGATCTCCGGCGAAGGCAAGGGCGGCATTGCCGGCTTCGCCAAGGGTTCAGCAACCGTGACCCTCCTGGAAGACGGCGCCGATACGTTGCTGCGCTATGCGACCAAGGCGCAGGTCGGCGGCAAGATCGCCCAGCTCGGCTCGCGCCTGATCGATTCGACCTCGCAGAAGCTCGCGGCGCAGTTCTTCGCGGATTTCAACAAAGCCGTCGTCGCCAGGGTCAGCCGGGCCTGATCCTTATTTTGCCGGAAGCTGCGACGATCCAGGCCGCCCTGCAAGGACTGCCTTGTGCTCCTTCTGCCATTTGACGGCTTCGCGCGCCTCGGCGCGGGCCTGCTTGCGATACTTGCCCTGGCTCCACCAGGTCGCAGCCGAGCCGATCACCATGCCGATGAGGACGGCAAGAAAAAGGAACACGAAGAAAGGAGCGCTCACCGAAAGGACACTGTCCGCCGGCCGGAAGGGATTGAGCGCGAGGATGGCCATCTGGCGGTTCGCCACCGCAAGAACGATCAGCACGATGCCGAGCGGCACCAGGATCAGAAGGCTGATGATCTTTTTGAGCTTATCCATCGGACATCTCCCGGCAGCAACGATTGCCGTTTGGTCGGCAGCTGTTGCAGAATAGGCGCAGTTTATGGGCTTTCAAAGGCGACGGAAGGCCGCGGCCGGAGATGTCAATCGTCTTCGTCCGCAAGGCCCGGATTCAGTCGTTCGCGCAGTTCCTTGCCGGTCTTGAAGAAGGGAACCCACTTCTCCTCGACAAAGACGCTTTCGCCGGTGCGCGGGTTGCGACCGGAGCGAGAAGGACGATTCTTGACCGAAAAGGCACCGAAACCGCGCAGTTCGACGCGGTTTCCCGCTGCAAGGGCATCTGTGATCTCGTCGAGCACGGCATTCACGATGTTCTCGACGTCGCGATGGTAGAGATGCGGATTGCGCGCTGCGACGATCTGAACCAATTCAGACTTGATCACGGTTGCCCCCTGAAAAGGCTAGATTTTCAACCGTGCCAACCTGCCAAACCGAGACCAGACCGTCAAGGAACAACTTGTCGGCACCGAGCGCGCGAAGCGTCTCCGGCGTCACCACCTGAGCAAGGCCGGTCTGCTTCACAAACTCCGCAAGCGCCCCCGCCAACCAGAAGGACGAGGCGGAGCTGCGCTCCTTCCAGTCCACGACCGGCAGGTTCTTCGCGACGCCGCGCGTTTCCAGATAGGCGCGGATATCGTCCTCGCCGCCGAGCTTGTCGACGAGCTTGACATTGAGCGCCTGGCGACCGGTGAAGATCGTGCCGTCGGCGAGCTTCAGCACGTCCTCGCGCGGCAGTTTGCGGCGGTCGGCGACGAGATCGACGAACCAGCCGTAACTGTCCATCACCATGCTGCGGATCATGGCCTTGGCTTCCTCGCTCGCCGGATGGAAGGGCGAGGGCTCGGCCTTCAGCGGCGCCGACTTGATCTCCTCCAGCGAGACGCCAACCTTCTTCATGACCTCGCCAAGCTGCGGATACTGGAAGATCACCCCGATCGAGCCCGTGATCGAGCTCTCGCCCGCAACGATCTGATCGCCCGCGGTGGCGATCATGTAACCGGCGGACGCCGCGAGCGTACGGATGTCGGAGACGACGGGCTTCTTTTCCGCAATGTGGCGAATCGCCTTGAAGATGCGTTCTCCCCCATAGGTCGTTCCGCCCGGCGAGGAGATCGAGACGATGAGCGCCTTGGCCTGATTGCTGTCGGCAATCCGATCGAGCCGCTCCAGGAGTTCCTTGTTATCGGCGATCAAACCGGAAATCTCGACACGCGCGACATGCGGTACGGCCGCACCGGCACGATCGCCGAGCGCAACCCGGTAGAGTGCAAATCCGATACCGACCAGCATGATCAGAGCGACGACGCGCCAGAAGCTCAGCTTGCGGCGCAGAGAACGCCGATCGGCAATTGCCATTCGATCCATAAAAACACCCTCAAATCTGCCCAGCAGCAGCTAAATAGGCTCTGTAGCGCGTTTTACACGAGGGCACATCACGTTTTTATGTTGTCCGTTATTGTTTGTTGATGAATAAAAACCATATTGGCGGACAGAGTAGGCCTGTGCGTGCCGGCCCCGGCCATGAGATGGCTTCGGGGCAGGCCGCAGAAGGGCAAAAAGGAAAAGATCCAGCATCCATGCTGCAGCATATTCGAAAGACGGCAGGCCTGGTGGCGGCGTTGGAGCCGCACGCGGACGCCTATCAAGAGGCGCTTGCCCATTCCGCGCTTGTGCGGAAGCTGAAAATCCTGCTGCCTGTCGCCGCCGGCTTGATCTCGATTGTCTTTATCGGTGTTTCGATCATCCGCGCCTATCTGCCGGAAGACCTCTCCATCGAAAGCGCCCGCATCGAAAACGGCAAGATCGTCATGGAACGTCCGGCGATTTCCGGCCGCAACAACGAAGGCATCAGCTACTCGATGATCGCCAACCGTGCGTTGCAGGACATCCAGAACCCGAACATGATCACGCTCGAAGACGTGAAAGCGGCCGTGCCGATCAATGACGACGTGATCGCGCGGGTAACGGCAACCGGCGCCAACTTCGACCGCGGCACCGACATGCTCGATCTCACTGCTCCGTTCGACGTGAACCTCAGCAACGGCATCACGGCCCGGTTCAAATCCGCCCATCTTGACGTCAATGCCGGTTTCATGGACACACGCGATCCCGTCGATATATCGATGAAAGAAGGGTCGATTGTTGCAGACTCCTTAAAGATAACGGATAAGGGGCGCATTATCACTTTCATAGGCCAGGTTCGCGTCCATCTCGACCCTGCCACCATCCGCAACCAAGGCAAATAGAGCCCGGCCGCCATGACCTATCGCCGCCTTTTTACACGGAATTCCGCAGTTCTGGTTGCGGCGGGGCTATTATCCTGCCTTGCCGCCACCGCTCAGGCCCAATCGACCACCAGCCAGATGGAAAGCCTCAAGCTTTCCAATGATCAGCCGATCCAGATCCAGAGCGACCAACTCGAGATCAAGGAGCAGGAAAAGAAGGCTTTCTTCACCGGCAATGTGCAGGTCGTGCAGGGCTCGACCACGGTGAAGGCCGGCAAGATGACGGTGCTCTATACCGGCGAGGGCGCATCCGTGACCTCGGGTAACGCCAATATTGACAAGATATTCCTCGATGAAACGGTTTTCCTGAGCTCCGGTACGCAGCAGGCCACCGCCGAGAAAGGCGAGTTCGACATGGCCACGCAGACCTTCGTGCTTTCGGGCAAGCAGGTCGTGCTCTCCGAAGGCCCCAATGTCTTCAAGGGCTGCAAGCTGACCGTGCTGATGGAAACCGGCCAAGCCAAGCTCGACGCCTGCGGCGGGCGCGTCGAAATCCTGCTCGATCCGAAATCGCGGCAGCAGCAGCAACCGAAACAATAATAGACATCGCACGTGAAAATACCGCTGCTCTCCAGTCTGTCGGCAAGGAAGCCGTCCGCGCCCGAACCCTTCGTTGTACGCGACAAAGCGCGCTATGAGGGCACGCTGGTCGCGCACGGCCTTTCCAAGAGCTATGACGCGCGCCGCGTCGTCAACGGCGTGTCGCTGGTGGTGCGCCGCGGCGAGGCCGTCGGGCTGCTCGGACCGAACGGCGCCGGCAAGACGACCTGTTTCTACATGATCACCGGCCTCGTGCCAGTGGATGAGGGCATGATCGCCATTAACGGCAACGAGGTCACCCGCATGCCGATGTACCGGCGCGCCCGCCTCGGTGTTGGCTATCTGCCGCAGGAAGCCTCGATCTTCCGCGGCCTGACGGTGGAAGAGAACATCCGCGCGGTGCTCGAAGTGCATCAGCCGGACAAAGACAAGCGGGAACAAAAGCTCGATGAACTCCTGCAGGAGTTCCATATCAGCCAGCTGCGCAAATCCGCTGCCGTGGCGCTTTCCGGCGGCGAGCGGCGCCGCCTCGAAATCGCCCGCGCATTGGCGACGGATCCCGCCTTCATGCTGCTCGACGAGCCGTTCGCCGGCGTCGATCCGATTTCCGTCTCCGATATCCAGAACCTCGTTCGCCACTTGACGGCGCGCGGGATCGGCGTTCTGATAACCGACCATAACGTCCGCGAGACTTTGGGCCTCATCGACCGCGCCTACATCATCCATGCGGGTGAAGTGCTTACGCATGGCCGGGCGGGCGACATCGTCAATAACCCGGATGTCCGCCGGCTTTACCTTGGCGACAAGTTCAGCCTCTAGTGCGACAAAGAAGTTTGCTTTGCCCGCACCGCGGCGCTTGACCAAATCTCCTAAAAAAGCAATTCTCGTGCCAGATGCAAATTCGGCCATCAAGAGGCTTGGCCGAAGGCGCGTATTGCCGCCTCATGATGGGGTACCGCAAGGGGATTGCAGGGGAGTTTCGCGTCCGCCATGGGTTTATCCACCAGCCTTTTCCTACGCCAAACCCAATCGCTGGTGATGACGCCGCAGCTGATGCAATCGATTCAGCTGCTGCAGATGACGCATTTCGAACTCAACCAGTTCATTGCCCAGGAAGTCGAGAAGAACCCACTGCTCGAAATTGCATCAGAGGATGCCGAAAACGGCGCGGAAACGGGCTTTGAAAGCGGCGGTATCTTTGCCGAACCGGAGCTCGGAAGCGAAGGCGCCGGGGCCCCGGACGAGAGCGAGTGGTATGAGGGGGGCTCTTCCGCCACAGCGGAACAGCTCGGCGAAGGGCTCGATACAGGCTTTGAGAACGTCTTTCCCGACGACGGACCGGAACGGCGCGCCGACGCCCCGGAACTCCTCAGCCAGTGGAAATCCATGCCGGGCGGGGATTCCGGCGAAGACTACGATCTAGACGATTTCGTCGCCGGCCAGGTGACGCTACGCGACCATCTCAACCAGCAGATCCCTTTCCTTCTGGGCAGTATGACGGATCGTTTGGTGGCCCAGCATCTGGTCGATCACCTCGATGAGGCGGGTTACCTGCAGGGTGATGTTCAGGAAATCGCCGCTCGGCTCGGCAAGCGCGCCGAAGACGTGGAGGCCATCCTGCACAGGCTGCAGACGCTGGAGCCGCCGGGCGTCTTTGCCCGCTCGCTCAGCGAGTGCCTGTCGATCCAGCTCCGGCAGAAGGATCGGCTTGACCCGGCGATGGACGCGCTCGTGAAGCATCTCGACCTGCTCGCCAAGCGCGACTTCGTCTCGCTCCGGAAGATCTGCGGGGTCGATGACGAAGATCTGCTCGATATGCTAGCGGAAATCCGCGGGCTCAACCCGAAACCCGGCGCCGGTTTCGAAAGCGCCGTCTCGGAGACGATTTCGCCGGATATCGTCGTCCGCCCCGCGCCGGACGGAAGCTGGCTGGTCGAGCTCAATCCGGACACACTGCCGCGGGTTCTGGTGAACCAGGCCTATTTCCAGAGCGTTTCAAAGAATTGCCCGAAAAATGGAGAGGATCATAATTTCCTGTCCGAATGCCTGCAGAACGCCAACTGGCTGACGCGCAGCCTCGACCAGCGAGCCAAGACAATCATGAAGGTGGCGGCCGAGATCGTCCGCCAGCAGGACGCCTTCCTGCTGCGCGGCGTCGATCACCTGAGACCGCTCAACCTGAAGACCGTCGCCGAAGCGATCAAGATGCACGAATCGACGGTGAGTCGCGTCACCTCCAACAAATACATGCTGACGCCGCGCGGCCTGTTCGAGCTCAAATATTTCTTCACCGTCTCGATCGGTTCGGCGGAAGAGGGCGGCGACAGCCACTCGGCCGAAGCCGTGCGCCACCGCATCCGCCAGATGATCGCCCAGGAAACGCCGGACGCGGTGCTTTCCGACGACGACATCGTCATCAGCCTGAAGCGCGGCGGCGTCGAACTGGCTCGCCGCACGGTGGCAAAATACCGCGAGGCGATGAACATCCCCTCCTCCGTCCAGCGCCGTCGGGAGAAGCGTGCGCTTGCCAAGGTGGCGGCATTCTGACGAACGGATTTCCACAGACCTAAGTAGTTTTCCCAAGGCCTGCGGCCGTTGACATTCCGGGCCTCGGGGGTTAGAAGCCCGCCGCAACTGCACGGGACATGGCCAAAAAGCATGCCCCGCCGTCCGATAGGCATAGATAGCAGCAATTTGGCTTTGCCGCATTCGAACGGCTTGGATGAGGGGGCGGCTTGGCGTAGACTGAAACACGCAAGTCACGACAAGAAGGAAAAATTCCATGAGTGTGCGTGTATCCGGTAAGCATATGGAAATTGGTGAATCGTTCCGTCAGCGGATCGAGGGCCAGATCGGTGAAGCGGTTGCGAAATACTTCGACGGGGGGTATTCCAGCCAGGTCATTGTGGAAAAATCCGGCTCGCGCTTTTCAGCTGATTGCAAGGTCCATCTCGATACCGGGATCGTCCTGCATGCGGCAGGAGAGGCGAATGATCCCCAGGGGTGCTTCGATGCTGCGGCAGAGCGGATCGAAAAGCGCCTTCGCCGCTACAAGCGGCGCCTGAAGGACCATCACGCGGGCAACCACATGAATGGCTATGCCGAAGTCGCTTACACGGTGATGGATGCCGTACCGGATGAATCGGACGAAGTGCCTGAGGATTTCGCGCCGACCATCGTTGCGGAAAGCTCAAAGCCATTGAAGACGATGACTGTAGCTAGCGCAGTGATGGCGCTCGACATGACTGATGAGCCGGTTCTCCTGTTCCGCAGCCCCGGCAAGGAAGAGTTGAACATTGTTTATCGCCGCAACGACGGCAATATTGGCTGGATCGATTCTACCAATATCAAAAACTGAACAACCTTGGGGAGAGCGTCGGAAACGGCGCTCCCCTTCGCATGGAGCAAAGCCTCTTGCGGCACAAAGGATGACGAGAATGGCATTGGCAGATTTGCTGCAGCAAGATGCGATTATTCCTGCCCTCAAAGTGAATTCCAAAAAGCAGCTCTTGCAGGAACTGGCGGCCAAGGCCTCCAGGCTCACCGGCGTCGCCGAACGGGAAATCTTCGACATTATCCTGCAGCGGGAAAGGCTCGGCTCCACCGGCGTCGGCCATGGCATCGCCATCCCGCATGGCAAGCTCAGCAGCATCTCCTCCATCAAGGGGATTTTCGCGCGGCTCGAAACGCCGGTCGATTTCGAAGCACTTGACGATGAGCCGGTAGACCTCGTTTTCCTGCTGCTTGCGCCGGAAGGCGCCGGAGCTGACCACCTGAAGGCGTTATCGCGGATTGCCCGCGTGCTGCGCGATCAGGATCTGGTGGCGAAGCTGCGCAAGACCGATTCCGCATCGGCAATCTACGCCTTTCTGAACGAGGAACAGGCTAACCACGCCGCATGACGGCACAGATTTTTCGTGGGGACGAAGCGAAACCGCCCGGCTGCTGGAGAAGCGCCGGGCGGTTTTGTTCTGGGGATTTTCAGACCTGCCCGTCGATCACTGATCGAGGTCCGATTTCAGCCGATCCAGCAATCGGACGGCATGCGCGGCGTATTCCCCGATCCAGCGATCACTGATCGCCTTGATCGGCACCGAATTCAGATAGTTCCAGCGTTCACGCCCTTCCCGCTTCACAATCACCAGATCCGCGTCCTCCAGAACCCTCAGATGCTGCATGACCGTGCAGCGATCCATATCAAAGAAGGTTTCGCAGAGTGCGCCCGTCGTTTGCGGCTTGTCCTTCAACTGATCCAGGATTTGCCGCCGCCGGGGATGGGCGAGCGCCTTGAAAACGGCATCGATCTGCGATTCGCTTGACATGTTATATTTTTATAACATATTTTGGATACCGGCAAGAAATCGCGGGGAAGAGCTGCGACATTTCCAAAAGGGAGGAGAATTTGTCATGACCGGACACATCTACGGCGGCATCGACATCGCCATGAAAGTCCCGCCGCATCAGTATCAGGAGACGCTCGCTTTCTACCGAGACGTCGTCAGGCTCAAGGAGATTACCGACAAGGCGCCGGCCATAGGCTTCGAACTCGGTCCAAACAAATTATGGATCGACGAGGCGCCGATGCTGAGCCAGGCAGAGATCTGGCTGGAGCTTTTCACCGACGATTTCGGTGCCGCAGCGGCTCACCTGGAGAAATCGGGTGTCGTTCGTTGCGATGCGATCGAGCCCCTGCCGGGCGGCTTCAAGGGCGGCTGGGTGACGAATCCTGCCAACATCGTGCACATGGTGCGAGAACCCGCCGCCTGGTGAGACGACAGAAGACCGCACCATGGCAAAAGCGGGCGAGACCGCCCGCCTCCAGAATTGTCAGGCTTTGTTCTCGCCAGCCGGCTCGGCCGCCGAGGCTTCCGGTTTGGGGCCGCCTTTTGCAACGCCGACCATGGCCGGACGCAGGACGCGTTCGCCGATCGTAAAGCCTGCCTGCACCACCTGCACGACCGTGTTGTTCGGTACGGTGGTGTCCGGTATTTCGAACATGGCCTGATGGAAGTGCGGATCGAACTTCTGGCCTTCCGCCTCGATCCTCTTCACGCCATGGCGTTCCAGCGCCGACAACATGGAGCGCTCGGTCATTTCAACGCCTTCCAGAAGCGTCGTCAGCGTGGCATCGGCCCCAGCGCGCATTTCGGTCGGCACGGCATCCAGCGCACGGCGGAGGTTATCCGAAACGGCTAGCATATCGCGGGCGAAGCCCGCGACCGAATAGGACTTGGCGTCCTTCACGTCGCGCTCGGTGCGGCGGCGCAGGTTATCCATCTCGGCGGCAAGCCGCAGGAAGCGGTCACGCAGTTCGGCATTCTCCGCCTTCAGCACGCCCAGGGGATCGGTCGTCTGGCCTGCATCCGGGGCCGGCGCTTCGGCGGCGTTCTGATTGGCCGCGTCCTCAAGAGCAGACGCCACGGCTTCCGTCGTATTTTCGGCGGCAGTTGTGTCAGGTCCGTTCTTCTTGGTTTCGTCGGTCATGACGGTCTCCAGTTATTCTTTGCTTAGATTTCCGGGCTTCGATTTGTGCCCGATATCGAGGTTTAAGATGGAAAAATCAAGGCTTGGCGGAAACTCGGACGCCGGAAGCTTGCCTCTTCAGCGCGACAGCCTTGCGAGAAGCTGGGCGGTGTAGTCCACCATCGGCACAATACGAGAGTAATTGAGCCGCGTCGGACCAATGACGCCGACAGCGCCTATGATATGATCCTCGCCGTCGCGATAGGGCGCCACAATGAGCGAGGAACCGGAAAGCGAAAAGAGCTTGTTCTCCGAGCCGATGAAGATACGCACACCCGGCCCTCTCTCGGCGAGTTCAAGAATTTCGATCAGACTGTCCTTCTTTTCGAGATCGTCGAAAAGAAGGCGCAAACGATCCAGATCGGCTGAATCGTCGAGGCCCTGAAGAAGGTTGGCGCGGCCGCGAACAATAAGCTGGCTCGGCTTGCCCTCCTCATTGTCCCCCGACCAGACGGCCAGCCCTCGCTCGACGAGCTCCTGCGAGAGAGTATAAAGCTCTCCCTGCACCTGGTCTTTCAGCCTCGTAAGCTCGTTGCGCAGCTCCGGCAGCGTCTGACCGGTCAGATGCGCATTCAGGAAATTCGCCGCTTCCGTGAGCTGTGACGAAGTCACGCCGGCGGGCAGCTCGATGATGCGGTTCTCCACCTGATTGTGATCGCCGACCAGCACGGCAAGCGCCTTGGTGGGCTCCAGCCGGATGAATTCCACATGCTTGAGGACAGGGTCGCTCTTCGTGGTGATGACGAGACCGGCGCCGCGCGACATGCCGGACAGCATGAGGCTTGCTTCCGCCATCAGGCTCTCCATCGGCTGGTCGCGGTCACCCGGCCGGATCTGCCGTTCGATCGTGGCGCGTTCCTCATCAGAAAGATTGCCGACCTGCATGAAGGCATCGACGAAGAACCGAAGGCCCGATTGGGTCGGCAGCCGGCCGGCGCTGACATGCGGCGAATAGATCAGGCCGAGTTCTTCGAGGTCGCTCATCACGTTGCGCACGGATGCCGGCGACAGCGACATCGGCAGGAGCCGCGACAGATTGCGGGAACCAAGCGGCTCACCGGTTTCGAGATAGCTTTCGACAACGCGACGGAAGATTTCCCGCGAGCGATCGTCGAGCACAGAGCCGCTGTCCCTACCCGTCGGTCTCGAAAACCCCATTTATTCCTTCACCGTGCCGTTGATCTGCTATGAAAATATAGTCATTCCTCCGGCTATCGCAAAAGGGAAAATCGGATGACCCATTTCCCTCGCATGACAGACGACAAACGCCCTTTTCCTGCAGGATCGCCGCCCGAATATCAAGATTCGCAATTCCAGACGGAAAACCGCTTCGCACTTTTCCTGGAATTGGCTGGAATTTTCAGATTTCGCAATTCCGGACGGAAAACCGCTTCGCACTTTTCCTGGAATTGCTTTAGAAGGCTGAAACCGAAATCCAGGGAGTGGCGAATGCGGCCTTCAGGCAGACAGATAAACCAGATGCGCAAGGTTTCGTTCGAGCGCAATTTCTCCAAGCATGCGGAAGGCTCCTGCCTCGTCAAATTTGGCGACACACATGTGCTCTGCACTGCGAGCCTTGAAGAAAAGACGCCGCCATGGCTGCGCAATTCCGGCAAGGGCTGGGTGACCGCCGAATACGGCATGCTGCCGCGCGCCACGGGCGAGCGCATGAAGCGCGAGGCCGCCGCCGGCAAACAGGGCGGGCGCACCCAGGAAATCCAGCGTCTCATCGGCCGGTCGCTCCGCGCCGTCATCAACCTCGAGGCGCTCGGCGAGAAGCAGGTCACGATCGACTGCGACGTCATCCAGGCGGACGGCGGCACGCGCACCGCCTCGATCACCGGCGGCTGGGTGGCGCTTTACGACTGCCTCAAATGGATGGAAACCCGTTCGATGATCAAGGTCGACAAGGTGCTGAAGGACCATGTCGCGGCGATCTCCTGCGGCATCTTTGCCAGCCAGCCCGTGATCGATCTCGATTATCTCGAAGATTCCGCAGCCGAAACCGACGCCAATTTCGTCATGACCGGCGCAGGCGGCATCGTCGAAGTCCAGGGGACGGCTGAAGGCGCTCCTTTCAGCCAGGAAGAATTCCTGCAACTTCTGGCCCTCGCCCAGGCGGGCACGCAGGAACTGGTGGCGCTGCAGAAGCAGGCGATCGCTTGACCGGAAGGAGAGCGCGGTGATCGAAGGAATTCTCGAAACTGCGCTCTATGCCGACGATCTCGATGCCGCAGAAGCCTTCTATGGCGGCGTGCTCGGCCTTGAGAAGATCTTGCGCGCCGGAAACCGGCATGTCTTCTTCCGCTGCGGACCGGGCATTCTGCTGATCTTCAATCCGAAGGAAACGGTGAAGCCACCAACAGCGGACGCCTTGCCTGTTCCGCCGCATGGCACCATCGGCCCCGGGCATGTCTGCTTCCGGGTAAGCGGCGAGGCCATAGACAGGATCAAGGAAACGCTGAACCGGGCAGGTATTGCCATCGAAAGCGATTTCCGCTGGCCGAACGGCGCCCGCTCGATCTATTTTCGCGACCCGGCCGGCAACAGCCTGGAATGCGCGGAGCTAAGGCTCTGGGATATCAAATAGGAATTTGCATGCGCAAGCTCGATACAAAAACCATCATCGTCGCCAGCCACAATGCCGGAAAAATCCGCGAGATCGCCGAACTGATCGGCCCGCTCGGCTTTTCGGCGAAATCCGCCGCCGAACTCAAATTCGAGGAGCCGGAGGAAACCGGCACGACCTTTGAGGAGAATGCCGCGATCAAGGCGCTCGCTTCGGCCCGGGCCTCCGGCCTGCCGTCCCTCTCGGACGATTCCGGCCTGGTGATCGACGCGCTGGACGGCGCGCCTGGCGTCTATACCGCCAATTGGGCGGAACGCGAGGATGGCAGCCGTGATTTCCAGATGGCGATGGAAAAGGTCGAGAAGGCGCTTGCTGACAAGGGCGCGATCAAACCGGAAGAACGCAGCTGTCGCTTCGTCAGCGTTCTCTGCCTCGCCTGGCCGGACGGCCACACGGAAATGTTCAGGGGCGAGGTGGAAGGCACCGTGGTGTGGCCGCCGCGCGGCACCCAGGGTTTTGGTTACGACCCCGTCTTCCAACCGCAGGGCTATGATATTACCTTCGGTGAAATGAGCAGTGATCAGAAACATGGTTGGAGGCCGGGCGATGCGGAAGCCCTCTCCCACCGTGCCCGCGCCTTCAAGCGCTTCGTCGAAACCTGCCTGGAGGCATGAGGGTGGAGAACTTTCCTCCCCTCGCGTCCGGTTTTCTGCCCGATGCACTTCTGCCCGATACCGGCGAGCCGGGATTCGGGGTCTATGTGCATTGGCCGTTCTGCGCGGCCAAATGTCCCTATTGTGACTTCAACAGCCATGTCCGCCACCAGCCGGTGGACCAGCCCCGCTTCACCGCCGCCTTCCTGAAGGAGATGGAGGCGATGCGACGCATGAGCGGCCCGAAGACCGTCACCAGCATCTTTCTCGGCGGCGGCACGCCCTCCCTCATGGACCCGACAACCGTTGCGGCGATCCTTGATGGTATCGCCCGGCACTGGCATGTGCCCGATGGCATCGAGATCACCATGGAGGCCAATCCCTCAAGCGTCGAGGCAACCCGTTTTCGTGGCTACAGGCAAGCCGGCGTCAACCGCGTCTCGCTCGGTGTCCAGGCCCTCAATGATGCCGATCTGCGCTTCCTCGGGCGGCTGCATGACGTCGCCGATGCGCTGAAGGCGATCCGCTTGGCGCGCGAGATCTTTCCGCGCATGAGCTTCGACCTGATCTACGCCCGGCCTAACCAGACGGTCGAAGCCTGGGAGACGGAGTTGAACGAGGCCATCTCCTATGCGGTCGACCACCTGTCGCTCTACCAACTCACCATCGAGGAGGGCACGCCCTTCTATGGACTGCAGAAGGCCGGCAAGCTGGTGGTGCCGGACGGAGAACAGTCGGCAATCCTTTATGAGGCGACGCAGGAAATTACCGCCCGGCATGGCCTGCCGGCCTACGAGGTTTCCAATCATGCCCGGCCGGGTGCCGAAAGCCGCCACAACCTCACCTATTGGCGCTATGGAGACTATGCCGGCATTGGCCCAGGCGCGCATGGCCGGCTGACGCGCGGACGCAACAAGATCGCAACGTCGACCGAACGGCGGCCGGAAACCTGGCTCGAACAGGTGGAACGAACGGGCCACGGCATGGTGGAAGAGGAGGTTCTCGGCTTCGAGGAACAGGCCGACGAACTGCTGCTGATGGGGCTTCGACTGCGGGAAGGTGTGGATCTCGCCCGCTGGCAGCAACTTTCCGGCCGCGATCCGGATCCCGTGCGCGAAGAGCGGCTGCTCGAGCACGGCTTCATCGAGCGTCTTGGCAATTCGCGCCTGCGCTGCACGTCATCGGGCATGCTGATCCTGGATGCCGTGGTGGCCGATCTTGCGTGCTGATCAGCCCTTTACCGCAGTGACATGCAGCCAGTCGGTCGGCCTGTCGTCGTAGGCGCCGCCATGCGTCTCGTCGATATCGATCGATGTCCAGTGCCGGGTTTCATAGACCGCGTTCAGCCACTCCCGCGAGGGATAATTGTAGTAGCGGCCGAGATCGTCGAAACCTTCCGCCGCGCCGGCCTTGAAGCTTGCATAGAAAATGCCGCCTGATCTGAGAGCCAAGTGAATGCTGGCCAGAATACCGCCAAGGTCAGACCGCGGGACGTGCAGCAGGCAGGCATTGGCCCAGACGCCATCAAAGGCATCGACGGCGTCGATATCCTCAAACCGCAGCACGCGCACCGGCACGCCCAGACGCTTTTCGGCTTCACCCGCCATTTCCGGCGTGCCGTCGGTCGGCGTCACGCGAAAACCACGCTCGATCATCGAGGCGCTGTCGCGGCCATTGCCGCAACCGAGCTCGAGGATTTCCGCACCGGGTTTCAGTTTCAGGAGGAAGTGATCGAGCCGGACCAGGCTCGATGCGGAAGTCCTTGCCGCATAGATCGCTGCATTTTCGGCATAGAAGCGGAATGTCGGATCATCTTCCATGCCTTCCATTTCCTACCGCGACGAGAACGAAAGCTTAGGCCTAGGCGTAAGGCACGCCACGGCCCAGATCGCTGCAACAGACAGGGGGAACATCGCCTTAAGCGTTGTTCTCGTTGATCAGCCGCTTCAAAAGTTCGACTTCATGGCTGAGCTTGGTATCACCGGAAATCAGTTCCTCGATCTTGCGGACCGCGTGGAGCACGGTCGTATGATCGCGCCCGCCGAACCGGCGCCCGATTTCCGGGAAAGAACGCGGCGTCATGGTCTTTGAGAGGTACATGGCAACCTGCCGCGGCTTGACGATGACGCGCGTACGGCGGTTCGAGACCAGTTCCTGACGTGAAACATTATAGTGACGCGCCACAATGCGCTGGATGTCCTCGATACGGACACGCCTGGCCTCGCCGGCACCGACCAGATGGGCGAGCAGTTCGTCGACGCGCTCAATCGATAGCGACGGTTCGAAGGAGCGGCGGAACAGGAGCTGGTTGAACGCGCCCTCCAGCTCGCGGCCGCTGGCCGTCACGTTCCGCGCCACGTGGCTGAGGATTTCCGCGGGAATATCGAGCGAAGGATCGTCCTGCCGGGCGGTCGCGAGACGGCCCTTCAGCATTTCGAGGCGCATCTCGTAATCCGGAGCCTCGACCTCGATCGCCACACCGCCCTGCAGGCGCGAACGGACGCGCGGATCGAGCGATTCCAGTTCCCAGGGCGCACGGTCTGCAGCAACCACCACCTGCTTTGCGCTGTCGAGCAGCATGTTCAGCAGATGGCAGAACTCGTTCTGGATCATCTTGCCCTGCAGAAACTGCATATCGTCGATGATCAGGAGGTCGATATTGCGCAGCGAATCCTTGAGCGTCAGCGCATCGTTATCGCGGATCGCGGTCGCAAATCGCCACATGAAATATTCCGCCGTCAGATAGACGACCCGCGGCATGCGCTCACTGCCGACGGCGGCATTCGCAATCGCCTGCAGGAGATGCGTCTTGCCGAGGCCCACGCCGGAATGAATGAAGAGCGGATTGAAGCGCACGGCGCCTGCACCGGCTTCGGCGATCGTCTTGGCAGCGGCAAGCGCTACCCGGTTCGACGGGCCTTCCACAAAGGTTTCGAACGTGAAGCGGCTGTCGAGCGGCGAACCGAACAACGGGCCGGGCGTCTGAGTCGCACGGGCGGCTGCAGCAGTCGGCGCGGGAAAAGAGGCAATCTTGCCGATTTCGCGCGGCATCTGCGGGCGCTGGTGTGATTGAGCCGGCACCGGTTCAGGGGAAAGAGCACGCTCTTCGCATGCAGCCGGGAGGCGAGGATGGCGGCTTGCGCTGCGCACCAGGATTTCCACCTTCAGAATCTCCGAGTCTTCCGCCTGGAAGATCGACGTAATGAGATCAAGGTAGCGGTTATTGATCCAGGATTTGAGGAAAGTCGTCGGCACCGTGAGGCGAACCAAACTCTTTGAGACCGAATGCAGCTTCAAACGCCCGAACCAGCTTGCATAAACATCCTGACCGACTTGCGCTTTCAAACGTGTGCTGAATCGCTCAAAAAGAGCATCATGCTTCATTTCCGATGTTTCTCCTGCCGCCTGGGAGCAACCTGAATCAAGTGCCTGCCGTGCGCGGTCTCCATTACCTGCACGGGCCGATACGATGTTCATCTGCATTATTCGCCGCCTTCCAAATCTTGCCGCCCGGCGATTCTCGTTTACCCGCCAGGACAAATCTCGTTTCAAGGCGTCGCAGACCATCCCCACTCATTGAGAATCGCCGCCGCCCGTCCCCTTTTCCAGCTCCTTCTTCCGCCTTGCGGCTGAATGAAGGCCTCACCTAGCCCACCTCGTACACGGGCTTGAACTCGTGGAAGCCACCCCACGTAACCGAACACCTCATCTTCCGCATGAGTTGTCCGAAACCTCTCGCACCTCCGTTATCCGGCTCCCGCCGGATCCGCGTTGACAAAAATCGACCGTTTCCGGAAAACGCCAATTTTCCGGCGCACAATCGATGGTTACCTGAAGAACGGGAAGAGCTCTCCCGTAGCAAGGGGCAGAAAGCCTGTCCGCCGCCTTTAACAGACGGTCCCGGCAGCCCTCTTAACTAATCCCCGCGGCCCTTGCTGGAGGCCATTTAGGCAGGATCAAATGCCAAGATCAATGATGAATTTTACGCAAAATTAAGAGGCGGGCGTTGACTCGGCGGGCGTGATTTGAATGTCACAGACGCAGTCATGGAGAATCGCAGTTGAATCAATGGGATTCAAAAATGACATACATTCCGATTGATTGTTCACAGAAAAAATAAAAATCTTCTTGACTCGGTCACCGGGCATTTTGGCGCGTGGAAAGTCTCCCATCGACTCGCGCACCTCCCATAAGTATTTGATTTAAAACGATATTTTATGTCACGCCCTTGACACGAAATTGTTAATGAGCCGGATAATTATAAGGATGACTGAGAGAATCACAAAAAGCCCGGTCAACCGACCAGGCTTCATTGCAATACAATTTTAACAAATGTCGTTAAGCGGAAAGCGCCTTCACACGGGCCGCAAGACGGGACACCTTGCGGGATGCCGTGTTGCTGTGAAGCACGCCCTTGGATGCGGCGCGCTGGATTTCCGGCTGGGCAACCTTGAGTGCTTCGGCAGCAACGGCGATATCACCCGATGCGATGGCTTCCTCGACCTTGCGGATGAAGCCGCGGACGCGCGAACGGCGAGCCTTGTTGACTGCGGTACGGCGAGCGATCTTGCGGGTCGCCTTTTTCGCCGAAGTTGTATTGGCCATTTCATGCCTCTCTACGAATTCGAACCAAACTCCACCGTTGCCGCCGGTCCTGCGACCCTTTATCCAGCAATTCGGGAGCAATAGAGGAAGCCGTGATCAGGCTTTCTCAACTGTGGGCGGGCATATAACCGGAATACCCGCCCCCGTCAACGCAGATTCTGGTGACGCGCATATTGATCGATGGCGATCCCGTTTCATCGGTTCGAAAATTGCGGTTTACGCTTTTCCATGAAAGCCGCCATGCCTTCCTTCTGGTCGGCAGTGGCAAACAGCGAATGGAAGAGCCGCCGCTCGAAACGCAGGCCTTCGCCGAGCGTCGTTTCAAAAGAGCGGTTGACCGCCTCCTTGGCCATCAGCACCGCTGCGCGGGGGAACGACGCGATCTTTGCAGCCGTCTCGACAGCCTCGTCGATCAGCCGCTCGGGCGGTACGATGCGGGCCACCAGCCCTACCCTTTCGGCCTCCGCCACATCCATCACGCGGCCGGTCAATACGAGGTCCATCGCCTTGGCCTTTCCTACAGCCCTCGTGAGGCGCTGCGAGCCGCCCATGCCCGGGATGACGCCGAGCGTGATCTCCGGCTGGCCGAACTTCGCCGTCTCCGACGCGATGATGAAATCGCACATCATGGCAAGCTCGCAGCCGCCGCCAAGCGCGAAGCCCGAGACTGCTGCGATCATCGGCTTGCGGGTCGCGGCCACGGCCTCCCAGCCGGAGATGAAGTCACCGATATAGGCGTCGACGAAATCGATCCCCTGCATCTCCTTGATGTCGGCGCCGGCAGCAAAGGCCTTTTCGGAACCGGTCAGCACGATCGCGCCGATGCCTTCTTCCTTGCCGAAGGCGGCCAGCGCGTCAGCAAGCTCGGACATCACAGTCGAGTTCAGGGCGTTCAGCGCCTTCGGCCGGTTGAGCGTGACGAGCGCCACCGGTCCGCGGGTTTCGGTCAGCAGGGTTTCATAGCTCATCCGGCGTCTCCTCTCCTATTTCTGGCAGACGGGACAATAAAAGGTGGAGCGGCCCGCCTGAGTGATGCGGGCGACCGTACCGCCGCAACCCGGCGTGCAGCAAGCCCAGCCTTCACGGTCGTAGACGGAGAAGGAATGCTGGAAATAGCCGAGCGAGCCGTCGGTCTGGATATGATCCTTCAGCGACGAGCCGCCAGCGGCGATCGCATCGGCAATAACATTGCGGATCGCCCCGGTCAGCAGCCCAAGCTCCTTCTTCGGCCTGCCGGTCTTCGTGACGATGCTGCCGGCCGCCCGCTTCGGCGACAGATGCGCGCGCCACAGCGCCTCGCATACATAGATATTGCCGAGACCGGCGATCACCGTCTGATCGAGAAGAGCACCCTTGAGCGGCTGGCTTTTCCCCGAGAAACGTGCCGCCAGGTAATCGGCGTCGAGCGCGTTGCCGGTGGGCTCCGGCCCGAGTTCGGCGAAAGCGGGATAGAGATCGAGCTCGCTGCGCTTCCAGAGCTGCATGAAACCGAACCGGCGCGGGTCGTTATATATGACCTTCAGAGGCCCCTTCCCGTTCCGAAGGTGGAAAACGACATGATCGTGCTTCTGGTCCTTGGAGCGCGGATGATGGAATTCCCCGAGCGTCTCGTCCTCGATCCGGAAGGAACCGGACATACCGAGATGGCTGATGACAGTGAGATCATCCTCAAGGTCGATCAGCAGGTATTTGGCGCGGCGGCCGAGTGAGACAATACGCCGCTCCCGGACCGTCTCGGCGAAATTCTCGGGCAGCGGAAAACGCAGGTCGGGACGATTCAGCTCGAGCCTTGCGATAACGGCACCTTCCATTGCCGGGGCGAGGCCGCGCCGGACGGTTTCAACCTCTGGCAATTCGGGCATCTGTACCTAACTTCCTGTTCCAACCATGAAGATCCTGCTCTATAGAGCGGACCGGATGCCGCATCATCTATAATGGGGAACCACTGATAGCGAGGTCAAACCGATTTCGCTATGGTCGCCCTCCAATAGAGCCGTAAGGAGTTCGCCGATGACCGAAGCCCGTACCAGCGCCGATGGTGGCATGGAGACGTCCTATGGCTTCCGACAGGTGACGGATGGCGAAAAGCAAGGCCTCGTCAACGACGTCTTCCATAAGGTCGCCAAGCGCTACGATATCATGAACGACGTCATGTCGGCCGGTATGCATCGCGTCTGGAAGGATGCGATGGTAGCGGCACTCAATCCGCGCAAGGACGCCGGCTACAAAACCCTGGATGTAGCGGGCGGCACCGGCGACATCGCCTTCCGGATCGTCGAAGCCTCCGATCGCAAGGCGCATGTGACAGTGCTCGACATCAACGGCTCGATGCTGGCGGTCGGCGCCGAGCGTGCGGCGAAAAGGAAGCTCTCCGAAAACCTGGATTTTGTTGAGGCGAACGCCGAATCCCTGCCCTTCGAGGCGAATTCCTTCGACGCCTATACGATCGCCTTCGGCATCCGCAACGTGCCGCATATCGACGTAGCACTCAAGGAAGCCTATCGCGTGCTGAAGCGCGGCGGGCGGCTGCTGGTGCTGGAATTTTCCGAGGTGGAAATGCCGCTGCTCGAACGCTTCTACGACGAATGGTCTTTCAAGGCGATCCCGCGGTTCGGCAAGATGATCACCGGCGAAGCCGAACCTTATCAGTACCTGGTGGAATCGATCCGAAAATTCCCCAACCAGGAGAATTTCGCGGCGATGATCCGCAATGCCGGTTTTTCGCGCGTGACCTATACCAATTATACCGGCGGCATCGCGGCGCTGCATTCCGGCTGGAAACTCTAGCGGAATGAGTACGCTTGGAGCCTATTTCCGGCTTGCCCGGGTGGGATGGGTGCTGGTGCGCGAAGGGGTGGTCTCCGCCCTGCCCAGCCAGGGCCTGCCGCCGTCCGTCGGCCTCGTGAAATCGCTGATCGAGCCGCTTGCACGCAAGCGCTCTCTCAAGCAGGCCCGGAGCGAACGGCTCACGCGCGCCGTCGACCGGCTGGGTCCCTCCTACGTCAAGATCGGGCAGTTCCTTGCCACCCGTCCGGATGTCGTGGGCGTCGACTGGGCAGTCGACCTGGCACTCCTCCAGGACAGGATGGCCTATTTTCCAACCGAAGCCGCCAAGGCCGCCGTCGAAGGTTCGCTCGGCCGGACGATCGACGATCTCTATTCCTCGTTCGGCGAACCGATCGCCGCCGCCTCGATCGCCCAGGTACATCCCTGTGTGGTCGGTGACAGGAAGGTCGCGGTGAAGGTGGTGCGGCCAGGCGTGCGCCATCGCTTCGCCCACGACATCGAGAGCATGTATCTCCTGTCGCGCATGCAGGAGCGCCTGGTGCCCTCCAGCCGGCGTCTCAAGCCCGTCGAAGTGACGCGGACGCTCGAGCAGACCACCAAGGTCGAGATGGACCTCAGGCTCGAGGCCGCAGCCCTGTCCGAGATCGCCGAGAACACCAAGGGCGATACCGGCTTCCGCGTGCCGCAGGTGGACTGGGAACGAACGGGCCGCGACGTCCTTACCATGGAATGGATCGACGGCATCAAGATGTCCGACGTGGCAGCCTTACGTGCCGCCGGGCACGATCTGGAAAAGCTCGCCGAGGTGCTGATCCAGTCCTTTCTGCGCCATACCTTGCGTGACGGCTTCTTCCATGCCGACATGCACCCCGGCAACCTTTTCGTCGACCCCACAGGCACGATCGTCGCGGTCGACATGGGCATCGTCGGGCGACTCGGGAAGAAAGAGCGCCGGTTCCTCGCGGAAATCCTCTTCGGATTCATCACCCGCGACTACAGGCGCGTCGCCGAAGTGCATTTCGAGGCTGGTTACGTGCCCGCCCATCACGACGTGTCGAGCTTCGCGCAGGCGATCCGGGCGATCGGGGAGCCGATCCACGGCCAGCCGGCCGAGACGATCTCGATGGCACGGCTGCTCGCCCTGCTCTTCGAGGTGACCGACCTCTTCGACATGCAGACGCGACCGGAGCTCATCCTTCTGCAGAAGACCATGGTCGTCGTCGAGGGCGTGTCGCGCATGCTGAACCCGCGCTTCAACATGTGGAAAGCTTCCGAACCCGTGGTCGGCGCCTGGATCCGCGACAATCTCGGACCGAAACGTGTTGTGTCCGATCTGAAAGACGGCTTGAAGTCGGTGGTAAAGCTTGCCGAAGCCGTGCCGGAAATCGCCGCCAGAACGGAAAAATTCCACGAGGAACTCCTTCATATGAGCGAGCATGGCCTGCGCTTCGATCCGGAAACGACGGAAGCGATCGGCAGGGCGGAGGCGCGGCACAATCGCTCCGGCCGCGTGGCGCTCTGGATCATCGCACTTACGCTCATCTATTTCGCCTTCACGCTTTGACGAATCGATAGCGGCCCACCGGTTGCGACATCGGATGTCTGCATTTTGGGATATTCCCTAACCTGTTT
The DNA here is from genome assembly GCF_040066075.1 of Neorhizobium phenanthreniclasticum. Classification (NCBI taxonomy): domain Bacteria; kingdom Pseudomonadati; phylum Pseudomonadota; class Alphaproteobacteria; order Hyphomicrobiales; family Rhizobiaceae; genus Neorhizobium; species Neorhizobium phenanthreniclasticum. The sequence continues at coordinate 717,262 of NZ_JBEAAL010000001.1, forward strand.
CTTCCGATAGGTTGAGAAGAAAGAGGATTTCATGCCTGACCCCAAACCGCTTATCGAACTGACAGGTCAGCCGATCGGATTTACCGAACTGCTGTTGATCGGCGAGAACAAAGTTCGGTTGACGGCCGCACCGGAGGGATTGGCCCGGGTACAGGCGGCAAGAGCCGTGGTCGAACAGGCGATGGCGGAGGGCAAACCCGTTTATGGCGCCACGACCGGTGTCGGCGCCATGAAAGACGTCGCCTGGTCGAGCGAGGAACTGGACGCCTTCAACCTCGGGCTCGTACGCGCACACCATTTCGGTACCGGCGAGCCCTTTCCCATCTCCGTCGTGCGCAATGCCATGGCGCTGCGCGTCAATACCGCGCTGACCGGTTATGTCGGATGCTCGACCGATCTCGTGAATAACTATCTGGAACTGCTTTCCGCCGACGTGATCCCGGTCGTGCGCCGTACCGGCTCGATCGGCTGCGCCGACATCGGGCTAATGGGCCAGATCGGCGCGGTCCTGACCGGCGTCGGCGAAGCCGTTTATGAAGGCAAGCGCCTGCCGGCGGCGGAAGCCTTCAAACGCGCAGGGCTGAGACCTAGACGCATGGCGCCGCGCGACGGCCTCGCCTCGCTCAGCGTCAATGCGGTCAGCTTCGCTGCGGCCGCCGAAACAACGCGCGCCGCCGCAGGCGCATTGCGCACGCTGCTCGCCGTGGGTCTCGCCGCTTCGGGTGCGATGGGCGCTTCCCGGGACCCATGGATCGCGGTCACCCATGTGGGCACGCCGCGCGAGGCGATGATCGGCAAATGGCTGTGCAATGCTTCCGAGGGCTGGGATTGGCCGAGCGGCACGCATGTGCAGGATCCCTTGAGCCTGCGCATGATCGCGCAGGTCTTCGGTGCCGTGTTCGAAAGCGTGCTGACCGCCGGCCACAAGATCCTCGCCGCCACCGGCCGCACCGACGACAACCCGGTGATTGCCGAGGGCCGGGTGCTCACCTCCGGCGGATCGCTGCCGCTCGATGTGACGCTTCTCCTAGAATCGGCGATCCTGTGCATGGCGCATGCGGCACGCAACTCCTTCAACCGTTGCGTCCTGCTCGGCAACGGGCAGCGGCGCGACCTGCCAGTGAACCTCGTGCCGGAAGGAGCAATCGCCACCGGGTTCGGACCGATCATCAAACTCGCGGGCGAGATTTTTTCCCGCGTTCTTTCCATGACCAATCCGGTTTCCGCGCAGTCGCTCGTCGTGGCGGGCGGCATGGAGGACGAGGCGGCTTTCCTGCCGCTCGTCATCGAGCGTTTCGACCGGCAGATGCAGGCACTGAAACGGCTTGCTGCGCTGGAAGCCCTGCTCGCCGCCCAAGCCATGGATATCCATGGCGACAAGCCGAGCGGCGCGGTGAAGCTCGTCTACGATGTCGTGCGCCGGCATGCGGCATTCTATACGGTCGACCGGCCGCTTTCGACGGAAGTGGAGGCGATCGAGGACGAACTGGCCTCGGAGGAATTCCTGACCAGCCTCATTGCGATTTCCCCGATCCATGCGATCGACGGTTTCTTCGCGCTTGGCGGTTTCGGGATGGATTCGTTTCAGCCTCGTCCGACCGCTATCGGTTTGAAGTATCCCTGATACAACGCCCTAGAGCAGGTTTTGCCACGTCGCGGCGTTCGAGCGGCCTTTATTCCGCCCGTTTCTTCATTCTCTGTTAAGGAATACATTCCTTTTCGACAATCGTCTTCCGGAGACAGCCATGGCGCTCGGTGCATCCCAACGCTTGCATGACGGGGTTCTCGCCGTCGAAACCATGACGCGCTTCGCACTTGCCGTACTGGCGCTTGCATCCGGAGTCTATACCTATCTCGGCGTGCGCAGCCTCCTCGACGGCTCGCCGACCGCCGTATTCTTCGCGGCGATCATCTACTCGGCTTCAGTCTCGGTCGCCATCTATGCCTTCTGGTCCTATATGGCGCGCTTCTATCCGCACGTGACCACCTATACGGGCCGCACCGCCATGCTCGGTGTCATGGCGCTCGGCGCTGCCATGATCATCGCCATGTCGAGCTGGCTGAACGCCGCAGCACTCGCCGGTTCGGCTGCGCTTGAACAGCATCTTGCCGAAACGGTGGAGGATTATACCGCCGACCTCGACCAGGCGCATCAGAACGCGCTTGCCGCGCAAAGCCTGCTGCCGGACATCCAGCGCGCCTCGGAACGGTTCGCCCAGCTCGCCGCTTCCGAACGCCAGTCCGGAGCGCTGACCGGCACGACGGGATCGGGCAGTGTCGTGCAACTGCTCTCACAGATGTCCGGGCAGATGAAGGAGCTGGAGAGCGGCATCAATGCCTCGCGCGAACAGGTGACCAACCTCTTCAACGAAGGCCAGAAGCGGCTGGAGACCATGCGCACGCTGGTCTCCGCTCCGGGTGCCGTCGCACCGCGCGCCGACCAGTTCTCGTCTGAAGTCGTGGCGCTGACCGGCGTCATCGCCTCACTCGGCCAGACTTCGATCGCGCCCTCCATCCGCCGCGCGGCGGACGACCTGTCGCTTGGCTTCATTGCGCCCGTGGCCGATGGCGGTAACGCCGACCTCGTCAACCGGCAGGACCAGGTGATGGAGACGGTGCGGGCATCCGTCGCGGCGCAATCCAAGGTCCTGTCGCAAGCGGCCGACGAAATCCTCACCCGGCCCCCCGTGCCGGAACGACGCTTCGTGCCGCTCTCTTCGGCCGAAGCGGTGCTGCGCTATGCCTCCGATTTCATTCCTGCATGGGCCGGCGCGATCTCGATCGATCTCCTGCCGGGCGTGCTGGTCTTCATCCTCGCGGTCGTGCATGGCGCGATCCGGAAGCAGGAGGAGAAGCTGCCGTTTGCCGAGCGGATCACCGCCGCCGAACTTCTCCAGGCCCTGGAGGTGCAGAGGGCAGTCACGGCAAGCGGCGTGAACCTGGAAAATGCGGTCGCCGGGGCCGAAACCGAAAGCGAAGCGCTGGAACCGAACAACATCACCAGCATCGACCTGAAATCACGGACACGGGACCGGTCGCATGAGGATCGATGAGCCTATCAAGGCCCTGCTGAAGCTCGACGACGGTGTGCTGATGCGCGGCGCCTTCTACATACTGCTGTCGGCGGCGGCCGTGTTTCTCCTCATCGACGTGCGCGATATCACGGCGATGAATGCGGCCCTCCCCGGCTATGATCCGATGCACGGGGACCAGCCGGTACTGCCGCCGGCGTTGACGGATGGTGTGCCGAACGCCCCGCCGGTACAGCCTGCAAGTCCAAAAGAAACGCTGCGCCAACCGATCAGGTTCGAGCTTACCTCCGGTGGCGTGCTTCTCGCTGAAGGCTCGATCGACCCGGGCGCCGCCGACCGTTTTGCCAAGGAGATCGAGGCACGCGGCGAATATGTGAAGACCGTTTCGCTCAATTCCCCCGGCGGCTCGGTGGACGATGCGCTCGCCATGTCGGAGTTGATCCGCGAGAAGAAGCTCGACACGAAAGTGGCGTCCAAGGCGCTCTGTGCCTCCTCATGCCCGATCGTCTTTGCCGGCGGCGTCGGACGCATGGCGGAGAAGGAGGCAGTAATCGGCGTGCATCAGGTCTTCAATGGCGGCAAGGACCGGCCGACGGCGGAACAGGCCATGGCCAGCGCCCAGGCCACGACCGCACGGGTTGCTCGGCATCTCGACACCATGGGCATCGGTGCGGGACTGTGGATCAACGCGCTGGAGACGCCGCCGGACCGGCTTTACTACCTCACGCCCAAGGAAATGGCGGATTTCAAGCTGACGACCGAGCCGGTCGCGACCGCGAAGAAGAAGGGTTAGCCCCGCATCGTAATCCTTCTCGCTTGTAGAGAAGCGAGGAGCGAGAGAAGCAGCATGACGCCGGTGAAGGCCGCAACCGCCCACCAGCCATCGGCGCTCCAGAAATGCCCGCCAAGCGAGCCAGCCACGCTGGAGCCGAGATAATAACCGAGTAGATAGAGCGACGAGGCGTGCCCCTTCGTCCCCCGTGCCAGCTTGCCGACCAGCGCGCTTGCGACTGAGTGGGCCATGAAGAAACCGGAGGTCAGGAGCACGATGCCGAAGATGATCAGAGACAGCGGCGAAAAGAGCGTGATGGCGATACCGACAAGCGCAACCAAAGCGCCGACCGGCATGACCAGGAAATGGCCGAAACGGTCGCCCAGCAGCCCGGCCGCCCAGGAGGCGGCAATCCCGAACAGATAGACCGTGAAGATCAGGCCAAGTTCGGTCTGGTTGAGGTTGTAAGGGGCCGCGACCAGCCGGAAGCCGGCATAATTATAGATCGTCACGAAGGCGCCCATCATCAGGAAACCGATGGCGAACAGCAATGCCAGAGCCGGATTCTTCAAGTGCCCGAACCAGGCATCAACGTGATAGCGGACGGTCGATTTGCGGGGGATGAAATTGCGCGACGGCGGCAAAAGGACGAGGAAGCCGATTGCGGCGACGATGCCCATCAGCCCGATCCCTGCCAGCGCCAGCCGCCATGAGAAATATTCGGCCAGCATGCCGGTGAAAACGCGGCCCGCCATGCCGCCGAAGGCATTGCCGGCAATGTAGAGCCCCATGGAGGCGCCAAGGCCCCTCGGGTCGATCTCTTCCGACAGATAGGCCATGGCGACCGCCGGGACGCCGCCGAGCAGAAAACCTTCGAGCGCACGGATGACGAGCAGCGCATTCCAATCCGGCACGACAGCGCAGGCGATCGTGCAGAGCGAAGCGCCGAGCAGCGAGACGAACATCAGGCTGCGGCGGCCGAAGCGCTCCGAAACCGCAGCCGCAAGAAAGATCGCGACAGCCAGGAGGCCGGTGGAGAGCGAAAGCGACAGGGAGCTCGCCGCCGGGCTGACCCCGAAATCCGCAGAAAAGATCGGCATCAGCGGCTGCACGCAGTAAAGCAGCGCGAAGGTCGAGAAACCGGACATGAAGAAGGCCAGGCTGGCGCGACGATAGGGCGGCGTGCCGCGTACCAGAAACTGCTTCTCGCCGTCGTTCGCCGCAGGTTTCGGCGAATGCAGATCGGCTTCAGGAGATGCTTTCACCTGACGTTGGGCAGCGCTGGACATGATCAGAAAAACCTTTCGACGCGGAAAAAGGTAGCGAGCAGCACATTATTTGTCCAATATATGAAGCAGGCGATCTCGATAGGTTCTAGATATGGAGCTCCGGCATATCCGATATTTCCTTGCGGTGGCTGAAGAGGGCAATTTCACCCGCGCCGCAGCGAAACTCGGCATCGGCCAGCCGCCGCTCAGCCAGCAGATCCGTATTCTGGAAATGGAGATCGGCGCTCCCCTGTTCCATCGCGTCCCGCACGGCGCGGAACTGACCGCGGCAGGCGCCGCCTTCCTGACCGAAGCCAGAGCTTCGCTGGCTGCAGCTGACAATGCCGTCCTTGCAGCCCAGCGCGCCGCCCGTGGCGAGACCGGCAGGCTGGCGCTCGGCTTTACCGCGTCGGCCGCCTTCAATCCGGTGGTTACCGGCGCGATCCGGCGTTTTCGCAGCCAGTGGCCGGATGTGGCGCTGGCGCTCAGCGAGATGAACAGCAACTGGCTGATGGAGAAACTCACGCGCGGCGAGATCGACGCCGCCTTCATCCGTCCGGGCCTCGAGGACCCGAAGGAGGTGCGGCTGAAACGGCTGCCGGACGAACCGATGCTGGTCGCGCTTCCCGCGCATCACCCGCTTGCCGAACACAGACAGGTTCCGCTTGCAGCACTTGCCGGCGAACCCTTCATCCTCTTCCCGCGCACGGTAGGCCTCAGCCTCTACGACGATATCGTGCGCGGCTGCCGCGAGGCCGGTTTCGAATTGCAGGTGACGCAGGAAGCACCGCAGATCCCTTCCGTCGTCAATCTCGTGGCGGCCGATCTCGGCGTCTCGATCGTGCCCGCCTCGATCGCGAAATTCGCAATCGAAGGCGTCGTCTACAAGCCTATCGAGGGACCGCCGCTGATCGCGCGGCTGGGGCTTGCGGTGCTCAAGGCACAGCGCTCCCCGATCGCGCTTAACCTCATGGGCCTCGTCTGATCAGGTTTCCGGCTTGATCTCCCGCTCGCAGAAGCTGATGCGGTTGCTGAACGGATCGGTGACCGTCACCTCCAGCCCCCAGGGCTGCTGCTCCACACCCGGCTTCATGTAACGGTAATCCTTTGCGATCAGCTCTGCATGGAAGGCGCGGATGCCCTGCATCGGCACGAAAACACGGGCGCCGGGCGAAGCATCGCCCGCATGTTCGGAAAGGTGCATCAGCATGCCGCTGCGGGAAACCTGGCAATAAAGCGGGAAATTCTCGCCGAAGCGATGTTCCCAATCGAGTTCGAAACCCAGAAAGCCGCAATAGAATTCCATCGCCTTGTCGACGGAGAATATCCGGAAGATCGGGATCGCCGGCTGGATCGAGATACCACCAGACTTCCTTTGCTGCCGCTCTGCCGCCTCGATCTTTGCAGCGAGGATATTCCAGTCGTGATAGCCGAACTGGCCTGCCACCAGTTCCAGCGCCTGACTATGCGTAAGCTCTAAGTTACGTTCTGCCAGCGCCTCGCGCAGGCTTTTCGCCATCAGTTTCACATCGCGGAAATCGCGCATCTCATCATCCTTTCAATGGACGAACGGCAAGATCAGGGCCCGCATTGCTGATCCGTTCGTCATCATTGGCCTGGATGGCAAAGGATGAGAGTCGGTTAGGATGCATTCACCGTTGGTTTCAAAACCTGCGGGCGGCTGGCCGCATCCGGCCGCAAACAGGAGTAACGCAGTCGGGAATACAGCGCAAGCGGGACAGCGTATCAGCGATGACGATTGCAAGTCGGCGGCCGAGGGCTTAGCTTCCCCGCCACATCTGACATCGGATACGGGCATGGAACTTCAAGGCAAGCGCATCCTTCTGATCATCTCCGGCGGCATCGCGGCCTACAAAAGCCTCGACCTCATCCGCAGGCTCCGCGAACGCGGCGCAACCGTGCGGCCGGTCATGACAAAGGCGGCACAGGAGTTCGTTACGCCACTTGCGGTCGGCGCGCTTTCGGCAAGCCATGTCTATGGCGACCTGTTCTCCCGCGAGGACGAGCAGGATGTCGGCCACATTCGCCTTGCACGCGACACCGATCTGGTGGTGGTGGCGCCGGCCAGCGCCGACCTGATGGCGAAGATGGCCCACGGGCTGGCGGACGATCTGGCAAGTACCGTGCTGCTCGCCACCGACCGGCCGGTGCTGGTGGCGCCGGCGATGAACCCGAAGATGTGGGCCGCACCCGCGACCAGGCGCAATGTCGAAACGCTGAAAGCCGACGGCATCCGCTTTATCGGGCCGATGACCGGCGAGATGGCGGAAAGCAGCGAGGCGGGCGTCGGCCGCATGGCCGAGCCGCTGGAGATCGTCGCCGCAATCGTCGAACTGCTCGACGGCGGACCGAGGCCGCTCGCCGGCAGGACCGCGATCGTCACATCCGGTCCGACGCATGAGCCGATCGATCCTGTGCGTTACATCGCCAACCGCTCCTCGGGCCGGCAGGGACATGCGATCGCCGCGGCGCTCGCCAAACTCGGCGCGGATGTGACGCTCGTTTCCGGCCCCGTGACGATCCCCGATCCGGGCGGGGTCAAGACCGTACATGTGGAACGAGCCGACGAGATGCTGGAAGCGGTCGTCTCCCGCCTGCCCGCCGACATCGCGGTCATGGTGGCGGCGGTTGCCGACTGGCGCGTGGCGACCTCAGCCGGCCAGAAGATCAAGAAGAAATCGGGGGAGCCCCCCCCGCCGCTCGTGCTTGCCGAAAACCCGGACATCCTGAAGACGGTCGGGCATCACGACAAACGGCCGAAACTGGTGGTCGGTTTTGCCGCCGAAACCCAGGACGTGGAGAAGAACGGCCGGGACAAGCTTCTACGCAAGGGCGCGGACCTGATCGTCGCCAACGACGTTTCGCCGGAGACCGGCATCATGGGCGGCACCCGCAACCGCGTGAAAATCATCAGCGCCAAGGGCGTCGAGGAATGGCCGGACCTCGGCAAGGACGAAGTGGCGGCAAGGCTTGCCAACCTTATTGCCGGGCGACTGGCGGGTGCGTGAGATGAGCCTTTTCGATCGCAAGGATTTCGATGCGTTCGTCACTAACCTGCCGGGCACGTCTTTCGTCGATCAATGGGACGGGCATGTCGCGAAGGTGGGCGGCAAGGTCTTCACTGTGCTTTGGGGCGAAGGCGAACGGGCGAGACTGGTCGCGAAATGCCCGGAAGAGAGTTTTGAGATCCTGACCGCGCTTGAGGGGATCAGGCAGGCCCCCTATTTCGCCAAACGGAAATGGGTGGAGATCGGCCGCAATTCGCCGCTTTCGGACGAGGAGCTCGTCCACTATCTTACACGATCCTATGAACTGGTGGCCGCCGGCCTGACGAAGAAACTCCGGCAGGAACTGGGAATCAGGCTGTCTTCCTGACGTCTTCGGACACCCCCTCTCCCTGGGGAGCGAAGACCGACACTTTGATACCCTCGGCACAGACCTTCACGGCGCTGCCATCCGGGATTTCCACCCACGCATCAACCTCGTCGTTGAGCGGTTCCGACACGAGGCAATAGCCGGTCCTGCTGCCCGTCGGCGCGGCGTAAAGGGTCGGCGGCCTGTGGTCCGTCGCATAACGCACCGCATAAAGCTCCTTGCCATCGGAGAAAGCGGCGGTGAAGCGCACCAGCGCCTCGCCGGATTTTTCCATCGACAGGTCCTCGACGGCGGCAATCGCCCTTTCCATGGCGCCGAGCGGATCGGCATCAAGGCCCAGTTGCAGCGCCAGCAGGAAGAGCAGTTCCGAATCCGTCGTCCCGGAGCGTGCATGGAACAATTCGTCGGAGAGCATGCCTTCCATCTGCCTCCGGATGCGGTCGAAGCCGGAAATCTGGCCGTTGTGCATGAACGACCAGTGGCTATGCACGAAAGGGTGGCAGTTGTCGCGGCGCGTCGCGCCGGTCGTCGCGGCCCGCACGTGGGCGAGGAACAACGGTGAACGGATCTGCCTCGCGAGGCTTCTGAGATTGCAATCGGACCAGGCCGGCAGGATATCGCGGTAGCGGCCCGGATCCGGCCGCTCACCATACCACGCGATGCCGAAACCATCGCCGTTCGTAGCGGTCTTGGCGCGGGTGGCGCAGTGGGATTGTTCGATCAGGGAATGGGCGGGCGAGGATACGAGTTCTTCGAGATAAAGAGGTTCGCCGCGATAGGCTGCCCAACGGCACATGGGTCTTGATGCTCCGACGAGGCCGCCCGCGTGCGGCCGAAAAATGTTGAAATCAGCGTCTCGACAAATGCTTAACGAATTATGAATGGAAACCCTTGACGACCGGTTTTTGACAGAGGGCCAATCACTTTTTACGACCCTTTGTTGTCTTTTGAGGTTGCCTGAGCGGATTTGCGGCCTAAATTTGGCAGCATGTCATATCAGGAAAATCCCAGGCAGGACGATCAGGCCTCTGTTTCATCCGGCGAGGAAGCCCTTTTTAAACTGGCATTCCAACCCGACCAATGGGCACTGTTTCTCGATATCGATGGAACACTGATCGACCTTGCAGATACGCCGGATGGGATCGTCGTTCCCCCGGATTTGCCGGAAAACCTCCATCACCTTTCCACGAAGCTCAATGGTGCGCTGGCGCTGGTAACCGGACGCGCGCTTGCCTATGCCGACCGGCTTTTCGTGCCATACACATTTCCGATCGCCGGACTGCATGGGTCCGAGCGGCGCAGTCCATCGGGCGAGATCAGCCGATTCACGCCAAGTGCCGCATTCGAAGAACTGAAAGCCGCCCTGGCGTGGGAGGCGAAACAATGGCCGGGCGTCCTGGTGGAGGACAAGGGGGCGGCCATCGCTGCACATTACCGGCAAGCGCCGGATCAGCGAGAGACCGTAGAAGCAGCCATGCCCCGTTATCTCGACATGGCCGGCCCGGACTTCACGCTGCAGCGTGGCAAGATGGTCGCCGAAATCCGCCCGGCGCAAGCCAGCAAGGGGCATGCGCTCAAGGCCTTCCTCGACGAGACGCCCTTCAACGGGCGTAAACCGATCGCGATCGGCGACGACGTGACCGACGAAGCGATGTTCCGGACGGCAAACCGGCTTGGCGGGCATTCGATCCGCATCGCCGAAACGCCGGCTGAAACGGAAGCGATATCCACTCTCCCTTCGACCGATGCCCTGCGGGCGATCCTCGCCACGCTGGCCGGCGCCGGCACATCCAATATCGCTTGAATCGAAAGGGAAGAGCTTGAGCCGTCTTGTGGTCGTTTCCAACCGCGTCACCCTCCCGCAAAAAAGCGGCGACGCTCCCGCCGGGGGGCTAGCCGTCGCCCTGCAGGCAGCCCTGGAAGAGCGCGGCGGCATCTGGATGGGCTGGTCGGGCAAGTCCAGCGGCGCGAAGGAGCCCGCGCCGCTTGCCATGCAGACGCATGGCAATATCACCTATGCGCTCACCGACCTCACGAAGACGGATGTCGAAGAATATTACCACGGCTTCGCCAACCGGGTGCTCTGGCCGATCTGCCACTACCGGCTGGATCTCGCCGAATACGGCCGCAAGGAGATGGCCGGCTATTTCCGCGTCAACCGCTTCTTTGCCCACCGGCTAGCGCCACTGCTGCGGGAAGACGACATCATCTGGGTGCATGATTACCACCTGATCCCGCTCGCCGCCGAACTGCGCCAGATGGGCCTCAAGAACCGTATCGGTTTCTTCCTGCACATTCCGTGGCCACCGGCGGACGTGCTCTTCACGATGCCCGTCCACGAGGAGATCATGAAGGGCCTTTCGCACTATGACCTGGTCGGCTTCCAGACCGACCACGACCTCGCCAATTTTGCCGGCGGACTCGTGCGCGAAGGCATCGGCGAGGCGCTGGAAGGCGGCAAGCTGACCTCCTACGGGCGGACATTCAAGGGCGGGTTCTACCCGATCGGCATCGAGACCGCCGCATTCGCGGACTATGCGAAAAAGGCTGCCACCAACCTGATCGTACGCAAGGCCAAGCAGAGTGTCGAAGGCCGCGATCTCATCATCGGGGTCGACCGGCTCGATTATTCGAAGGGGATCACCCAACGGCTCGATGCTTTCGAACATTTCGTCAAATCCAATCCGGGTCACCATAACCGGGTGACCTATCTGCAGATCACACCGAAATCCCGCTCGGAAGTGCCGGAATACGAGCAGATGCAGCGGACGGTTGCCGAGCAGGCCGGCCGCGTGAACGGCGCGATCGGCACGGTGGACTGGGTGCCGATCCGCTACATCAACCGTTCGATCGGTCGCCCGGTACTCGCGGGCCTCTACCGGCTGGCGCGGATCGGGCTCGTGACGCCGCTGCGTGACGGGATGAACCTTGTCGCCAAGGAATATGTCGCCGCCCAGGACCCGGAGAACCCCGGCGTGCTGGTGCTGTCACGCTTCGCGGGCGCCGCCCGGGAATTACGGGGGGCGCTGCTGGTAAACCCCTACGACATAGAGGGTACCGCCAACGCGATCGCCCGCGGCATCAACATGCCGCTCGAAGAGCGCCAGGAACGCTGGGGCCGCATGATGGAGCACCTTCTGGAACACGACGTAACCCGTTGGTGCAATGATTTCCTCAGAGATCTCACCGCGGCGTGATTGTCACGCCTGCGACCATCAACGGGCGGCGGACCGGATTCCTCACGCCTTCTGGCAATAGTGCACTTTCGGCGTGTCGTCGCCGGTCTGGAAATCTCCGGGCTGCGGCGGCGCAATCGGCTTGAAGAGGGTGCGGTCCGGTTTCAGGTCTAGAAGCGGCGTGCCGTCGAGGCAATCGAGCCCTCGAACGAGAAGTACATTGCCTTCCACCGCTTCCAGCACGACGATCGAGGTGCCGATCGGATTCGGGCGCACCGGCGTGCGCAGCGAAAACGTACCATGGACCTTGCCGTTGCTTGCCGGGCTCTGCAACACCAGATCACGTCGCGAACGGTCCAGCCAATAGAGGACTTCCAGGCGCTCGAAAGCCTCGATGCCCTTGAGCGCCGCAACCCAGGGCTCGAAGATCTCGATGCGGCAGACAGGCCCGTCATGCCTGCCCTGGCGCGGCGTCTCCATGCGCGAAGTCCAGGGGGTCGAGATGCGGCCGATGAAGGTCAGTCCTGCATCGGTTGGCGCAGGTGGCGTGACCGCCACTTCGTTTTCGCGGATTTCGTTTTCGCGTACCATCATGGACCTCCTGCCGGACTTGGGGCGGGACTGCCGTTGCGACAGTGCCACAGCAGGCCCTCGCCGAAGCCAGAGCCCACTATGGCATACCGAAATATTTATGGAAACATCTCGATACGGATCAAGCCGCCTGCCTGATCTCGCCCAGCGCCTCTTCGAGGCTTACGTGACCAAGGAACCGGCCGGCCGTTCTGGCCTCCTCCTGATGCTCGATAGCCCAGGCAAAACTTACCGCGGGGTCCTCCTGCAGGCGCTCGTAAAGTGCATTGAGCGCCGGAAATTTCTTCCGGTCTACGACCTGATGGAAATCGTTCCAGCGGGCGATGCCGGCGAAATAGGCATCCGCAAAGCTCTTCTCATCGCCAAGCAGCCATTTCCGGCCAGCGAGCAGGCGTTCGAGATGAGCATGGGCTTTTTCGACCTTGGCGATGCCATAGGCCGTAAGCGCCTCCTTCGCCTGTGGCTCCAACTCATGTTCCAACGCATGCCAGAGAGGGCTGAAAGCATTGAAGAAGCCGGTGTTGAGGAAAGCCAGCGTCTGATTGAGCCGGTCGAACTTTTCCGACTTCGGATCGAAGCCCCAGCCCTTGTCCATCGTGCGGGCGGCAATATGATTGAGGATGGCCATGCTCTCACTCATCAAGCGACCATCCGGCAACATCAGCGAGGGCGTCTCGCCGACCGGATTGACCGGCCTGTAGGCCTCGCTCGAGACCACTCCGGGCATTTGCACCCGGCAGAGGCGATAGGGCGCGCCCGTCCATTCAAGCGCCACGATCGAGCCGAACGAGCATCCCTCCGGCACGCCATAAAACAGGATCGGTGTCATATCTTCACTCCTTGGGAATTGAACCTTTCGAATGAAGACAATATGATTTCGTGGACGCTGGTGCGGTAGACGGCTTTATTACGCTTCAAAGTCTACATATATGGAAGATGACATGACTGCGTCGCTCAATCTCAACGATCTCCATTTCTTCGTTCAGGCGGTGGAACACGGTGGATTTTCCGCCGCCGGGCGTCGGCTTGGGGTGCCGAAATCCACGATCAGCAAGCGGGTCGCGGAGCTGGAGGATCGGCTGGGCGTCAGGCTGATCCATCGCACTTCGCGCAGCTTTTCATTGACCGACCTCGGCCGGGATTTCTTCCAGCACGCGCAAGCCTCGATCATCGAAGCGGAAATGGCCGAAACGATCGTGCGCACCCATCTTGGCGAACCGAGCGGGATTGTGCGGATGACCGCCGCTGTGCCGACCGCGCAATTCCTGCTCGCCGAACACCTGCCGGAGCTTTCCGCCCGTTACCCGAAACTCAAGCTTTCGCTGCATGTCAGCGATCGGTTCGTCGATATCGTCCAGGAAGGGTTCGACATCGCGCTGCGGAGCCACCAGGCGCCCCTGCCCGATTCGACACTGCTGCAGAGGAAGCTTGCCACGCACCCTTTCTTCGTCGTCGCCTCGCCGGATTATCTGCATGCACATGGCGAGCCCAGGAGCCCGGAGGAGCTTGCCGGGCATAAAGCGGTGGCGGCCTATTTCGACGACGATCCCTGGCGGCTGACCTCATGCGAAAATAAAGAGGTTCTGGTGAGGCCCCTGCCGGTGATTGCCGCCGACGAGCCGATGGTGATGATGAAGGCGGCACTGGCCGGGCTTGGCCTCGCCTGCCTGCCGACCTCCGTCTGCCGCGACGCGCTCGCCGAAGGTCGGCTCGTGCGCCTGCTTCCGGACTGGACGGCAGGCAGCATCACCACGACCATCCTGATGCCGCATCGGCGCGGTCAATTGCCGGCCGTGCGTGCCGTCGTCGATTTCCTCAGCGAAAAGCTGGCCCAGGCCTGAACGGGTCTACAAGCTTGCGAACAGGCCCTGCTTCAGTCCCGCTACCCGTTCCTCGTTGCGACGGTAGAAAATCCATTGCTTGATGCGCTTGCCGTGGACCAGTTCCGCCTGCACGAGAATGCGCATATGCTCGCTGAGCGTGGCAGGGGTTATGCCGAGCTTCTCCGCGATCAGCACCGCGCAGACGCCGTCTTCCACCAGGTCGCCATCCACCTGCGGCGGAAAATGCTCGCGCGGCTGCTTCAGCCATTCGAGAATCATCAGACGCCGATCGTTGGCGAAGGCTTTCAGGATATCGACGTCTTGCATTTTGGTATTTTGCCAAGTAACGAACTAAAGTCAATCCTGTATGAGGCCCACATGTCCGTCGATCCTGTCAAGCCAGAACGCATAGCCGAAACAGAGAAGCTCATCCGTCCGCATATCCGCCACACACCGGTGATGCGGGTCGACATGCGGGATTTCGGAGCCGGGGCACTGCCAGTCGATCTGAAACTCGAACTTTTGCAGCATTCCGGCTCGTTCAAGGCGCGCGGCGCCTTCTCCAGCCTGCTGACCCGTGACGTTCCGCCGGCCGGCGTCGTCGCGGCATCCGGCGGCAATCATGGTGCTGCGGTGGCCTATGCGGCGATGCGGCTCGGCGTGCCCGCCACGATCTTCGTGCCGAGCGTCACCTCGCCCGCCAAGGCGGAGCGCATCCGCTCCTATGGCGCGGAACTCGTGATCGGCGGCGACCGATATGCGGATGCGCTGGCGGCCAGCGAGACCTATGTCGCCGAGAGCGGGGCTCTGGCGGTGCACGCCTATGACCAGGTGGAAACCTTGCTGGGCCAGGGAACGCTCGGAAAGGAGATCGAGGACGACCTGCCGGAAATGACGACGCTGCTCGTCGCCGTCGGCGGCGGCGGGCTGATCGGCGGCGTCGCCTCGTGGTTCCGCGGCCGGGTGAAGATCGTTGCGGTGGAATCCGACGGTGCGCCGACGCTTCACGAGGCCTTCAAGGCCGGCAGGCCGGTGGATGCCCCGGCCGGCGGCATCGCAGCCGACTCGCTCGCCCCGAGGCAGGTCGGCCAATTGATGTTTCCGATCGCACAGAAATATGTCGAACCGCCGGTTCTGGTTTCGGACGACGCGATTCTGGCCGCCCAGAAGGCGCTGTGGGCCGGCGCGCGCGTCGTGGCCGAGCCCGGCGGAGCGGCCGCCTTCGCCGCCCTTCTTTCCGGTAAATACGTTCCGGGCCTGGACGAACGCGTCTGCGTCCTCGTCTGCGGGTCGAACACGACTGCCGTCAGGTTCGATTGAGGTCCGAAAATATCACGCCGCCTTGGCGACGTGATATTCCTTGATCGCGGCCATCCTGATCGCCGGATAACGCTCGCTCTCATAGCGCAGCGAAAAGCCGTCCTGCGCCAGATAGACCGGATCGCCATCAAGATCGCGGGCGATATCGCCGCGATGGGTCGAGAGGAATTTTTCCAGCTCGGCCGGCTGGTCCGCCGCGATCCAGCGGCAGACAGAGAAACGCGACATTTCGAAGGAGACCGGCAGGCCGTATTCAGCCGCAAGCCGCTCCTTCAGCACATCGAGCTGCAGCGCGCCGACGACGCCGACGATCGCCGGCGAGCCGTCTTCCGGCGAAAAGAGCTGCACGACGCCTTCTTCCGCCATCTGCTGCAGGGCTTCCTTCAGCTTCTTCGCCTTCATGGCATCCTCCAGCCGCACGCGGCGGAGAATTTCCGGCGAGAAATTCGGCACGCCCTGGAAGACCAGCGGCTCGCCTTCCGTCAGCGTATCGCCGATCCTGAGTGTCCCGTGGTTCGGAATGCCGACCACATCGCCGGCATAGGCAGTATCCGCCAGCTGCCGCTGCGAGGCGAAGAAGAATTGCGGCGCCGTCAACCCGAGCTGCTTGCCGGTGCGCGACAGGCGCGCCTTCATGCCGCGCTCCAGCTTGCCGGAGCAGACGCGGGCGAAGGCGATGCGGTCGCGATGGTTCGGGTCCATGTTCGCCTGGATCTTGAAGACGAAGGCCGTCATCCGGTCCTCCGCCGCGTGCACCTTGCGGATATCGGCCACCTGGTCGCGGGGTGGCGGCGCAAATTCGCCGAGTGCCTCGATCAGATCGCGGACGCCGTAGTTGCGGAGCGCCGAGCCAAAGAAAACCGGCGTCATATGACCTTCGAGGAAAGCCTGGCGATCGAAGGGCCTGCAAGCCTCGATCGCCAGTTCCGTCTCTTCGATGAACGCCGCACGCTCGTTTTCCGGCAGACGGTCGGCCACACTCTGCGGGCCGTTGACCGGCGTCACAGTTACCTCGGTGTCGGAACCGCGCACCGTATTATCGGCGAGATGGTAAGAGCCGCAGAAGGTCTTGGACCGGCCGATCGGCCAGGTGATCGGCGCGGTATCGAGTGCCAGCTTCTCCTCCACCTCGTCCAGTATCTCGAAGGGGTCGCGGCTTTCGCGGTCCATCTTGTTGACGAAGGTGATGATCGGGATGTCGCGCATGCGGCAGACTTCGAAAAGTTTCAGCGTGCGCGGTTCGATGCCTTTTGCGGCGTCGATGACCATGACCGCAGCATCCACCGCCGTTAGCGTGCGATAGGTGTCGTCGGCAAAATCCTCGTGGCCGGGCGTATCGAGGATGTTGAAGACATTGCCGCCATATTCGAAGGTCATGACCGAGGTGACGACCGAGATGCCGCGCTCGCGCTCGATCTTCATCCAGTCGGACCGCGTCTGGATGCGGTCCTTCTTCGCCTTCACCTCGCCGGCAAGCTGGATCGCGCCGCCGAAGAGCAGCAGTTTTTCGGTGAGAGTCGTCTTGCCCGCGTCCGGATGGGCAATAATCGCGAATGTGCGACGGCGGGCGACCGCCTCGGCAATGGTTTCGGGCATCGTGCAAATCCTGTGAATTGCCGGCGTATCTAGCGACTAAAGCCCGCCATTGCAATTGACCTCCCGGCGGAGGAGGCAAAGTAATGCGTCATGAACATGCACGCCCCCTCCCCGCCGAAACTCAATCTGATCCGTCTGCCGCATGGCGACGGCCTCGACCTGCCGTCCTATGAGACCGCCGGCGCGGCCGGCATGGACCTTCGCGCCGCCGTCGGGGAAGGTTCGCCGCTGGCGATCGCGCCGAGCAGGCGCGCGCTGGTGCCGACCGGCTTCATCTTCGAAATACCGGATGGTTTCGAGGCGCAGGTGCGGCCGCGCTCCGGCCTTGCCTTCAAACACGGCATAACCTGCCTCAATACGCCCGGCACCATCGATAGCGACTATCGCGGTGAGGTGAAGGTGCTCTTGATCAATCTCGGCGACGAGGATTTCGTCATCACCCGCGGCATGCGGATCGCCCAGATGGTGATCGCACCGGTGATCCAGATCCGCATCGAGGAGATCGCCGAAGCGACCGAAACAGCCCGCGGCGCCGGCGGCTTCGGATCGACCGGCATGTGAGGCCGGAACCGATCCACCGGAGCCTGCAAGGATTATCCCGGCAATTCACTTTTCGCGGCGGGTTGTCTCGAAGAGGAACCAGGTGCGGCGCTCCGCCTCGTCGATCCAGTTCTCGATCAGGCTGGCGGTCGCAACGTCGTTATGCTCATCGCAGAGGTCGTGCGTTTGCCGCATGAGGGCGATGAGCTGCTTGTTGTCTTCCCTGAGCTCCGCCAGCATATCCTCCGGCGTCACGAAATCCGCGTCATTGTCGGGGATGCGCTGCAGCCGGGAAATATGGCCGATCGAACGCAGGGTCGTGCCGCCGATCTTGCGGGCGCGCTCGGCAACGTCATCCGTCATTGCGAAAATCTGCTCTGCCTGCTCATCGAGAAGCAGATGGTAATCCCGGAAGTGCGGACCGGACATATGCCAGTGGAAATTCTTGGTCTTGAGGTAAAGTGAAAAGACATCGGCGAGCAGCGTCGTGAGCGCTGCGGCGATATCCTTCACGGCGTTCGTTCCGAGATCTGAGGGCGTGGCGAGCGGAGCAAGCTTGCGGTTCCGGGCAGCATTATCAGACATGGATTATCCCCTTCAAGATCGAGCATGGGCCGCCTTTCGGTGCCAACGATCTGGAATTAAAGTGCCCTATGCCGGGGCTTTTTCAATAGCTGCCCATCCCTATTTCGGCAGGGATTTTCCAAAACGTCCCGCTGTTGCAAAAACTCTCCGCATCGAGCTCTCTTCCTGCATCTTTTTTCTCCCCGACCGGCGCAGGGAAGATCAATGCGGCTGGTCTCCAGTGCTCTTTGGACCTATCTTCCAGCATCAGAACGACTTGTCAGGGAGAACACCATGTCGGAACAGAAACCGGGCCGCGGCCGGATCTATTCATCGATCACCGAAACGATCGGCGATACACCCATCGTGCGGCTGGATAAGCTCGCGAAGGAAAAAGGCGTCAAAGCCAATTTGCTTGCCAAACTGGAGTTCTTCAATCCGATCGCTTCCGTCAAGGACCGCATCGGTGTGGCGATGATCGAGAGCCTCGAAGCCCAGGGCAAGATCACACCCGGCAAGACCACGCTGATCGAGCCGACCTCCGGCAATACGGGCATCGCCCTTGCCTTCGCCGCCGCCGCGAAAGGCTACAAGCTGATCCTCACCATGCCGGAGACGATGTCGATCGAACGCCGCAAGATGCTGGCACTGCTCGGCGCCGAACTGGTGCTGACCGAAGGGCCGAAGGGCATGAAGGGCGCGATCGCCAAGGCGGAAGAGCTCGCCGCCTCGCTGCCCGACGCGGTCATTCCGCAGCAGTTCGAGAACCCTGCCAATCCGGAAATCCATCGCAAGACGACGGCCGAGGAAATCTGGAACGATACCGACGGCAAGGTCGATATCTTCGTCTCCGGCATCGGCACGGGCGGTACGATCACCGGCGCCGGACAGGTGCTGAAAAGCCGTAATCCGGACCTCAAGGTCATTGCCGTCGAGCCCGAGGAATCGCCCGTGCTTTCCGGCGGCCAGCCCGGGCCGCACAAAATACAGGGGATCGGCGCCGGCTTCGCCCCAAAGATTCTCGACACCTCGATCTACGACGAGGTCGTCACCGTCAACAGCGCGGAAGCCATCGAAATGGCCCGCCTCGTCGCCAGCCTCGAAGGCGTTCCCGTCGGCATCTCCTCCGGTGCAGCGCTCACCGCTGCCATCGAAGTCGGCAGCCGGCCTGAAAATGCCGGCAAGAACATCGTCGTGATCATCCCCTCCTTCGCCGAACGTTATCTCTCGACGGCACTGTTCGAAGGGCTGGGTGGGTGAAACGAGCGAATAGTGAGTAGTGAGTAGTGAGTAGTGTCGCGGCAGATCGCAGCACATAAACTCGATGAAAGCACTATTCACCACCGACTAATCACTGCTCACTACAGCAATCACGCCGCCGCATTCGTGAGCCGTTCGCCAGCCATGCGATAGGAGATCGCTTCGGCGAGATGGATGCGGCCCACCGTATCCTTGTTGTCGAGATCGGCCAGAGTGCGCGCCACCTTGAGCACGCGGTGGTAGCCGCGGGCGGAAAATTTGAGCTTTTCGGCAGCATCCCGGAGCAACTGCAATCCGTTCGGGTCCGGCTCGGCGAACTTCTCGATCAGTGATGTCGAGCAGCGGGCATTGGTGAGGATGCCCGGACAACCGGCGCCCGCGAAACGTTCCTGCTGTCTTTCGCGAGCCGCGGCGACCCGCTTTGCCACATCCGCACTCCTTTCCGCCGACATCGGGCGGATCAGGTCAGCGGCTGATACCGCCGGCACGTCGATCCGGATATCGATACGGTCCATCAAGGGACCGGAAATTCGCGCCTGGTAATCGGCGGCGCAACGCGGGCCGCGCGCACAGGTATGGCCGGGCTCACCCGCCATGCCGCAGCGGCACGGGTTCATGGCGGCAACGAGCTGTATGCTCGCCGGATAGGAAACCCGGTGGTTGGCACGCGCGATGATGCATTCCCCGGTTTCGAGCGGCTGACGCAGTGCATCGAGCGCCTGGGGCGAAAACTCCGGGAACTCGTCGAGGAAAAGTATGCCGTGATGGGCAAGAGACGCCTCCCCCGGTCTGGCGCGCAGGCCGCCTCCGACCAGCGCCGCCATGGTGGCCGAATGATGCGGCGTGCGATAGGGACGGCGATCCGACAGCTTGCCGCCGGAGAGCTGGCCGGCGATCGAATGGATCATCGAGACTTCCAGAAGCTCGGCAGCGGACAGCGGCGGAAGGATGGAGGGAAGCCGCGCCGCGAGCATGGATTTCCCGGAGCCGGGCGGGCCTGCCATCAGGAGATTGTGTCCGCCGGCCGCCGCCACTTCCAGCGCCCGCTTGGCGCTTTCCTGCCCCTTGATATCGGCGAGATCGGGGAGATTGGCCGGCATCGCCCGGATCGCCGGCTGCGGTCGGGAGATCACCTGGGTGCCGCGGAAATGATTGGCAAGCGCAATCAGGCTGCGCGGCGCGACGATATCGATATCCGCGCCCGCCCAGGCCGCTTCCGCACCGCTATCGGCCGGGCAGATCAGGCCTTTTCCCATCGCGTTGGCACCGATCGCCGCCGGCAGGGCGCCGGTCACCGGCGCCAGAGTTCCGTCGAGGTTGAGCTCGCCGATCACCACGTAATCGGCCAGCGCATCCGCAGGTATCGCGCCCAGCGCCGCCATCAGCCCCAATGCAATAGGCAGATCGAAATGCGATCCTTCCTTCGGAAGGTCGGCCGGCGCAAGGTTGACCGTCACCTTCTTGGGCGGCATGGCAAGCCCGGATGCATGCAGCGCCGCCTGCACCCGTTCCCGGCTTTCAGCCACCGCCTTGTCCGGCAGACCGACGATATGCATGTTCATCTTGCCCGGACCGACCATCACCTGGACGTCGACCGGAACGCCCTCGATCCCCTGGAATGCAACCGTACTGACGCGTGCAACCATTTCAACTTGCCCCCAAGCCCTGACTGAAGCACCAGCGATTACACGCCTTCCGCGCCAGCGATTGCAATCTGGCATGGAACAAGGAATAAAACAAGAACATTAGACGAACAATTTCGCGCCGCCGCTGCAACGAGGTTGCAGCCAGTTGTATTGACGGAACAAAGACGATCCGGATCCGAAACGGCGGCGGCTCAACCTTCACGAAATCATGAGGCCGCCTTCTTTTTGTGCAATTTCGAATGAGCGAAGCCTCGCCTTTTCCGGAATTGCTTTATCAGCCGCGTTTTTCTTCGATTGCATCCCAAAGAAGGCTTGCGACATCGGCGCCGCCGAACTTCTTCACCTCGCGGATGCCGGTCGGGGACGTGACGTTGATCTCGGTCATGTAATCGCCGATCACATCGATGCCGACAAAAAGGAAGCCGCGCTCGCGCAGCGCCGGACCGATGCGGGCACAGATTTCCTCTTCCCGCGCGGTGATCTCGACGGGTTCCGCGCGGCCGCCGACATGCATGTTGGAACGGCTGTCGTGCTCGGCCGGCACGCGATTGATCGCCCCGACCGGCTTGCCGTCAATCAACAGGATGCGCTTGTCGCCCTTGCGCACTGCGGGCAGATAAGCCTGGGCGATGAAGGGCTCGCCGCGATACATCTGGTTGAACATTTCCAAAAGCGAGGAGAAATTGCGATCGTCTCGGGCGGAATGGAAGACGCCGGCCCCGCCGTTGCCGTAGAGCGGCTTCAGGATGATGTCGCCCATTTCTTCGCGGAAGCGCGCAATCTCGGCAACATCGCGGGAAATCAGCGTCGCCGGCATCAGATCCGCAAATTCCGTGACGAAGATCTTTTCCGGCGAATTGCGCACCCAGGCGGGGTCGTTCACGACGAGTGTCTTCGGGTGAATGCGCTCGAGCAGATGCGTCGAGGTGATATAACCCATGTCGAAGGGCGGGTCCTGGCGCAGATGGATGACGTCCATGGCGGAGAGATCGATACGCTGCCTGTCGCCAAGCGTGAAGTGGTCGCCCTTGATGTCACGCACCGAAAGCGGCTCTACGGCGGCGAAGACCTTGCCATCACGCATGCTCAGCCGGTCGGGCGTATAATGAAAAAGCTCATAGCCGCGGGCCTGCGCCTCGAGCGCCATGGCAAAGGTGGAATCACCGGCGATATTGATGCCGGAGATATGGTCCATCTGAAATGCGACTTTGCGGATTCTCGCCATGACTTCAGCCCCTCAAAAAGTGCCCGCCTGATGTAGGACGGCGGACACTCAAAGGCAACCGGTCAAAGCGACCATCAGCCGGCGAGGCCGACCTGGCCCCTGGGACGCAGCATGTTGCGCAGGCGGTAGAGAAATGCGAGCGGCGCGGGAAACGGCTTGCGCAGGAAGGCGATCTTCCTGACATAGTTGTCAATGTGCCAGGTCGCCCAGGTGCCGCCCTTGAAATAGACGACGTCGCCGGCACGGAGAACGCGCTGTGTGCCATCCTCCGCGGTCACATGCACCTCGCCTTCGAGGATGACCACCGTCTCGTCCCAGCCGAAGAACCAGCGGAAGGTGCCCGCCGTGCAATCCCACACGCCGGTCGCCGCGCATTCGTCCTCAGCCTTCGAGTGGGAAGCGGCCCGCGCCTGCGGATTGCCGGCAATCACCCAGCTCGGCTCGATCGGAAGCGGCGCCATCTCCAGAGAATCCGGGCAGGCACCGATGAAGGGTTTTGCCGTCGACGGTTCCGGCGCATAGGACTTGTATCGGACGGCGATGGCCGTCGCGGCCGCCGCCAGGATTTGCCAGCTCATGTTGCCCCCTTGGCTGTCAGGTCCGCGGGACATTAGCCGCAAAGCGTAAGCTGGTCGTTCAGACCGACGCTACAATTTTAGCGATCGGCCCGATTTCAGGACCGATCAGGCCACCGGCTCGGCCGGCGCGAATTTCGCCTCGGCCGGAACTTTGCCCGGAAGGCGCCTGCCGGTATCCGCGGCAAAGAAGTGCAGACGCCTCGCATCGACTGCAATGCGCATCTCGGGCGCGAGCTCGGTCTCGGGCGAGACGGCGACGGTAACCTGCTGGTCGCCCACGGCGCCGTGAATGAGACGCTGCGAGCCCAGTTCTTCCGTATATTCCAGGCGGAACGGCAACGCTTCCTCATCCTCGCGTGCAACCCGCATATCCTCGGCGCGGACCCCGACCGTAACGGGACCGGAGGCGGGCGCGAAGCCGTTGAGGCCGATCACCGACGGGCCGATCGCCAGCCTGTCGCCATGCAACTCGCCCTTGACGAGGTTCATGGCCGGGGAGCCGATGAAGCTCGCCACGAAAGTGGACGCCGGCGCATGATAGACTTCCAGCGGCGCACCGATCTGCTCGATCCTGCCTCCATTCAGCACAACGAGGCGATCAGCAAGCGTCATCGCTTCCAGCTGATCATGGGTCACATAGATCGAGGTGGTGCCGAGGCGGCGCTGGAGGCGCTTGATCTCGCCGCGCATGGAAACGCGCAGCTTGGCATCGAGGTTGGAGAGCGGCTCGTCGAAGAGGAAGGCCGCCGGCTTGCGAACGATGGCGCGGCCCATGGCGACGCGCTGGCGCTGGCCGCCGGAGAGCGCACGCGGCTTGCGGTCGAGATACTGGGTGATCTCCAGCATGCGGGCAGCCTCGGCGACACGAGTATCGATCTCGGACTTCGGCGTACCACGGTTCTTCAGGCCATAGGCGAGGTTGTTGTAGACCGTCATATGCGGGTAGAGCGCATAGTTCTGGAACACCATCGCGATGTCGCGGTCGGCCGGTTCGACATTGTTGACGACCTTGGAGCCGATCTTCACCTCGCCTTCGGAAATCGTCTCGAGCCCGGCAACCATGCGCAGAAGCGTGGACTTGCCGCAACCCGACGGGCCGACTAGCACGATGAATTCGCCATCGGCGATGTTCAGCTTGATGTCGGTGACGGCGCGCACGCCTCCGGAATAGACCTTGCCGACATTTTCAACATCGATGGAAGCCATTGTTATTTCTCCGTTTCGACAAGGCCTTTTACGAACAGGCGCTGCATAAGGATGACGACGAGGACAGGCGGCAGCATGGCGAGTATCATCGCCGCCATCACGAGATTCCACTGAGGATCGCTATCGGCAACGGCTGCCAAGCGCTTGATCGCCATGACGATCGTATAGTAGCGGCTGTCATTCGTGATCAGCAGCGGCCACAGATACTGAATCCAGCCGTAGATAAAGAGTACCACGAAAAGCGCTGCGATATTCGTGCGGCTGAGCGGAAGCAGGATGTCCCGAAAGAATTTCATCGGGCCTGAACCATCCACGCGTGCGGCCTCCATCAATTCGTCCGGGATGGTCAGGAAGAACTGCCGGAAAAGGAACGTCGCGGTGGCTGACGCAATGAGAGGAATGGTGAGACCGGCATAGGAATTCAACATTCCAAGATCCGCCACGACCTTGAACGTCGGCACGATGCGGACCTCAACCGGCAGCATGAGAGTGATGAAGATCAGCCAGAATGCCAATAACCGAAAAGGAAACCGGAAATAAACGATCGCATAGGCCGATATGATCGAGATGGTGATCTTTCCTACCGCGATGATGATTGCCATCAGCAACGAATTGCCGAGCAGGATCCACAGCGGCGGCGCCCCGGCGCGAGACATGCCTCCCGTCAACATCTGACCGTAGTTTTCCATCAGGTGCGAGCCGGGAAGAAGCGGCACGACGCCGGACAGGAAGTCCGAAGGCCCCTGGGTCGAAGCGATGAAGGCAAGATAAACCGGAAAGACGACGACAATGACACCCAGGATCAGAACGAAATGGGTGAGGAACGTCAGGAACGGGCGGTTTTCAACCATTTGCGCCTCCTAATACTGGACACGCCGCTCGACCCAGCGGAACTGGACGGCGGTCAAAGCTATGACAATCAGCATCAGGATGACGGACTGGGCCGCAGACGAACCGATGTTGAGCCCGAGGAAGCCGTCCGCATAGACCTTGTAGACCAGCGTATTGGTCGCACCCGCCGGACCTCCGCCTGTGGAACCGTCGATCGTGCCGAACGTCTCGAACATGGCGTAATTGATATTGATGATCATCAAGAAGAAAGTCGTAGGCGAAAGGAGTGGAAAGACGATCGTCCAGAACCTCTTGAATGGCCCGGCCCCATCAATTGCCGCCGCCTCGACCAGTGACTGCGGCACCGATTGCAGACCGGCAACGAAAAAAAGAAAATTGTACGATATCTGCTTCCAGCTTGCTGCCAGAATAATGAGGATCATTGCATCTGCGCCATCGACACGATGGTTCCAGCTGATGCCCAACCTCGCAAGCAGATAAGGCAGGATGCCTATGGTCGGATTGAACATGAACCACCACAGGACGCCCGCAACGACGGGAGCCACCGCATAGGGCCAGAGGAGCAGGGTGGTGTAGACCCGCCCGGAACGCAGCAACCGGTTGACGGCGACGGCGAAGAGCAAGGCGAGGCTCATGGACAGCAAGGTGACAGACACTGCGAAGATCGCCGTCCGACCGAGTGAATTCAGGTATTCAGGGTCCTCAAAAAGCTGAAGGTAGTTGTCGAACCAGATAAATGTGGTGCGGAAACCAAAGGGATCCTCGCGTTCGAATGACGATTTCACTGCCTGCCCGGCCGGCCAGAGGAAGAAAACCGTGGTCACAGCCAACTGCGGCACAAGCAGCAGATAAGGCAGCAGTTTATTCTGGAAGATCGTACGCTTGGTCTGCATGAGGAAAATATCCGGATCCCGCTCGTTGCGTCAGCGCCTGAAAATCTCCAATCAGGAAAGGGCCGGACGTAGCCGGCCCTTTCCCATTGAATGAGAGATCAGTTATTTGCAGCTTCGAAGTCGCGCAGGATCTTGTTACCGCGAACAACGGCATTATCGAGAGCTTCCTTGGCCGTCTTCTTGCCGGCCAGAAGCGCTTCGAATTCGCTGTCGATAACATCACGCACCTGGGTCAGATTACCGAACCGGATGCCCTTCGAATTTGCTGTCGGCGTGCCGCGGGTGATCTGCTTGATCGCCACGTCGGAACCCGGATTCTTTGCATAGTACCCCTGCTGCTGGCCGAGCTCGTAGGCAGCATTGGTAATCGGAAGATAGCCGGAGAACTGGTGCCAGTCCGCCTGGACTTCCGCTTTGGAAAGGTAGGTGAAGAACTTGGCAACGCCCTTGTAGACATTCGGGTCCTTCTGGCCATTGAGCACCCAGAGCGTGGCGCCACCGATGATCGAGTTCTTCGGTTCGGCAATCGCGTCGTCATAATAGGGAAGCGGCGCAAAACCGACCTCGAAACCCTTGGCATTCAGCATGACGCCGGCGCGAGAAGCGGAAGAATTCATGTAGATCGCGCATTCCTGGGCATAGAATTTCGGCGGAGCATCGTTGCCGCCGACCGGGCCACCGTATTGGAAGAGACCTTCATCCGCCCATTTCTTCAGGTTCTCCCAGTGGCGGGCCTGCAGGTCGCCGTTGAAGGTGAACTCGGTCTTCAAGCCGCCGAAGCCGTTTTCCAGCGTGCCATAAGGCTTATCGTGAATTGCCGAAAGATTTTCGAGCTGGACCCAGGAAATCCAACCGGAGGTGAAACCACATTTCGCCGCACCGGACGAAACGATCTTCTTGGAGAATTCTTCGACTTCCTTCCAGGTCTTCGGGGCGACTTCTGGATCAAGGCCCGCCTTCTTGAAGACATCCTTGTTGTAGTACATGATCGGAGTCGACGAGTTGAACGGCATCGACAGGATGTTGCCTTCCGTGTCGGAATAATAACCTGTCACGGGCGTGAGGAAGCCTTTCGGATCCCAGGGCTCCTTGTTGTCGGTCATCAGCTTATAGACGGGGTAGACGGCGCCCTTGGCTGCCATCATCGTGCCGGTGCCGACTTCGAAGACCTGCACGATCGCTGGCTGCTGACCGGCGCGGAAGGCGGCGATGGCTGCGGTCAAGGTTTCAGGATAGGTACCTTTGAAGACGGGAGTCACATGATACTCGGTCTGGCTCTCGTTGAACTTCTTGGCGATCCCCTCAAGCTTCTGTCCCAGTTCCGCGCCCATGGCGTGCCACCAGGTGATCTCCGTCGCCGCAAGCGACGACGACGCGGACAGTGCAACCGCAACAGCGGCCATCGAAAGTTTCTTCAACATGAAAAAAGTCCTCCACCTTGATTGGTGCCGGCCCCGAATAGGGTCCTCCCATGACACCAACTTTACAGTTTTATGTCAGTTTTTTAACAGAACAAGGATCAAGGCCATTTATTAGAACGCATCCGGATAATGCCGTGGCAAACGACCCCGCCGAATGGCGACAATGTCGTAACGCTGAGACAGGCGCGCCGCGTCCTTCCGCTTCGCCAACCATAAATCGCTGGCCGCCCGGATCCGCTTCTGAGCGGCATAGCCGACCGCATCGATGGCCTCCTGCTCGCCGGCCCGCGCTTTCACCTCGACAAAGGCGACCAGATCCCCCTTGCGGACGATGAGATCGATCTCGCCGAGCCTCGTGCGATGGCGGATCGAAAGGACCCGGTAGCCCTTGGCCATGAGGTAGAATGCGGCCAGATATTCCGAGACATGCCCCCATCGCTGGGCTTTCTGCCGTTCAGCTTTCAGGCGCACTGCCCTGCGGCGTTTCAGGCCGGCGCCGTCCTCAGCCACCGTTCTCGCCCTTCAGTGCCAGAAGCCGCTGGTAGAGGTCCTTGCGGGGAAGGCCTACGAGGCGGGCCGCCTCGGCCGCCGCCTTTGCGGTCGGCATCGTGGCGGCAAGCTCGCGCAGCAGCATGTCGACCTCAACGGCCCCCGGCGCTTCCTCGGCTTCCGGCGGCGCCAGGAGCAGCACGATCTCGCCCTTTACCACGCGATCGTCATGATAGTAGGCGGCGAGTTCCTCCAGCGTGCCGCGTCGGAACTCCTCGAAGGTCTTCGTAAGTTCCCGGCACACGCAGGCACGCCGGTATCCACCCAGCACGTCGGCGGCCGCAGCAAGCGTCGCGCCGATACGATGCGGCGATTCAAAGAAGATCAGCGTCGCCGGCACTTTCGAAAGCTCCGCCAGCCGGTCTCGCCGGCCCTTGTCCTTGACCGGCAGGAAGCCGGCGAACAGGAAAGCATCGGACGGCATGCCGGAGCCGACGAGTGCGGCGAGCGGCGCGGACGCGCCGGGGATGGGCACCACCTTGCGGCCCGCCTCGATCGCCATCTGCGCCAGCCGGTAGCCGGGATCGGAGACGAGCGGGGTACCGGCATCGGAGACGAGCGCCACGGATTTTCCCTCCTCGAGGGCGGTAAGCAGTTTCGGCCCCGCCTCATCGGCATTGTGCTCATGATAGGCGAAAGGCCTGTTGACGATGCCATAGCGATTGAGCAGCACGCGGGTGACACGGGTATCCTCGCAGGCGAGCACATCGGCGCCGGCCAATGTTTCCAGAGCCCGCAGCGTGATATCGCCGAGATTGCCGATCGGGGTCGCGACCAGATAGAGCGCCGGCTCCAGAGGCCGGGCGGGCACGAACGTATTGGCGACGCGATAGCCGCGCTGGTTTTTCAGATCATCGGTCACAGGGCATTAGGCAAGGTTCGTGGACATGGAGGTTCTTTATGATGAAGCCGACCCGCTTCGGCAAGTAAAGGCGAGCCAAGTTTTCTGTGTGCAGGGCGGGCGGCAAGGTGGAAATGCCGCAATGACATCTCGTTAACCTCTTGCTTTTCGCCGCCGATCTCTGCCATTTTGCCCGTCCACATCATCAGGCTGGCACTCAGCCGGCAGAATATCAGGAGGTCCGGCGCAAGCCGGATCGCCACGGTCGAAAGCGATAGCGTCCATGCGTATTACTCTTGAGCGGTCCAACCTCTTAAAGTCGCTGAACCACGTGCATCGTGTGGTCGAGCGGCGGAACACGATCCCGATCCTTTCCAACGTGCTGATGCGCGCTTCCGGCAATAGCCTGGATCTTAAGGCGACCGATCTCGATCTGGAAATCACCGAAGCCGTGCCGGCCATGGTCGAGAATGCCGGTGCGACGACGGTTCCCGCGCATCTGCTTTACGAAATCGTCCGCAAGCTGCCCGACGGCTCCGAAGTGCTGCTTGCCACCACACCAGACGGCGGCTCGATGACCGTGCAGTCCGGCCGGTCGAAATTCTCGCTGCAGTGCCTGCCGGAATCAGATTTTCCGGATCTGACCGCCGGCAGTTTCACGCATACCTTCAAACTGAAGGCGAGCGATCTGAAGATGCTGATCGATCGCACGCAGTTCGCGATCTCCACCGAGGAGACCCGCTATTATCTGAACGGCATCTTCTTCCACACGATCGAAGCCGGCGGTGACCTGAAGCTTCGCGCCGTCGCCACCGACGGGCACCGCCTCGCCCGCGCCGATGTCCAGGCGCCGTCCGGCTCCGAAGGCATGCCGGGCATCATCATTCCGCGCAAGACGGTCGGCGAACTGCAGAAGCTGGTCGAGGACCCGGAAACAATCGTCACCGTTGAACTGTCGGATGCCAAGATCCGCCTGACGATCGGTACGATCGTGATGACTTCGAAACTGATCGACGGCACTTTCCCGGATTATCAGCGCGTCATTCCGACCGGCAACGATAAGGAAATGCGCGTCGATTGCGAGAGCTTCACCAAGGCCGTAGACCGCGTCTCGACCATTTCCTCTGAACGAGGCCGGGCGGTCAAACTGTCGCTCACGGACGGCCAGCTCCTCTTGACTGTCAACAACCCGGATTCCGGCAGTGCTACGGAAGAAGTCGCCGTCGGCTACGACAGCGACCCGATGGAGATCGGCTTCAACGCCAAGTACCTGCTCGACATCACGGCGCAGCTTTCCGGCGAAGATGCAATCTTCATGCTGGCGGATGCGGGGTCGCCAACGCTGGTGCGCGACACGGCGGGGGATGACGCACTCTATGTGCTGATGCCGATGCGCGTCTGATCATTCGGGCGGCTGGAAAACTCCAGCCGCCTTTTTCTTGGTTTTTGCCCGCTGCGACATTTTCTCTTGCTTTTGCGGCATGCGGGTCCACATAGGGGCCGAAAGGGAGAGGACATATCCATGGAATTGCGCCTGAAGGAACGGCTTGGCCGCAAGTTCGACGAGGAAATCCGGTTCTTCAAGGGCTGGATAGATGGCCCGAAAAGGGTCGGCGCGATCTGCCCCACCTCTTCCATCACCGCCGGGCGTATGGCAAGCATCGTCGATACGACATCCTGCCTGCCGGTCCTCGAACTCGGGCCTGGCACCGGCATCATCACCAAGGCGATCCTGAAGCGTGGCATTGCGCCGGAGAATCTCGTTTCGATCGAATATTCGACCGATTTCTACCAGCATCTGGTTCGCACGTTTTCGGGCGTGAACTTCATCAACGGCGACGCCTTCGATCTCGAA
Organism: Neorhizobium phenanthreniclasticum; assembly: GCF_040066075.1. Taxonomy (NCBI): domain Bacteria; kingdom Pseudomonadati; phylum Pseudomonadota; class Alphaproteobacteria; order Hyphomicrobiales; family Rhizobiaceae; genus Neorhizobium; species Neorhizobium phenanthreniclasticum. Next base: position 747,666 of record NZ_JBEAAL010000001.1, read on the forward strand.
CGCACGCTCGGCGCCTGGAAGGACAAAACCTTCGACAGCGTTGTCTCTGCGATCCCGCTCCTGAGCTTCCCCATGGAGCGCCGTATCGCGCTTCTGGAAGATCTTCTCGGCCGCATTCCCGCCGGCCGGCCGGTCATGCAGATCACCTACGGTCCCGTCTCACCGATCATCGCGAACCCGGATCGCTACCGGATCAGACATTACGATTTCGTGGTCCGCAACATTCCGCCGGCCCAGCTCTGGACCTATAGCCGTCCATGACATTCGGCCTCTACATCACCCACCCGCAGATCAGGATCGATCCGGATGTGCCTGTGCCGCAATGGGGATTGTCGGAGGTGGGCCGGGCGCGTGCCGAACAGGCCTCACGTTCCGGATGGGCAAGGAAACTCGGGCGGATCATCTCCAGCGATGAAACGAAGGCGATCGAAACGGCCGAAATTCTCGCTACGGCTTCCGGTATCGCAGTCGAAACCGCGCATGACACGCATGAGAACGACCGTTCGGCGACCGGTTTCCTGCCGCCATCAGAATTCGAGAAGGCGGCCGACTGGTTTTTCGCCCACCCGGATCAGAGCTTCAAGGGCTGGGAACGCGCCGTCGACGCGCAGGCTCGCATCGTCTCCGCCGTCAACCGTATCCTTGCCGATCACGATCCCAAAATGCCCATCGCGTTCGTGGGCCATGGCGGCGTCGGGACGCTGCTGAAATGCTATCTGGCCGGCAGGCCGATCGGTCGCGATCGCGACCAGCCGCCAGGCGGCGGAAATCTCTTCTGTTTCGGACTTGCGGATCGAGCTGTCTCATGCGAGTGGACACCCATCGAGACATGGGAAGGAATCAGGGCATGAATGCGCGTGACCGTCTGATCGTCGGCCTCGACATCCCCACAACTGCCGAGGCGGAGAAAATGGTCGCCACGCTCGGCGACGCGGTCTCCTTCTACAAGATCGGCTACCAGCTCGCCTTTGCCGGCGGCCTCGAATTCGCCAGCGATCTCATCAAGGACGGCAAACAGATCTTCCTCGACATGAAGCTGCTCGACATCGACAACACGGTGGCGAAGGGTGTCGAGAACATCGTCAAGATGGGCGTCACGATGCTGACCCTGCATGCCTATCCGAAGGCGATGCGCGCCGCCGTCGCGGCAGCGAAAGGCTCCGATCTCTGCCTGCTTGCCGTCACCGTCCTGACCTCGATGGACGAGGCGGACCTGACGGATGCCGGCTACGAATATGACCCGCATACGCTGGTGCTGCGCCGGGCCGAACAGGCGCTTGCCGCGGGCATGGGCGGTATCGTCTGCTCGGCGGAAGAAGCCTCTGCCGTGCGCAAGATCGTCGGTACCACCATGGCGGTCGTGACACCCGGCATCCGGCCTGCCGGTTCGGACGTCGGCGACCAGAAGCGGGTGATGACGCCGGCCGATGCGCTTCGCGCCGGATCGAGCCATCTCGTCGTCGCCCGGCCGATCGTCAAGGCACCGGACCCGAAGGCCGCGGCCGAAGCCATTCTCACCGAGATGCAGAGCGTCCTCTAACGATTGTCCGAAACCGTATTGTGTTCGTCGTGATCGACGATCAGCTGCGGGCTACCGCCCGGCAGGCGGTTGCCGGTAACAGTATTGTATTGCGCATGGTCGAGGGCGCTGAGACTGCTGCCGAACGGACGGTCCGGCCGCGAGAAACAATATGAGCGTGAGCCCTGCCGGCTGCCGAGCCAGACCGCCGGCCGTGCCGCCCAGAAATTCACGTAGCGGAACGTGTTTCTGGCAATCACGTTGTGTTCCGGCGCCTGGTGGCGGATCGTGCCGCCCTCGCCGCAATTGCGGTAAAGGAAGATGCCGCCCTTGATCGGGTTCTCGAACGTGTTCTGATCGATCCGGTTTTCCGCCGAACCGTCGACCGCGATCATCTCTCGCCGGGTGGTGCGGATATCGAACGTGTTGCCGACGATGCGGTTGCGAGCCGATTCCGCATCGAGATAGATCGCCGTCGCGGACGCGCTGCCTGTGAAGCGGGAATTCTCGACCGCCATCCCCGTGACACCCGGCGCCGCATAGAGCGGGATGGTGCCATTTCCCACGAAGGTGACGTTGTCGAACGTTATTCCACTTGGCGCCGCAGCCTGTGCTCTTTCGGTATGTCCGGTCTGCAGGGACGACAGACGCACACCCTCCGCCTCTCCGTTTCGCCCAAGACCCTGGATGCGCACGTCACCCTTGATGATGCAGTTGCGGATACGGATATTCCGCGGCACGTCCCAGCCGCCACCCTGCTTGCGCAAGGACCGGATGAGCAGGGTTCGCGCTTTCGCCGCTGTCCCGTCAAGCGTCGCGCCGTCGCAATCGAGCGTCACGTCCGAGGCGGCGCCGCCTGAAAAGGCGATCGGCATGGTGATGACGTCGGTCCCGGCGAGTTTCAGATTGCAGATGATCTCGACCGGCTTCGAAGCCGTCGAAGCCGGTGCATCCAAGGCCGCATGGATTTCCGCCCCGCAGGCAGCCGCTGCCGCATGTGCAGGGGCCGAGCCCGCAAGCAGCCAGAGGGCGGCGGAGGCGGCCGGAGCCAGATATCGTGCGGTGCTCTTCATATTGACTTGCCCGAGGATTTGCCTGAAGTCAGCATATCGAAATGCGCATTGGAGGAGATTTCATGGCCAAGGGATACTGGATCGCCCGCGTCGATATCCGAGACCCGGAACGGTACAAGGATTATGTGGCAGCCGCCAAGGTCGCCTTCGACAAATACGGCGCTAACTTCCTTGCCCGCGGCGGCGCCTTCACCGAGCTGGAAGGCAAGGCGCGCGCCCGCAACGTGGTGATCGAGTTTCCCTCGATGCAGGCCGCCGTCGACTGCTACAACTCGCCCGAATATCAGATCGCCGCGAAAATCCGCCAGGAAGTTGCAGATGCGGAAATGGTCGTCGTGGAAGGCATTTAAAGAGAGGACAACAATCGCAGGTGCGGCAGTGAGACACTTCCACCCGCGTCACGATTCGGCTAAACAGCTCTCAACCTTCCCTATCGGCTCCCGGAGCATGTCATGACCATCAACAACCTTCCGCCACTCGTTACCGTTTTCGGAGGATCGGGGTTTGTCGGGCGGCATGTGGTGCGGACGCTTGCCAAACGGGGTTATCGCGTGCGGGTTGCCGTGCGCCGTCCGGATCTCGCAGGCTTCCTGCTGCCGGCCGGCTATGTCGGGCAGATCTCGCTCGTCCAGGCCAACCTGCGATACCGCCAGTCGGTTTTCCGGGCGGTCGAAGGTGCTTCCCATGTCGTGAACTGCGTCGGCATCATGTTCGAGACCGGCCGCAACACGTTCGACGCCGTGCAGGACTTCGGTGCCCGTTCGGTTGCCGAAGCGACCCGCGCCGCAGGTGCCAAGCTCACCCATATTTCCGCAATCGGCGCCGACCCGAACTCGCAGTCGTCCTATGCGCGCACCAAAGCCCGCGCAGAAGCGATGATCTTCTCGCTGCTGCCGGACGCCGTGATCCTGCGCCCCTCGATCATGTTCGGCCCGGAAGACAGCTTCTTCAACAAATTCGCCGCCATGGCGCGGATTTTCCCTGCCCTCCCGCTTGTCGGCGGCGGCAACACGAAATTCCAGCCGGTCTATGTCGAGGATGTCGCCGAAACCGTCGCCCGTTCCGTCGACGGTACGATCGCCCCAGGCAAGATCTACGAGCTTGGCGGTCCGGAAGTCATGACGTTCCGTCAATGTCTCGAGACGATGCTGCGCATCACGAATCGGCAGAACAGGCTGGTTTCACTGCCCTCCGGCATCGCGTCGCTGATCGGCAGCATCGCCTCGCTCATCCCCTTCGTGCAGCCGCCGATCACGCCCGACCAGGTGAAGCTTCTGAAGGTGGACAACGTGGTTTCCGATGCCGCCGTGAAGGAAGGGCGCACGCTCGAAGCCATCGGCATCCGCCCGACTCTCGCCACATCGATCCTGCCTTCCTATCTGGTGCAATACAGGCCGCAGGGCCAGTACACACGCTCCGGCCGGGCCGCCTGATATTTTTACTAAATTAGCCAACACTTTGCCTCGCCGGAACAGCTCCCTGTTCGCTCAAAAAGCGGGCATGCCCTTGTTTCCGCTTATCTTTCAGGCATGATCTGTGGCACAAACGCCGCAGTCACCGAAGCAGTCGCGTTAACGGCGGGTTCAGCAAAATCCTTTATTGAATTTATCGAATGCGAGCAATAAAGCTCCTGCCGAGATAGATACTCAACCGTGACGATCAAATCCTCTTCCGAAAGGCGTTTCTCCATGGGCAAGCCCATCGCGCTCTTTTTTGCGTGCGCAGCACTGATCATTCTCGCGGGTTCGTTCATGGCCCCGAGGACTGGCGCAGCCGGCAAAATCGAATGCACGCCGGCCTATGGCGTCGATCCGTGCAGCACGGCATCGGTCCAGCCCGCCCTCCAATAATCTTTCCGATTGCACAGCACTCATCTTTACACGCAATCAACGATCGTTTGATGGCAAAATGTTGCACGCCTGTATTGAGTTGTCTGTGTTTTTCCTGAATACTTCTTCTGGGAGAAGGGCAATGGCCTGCCCAACCGGGAGGAGAAATCAATGGACACGCACGAAAAGAAGGCGCCGACGCGCCGGTCTTTCCTGAAAATAGGCGCAACCGCAAGTGGGGTTGCGGCGGGTAGTTTGGCAGCACCCGCGGTTCTTGCACAATCCCCGATCGTGATGAAGATGCAGACCTCCTGGCCGGCATCGGATATCTGGATGGACTTCGCGCGCCAATACGTGGAGCGCGTCGAAGCCATGTCCGCAGGCAGATTGAAGATCGATCTTCTGCCGGCAGGCTCCGTGGTTGGCGCCTTCCAGGTGCTCGATGCCTGCCACGACGGGGTCATCGATGCGGCCCATTCCGTCTGCGCCTATTGGTACGGCAAACACAAGGGCGCTTCCCTGTTCGGTACCGGGCCGGTTTTCGGCGGCTCGGCCACGACAATGCTGTCGTGGTTCTATGCCGGCGGCGGCGCAGAATTCTATCGCGAGCTCCAGCAGGACATCCTGAAACTCGATGTCGTGGGCTTCCTCGGCTTCCCGATGTTCGCCCAGCCTTTCGGCTGGTTCAAGAAGGAAGTCAATACGGTCGCCGACGTCAACGGCTTCAAATACCGTACAGTCGGTCTGGCCGCGGACCTGATGCAGGCAATGGGCATGTCCGTGGCGCAATTGCCGGGCGGCGAGATCGTGCCCGCCATGGAGCGTGGTGTCATCGATGCTTTCGAGTTCAACAACCCCTCGTCGGACATCCGCTTCGGTGCGCAGGACGTAGCCAAGCACTACTATCTGTCGTCCTATCATCAGGCATCGGAGAGCTTCGAATTCCTGTTCAACAAAGATTTCTACGAGGACCTGCCGCCGGATCTGCAGGCAATTGCCCGCTATGCCGTCGAGGCCGCGTCAACGGCCAACACGGCTTCGGCCATGGATAATTATTCGGCCGACCTGCTGAAGCTTCGGGACGAGCATCAGGTGAACCTGCACCGGACGTCCAAGGAAATCCTCGATGCCGAGATCAAGGCCTGGGACGACCTGATCGTTGAACTCGAAAAGGACGAGTTCATGAAGCGGGTGCTTGACAGCCAGCGGGCATGGGTCGACCGCGTCACCTTTTTCGAGCTCATGGCATCCCCCGATTATGCCCTGGCGTACAATCACTATTTCCCGGGCAAGATAAACCTCTGACGGTAGCCGGCGCAGTGCCAAACGGCAGGAGCTTTCCGCTCCTGCCGCCCTCACGCAAATGGGAAAACGTCATTCATGCGGGCATTCATCCGGTTCGCCGATGCAACGTCGGCTTGGTTCGGCAAGGCATTTGCCTGGCTCATCGTGCTCATGACGTTCGGCACGAGTTACGAGGTTTTTGTCCGCTACATTGTCGGACGTCCGACTCCCTGGGCACTGGATGTATCCTTCATCATGTATGGAACGCTCTTCATGATGGGCGGCGCCTATACGCTTTCCCGCGGCGGGCATGTTCGCGGTGACTTCCTCTATCGCCTGTGGAAGCCGAGAACACAGGCGATCGTCGATCTCATACTGTACTTTCTCTTCTTCTTCCCGGGCATAACGGCCCTGATCTTCTCGGGTTGGAAATATGCGTCGAGATCGTGGAGCTACGGCGAGGTCAGCGTCAACAGTCCGGCCGGCATTCCGATCTACCAGTTCAAGACCGTCATGGTGGCCGCCGGACTTCTGCTCTTCATTCAAGGGATCGCACAAGTCCTTCGCTGCATCCATTGCATTCGCACCGGGGACTGGATGCCGGCTGCCGACGATGTCGAGGAGACAGAAATTCTACTCATCAAGGAAAAGCAGGCCGAGCTTTCAGGAGATCAGGCATGACCGATCCACAAGTCGCGCTGCTCATGCTTGGCCTGTTCATCTTTATCGTTTTTCTCGGCTTTCCGATCGCCTTCAACCTAATGGCCCTGGGCATCGGCTTCGGCTATTACGCGTATTACGATCCGAACCGCATGTGGCGGGCCTATAACCGGCTCGATGAAAGTGCCGGCTGGGGGGAAAGCATCAGGCTTTGGGTCGAAGGCTTCTTCAACAATCGCATCTTCGACCTCTTCGTCAACCAGACCTATACGGTGATGGCGAACGACGTCCTGACCGCCATCCCGCTCTTTCTGTTCATGGGCTATATCGTCGAACGCGCGAATATCGTCGACAGGCTTTTCAACACTCTCAATATCGCTTCGAAGAATGTGCCGGGATCGATGGGGGTCGCGGCGCTTATTACCTGCGCGCTTTTTGCGACGGCGACAGGCATCGTCGGCGCCGTCGTCACACTGATGGGCTTGCTTGCATTGCCGGCCATGCTGAAGGCGCGTTACGACAAGTCCTTCGCCTCCGGGATCATTTGCGCCGGCGGAACGCTTGGTATCCTGATCCCCCCTTCGATCATGCTGATCGTCTATGCCGCAGCATCAGGGGTCTCGATCGTGCGGCTCTATTCCGCGGCGCTGCTGCCGGGCTTCACGCTTGTGGGGCTTTATCTCATTTACGTGGTCGGGCGCTCGATTCTTCAGCCGAGCGTGGCACCACGACCGACCGCAGAGGAGGTGCCCGACGTACCCCTTGGACGGGTCATGGTGATGATCGCGACCTCCTTTTTCCCGCTCGCTTTCCTCATCCTCGCCGTGTTGGGTTCGATCCTTTTCGGGCTGGCAACCCCGACCGAGGCTGCTTCCATCGGCGCGCTGGGCGGTATCGTGCTCGCCATCGGCTACCGGGCATTCACGTGGGAAAGGATGCGCCAGAGCGTCTACCTTACGGTCCGGACGACCGCGATGGTCTGCTGGCTGTTCGTCGGATCCTATACCTTCTCTTCCGTATTTTCCTATCTCGGAGGGGAGCAGGTCATATCGGAATTCGTGCGGGGACTCGACCTGACTCCGTTCCAATTCCTGCTCCTAGCGCAGCTCATCATCTTTCTCTTGGGATGGCCGCTGGAATGGTCGGAGATCATCATCATCTTCGTTCCCATCTTCCTGCCGCTGCTCAGCCTGTTCAACATCGACCCGCTTTTCTTCGGCATTCTGGTGGCGCTCAATCTGCAGACCTCGTTCCTGACACCGCCCATGGCGATGTCAGCCTATTATCTCAAGGGGATCGCGCCGCCGGAGGTGCGGCTGACACAGATATTCAACGGCGTACTGCCATTCGTGCTGATGGTCTTCATCTGCATGACGCTCATGTACCTCTTTCCGCAGATCGTGTTCTATCTCCCGGAGGCTGTCTATGGACGATGAACGGAATTTCCTCGGTCGGCATGGAGCGGGACGCCCAGAGACGGCAGGACCGTAGCAATGAAGGATACTTGAATGAGGGATCGCCTCTTGCAACTCATTGCATTTTTGATTCTCGCCGGCTTTGTCGGCGTTCTTTTCTGGCGCGTGCCTCGCGTCGATCTGGGCTTTCTTTTCTTCATCACCCTTGCGGCGGCCGGCTACGATTTCTTCCTTTATAACCGGCGCCGCCGTTAGGCCTTAACCAAGCATGACGAGAGCCAGAAGACCGGTAGCGCCGATGATGATCCGCCAGTAGGCGAAGAACGCATAACCGCGGCTTGAGACGAAATCGAGCAGCGAGCGCACGACGAAAATCGCGGTGACGAACGCCGCGACGAAGCCGATCGCAATGACGGCGCCGTCATCGAAGCTCAGGATGTCGCGATTCTTGTATAGGTCGAGCACGAAGGCCCCGAGCATGGTCGGCATGGCGAGAAAGAAGGAGAATTCCGCAGCCGAGCGTTTATCGGCCCCCATCAGCAATGCGCCGACGATCGTCGCTCCCGAGCGAGACGTGCCGGGGACCATCGCGAGGCATTGAAAGAAGCCGATCTTGAGTGCGAGTGGCCAGGGGTAGTCCATTATGTCGTGATATTTCGGCTGGAACTTCATCCTGTCGACGGCAAGAAGCACAAAGCCGCCGAGAATCAGCACAATACAGATCAGCATCGGCGTCTCGAACAGCACGGTCTTGATGAAGTCATGTGCGAGCGCCCCGATGACCGCCGCGGGCAGAAAAGCGATCAACACCGTCACGACGAAATGCCTGGCCTTGCGGCTCGTCGGAATATCCATCGCGATTTCCAGCAGCTTGCCGGCGTAGACGAGCAGAATCGCCAGGATGGCGCCGAGCTGAATCAGCACTGCGAAGGTGTTCCCAGGCGATTGAAATCCAAGAAAGTGGCCGGCGAGCAGAACATGAGCGGTTGATGAAACGGGAAGAAACTCCGTAAGCCCCTCGATCAAGCCAAGAACGAGGGCGCTGATAATGGACTGATCCGCCATTCTTAATCCTTTATTGAGCAGATGAGGGCAGTTTGAGGTACTCTATGAGCCGTTGCTTGTGTTGGCCCTACCAAATCCATATAGCTGCCATATGTCAGGCGGGCGCGCGAAGCGACCATAACCTCCCTATACACTATTCGTGAAGTTCAAGTATCCATGCCCACCCTCTATCATCACCCCATGTCTACGGCCTCCCGCTTCGTTCGGCTGATCCTTGCCGAATACGGTTTCCAGGCGGATCTGGTCGAAGAGCAGCCCTGGGAAAAGCGCCGTGAATTCCTGACACTCAATCCGGCGGGCACGCTTCCCGTCTATGTGGACGACAGCATGCGGGTACTTTGTGGCCCTTCCGTGCTCATGGAATTTCTCGATGAGACGCATGGCGTCCTGAAGCGCGACCGGCGACTGCTTGCCGAAGATCCGTGGCAGCGCGCCGAAATCCGCCGCCTTACCGAATGGTTCCTGCAGAAGATGGAACAGGACGTGACGAGGCCGCTGAGCCGCGAACGCATCTACAAGCTGCAGATGAGCGCGGCCCACGGCGGCGGCGCTCCGGATTCAAAGGTGTTGCGTACATCCCGCGCCAATATCCGCCAGCACATGAAATATCTCTCCTGGCTTGCCGGTTCGCGCCCCTGGCTTGCGGGGGACCGCCTGAGCTATGCGGATCTCGCGGCCGCTGCCTGCATTTCCGTGCTAGACTATCTTGGTGAAATTGACTGGTCGGATACGCCCGTCGCCAAGGAATGGTATCAGCGGCTGAAATCGCGCCCTTCTTTCCGGCCGCTGCTCGCCGAGCGCATCCGCGGACTGACCCCGGTATCCCATTATGCGGACCTTGATTTCTGACGATAACCGAGAGGCTGAAAAAGCGCTGCGACGGCGGGAGAAGCTGACCGCCTTCCTTCACGCGGAGGCGAAAAGTCAGGGCTTCGATCTCTGCCAGGTCACGGGACCCGACAGCATTCCGCGGGCGCCGGAGCGGCTTGAGGTTTTCCTTGCTGAAGGCCACCATGGCACGATGGACTGGATGGCCGAGACCAGGCTGCGCCGCGCCGATCCGAAAGTGCTGTGGTCGGAGGTCCGGTCCATCGTCATGTTCGGGCTGAATTACGGCCCGGATGAAGATCCGCGCGGAATTCTCGACAGACCGGACAAGGCGGCGATCTCGGTCTATGCCCGCAACCGCGACTATCACGACCTCATCAAGGGCCGGCTGAAGGAGATTGCCACCCGTTTCGCCGCCCGCGCCGGGGAAGACGTGAAGGTGTTCGTCGACACGGCGCCCGTCATGGAAAAACCGCTGGCGGAGGCGGCCGGTCTCGGCTGGCAGGGCAAGCATACCAATCTCGTCAGCCGAACCCATGGTTCCTGGCTTTTCCTCGGCAGCCTTTTCACCACTGCCGAACTCATCGTGAACGAGCCGGAGACGGATCATTGCGGCTCCTGCCGAGCCTGTCTCGATGCCTGCCCGACGGCGGCCTTCCCGGCGCCCTACCGGCTCGATGCACGCCGCTGCATCTCCTATCTCACGATCGAGCACAAGGGACCGATCGCCCCGGAATTCCGGCCGCTGATCGGCAATCGTGTCTATGGCTGCGACGACTGTCTTGCCGCCTGCCCATGGAACAAGTTCGCGGCAAGCGCCTCCGAGATGAAGCTGAAGGCCCGCGAGGACTTGAAGGAGCCCTCCATCGCCTTCCTGCTGACGCTGGACGACGCCACGTTCCGCACCTTTTTTAGCGGTTCGCCGGTGAAACGCATCGGTCGCGACCGCTTCATCCGCAACGTGCTGATCGCCGCCGGCAATTCCGGCGACGCCAGCCTCATCGCCCGATGTCGCGAACTTTCGGGCGACCCCTCGCCCGTGGTGCGCGGCATGGCTATATGGGCCCTGAGACGGCTGATGCCGGATGGGGATTTTGCACGGTTTGCGCAAACGCGCGGCATCGAGGAAGACCCGGAAGTGTTGGAAGAGTGGCGATTGGCGGGAGCAGGCTGATGCAGGTGATGATCTTCGGATGCGGTTATTCCGGCCAGGCGATCGCCGAGGAATTCAAAAGAGATGGCGCCAAGGTCTCCGGCACCGCCAGGACCGCCGAGAAAGTGGCAGAGCTCTCCTCCAAGGATATCCGGGCCTTCATCTTCGACGGCGGCCCGTTCGGCGATGAACTGCTGGCCGAACTGAAGCAAGTCACGCATCTCGTGCAATCCGTCCCGCCGGGCTCTGAGGGCGACCCGCTGCTGAAGCTCATGAAGGGCAGGCTCGCCGAACTCTGCCCCAGGCTCGCATGGATCGGCTATCTCTCCACTGTCGGCGTCTATGGCGATCACGGCGGTGACTGGGTGACGGAAGAGACTCCCGGCAGCCCGATCTTGGGTCGTTCGATCGAACGGGTCGATACCGAGGAGGCCTGGACTGCCGAGGGAGAGGCCGCCGGCGTGCCGGTCGCTATCCTGCGCCTTTCCGGCATCTATGGCCCCGGTCGTAACGCCTTCGCCAACCTCGAACGCGGTACGGCGCGGCGCATCGTCAAAAAGGATCAGGTCTTCAATCGCATCCGCGTCGAGGATATCGGTGGCGCCGCGCTCTTTCTCGCAAAGCGCAAGATGGACGGCATATATAATGTCACCGATGACGAGCCCGGCCCGGCCCAGGATGTCATCGTCGAAGCTGCCCGGCTGATGGGTGTAGAACCGCCCGCGGAACAGGATTTCGAAACCGCCGAAATGACGCCCATGGCACGCTCGTTCTACGGCGCCAACAAGCGCGTCTCGAATGCCAAGATCCGTGCCGCGGGCTTTGAATTCCGCTTTCCCAATTACCGCGTGTCGCTGGCCGAAATGTGGTCCACCGGACGTTGGAGAGGATAATTTTCCCATATTAAAACGGTTGAAATTTCCATCCTTACCGGAAAAGCTGGTTATTCTTTTTTAAGATATGTGGCGCAAGGCCATAAAATTTGCCTGAATGAGGCAAGGAATCGCGTGTTACGATAAATTTTTTCTGCGATTTTCGTGATCAAGTCAGCAGCATGATTCTTCCGGGAATGCCATTCCGTTTCCCCCCTGTTTTTAAATGTTTTCTTCCATAAAAGCTTAGCTGGCTTCTTAAAAAGATCGGCTGCAATATAATCACGAATGTTACATCCTGTAATATTCCGTGATCCAAAAACCCACTTTTCCGCCATTTTTCGCCCCGCTTAGCCATTTTGCACGCAACGTGCAGGGACAAACGACGGGGACGACGAACTTGAAGAAAATTCGACGCTCGATTTGCGCCGCGGCTGCCACTGCTGCTTTTGCACTCCTTGGCTCCGCAGAGGCTAACGCTGCGCCCGGATGTGGTCACGCATCCTGGTATGCTCTGACTTCCAAGACGGCATCCGGTGAACGGATGAATCCTTCGAAATTGACCGCAGCCCACCGCTCGCTGCCTTTCGGCACCAAGGTGAAGGTCACCAACAAACGCAACGGCAAGAGCGTTATCGTCCGCATCAACGACCGCGGACCTTTCATTCGCGGCCGCGTGATCGATGTCTCCAAAGCCGCCGCGCAGAACATCGGCATGGTCCGCTCCGGCACGGCGCAGGTCTGTTACCAGATTATCACCGCCGATAACCAAAAGATCCCGGGCAAGGGTCTCAAGGACATCGACGGTTAAGGTATTAACCTGGCTCTTGCCCTTCCGGCCAATCGCGGTTACGAGCCCTATCATGCGGGTCTAACCGGAACGGAGAACGAGATGCGATTGGGCGGGCGAGTGGCCGGGGCCATAGAGGTGCTGGCCGACATTGAGACGCGAAAGCGCCCTGTCGCCGATGCTCTCAAGGACTGGGGCCTTGCGCACCGTTTCGCCGGATCCGGCGATCGTGCCGCAATCGGCAATATCGTCTATGACGCGCTCCGCATGCGGCTTTCGCATGCCTGGCTCATGGGGGACGAGAGTCCGACCGCGCTCGCTTACGCAGTCCTCATCCGACAATGGGGCCTCACGCTCGAGGCACTCCAGGCCGAGTTCGCCGATGACCGCTTTGCGCCGCCGGCCCTGACCGAGGCGAACCTTTCGGCCCTTGCCTCCCGTAATCTCGATGATGCGCCGCTGCATGTGCAGGGCGACATCCCGGACTGGATCCAGCCGTCCTTCGAAGCCAATTTCGGCGAAGACTGGCTTGTCGAAGCCAAGGCGCTGGCCGGCCGGCCGACCCTCGATCTTCGCGCCAACACCTTGAAGGCGTCCCGGGAGAAGGTCGTCAAGGCGCTGGAACGCTCAGGCGCGAAACCGTCGCGCATCGCCCGCAACGGCATCCGCATCGCCGCCGGCGAAGGAGCGGTCCGCCTGCCGAACGTGACGGCCGAGCTTTCGTTCCAGAAGGGCTGGTTCGAAGTGCAGGACGAGGGATCGCAGATCGTCGCCGACCTCGTACAGGCCGGCGAGCATGATCAGGTGCTCGACTATTGCGCGGGTGGCGGCGGAAAGACGCTTGCCATGGCGGCTGCCATGCACAACAAGGGCCAGATTCACGCCTATGACGCCGACCGCAAGCGGCTGGCGCCGATCATCGAACGGCTGCGCCGCGCCGGCACCCGCAATGTGCAGGTTCATGATGATGCTCGCCAGCTTGATCCGCTGAAGGGCAAGCTGGACGCCGTGCTGGTTGACGCGCCCTGCACCGGCACCGGCACTTGGCGCCGCCGGCCGGACACGAAATGGCGGCTGACGCCCAAAAACCTTGATGAGCGCATCGCCCAGCAACAGGAGGCACTTTCGGAAGCCGCAACCTTTGTGAAGCCCGGCGGAGCACTTCTTTACGTCACCTGTTCCATCCTGCCGGAGGAGAACGACACGCAGGTCTCGCGCTTCTGCGCCGAAAATCCGGATTTTTCGATCGTGCCGGCTGCTCAGCAATGGAGCCAGCTCTTCGGACAAGACGCCCCCCCGCCGCGCTTCAAAGAAGCACCTACCGTCACATTGACCCCCGCAAGTACCGATACGGACGGATTCTTTTTCTGCCGGATGCAACGCAAGGTTTGACCGGGGCTTGATCAAAGTCAAAACCGAGTTCGACTTTCAAACCATTCTAAACTAGATTATTTGACACCAGTTTCCATTTGCGCGATGTAGCCCATAACGGCTAGGAGATCTGAGCCGTGAAGGAGAGGGACATGATCCGCAAGACCGTTTTCGGCGCCGCGCTGGCGCTTCTCACCACCTCTGCGGCGTTCACCGTTACGCCTGCCCAGGCGGCCGATTCCACATCCGTTGTAAAACACTATGCCGAACTCGCACACGCGAAATACGAAGACTCGCTGAAAACTGCACAGGCCCTCGACAAGGCGATCGATGCGCTGATCGCCAAACCGAGCCAGGAGACCCTCAAGGCCGCCAAGGATGCGTGGATCGCTGCCCGCATTCCCTACCAGCAGACGGAAGTCTATCGTTTCGGCAATCCGATCGTCGATGAGTGGGAAGGCAAGGTGAATGCCTGGCCGCTGGATGAAGGTCTGATCGACTACGTCGACGCCTCCTACGGCACTGAGAGCGATGAAAACGAACTCTACACCGCCAATGTGATCGCCAATCCGAAGATCAAGATCAACGGCGAAGAGTTCGACGCCACCAACATCACGCCCGAGACGATCCAGGGCCTGCACGAGGCCGGCGAGATCGAGGCGAATGTCGCGACCGGCTACCACGCCATCGAGTTCCTCCTCTGGGGCCAGGACCTCAACGGCACCGGGGCAGGCGCCGGCGAGCGTCCCTATACCGATTACGACAAGGCCAACTGCACCCACGGCAATTGCGACCGTCGCGCTGCCTATCTCAAGACTGCATCGACACTGCTCGTCTCCGACCTCGGCGACATGGTGAAAGCCTGGGGTCCGGACGGCGAGGCCACCAAGCATGTCGAGGCAGATCCCAAGGCTGGACTTACCGCAATCCTGACCGGCATGGGTTCGCTCTCCTATGGCGAACTCGCCGGCGAGCGTATGAAGCTCGGCCTGCTTCTCCACGATCCGGAAGAAGAGCATGACTGCTTCTCGGACAATACCTATGCCTCGCATCTGAACGATGCGATCGGCATCAAGTCGGCCTATACCGGCGAATATGTCCGTGTCGACGGCACCAAGATGAATGGTCCTTCGCTCTCCGAACTGGTTGCTGCCAAGGACAAGGCGCTTGACACGGAAATGAAGGGCAAGCTCGATGCGACGCTTGCCGCCATGAACGCCATGGCCGACCGTGCCAAGAAGATCGAGGCCTATGACCAGATGATCGGCGAGGGCAATTCGCAGGGCAATGCGGTCGTCCAGAAAGCGATCGACGGCCTGATCGACCAGACCAAGACGATCGAGCGCGTCGTCGCCGCACTCGACCTCGGCACGGTCGAGCTCGAAGGTTCCGACAGCCTCGACAATCCTGACGCCGTCTTCAAATAAGAGTTGAAAAGGCGGGCCGCCTCCGGTTTCGGTGCGCGGCCCGGTGATCCATGAGAGCGTCCAGGTCCCTCATCTTCCTGCTGCCGGTTATTTCGGGCGCGCTCGTTCTCACTCCGTTGATCGCGACCGGCGGCGACGCCCGCTTCCCGACCACGCGAACAGATCTCAACCCCAAGGACCGGAAGCGCGTCGAGGCCGTCACCAAGTTCACGACGGATTTCACCAAACCTGAACAGTTCGAGCCGATGGCGGGCGGGGCCGCGACCAGTCGCGCCATCGTCAATGGCGACGCTTTCTCGCATTTTTCCGCAAACCTCAGCTTCGAGGAAGAGCAGACCTTCAAGCTCGGCAATGCGCTTTTCAAGAAGCTCTGGGTTCCGCCCCCCTCTTCCACCCAGGCCTCCGACGGGCTCGGACCGCTCTTCAACGCCCGTGCATGCCAGAGTTGCCACCTGAAGGATGGTCGCGGTCATCCGCCGGAAGGTTCCGCCGATGCGACCTCGATGTTTCTCAGGCTCGCGCGCCCGGCCCGCACCGAGGACGAGCGCAAGGCGGTCGCCGACCACCGGAAGCTCAATTTTCCCGATGCCGTGTATGGCGAGCAGTTGCAGGATCTTGCCGTGCAAGGCCTGAAGATCGAAGGAAAGATGCAGGTCTCCTATCAGGAGATTCCTGTGACACTTGCCGGTGGCGAGATCGCGCACCTGCGCGAGCCGACCTATTCCGCCACCAATCTCGGCTACGGGCCGCTGGAAAGCGACGTGACGCGGTCGCCACGCGTCGCTCCGCCGATGATCGGCCTCGGCCTCATCCAGGCGATCCACGAAGCCGACATCCTCGCCAAGGCCGATCCGGCGGACCAGGACGGCGACGGCATTTCCGGCAAGCCGGCGCTCACGCGTGATCACAGGACCGGCGATCTGAAGCTCGGCCGCTTCGGCTTCAAGGCCCAGAACGCGACGATCCGCGACCAGAGTTCATCCGCCTTCATGGGCGACCTCGGCATTTCCACGCCCGACCATCCGTCCGACTATGGCGACTGCACCAAAGCGGAGGTCGAATGCCTTGCCCATCCGACCGGCGTACAGCCGCGGCTCGGCGCGTTCGAAGCGCCGGATCCGGTCCTGCCGCTTGTCACCTTCTACTCGGAAAACCTCGCCGTGCCGGCCCGCCGTGATGTCGGTGACAAAACGGTGCTGAAGGGCAAGGAGCTCTTCTACCGGTCCGGCTGCACCGCCTGCCATACGCCGAAATTCGTCACCCGCCGCGATGCCGGCAACAAGGCGCATGCCTTCCAGCTCATCTGGCCCTATTCGGATTTCCTGCTGCATGATATGGGCGAAGGCCTTGCCGACGGCCAGCAGGTGGGGGTCGCGGACGGCCGGGAATGGCGCACGCAGCCGCTCTGGGGCATCGGGCTCACCGAAACCGTCAACGGCCATACCTTCTTCCTGCATGACGGGCGGGCACGCAACCTCACCGAGGCCATTCTCTGGCATGGCGGCGAAGCTCAGATGGCGCGCGACGCCTTCGCCGCTCTTCCTAAGGACGACCGTGCCGCTCTGATCACATTCCTGGAGTCACTCTGATGCGCACAATTCTCGCTGCCGGCCTCATCTTACTCCTGCCGATCTCGACTTTCGCCCAGGAGGCTGACACCGCACCCGCCGTCACTCTTCCCGAAGCGGACGTCACCAGGGTGATGACCGCTGCGGTCGACCAGTTCATCCGGCCGGGTTATGACGCCTTCCAGGCATCGGCGGAAAAGATGACTGCCAGCATGAAGACGCTTTGCGATGCGCCTTCGACGGAAAATTACGATGCCGCCAAGGCCACCTTTCGCGATGCAGCCGTGAGTTGGGCGCATATCGAAGTGGTGCGCGTCGGACCGGTGATCGAACAATACCGCTTCGAACGCATCCTCTTTTATCCCGACCGCAAGAGCACCGGCCTGAAGCAGGTTCAGGGCATTCTGGCGAAATCGGACGAAACGGCGACCGATCCGACGACGCTCGCCACCAAAAGCGTGGCGACACAGGGCTTCGGGGCGCTGGAATATCTTCTCTTCGGCATCGGGTCCGAAGCGCTCTCGACCGGCCAAGACGGTTTTCGCTGCCGATACGCGGCGGCCATCGCCGGCAATATCACCAATGTCGCCAAGGAATTGTCCGACATATGGGACGCGCCGGACGGCATACAGAAGACCTGGGAGCAACCTGGACCGGACAATCCGGTTTTCCGCACCGGCGGCGAGGCGATCACCGCGCTGCTCGGTATCCTCGTACATGGGGCCGAAGCCGTGCGAGACCAGCGGATCGAGACCTTCTACAAGGGCGCCGACAAGGCGAAATTCCCGAAACAGGCGCTATTCTGGCGTTCGGAAAGCACCTGGCCGATGATCCAGGGCAATCTGGAAGGCCTTTCGGCGCTGCTCGATAAATCAGGCATGGCGGATCTCCTGCAGGAAAAGGACCGCCCGGTGGTCGCCGCCACCCAGGTGCAGTTGAAATCGATGGTCAAACTGGCCGGCACCGTTACCCCCGATCTGGAAAAGGCGGTCGAAGACGCTACCGAACGCAAGAAGCTCGACACGCTGCTCGCCGACGGCAAGGCCGTCATCGCCAAACTGAACGACGGTTATGGCGGAGCAATCGGCCTGAGTTCCGGCTTCTCCTTCTCGGACGGGGATTGATCACATGGCCTGGCGTGGCGAAGCCATCGACCGGCGCGGCTTCCTGAAAGCGGCGGGGATCGCTTTCACCGCCGCCCTTTCCCCGCGCGCGCTGATGGCGCTCGAACGGGCCGATGCGGTCTATGCCTCGGGCTTTCGTGCGCCGGACGGCTCGTTCGGCATCGCCACGGTTTCCGAGCGCGGCGAGATCATCGACCGTGTCGCGTTGCCGGCCCGCGCCCATGGGATGGCCTACAGCGGCGCCACCGGCCGAGCCGTCGCCTTCGCCCGCCGTCCCGGCACATTCGCGATGGTCTTCGATCCCGCCGGCCGGGCCGAGCCGATCATCGTCACCTCGCCGGAGGGCCGGCATTTCTACGGCCATGGGCATTTTTCACCGGATGGCCGATTACTCTACGCCAGCGAGAACGATTTCGACGGCAATCGCGGCATGATCGGCATCTACGACGCCCGCGACGAATTTCGCCGCATCGGCGAGTTCGACGCTCATGGCATCGGCACGCATGACATGAACGTTTCCGACGACGGCAAGCTGCTGGTCATCGCCAACGGCGGCATCGAGACGCATCCGGATTTCGGCCGCACCAAGCTCAATCTCGACCGCATGGAGCCGTCGCTGGTGCTCATCGACGCGAAGACCGGCGCGTTGATCCAACGACACGGCCTGCCGATCTCGCTTCGCCAGCTCTCGACCCGACATCTCGATATGGACGGCAATGGCCGCATATGGTTCGCCTGCCAATGGGAAGGCGCGCGCAACGCGCTGCCGCCGCTCGCCGGATGGTTTTCAAGGGGCGAGGATATCGCCCTTCTCTCCCTACCGGAGGAAACCACGGCCCGGCTCGGCAATTATGTCGGGGCGATCGCCGTCAACCGCCGCGAGGGATTGGTAGGCCTCACCTCACCCGTCGGCGGGGCGGCCGTGACGCTCGATGCAAAAACCGGCGTCGTGCTGAAGGAAGAGGCTGTCCGCGATGCCGCCGGCGTTGCGCCCGCTGCTCGTGGCATCGCCGTTTCCTCCTATGACGGGCAATTCAACGAGACACGCAGCCAGGTCGCGTGGGATCAGCATATCGCTCTGCTAAAATAGCCTTTACTCAAGTTAAGCCGGCCCTAAGTCACAGGGCATGCGTAAAATTGCCAGTGCGTTTTTCTTCGTCGTCGCATGTCTTGCCATAGGTGCATTCAGCCGCATCGCGAATACGCCGGGTGATTGGTACCGGTCTTTGGACAAGCCGTTCTTTCACCCGCCGGACTGGCTCTTTGCCCCTGTCTGGGCCGGACTTTACATCCTGATCGGCCTTGCGTTTGCCGAAACATGGCTCGACCGCAGCAGGCCCCGCATGCGCCGCCTGATCGTCTTCGCGATCCAGGGCATCCTCAACATCCTCTGGTTGCCGGCCTTTTTCGGCATGCACAGCCCTGACTTCGGCCTCATCGTTATCGTCTCAATGCTCGCCTTCATCCTGCTGTTCATTGTGATAAGCTGGCGGCCGAACCGCACGGCCGCCCTACTGTTCATCCCCTATGCACTCTGGGTCGCCTTCGTCGCACTGCTCAATCTTTCAATCGTTGTTCTAAACTAATCCAAAAGTCAGCCCTCTCCGCTTGCCGAACACGTTTCCCCGTGCCAATTTCGCAGTTGCGAAAGGGAGAAACATGAGCGGGAGAGACACGGGAGATTTCCGCGAGCGGGTGCGCCACAGCTTTGGGCGGCAAGGCGCGATGGCCATGCTCGGAGCTGAACTGACGCGCGTCGAACCGGCCATGGTGGAAATAGAACTGCCCTTCGATGCCAAGCTCACGCAGCAACACGGCTTCCTGCATGCCGGCGTTATTTCCGCCGCGCTCGATTCCGCCTGCGGTTATGCCGCCTATACCGTCATCGAGCCGGAAGCCTCCATTCTGACGATCGAATTCAAGGTGAACCTGATGTCGCCCGGGCGCGGCGAGCGCTTCCTCTTCCGCGGCGAAATCACCAAGCCGGGCTCCACGATCATCGTCGCAGACGGCCGCGCCTATGCGATCGGCGACGGGCCGGCCAAGCTCATCGCGTCCATGACCGGCACGATGATGGTGATCCGTGGCCGAGAGGACGTGATGGGATGACGCCTTCGCTTCTCCTGGGTGAGCCGGCGCTTGCCGGCGGCAAATCCATTCTCTTCGTCATGGCCGTGGACGCAGAATACGGCCCGGCGCTCAAATCCCGCATCAAGCCGTTGATGACCGGAGTCGGCCCTGTCGAGGCAGCAACGGTGCTCTCACATGCGCTGACCAGGTTCGAAACTGCCGACAAACTTCCCGATCTCGTCGTCTCACTCGGCTCGGCGGGCTCCCGAAGCCTCGAACAGACGGAAATCTACCAGGTCGCCTCCGTCGCCTATCGCGACATGGACGCCTCGCCGCTCGGTTTCGAAAAGGGCCGCACGCCCTTCCTGGACCATCCGGCGGTCATACCGCTTCCCTTGCGCATCCCCGGCATTCCGGAAGCCTCGCTGTCCACCGGCGGCAACATCATCTCCGGTGCGATCTACGATCTGATCGAGGCGGATATGGTCGACATGGAGACTTTTGCCGTCATGCGGTGCTGCCAACTCTTCTCTATTCCGCTGATCGGGCTGCGCGGCATTTCCGACGGCAGGCAAGAGCTGAAGCACGTCAGCAACTGGACCGAATATCTGCATGTCATCGACGAGAAGCTCGCAGATGCGATCGATCGCCTCGTGAGGGCTTTGGAAAGCGGCGAATTGGCACTCTGATCCGGTTGCACAAAACGCAACTTTTCTTTAAAGGCTCGGCATGACCCAGACAACGACCTTGGCAGCTCATCCCGACAGCATTCTCATCATCGATTTCGGCAGCCAGGTGACGCAGCTGATCGCGCGTCGCATCCGCGAATCCGGCGTCTACTGCGAAATCCATCCCTTCCAGAACGCGGAAGCCGCGTTCAAGAAACTCCAGCCCAAGGGCGTCATCTTCTCCGGCGGCCCGGCCTCGGTCACCACCGAAGGCAGCCCGCGCGCTCCGCAGGTCGTGTTCGAGCACAACGTGCCGATCCTCGGCATCTGCTACGGGCAGCAGACAATGGCGACCCAGCTCGGCGGCGTGGTCGAGGGCGGCCATGCAGCGGAGTTCGGCCGGGCCGATGTCGAGATCAAGAAGGCGAGCCCTTTGTTCGACGGTTTCTGGGAAGTGGGCGGGCATTACCCCGTGTGGATGAGCCATGGCGACCGCGTCACGCAGTTGCCCGAGGGCTTCGAGGTCATCGCGACCTCCGAGAACGCGCCCTTCGCGATCGCCGCCGACGAAGGCCGCCACTATTATTCGACCATGTTCCACCCGGAAGTGGTGCACACGCCGGATGGAGCCAAGCTGCTCTCCAACTTCGTGCACAAGATCGTCGGGCTGAAATCGGACTGGACGATGTCGGCCTACCGCGCCGAGATGATCCGCAAGATCCGCGAGCAAGTCGGCACCGAACGGGTGATCTGCGGCCTTTCCGGCGGTGTCGATTCCTCCGTCGCGGCGGTCCTCATCCACGAGGCGATCGGTGACCAGCTCACCTGCATCTTCGTCGATCACGGACTGATGCGGATGAACGAGGCGGACGAAGTGGTCAAGATGTTCCGCGACAACTACAACATCCCGCTCGTGCATGTGGATGCGTCCGACCTCTTCCTTACCGAGCTTGCCGGCGTCTCCGACCCGGAAGTGAAGCGCAAGACGATCGGCCGGCTGTTCATCGAAGTCTTCGAGGCGGAGGCGAAGAAGATCGCCGAGGACGGCAAGGGCGCGCCCGCCTTCCTCGCCCAGGGCACGCTCTATCCGGACGTGATCGAAAGCGTCTCCTTCTCCGGCGGCCCTTCGGTGACGATCAAGAGCCACCACAATGTCGGCGGCCTGCCCGAGCGGATGAACATGAAGCTCGTCGAGCCGCTGCGCGAGCTCTTCAAGGACGAGGTGCGCGCGCTCGGCCGCGAACTCGGCCTACCGGACTCGTTCATCGGCCGTCATCCCTTCCCAGGTCCGGGTCTTGCGATCCGCTGCCCAGGCGGCGTGACCCGCGAAAAGCTCGACATCCTGCGCAAGGCGGATGCGATCTATCTCGATGAAATCCGCAAGGCCGGCCTCTACGACACGATCTGGCAGGCGTTTGCCGTGCTGCTTCCGGTACAGACGGTCGGCGTGATGGGCGACTACCGCACCTACGACTTCGTCTGTGCATTGCGCGCGGTCACCTCGGTCGATGGCATGACGGCGGATTTCTACCCCTACGACATGAATTTCCTCGGTCGAACGGCCACCCGCATCATCAACGAAGTGCGCGGCATCAACCGCGTCGTTTATGACGTGACATCCAAGCCGCCCGGCACGATCGAGTGGGAGTGACGGATACAAACAGCGGCAATAGCGTAGTTTCGGCGGTAGATTTCGCCGTAGCTTAGTTGCCCCTCTCGCTTGTCTTTCACTGCCATTGACCAGCCTACTCCATATCAGTTCCGTGGGATCGATCTGCGTCCCCTCCCGGGATGATGTAAAGACACTTCGGCGGGCGGGAGCATTCTGGCATAGAATAGCGTGCACAACGGCGGGTCTGCTTTGCGCCGTCATTTCCGCCGGCCAACTGCAGAGTTCCCCAAAACTGGTCATTGAAGCGACTACTTGGTATGCTGGCTCGCTGAGCCGCATAAGCAATTATTTCTCGCGCACCGAAGCCTGATCATTTGCCTGCAAATCATCATTTGCAACTGGACACGTGACTGCCTGCGATTTGACAGCCGAGACATCTGCTGTAAATGATGCCGCATGGGGTCGCGATCACCCCACGAGGCGTCACGCTAGAGAATCGCGTCCATCAACCCGGCAAACGGAGGACGCGCCATGCCGTCATTTCTCGAGATTTCCCCCGAAAAACTGAACCGCCTTATCGGCACGCCCGGTGTCCCGGTGCTGATCGACGTGCGCACCGAAGAAGACTTCCATGCAGATCCGAGACTGATCCCCGGCTCGCTGCGCCGCCCTTACGACCAGGTCGCAACCTGGGCAGGGCAGTTCAGCGGGCAGACGGTTGTCACCATCTGCCAGAAAGGCAAGAAACTCAGCCATGGCGTGGCGGCCTATCTGCGCACGCAGGGCACGTCCGCCGAAGTCCTCGAGAACGGCATTGAGGCATGGGTATCCGCAGGTCTCCCTTTGGTCCCAGCCAGTCAATTGCCCGAGCGCGACGCACAGGGTCGAACGGTCTGGGTGACGCGCTCCCGTCCCAAGATCGATCGCATTGCCTGCCCTTGGCTGATCCGTCGCTTCATCGATCCGGAGGCGCTCTTCCTATTCGTCGCGCCAGGCGAAGTGGCCGCCGTGGCAGATCGGTTTGGCGCAACGCCATTCGATGTCGACGATGTCTTCTGGAGCCACCGGGGCGAGCTATGCACCTTCGATGTGATGATCGAGGAGTTCGGACTTTCGACGCCACCGCTCCTGCGCCTGGCGACGATCGTGCGTGGCGCCGATACAGCCCGGCCGGATCTCGCACCTGAGGTGGCAGGCCTGCTCGCCGCATCGCTCGGACTGTCGCGCATGTTCAACGACGACCTTCGACAGCTTGAGGCCGGAATGACGCTCTACGATGCGTTTTACCGCTGGTGCCGCGATGCGACCTCAGAAACCCATGACTGGCCCGCTGGAAAGAAGGGTGACTGAGGTGTCCGACACGGTGGTATCGACAGAACCGCAACGCGGGTCGGCAGAGCATGGCATTTCATTTATGGAAGCCTTCAAGGTCTGGCTGCGGGTGGCGGCCCTCAGCTTCGGTGGTCCAGCCGGCCAGATCGCGGTGATGCACCGGATCGTCGTGGACGAGAAGAAGTGGGTCGGCGAAGGCCGTTTCCTGCACGCGCTCAACTACTGCATGCTGCTTCCCGGCCCTGAAGCACAGCAGCTCGCCGTCTATCTCGGCTGGCTGCTGCATCGCACCGCCGGCGGTCTTGTGGCCGGCATCCTTTTCATCCTGCCCGGCTTCATGTCGATCCTTGCGCTCAGCTACATCTATGTGCTCTACGGCGATGTCACCGCTGTCGCTGGCCTGTTCTTCGGGTTGAAGGCAGCGGTGCTGGCGATTGTTCTCCAGGCCGTCATTCGCATCGGAAGTCGTGCCTTGAAAGGGCCGGCGATGGTCGTGATCGCCGCGGCTGCCTTCATCGCCATCTTTGCGTTTCGGATACCCTTTCCCCTCATCATCCTGGTAGCGGGCTTTGTCGGCTATGTCGGAGCAAGAGCCGGTTCGCTGCTGTTTGCGGCTTCCGCCGACCACAAGTCTGCGGGTGGCAAGATTCTGTTGGATGCAGATTCTGCTCTTGGTGAAGGCATGCCCGCGCATGCGAGACCAAATCTCCAATGGTCCCTTCGGGTATCCGTCGTCCTTCTACTTCTGTGGCTTGCGCCTGTGGCTTTGCTCTATGTCACCCTCGGCCCGGACAACGTCTTCACCCAAATCGGTGTCTTCTTCAGCAAGATGGCCGTTGTCACCTTCGGCGGCGCCTATGCGGTGCTGGCTTACGTGGCACAGGAGGCGGTGCAGAACTATCAATGGCTGCGTCCCGGCGAAATGCTCGACGGGCTCGGCATGGCAGAAACGACACCGGGGCCACTGATCATGGTGCTTCAGTTCGTCGGCTTCATGGGTGCTTACCGCGATGCCGGCGGCCTTGGACCTCTCCAAGCCGCGACCATTGGCGCTGTCCTCGCCACCTGGGTGACCTTCGTGCCCTGCTTCCTCTGGATCTTCCTCGGCGCGCCCTTCATCGAAAGGCTGCGCGGCAACGCAGCGATCTCCGGCGGCATGGCGGCGATCACTGCGGCCGTGGTCGGGGTGATCCTGAACCTGGCCATCTGGTTCGGGCTGCACGTTCTATTCTCTGAGGTGAACGTCGTTCGCGCCGGGCCGCTATGGATCGAACGGCCTGTCCTGTCTTCGATCGACTGGGCATCGCTCACGCTGACACTGCTCGCGGTCTTTGCGATCTTCCGGCTGAAGATGTCGGTGATGACAGTGCTGCTCGGCTCTGCTGTGCTTGGCATGGCGTGAACACTGGCTGGCATGCGGTAACAGATTCGTTTGGCACAGCAAGAATGTGAAAGGCCGGCGGAAGGATACCCGCCGGCCTTTGCTGTTACATCATGCGCTGGATGTCGGAATAGGCACCGTTGGTCTTCAACGTGATCGTCACGGCACCACCTGTCCGGTTGCGCCAGAACCATCCGTGCTTCCCGTCGAAGGCCGCTTCCATCTCGCCGGAATCTGTGGGCTCGGCACGACCCTTCTTGTAGCTCGTGGTTTCGCCTTTGTTTCCATCGGCGTGCATGTCGTAGTTCACGCCGCCGCCTTCCGTCGTCCACACGTATGCGGCCTTCGCACCCGTCGACATGGTCAGCTTGATTTCGGTCGCCTCTCCTGGCTGAAGCGTGACCGACATCTCATCTGTCCGCATGGCATCCTGGGCATAGGCTGCCGAAACGCCGAACTCGCGGATGATCCGGTCAAGGATGCTCGACCCCTGCTGCGGGGTGGTCTGCACGGGTGTCGGGGTAGTGACACTGTTCTGCCGATCGAGTTCCGCCTCTTCGGCGAGCTGCGTCTTGATCTCACCCATTTCGGTAAGGCCCATGACAGAGCCGACACCGGTGGGATCGATCCCGTATTCGGACGGCATCACGACGGTAACGAGAAGGGCTGCGGCCGCAACGACGGAGATGACCGTCGATTTGACGAGTTGCTTCGAGGACGGCAGATCATCGGGATTGGGAGCTTGAGAATTGAACATTTGATTTATCCTTGTTGGGTCAGGAGACGAAATAGCCAGTGAGCTGATAGCCGACCAGCAGCCAGCCGGCGGTCATCATCAGCACATTGGCGGTGTAGGCATGGCGCAGGAAACCGGAGGTCTTGCGCCAGTAGCTCATGGCAATCAGGATGATGGCGAGCGCGATGAGCTGGCCGATCTCAACGCCAATATTGAAGGCAAGCAGGTTGGGGATGAGGCCATCGGCGGCAATCTCATATTCCAGGATCTTGGTCGCGAGACCGAGGCCATGGAAAAAGCCGAAGATCAGCGTGGCAACCTTGGTGTTCGGCTGGAAGCCCAGCCATCGCTGAAAGGCTCCCAGATTGTCCAACGCCTTATAGACAACCGAGAGCCCAATGATGGCATCGATCAGATAGGCGCTGACATTCCAGCCGAAGTAGACACCGAGCAGCATCGTCGTCGAATGACCGACGGCAAACAGGCTGACATAGATGGCGATATGCTTCAGCCTGTAAAGGAAGAAGATCACGCCGAACAGGAACAGCAGATGGTCGTATCCGGTGACCATGTGTTTTGCGCCCAGATAGATGAAGGGGATCAGGTAAACGCCTGTGATCTCCTGGATATAGCCCTTGTCGCCTTCGGCGACGGCGTGGGCCGCGGCCGCGCTGACAAGCAACAGCAGCGACAGGGCGGCAAGCGCCAGTGTGGTGGCAATGTGCCGGGTGAAATGCCCGTGCCACACGCCTCCGGGAAGAGGTGTATTCATGAATGATATCCGTAAACGAGGTGAACCTGCCGCAGAACGCAGCGTGGATCAGACGATCGCGACCGCGCGCGGAGGCCGGTCTATGCCGTACGGGGGGCCGCCGTAGAACTTATCCTCGATAAGGGTATAGTTCGTCTGGAAGGTATTGCGCAGAACGTCGCCTGCGACACTGACCAATCCCGCTTTTTCGTGGGTGTGGTCGGCATGGTGGTGATCGGGCGCGTCCGAACTGTCGACAGCAAATTCCAGATCGTCATCGTGCGAATGATCGCCGTGATCGTGGGAATGGCCGCCATCGGTGACGGCAAAGGCCGGGGAATGCAGGCTGAGGGCGTGGGTTCCCGCTGGCACGAAGGCGAAGACGAGCATGGCGATGCTGGCCAGCACCGCCGTGAACCCGGTTCCGAATCTTCGTCCCTTTCGAAGCAGCATGCACAAGGAGATAACCGCCATTGGTTACGAAAACAAGAAACCACATTGAAGTATCCTCTCCAGGGGGATAGGAACTTCCATCATGACAGAGCACCGACACGAATCCCATCCAGACATCGCCAAGCGCCTCAAGCGCGCCGAAGGCCACCTGAAAAGCGTGATCGCCATGATCGAGGCCGGCAGGCCATGCCTCGACATCGCCCAGCAGCTTCATGCGGTGGAGAAGGCGGTGGAAAACGCCAAGCGCACGCTGATCCAGGATCATCTCGACCACTGCCTTGACGAGACGGTCGGCGCGCTGGATCGCCAGCAGCGCAAATCCATCGACGAGTTTAAGGCGATCACCAAATATCTGTGAGGGAGCCGCCATGCTGGACGTTATAGCCAATCGAACCTACCGGCATCTGTTCCTGGCGCAGGTGATCGCGCTGGTTGGAACGGGGCTTGCGACCGTGGCGCTCGGATTGCTGGCCTATGACCTGGCAGGAGATCGGGCGGGAGCAGTGCTCGGAACCGCACTTGCCATCAAGATGATCGCCTATGTCACGGTGGCACCGATCGCAGGCGCATTTGCGGAGGTCCTGCCGCGCCGCGCCATGCTGGTCAGCCTCGATCTGGTGCGGGCTGCCGTGGCGCTGTGTCTGCCCTTCGTCACCGAGATCTGGCAGGTCTATGTGCTGATCTTCGTGCTCCAGTCGGCCTCCGCTGCGTTCACCCCGGCCTTCCAGGCAACCATTCCTGACGTTTTGCCGGATGAGAAGGACTATACCCGCGCCCTCTCACTTTCGAGGCTCGCCTACGATCTGGAAAGCCTCGTCAGCCCGATGCTGGCAGCGGTGCTGCTGACGGTGATTTCCTTCCATTCGCTCTTTGCAGGGACTGTCTTCGGCTTCCTGATCTCTGCAGCAATGGTGGTCTCCGTGACGCTGCCGAACCATCCGGCCAAGGAGCGCAGAAGCATCTATGCGCGGACGACCCGCGGCCTTCGCCTTTATCTGGCGACACCACGACTACGCGGTCTGCTTGCCCTTTGCCTGACAGTTTCGGCTGCTGGAGCCATGGTCATCGTCAATACCGTCGTCTTCGTCCAGGCGGAGTTCGGGCTCACCCAGACCGATACGGCCCTGGCCCTTGCCGCCTTCGGATGCGGCTCCATGCTCGCCGCCCTTTCCTTGCCCAAGCTTCTTGACCGGATCGCCGATCGGCCGGTGATGCTGTCCGGAGCGGTGATCCTCATGATCGGTTTGGTTCTGACTGCCTTCGTCAGCGACTACACTGTGCTTCTGGCGATCTGGCTGGTGATGGGGCTCGGCTACTCCATCGTGCAGACACCATCAGGCCGATTGTTACGCCGGTCTGCCCATGCTGAGGATCGTCCGGCCTTGTTCGCCGCCCATTTCGCCTTGTCGCATGCCGCCTGGTTACTGACCTATCCACTGTCAGGATGGCTCGGCGCGACGATCGGCCTGTCGTTCGCTGCGATCGTCCTTGCAGTCGTGGCCGGTCTTGGCTTTATCGTCGCAATCTGGGCATGGCGGGCCTCTGACGAGATGGAGGTCGAACACAGCCATGATGATCTGGCAGAGAACGATCCCCATCTGATGGAGGGGCGTCACCGCCATGGCCATCGACACAGCCACGCCTTCATGATCGATCGCCTGCATCCGGAATGGCCGCGTGAGCATTGACCTCGCAGCCTATCTTGGCCTGTTCAGCGCTGCATTCCTGGCGGCTATCATTCTGCCGGCACAGTCGGAGGCGGTGCTTGCGATGATGATCCTCGCCGATCGCTATCCGCTTGCCACCCTGATCGGTGTCGCCAGCTTCGGCAATGTGCTCGGCTCCGTGGTGAATTGGATGCTCGGGCGGGGGATCGAACACATCGCGACCGTCGATGGTTCCCGGTTTCGGCGGAAAAGCTCGACAAGGCTGAGGGCTGGTATCGGCGCTATGGAAAATGGTCCCTGCTGGCAAGCTGGGTTCCGATCATCGGCGATCCGATCACCGTCATCGCGAGTGTGTTGCGGGTTCCGTTCCTGATATTCCTCACGCTCGTCGCCATCGCCAAGGTCGGCCACTATCTGGTGCTGGCTTGGGTGACGCTCAAGGTGGCCTGACCATGCTGACCTGGCTCTTGGACTATCAGAAAGAGACCTATCTCGCATTCGGCGAGCACATAAGCACTTTCGCAAACGGCGGCGGTTCGGCCGCTTTCCTTGCGTTTCTGCCTATGGGTCTCCTGCTGGGTGCTGTCCATGCGCTCATGCCGGGCCACAGCAAGTTGCTGATGGCAACCTATGTTGTGGGCTCAAAGGAAGACCTGTGGAGCGCGCTGCTCACCGCCATCGTCCTGGCCGCCACGCATATCACCATCTCGGTCCTGATCGTCCTTCTGTCCCTGCCGGTGATCGACTACATGTTCGGCGGTTCCGGACCGGGATCGTCGCCACTTCTGGAACACCTGAGCCGGGGCGCCATCGGTCTGATCGGTCTCTGGATGATCTGTAGAGGTCTGCGTACCACCAGTCACGACCACGCCCGCCGCGAGGGGGCAAGTTTTGGCTTCGTGGCGGGTCTCATCCCCTGCCCACTGACCCTGTTCGTCATGACCTATGCAACCGCGCGCGGGGTGCCGGCGGCAGGACTGCTGTTTGCCGTCCTTATGTTGGGCGGCGTTGCGCTGACGCTGTCTGTCGTCGCGCTTCTGGCTGTTTCCTTCAGGAAAGTCTTCTACCGGCTGTTCAGCCGCAATCAGCAGAGGCTCGACAAATTGTCACGTGTGCTGGAGATCACCGTCGGACTCGGCATGGTCGCAGTTGCGACAATGACCCTCGCGTAAGACGGCCTCCGCTGAAAGAGTTGCAGGGTCAATGAGGTCGGGCTCTCGTTTGACTGGGTGAGGACCCGGAAGTCCGTGTTAAGCGTTATGTCTGTGGTAGCTGTCCGTCTCCCGTCGGCCCCTTATAAGAAGGTCGCCTGATAGCTGGCGGCCATCAATGATACATGCGCCTCCAGTGGCGGACGCAGTTCGAACGCCTTTGGCTCCCGCGCAAAATTCCACAACCGCACCAGCCGCCAATCGCTACGTCGCTCCTCGGCAACGGCCAGCTCATGGCGCGTGATGTGAAACGGCGTGCGCTCCCAGCCATTGGTCGTCTTCACCTCGATCAGCCGATCGCTACCGTCGGGATCGAAGCTGAGGATGTCATAGCCGGCACCATCACCATCGACATGGGACACCCAGCGAATGCGTTCGGCGAGATCTGTCCGGCCTGCGGCGCGCAGGCTGGCACGCTCATGGGCGAGAACGCGCTTCTCGCCGGCGCGGCCCAGCGCGCGATTGCGGGCATCGCGCTCCGCCACATCGTACTTCCGGGCAATGGCAGCCATCTGCTCGAGTTCGTCGGGCGGCGGCGCATTGCTGTGCGTCGGTGGTGGGCCGATCCACAGCGCCGCTTCCTCCCAAAACACTGACGGTGAAGGACCCATCGCCATTCGCGCGGCCGGTGCGAGCCAATCTGGATGGCGATCGAGCCAGCGCACCACAGCGTCGACGAGCGATGCCTGGAAATTGAAGGCCGGCTTATAGCCTGGGATCCAGACTTGACCGAGGCCTTTGAGCACGGCGCTGATGTTCTGATGCTTGTATTCGATCGAGCCGCGAGGCCGATCGATCACCGGCTGTAGGAGGCGGTTATGCTCAGACTTGCTGTAGAGTCGCCCGGCGATGTCGTCAGCAAGCATCGCGAAATAATCCGCCACGATCGCGTCGTTCTGCTCGTCGGACCAGTCACCGGCCATGGCGGCTCCCGAGCGGGCGGACCAAGCTGGAGAAGGCCCGGATCATGCCAGCAACTGCGCGGGGACACCAAGCACTGGCCCGGCCTCAGCCAGCCGCTGGTCAAGCGTATACACTGTGGCGCCATGCTCCGACGCGATGGCGAGATGCAGTGCGTCTCCCGCACGCAGCCCAAGCGCATGTTGATTAGCGAACCTCGCCGCCGCCCGGAACTGACCGCCCGTCACGGGCAGCATGGTGAAACTCTCGGCGACGAGCTTGTTGAACATGGCGAGCGCCGCGGCGCGCTGCTCAAGGGTGATCTGTCCCGTCCGCAGCTTGATCGCCAGGGCCGACGACATCTCGGTAACGGTCCAGTCGCTGATCAGGAGCCGCGCCGGATCCTGTTCCGCCAGCCAGGCCTGAACGCGCGGCGTCATTACTTCGTTGGAGAGCGCCGCAACGATCAGCGACGTATCGAGATAAAGCATCAGTAGCGATCACCATCCCGCATCGACCGCACGAGATCGGCAGCACTCTGGGATTGGGGCGGCATAGCCGCCGTCAGCAATTGAAGCAGTGCCGCATCGATCGGCTTGCGGGGCCTTTCCACCGCGGTGAGCCGAGCGACTGGCTTACCGCGACGGGTGATGTCGATCGAATCTCCCGCCTCGACCCGGTCGATCAGTTCGCTCAGATGGGCTTTGGCATCCGCCAGATTAATCGCATGCATGTCACGCTCCTGACCATGTAGATAGTCATATAGCAGATCGAGCTTAAGAATTCCAGCAGGAGGTTTGCCGATGAAGCACGGCATCCGCTTGCCGGATGCCACCGATTGAGGACGACCGCATGCCGGACGCCACGGTTGAGCGTAAACCGCTGGGCGTTGCTAGTCCAGATTCGAGGCAGGCATATTGATTTCGTCGATTTTGACGGTACTTTATCGGGCGCAAAATATTCAAGATTTGAGGTCTATGCCTCAGCGCGAAACGGTTGATAGATACCGATAGTTCACAGAATTTTTTCTGTGCTGCGATTTCCAAAAACTCCAATAAAATCAATAGTCAGCCTTTTGACGGCGTACTTCACGGATCCAGGCGCCGAAATGAAGTTTTTCTATAGTAAAATCAATCCGTTAGAGCGTCGAAAATATTAGAGTGGGAGTGAGGGTTGGCTTTGGTGGCAGCAGTGTAGATTCGCTGAGAATGCTCGCCCGTTCATATGATCGTACGTTCTCAGCTTGTTTCTCGACCTTGCCGTCTCCTCTTCGAGGAGTGCGACGTCACCCGATCAGTTCAAGAGCCAGATCGCGCCATTCAGAACCGAGGCGAACGTTACCCAGGCGGCATAGGGCGCAAACAGGAGCGATGCGTTTTTATCCCGCTGCCAGCTAATCACGATGAAGCCGATGATCGTGACCAGAAGCAGCACGATCACGCCAAGGGCAATATCGATGCGTTGCGCAGAGAAAAAAATCGGCGACCAAGCGAAGTTTAGAACCAACTGCACCAACCACAGCTTCATTGGCACTCTGCTGCGGCCCTCTCGCCAAACTCGCCACCCGGCGATCGCGATCATGATATAGAGCGCAGTCCAGACTGGGGCAAAGACCCAACTCGGCGGATTGAAGGGCGGCTTGCTCAGCGCTGCATACCATGCACCTGGAGCAGTCGCGAAACCGATGACAAGCCCGCCACCCAGAACGAGTGCCAGAAACAAGAATAGACCGCCGAGCTCCCCTGCACGCAAATTCATCGGAATCACATAAGCCTTGTTTCACAGAGAACGTCATGGTTCGTTTTGCCTCGGATCAGCAACAGTATAACCGCCTCTGCCTGTGAGCGCGCCTGTCGATAAGACGCCGGCCCGCTTTTGGCGACAAAGCGGGCCGGCTGTTGATCGGCTGGGGCGATAGGTGGCCGATCAGCCTTCGGGCGGCAGGATGACTTTGTCGATCACATGGATGACGCCGTTCGAGGCCGCAATGTCGGCCTTCACAACGGTGGCGTCGTTGATCATGACCTTGCCGTCCCCGGTCGATATTTTCGCCGTCGTTCCGTTGACGGTCTTGACCTCGTCCAGCGTGGTCACCTGCTCGGCTTTCACCGCACCCGGCACCACGTGGTAAGTGAGGATCGCCGTCAGCTTCGCCTTGTTCTCCGGCTTCAGCAGGTTCTCCACGGCCGGCAGCTTTGCGAATGCCTCATCTGTCGGCGCAAACACCGTGAACGGTCCGGGACCCTTCAGAGTAGCAACCAGATCCGCTGCTTCGAGTGCTGTCGCCAGCGTCTTGAACTGGCCGGCACTGGCCGCCGTGTCGACAATGTCCTGATTGCCGGCGCGCGCGAGGCTGCTACCGATCATCAGACCCGCCACGGCGAGACCGACCGCGGCCATCGATGCAATACTTATTCTGCTCATCTTTAGCTCCTGTTGCTAGACGCGTTTTACCGTGGGGCCGGCTTGGCCGGCGTTCCGGTCCGAGGAAGCGGGATCGAATGTGTTTTGCCTTGCGCACCTCGTCGGATTATTGAACTATGATAAAATCAGTTTTCTTCAAGAGCAAATTCTCGTGATATGAGAAGTGATTTTCTCATTGAGAAAATTGTGCTACCTACCTTTGAACTGAGGTGAAATGAGACCGGAATCATGCTGTCGGAGACGTTGACCACGGCCCTCGAGGGCTATGCTATCGGCCCGAAGATCCGTCGACTGCGACTGCGCAAGAAATTGGGACTGGTCCAGCTTGGCGAGCACACAGGTCTTTCGGCGGCGATGTTGTCGAAGATCGAGCGCGGACATCTGTTTCCGACGCTGCCGACCTTGTTGCGGATCGCCTTGGTCTTCGGCGTCGGCCTTGATCACTTTTTCAAAGAGGACAACGACCGGCCGGTCCATGCCGTCGTGCGTAAGGCGGACCGCATTCGCCTTCCGGACAAGGCGGGGCGGACGTCGCCCGCTTACCGCTTCGAGTCCCTCGACTTTCCAGTCAGTGATCGCAGGCTCCACGGCTATTACGTCGAATTCGGAGAGGAAGATGAGCAATCGGAGCCGCACGAGCATGCTGGCGCGGAGATCATCTACGTTTTGCGTGGCGAGCTCGTAGTGAACCTGGAGGGTGAGGACATCACATTGAGTGAGGGCGACTCGATGTATTTCGAAAGCACCTATCCCCACAGCTATCGCCGCAACGGGTCGCTGCCCTGCGCCGCCATTGTCGTAGTAACCGCGCAACCATCCTCAACTTGACCGGGTTTCCTAAGAAAGCCTGATGAGCGGCGTCGTGGATGGCGCCGGTGGATGGCCTCGGCCTTTCCGAGGCCCATCGATGGTTCCGGCGAGCGCATTGTCATCGGAATCGCCGACGCCGCCGATCGAGGGTCGATCCCGGCTTCGGCCAGGCGTTGGGATATCACGGCCTCCCGCGGAGAATTTTTCGCGGAGACGACTCAATCGACCGTCAGCACGATCTTGCCCTGGATATGGCCTTTCGCGGCGCGCTCATGCGCCTGACGTGCGGCGGCGAGCGGATAGGTGCTGTCGATCACGGTTTTCAATGTTCCATCGGCCAACAGTGGCGCCAGCTGCGCCAATTGCGCACCGCTTGAGCGCACCTGTGCCGTCGACACCGTTATGCCGAGTTCTTTTGCCTCATCGCCGGCATTGAAGCCCAAAGGAAAGACCGGAAACAGGGCGCCGCCCCGCTTCAAAGTGCTGAGGAACCGTCTGGAGGCAGCTCCGCCAAGCGTATCCAAGACCAGATCCGCATCGTGCACCACATCTTCCGGCGGTGTCCTGGTGTAATCGATGACCTCGTCGGCTCCGAGATCGCGGAGAAGTGCCCCATGTCTCCCCGAAGCTATGGCGATCACATACGCGCCTTTGAGTTTCGCCACCTGAACCGCGAAATGCCCGACGCCGCCGGCCGCGCCGTTCACCACGACCCGCCTGTCCTTGAGCGGCACGGGCTCGTGCCTCTCCGACTGCAGCGGGTTCGGCGCATCATGACCCACCTCCACCATGAACTGCCAGACGGTGAGCAGCGACATGGGTGCGCCTGCCGCCTGAATGTGATCTATTCCCTTGGGTTTGAGGGCCAGATCCTGAACCGGCACGCTGACATACTGTGCATAGGCCCTGCTCTCCCCGACGCTGAAGAAGCGGACCATGGAATAGACCTCGTCTCCGACGGCGAAACCCTGCACATCATCGGAAACGGCTTCGACAACGCCGGAAATATCCGTGCCGAGAATGAGGGGAAAGGCTACCTGCGGCCGCCATTCCGGCAGAAGCGCCTTGTAGCCGTCGCGCAGATACCAGTCCGGCGGATTGATTCCGATGGCCTTCACGCGAACAAGCACCTCGCCCGGCCCGACCTCTGGCATCGGCACGTCCTCGTATTTAAGCACCTCCGGCCCGCCGAATTCGTGGATCTGTATGGCTTTCATGGTTTTGCCGATCATCTCTTGCTCCTATGATGGACGAGCACCACATTAAGCGGCGCAGTGCTCCATCTATAAATGGAGCGCCGCCCCATATTTCAAGAGGACCGATGAGAGCCGACGCAAAAAAGAACTATGATCACATCCTGAAGGTTGCGCGCGAGATCCTCGGCAAGGGAGATGCGAGCGCATCCCTGCGTGACATCGCCCGCAAGGCGGGTGTTGGCGACGGCACGCTGCACCGGCATTTCCCAACTCGGGAAACCCTGCTGGAGGCGCTGCTGCGGACCAATTTTGAAGAGATGGCGCAAAGGGCGAGCGAGCTGGAAGCCTCCGACAATCCCGCCGAAGCACTCTTGATCTGGCTGAGAGAGGCGATCACCATGACGCGCGACTATAGCGGCGTGATCGCGCCCATGGTCGCCGCCATTGCAGACCAAAGCTCAGCCCTTCATAGCTCTTGTGTCACGTTACGCTCCGCCGGGACCAGACTGCTGACCCGGGCGCAAGCCAATGGCGTCGCCCGGCCAGATATGGATGGCAACGATCTTTTCGCCCTGATCAGTGCCCTCGCATGGCTCGGCGAACAGCCGCCGCTGGTACCCCAGGCCCATCACCTGTTTGATCTGATCTCCGATGCGATCCTGACGAGGCGGTCGGCTTCAGCGGAATGAAGCTTGTGCTGGTAGAGCGGTTACACAGCGAAACGACCCTATCATCTGTAGATTTCGATGATCGCAAAGTGGGAGAATGGTCCTTCCAGGGCGCATCATGCAGCCATTTTCTCGTTCACGGTGCCAAGCGCTTGCGCCGGACCGATGAGCGCAGCGCGCGCCAGAGCCCATGCCCCGGCATCGACATCAAGCGCAGTTTTCAGCCACGCAAGCGTCATTCGCCTGGTTGCCTCCAGCACATCGGGCGCTTCGATTTCGGTTTCCTTAGCATCGAGCCCTGCAATACCCCCGAGTCCATGACCTACCCCGCGAAGAGTAAGCAGCGCCCGTGCACCGGGGCCATCATGATAGGCATCGGCATGCCACTCAGCTCCACGCGGCGTGAAGTGCGGATTGTCATCCGCGCCGCAGACGACGAGACTCGGCGTCATCACGCCAGCAAAATCGAGGTCGAAGAACGGAAACCGGGCCGCGTTCTCCGGGGTCAGATCCTCGCCCCCGCGTCCCGGCGCGGCGAGAAGAATACCTGCGGAGATGCGGGTATCGGCAAAATCCTCGCCATGCAGCCGCGCACCGAGAAGCAAGCCGACCGTATGCCCCCCAAAAGAATGACCCGCTGCAGCGATCCGGCCATGATCAAGGCGCCCCGCAACGGCCGGCGTCTGATGTTCGATCTCGGCCAATCGATCGAGGATCGCCCTCACCTCCGCGACACGTTCGCGCCAGAAGAACGGCGCACCAGGCGCGTCTGCCGGGAGCCCACCGACACGGGAACTCGCATGTGTCGGCTGAATGACGGCAAAACCACGTTCGGCCCAGAACTGCGCAAGCGGCGCATACCCGTCCTTCGAAGGGACGTAGTTGGAGGGACCGAACCCATGCGACAGGATCACGATCGGCAGCTTCTCGCCGCTCGCAGGTGCGGTCAGGCGCAATTCCAGCGGTTGACGATCCGCGAGGTGTAGGCGAATCGGTGAATAGGCGAGGGTGAGAGCGGCCTCCGGCGTGGGAATATGGCGGGCAAGCTCGATCAAGTTGTTGGTTGTCATCTTTTGTCTCCTGCTTGAGTATCTCAAGATGGAATAGGCAGACCGGACGTTCTATATTTATTCGTCCGCGTTTGCTTAGCGAAAGTCCGAAACCTGTCTGATCCTCTCGCCGAGATCGTATCGATCCTCAAGCCCGTCCCCTCGATCGCCAAGCTGGTGATGGCGGGTGGGGCATGGCTCGTTGAGCGCCGGGAACTTGGAAGCCCGTTCTATTGCGCGATCGTCGAGGGGCGCTGTCACCTGACGATCAGTGGTCGCGCGCCGATCGTCCTGGCCGCAGGCGATTTCGTTATGGTCCCTGAAATCCATTCCTTCACCATGAGCAGCCTCCAGCCGCCCCCACGGGGCACGCTGCCGCAACGGCTTGAAACCAGTCCCGGCGTCTTTCGCCTCGGTGATCCTGCATCGGCGGTCGATGTCACGGCCATGGTCGGGCATTGCGCCTTCGCAGCAACCGACAGGCAGATGCTGGTCTCGCTTCTACCTGACGTCATCCATGTCCAGGGTCAGGACCGACTGACGAACCTGGTGCGGATGATTCATCGCGAAACAGTCGGCAAGCTTGCTGCCAGGGACATGGTCTTGACCCGCCTGTTGGAGGTTCTCCTGATCGAGGCGTTGCGGTCTGCGGGCGGTGCGACGGCGTCGCCTGGCTTGCTGCGCGGTCTGTCCGACCACAGACTGGCTCCGGTCCTGCGGCGCATTCATCAGGATCCGGGCGGCGAGATAACCGTCGAGGATCTGGCGCGGAACGCTGCAATGTCGCGATCTACCTTTTTCGACCGCTTCCGGCGCGAAGTCGGCGTGGCCCCCATGGAATATGCGACGAGCTGGCGCATGGCGCTTGCGAAGGAAATGCTCCTTCGACGCGAGGCATCTATCGCCGAGATCGCCGCGCGCATTGGTTACGCCTCCGCCAGCGCCTTCAACGTGGCATTCACCCGGCATGTCGGAACAACGCCGGGTGCTTTTGCCGGGAGGGCTTGACCGCAAGCTGGAATCTCCGGCGGGTCAGAACCCCAGCGACTGCTGTGCAGGCTCCGGCGGCGTCAGGCGCACACCTTCCAGCTCCAGCATATGCGCCTTCGAGGTCGAACCGCCCGGCGCCGAAAAGCCGCCGATCTTGCCGCCTGCGGCCAGCACGCGGTGGCAGGGGATGATCAGCGCTACCGGGTTCTTCGCCATGGCCTGGCCGACATCCCGGGCAGCCTCAGGACCGGCGCCCAGCTCCCTGGCGATTGTGCCGTAGGTGGTCGTATGTCCCCAGCCCACCCGGCGAGCCGCGGCATAGATTTCCCTGAAGAAATCGCCCTGATCCTGAAGGTCGAGCTTGAAACGCGAGAAATCGACCTCTTCGCCGGCGAAATAGCGCTTCACCGCCTCAATCGCTTCCTGCACCTCGACCGGCGGCGTTCCGCGTTCGGCCTCCGGCAGCCGGCGCAGGAGAAGGCGCTCGGTCGAATCCGCGCTCTTCGTGGGAAGCTGAAAGCGGGTGATGCCGATATCGTTCCAGGCAATGCCGCAGAAGCCGCCCGCCGTTCCAAAAATGAGATATTGATGCGCAGCCATAATGTAACCTCCGCATATTGCTTGACCCCAAGATCGGCCTTGCGGGCTTGAGATTCAACCCGTTTCTTGCTTCTCATCGTCTGGCCTCACGGAACTTTTCGTTGAGTTTGCTCCGGCAGGCGCTACGCTTTCCGCATGACAGGATCGCAGGCACAGACACGGATGCGATTGAAAGCGGCGAGGCTCCACACGCCTGCCGGCGGCGGCAGCTTTGTCATGTCGCATCTGTCGATCGGCCTCTTTCTCGTGGACCAGGACCGCCATCGGATTGCGGTGGGATCCGACAGGCAGCGGCACATCCCTCTCAAGACCGGCGAAGGCTGGATTCTGCCGGCAGATGTCACCGGCATCTGCGAATATGATGAGGCGCTTTCGTTCCTGAAGCTCGAATTGCCGGAGAGCCTGCTCGGCGATATGGGCTTCTACCGCCAGCGGGATTTCGCGCCGGTCGTCGGCGCCTTCGATCCTCTGCTTGCGCAATTCGTCCATCAAGCGGCCGCGACCACTGAAAGCGCGCCATCGCTCTATCGCGACACCATGCAGCTTGCCCTTGCCGCACATCTGGCTGAGGTGCTGTGGCCGCAGAAGCCGGGGCTTGCCGGCATTGAGGATCGCCGGCTGCGCCGCGCGCTCGACTACATCCACGACAACCTCGCCGCGGACCTCTCTCTGGACGATCTCGCGTCCGAGGCGGCGATGAGCCGGTTCCATTTCTCCCGCGCCTTCACCAGGGTGACAGGAAAATCGCCGCTGCAATATGTGATCAGCCAGCGCATGGAGCTCGCCAAGCTGCTTTTGAAGACCACACGCCTGCCGATGGCCTCGATCGCCGCGAATGTTGGCTATGAGGACGTGTCCCGCTTTGGACAGCATTTCCGTCGGCATACCGGCACGACCCCCGCCGCATACCGCGCCGACTAGAGCAAGAAAAGCATAATAGACGCCAAGAACCGCGCCTGTGAAACGGGCGGAGAGCTGCAATCCTTCGTGATCCGAATGGAGACAGGAGAAGCAGCATGAAAACCACGGCTCTTTCGACCTTCTGCGCGGCGCTGATGACGTCCGCCGCATTCGCCGCCGACATCCAGACACGCAAGGTCTCCTTCGGGAATGAAGGCACAACGATTGCCGGCACGCTCTATCTGCCGGCGGATTATCAGCCCGGTCAGAAACGCCCCAGCGTCATCGTCGCCGGCGCGTGGACGTCGATCAAGGAGCAGATGTCCGGCCTCTATGCCCGCGAGATGGCGGAACGCGGCTGGGGCGAGTCGGGTGGCACTATCCGCTTCAAGGAGGACCCGGCAGCCAAAACCGGCGACATCGCCGCGGCGGTCGCGTTCATGGCCACCTTGCCGGAGGTGGATGGCGACCGGATCAACGGACTCGGCATCTGCGCCTCGGCGGGATACATGGCCGCGGCCGCGACGGGTCATGCGAATTTCGCCTCCGTCGCGCTGGTGGCGCCTTGGCTGCACAACAGGGACATCGTCAACCAGGTCTATGGCGGACCGGACGGCGTTTCCAGGCTGATTGCCACCTCACGAGAGGCGGAAGCTGCCGAACGCCGAGGCCAGCCCCAGATTATTACCGCCGCCAGCGCCACCGACCAGACCTCACTGATGTACCAGATCCCGTATTACACCGAGGAAGGGCGTGGGCTCATTCCGCAATATGACAACCGCTTCAACCTCGCCTCCTGGGAGCCCTGGCTCACCTACGATTCCGTAGCGCTCGGGGCAAAGCTCGACAAGCCGGTGCTGATCGTTCATTCGGAAGCGGCAGCCGTGCCGCAGGGCGCGCATGCCTTTTATGCGCTTCTTCCCGGCGAAAAGTCCGAGCTTTGGCTTGATGGCGTCAGCCAATTCGATTTCTACGATCAGCCGGGCCCGGTAACCATCGCCGCCGACGCTGTGGCGGCGCATTTCAACCGCCCGGACCACTCAGCCCAGCCGATTGATCCGCAAGATCGCGCCGCCATCCTAGACACGATCACCGATATCGCCGCCGGTGCTGACCGGCATCAATGGGATCGCGTCCGCCACGCCTTCGCCGACGAGGTGAAACTCGATTACACCAGCCTCTGGGGCGGCGAGGCCGCAATCCAGCCGGCCGATGCGGTGATCGAACAATGGTCGGACTTCCTGCCGGGCTTCGACGAAACACTGCATCTCGTTACCAACCCTACGATCACCGCCATACGCGGCGCGACCGCAACGGCCGAAGCCGATTTCCAGGCCACTCACCGTATCGACAACGATTTCTGGGTGCTGATGGGCCATTACCGCTACGAGCTCACGAAAGTGAGTGATGCATGGAAGGTCTCGGCACTCACCATGACCTACACGCATG
Organism: Neorhizobium phenanthreniclasticum; assembly: GCF_040066075.1. NCBI lineage: Bacteria > Pseudomonadati > Pseudomonadota > Alphaproteobacteria > Hyphomicrobiales > Rhizobiaceae > Neorhizobium > Neorhizobium phenanthreniclasticum. Next base: position 788,511 of record NZ_JBEAAL010000001.1, read on the forward strand.
AAACCGGCGATCGCGGCCTTGTTGCGCGCGCCGCCGAACGCGCCCGGCAGACCCGCTGACCCTCGCGAGGAAACCATGTCCAGAACGCTCACCCGAGCCTTACTCGTCATCACCGCCCTCTTTTCAGAAGTGCCCGCCATGGCCGCCAGTCCGGAAGAAAACCGCAAGGTCATCACCGACTATTACGCCGCCTATGCCGCGGGCGACATGAGCAAGGTGGCCGACTTCTTTGCCGATGACATCGAATGGTATATTCCCGGCCATCATCCGCTCGCCGGCACCAAGCGCGGCAAGGCGGAGGTCGCCGCCTTCTTCCAACAGCTTGGCAAGGCCGGTTTCCGCGCCGAACTGATCGCGCTGATGGCCGACGAGAACTGGGTGATCGACATGCATCGCGGCTGGTCGAACCGCGAGGTCGGCAATGTCGACACCATCTGGGTGCTCGCCTTCCGCATCGAGAACGGCAAGATCAGGGAAGCCCGCAATTTTTCCTATGATCAGGCCGCAGCCGACACGTTCTTCTGGCAGGTCTATCCCCTGAAACCGCTGCCGGAGCGACTGGCGGATTAACCATAATCCGTATGTTCACTTTTTGTTCTTTACACCTCGTGCAAGCTCCGCTAGTTTTTCATCATTGGCAGGAAGCCGGGATGGAACGATCAAGACGGTGGCGAGATGAGCTTGGGGAGACATGTGAGCCAATCCTCGCTTCCCTTTGGCGAAGCTCGGGTTCCTTCCGAAAATGCGGCAGGGCTGCAGCCAAGCAAGCTGTTCTTCGGCCTGAAACCCACCTCCTCCCTGTCATTTCGGATGAACCGTGCCGCTGCCCGGCATTCGCTCGACAGAACAAGGCGGCCCGCCTATCCGCCACACCTCTTGCACATGACGCTGCTTTGCATGGAAGAATTCCGCGCGCCGCCGCGGCATCTCATCCCCGCTATTCAAAAGGCGATCGGTGAGATCGGAGCAAGGCCCATTCCGATTGCGCTTGACGGAAGTAACCTGTTTGGCCGCAAGAGGCATCTCGTACTGACGAGTTCGACGGTGAATCGGGAACTCAGGGGCTTTGTGAGGATACTTCGCAATACGCTCTCGCGGCATAATCTGCCCCGTTTTCCGCTCACGTCTTTCGAGCCGCATGTGACGGTCATCTACGACTGCGGCCACATCGATCTTCTGCCCGTCCCTCAACCGTATGCCTGGACTGCGGGCGAGTTCCTGCTCATCTACAGCCACTACGGGGAGAGCCGGCATGAAGAGTTCGGACGGTGGCGGTTCGACCCGGACGCACCGCCCTACCCGTCGTCGCCAGAGCAGTTACGCCTGATGATTTGAAAATTTCTGGCCGCCATGTCGGGTCGAGCGGCGTCGCTCCGTCCTTTGAGACGGTCACTGAAAGAGGAGAGCAAAATGGCCATCCAGAAGCACAAGATCGTTCCGCATCTCTGGTTCGACGACAATGCGGAAGAGGCCGTCAATTTCTATGTCTCGATATTCGAGAACTCGCGCGTTACGGATGTGTCCCGCTATGGCGAAGCCGGTCCGCGGCCAAAGGGGTCGGTGCTGGCGATGGCCTTCGAACTCGAGGGCCAGAGTTTCGCCGCCATCAATGGCGGGCCGTGGGCTAGGTTCAACGGCGCCGTCTCCTTCCTCGTCCATTGCGAAACGCAGGAGGAGATCGACTGCTATTACGACAAGCTCGTCGAAGGCGGCCAGCAGCAACCCTGCGGCTGGCTGACGGATCGATTCGGTCTCGTCTGGCAGGTCAATTATGCCAGGTTGCCGAAGATGCTGACGGACCGTGATGCCATCCGGGCAAACCGGGTCATGGAAGCAATGATGAAGATGAAAAAGATCGACATCGCCCGCCTGGAAGAAGCCTATGAGGGAAAGGCCGCAGCTTTAAGCGCGTCGCGATCTTTCAGATTCGCTTGACCCACTTTAAGTTCTTTTTTCACGCATGTCGCGTTAAACCGCTGCACGCTTTTGCGCGACATGCTTTAGACCCGGATCGCCAGGCGCAGGCCGCCCCAATGGCGGCCGCTCACCGTGATCGGTGCGGAAATGTCCTTCATCAGCACGAACTGGCCGCCGCCCATGTCGCGGCGATAGGTCTGCAGCAGGAAAGGCTCCTGGTTTCGGCCGGCGGCGAGGCCGACGCGATCGTTGAAAATGCGCCGGTTGCGGCAGTTTGCCATGTTCCAGGTCACGTCCCCGGGACGCTGGCGCTGCGAGAACTTGCGGTTATGGGTGGGCAGGTAGCCGTTCTCGTCGACTGCGGCACAGAAGGCGATGCGCTCATCGCCTTCGATTGCCGGCTCCTGGATCGGCGGCAGAACGGTATCGGTGAAATCGGTGAAGCGTGTCATGTACTGGACGGGATCGCTGCCCGGAATCGCCGCATATTGCCGGTCGAAAAGCGAAGCGAGATCGATGCGGCCGGATTTCATGCCGGATTCGAAAGCGGCCGAAACGTCGGCGGCAAGCGCCATCACCTGGCGGATATAAGGACTGTCCGGTATCTCGACACCGGCACTGGCGGTCGCCTGGATCATCCGCTCTGAAATCGTTACCACCTCGCCGACTCGGGACGAGGTTTCCTGGAGCTGGTCGTTGGACTTCAGGATCGCGTTCGCGGCGGACGCGATCGAAGAGGCGAATTCACCGCATTGCCGGTCGACGGTCTCGGTCGTCCCGGTCAAGGAGGATGCGTTGTCGAGAATGCGGGTCATGACGTCCTCGACGCCCTTGAAGGACCCTTGCACCTTCAGCGCGGTCGCCTTGACCCCTTCGGCGGAACGGCTGGCGCCTTCGCCGGCTGTTACCAATCGGTCGATCCGGCTATTCAACTGGTCGAGCGTCGTCTGGATCGAGCTCGTCGTCTGGGATGTCTGAAGGGAGAGCGCCCTGACTTCCGCGGCAACCACAGCGAATCCCTTGCCGGCCTCGCCCGCGCGCGCCGCCTCGATTGCGGCATTCAGTGCGAGCAGGTTCGTCTGCCGGGCGATCGTGCCGATCGCCTCGGCCAGCCGTCCGACATCCCCCAGAGCGGCCGAAAAAAGCTTGATCTCCGCGCCGATCTCCTGCGATGCATCGACCATGTTGTCGATCGCGGCGACGGATCCTGAAAGCTGCTCGGCCTGCTCGCCGAGCACCCGCCGGGCGTTCGCGGTCAACTCATCAGATTCATGAAGGGAACGGGCGATCTGCCCGTTGGCTTCCGCGATCGATTGCGCGGATTGGGTAAGACGGCTCAACAACGCCGCATGCTGGGAGGATTGGGCGGCGGTGTCTTGCACGGCGCCGGCTATATCGACCAGATGAATGCCAAGGGCCGAAGCCTCGCTCGCGAGCTTGACGACAGAACGCCTCAATACCCCACCGTCGAGAGGCTCGGCGTCCGATGCTTCACTTTCCCTGATGACCTGCCCGATCGCGCTCACCTGCACCTCCCAGATATTAGGAGATTATCTGATAGCGATGGTTAACGGACAGTTTCCACGTGTATCACTCCCCACCCTATACTTAAGGCTGAGAGTGAGCTTGTCGGATGCCCGAAGGATCGAGGATCGGGCTTAGCCGATCCGGTCGAAAGCCTTGGGGTCGATGCCGAGCATCTGAAGATCGCTGTTGTTCGGGCGACGATGGTTTTCAACGGCGGCCGAAACCGAGATCGCAGCGCTCATGACGGCGAAGGCGCGGCCAATGGCACCACCACGGGTCTTGCTCTTGATGGACATGTTAATCTCTCCTTTTTCGTTCCACTAAAATATGATGTTTTGCCCGTTTTTGTGCAATGCACAACAGAACAAGGGAGACATGCAGCTTGCACATAACGCTCATTGAGCAAGCGCAATGACTTGCATGGCAAGCGCTGCTCTTGTTATCGGTCTGCCTGAAGCAGGGGGTATTCGATGGCAATCACGATCTACGGCATCAAGAACTGCGACACGATGAAGAAGGCCCGCGCCTGGCTCGACAGGAAGGGCATCGCCTACGCCTTTCACGACTATAAGGTCGAAGGCATCGACCGCGCCCATCTTGACCGGTGGGTGGATCGCGCCGGCTGGGAGACGGTCCTGAACCGGGCCGGCACGACCTTCAAGAAGCTGGACGATGCCGACAAGGCCGGGCTCGACCGCGAGAAGGCAATCGAATTGATGCTTGCCCAGCCCTCGATGATCAAGCGCCCCGTTCTCGAAGCAAACGGCAAGCTGGTCGTCGGCTTCAAGCCGGAGGTTTATGAAGAGGCATTTGCCGAGGTCTGAACCATGTCCAGGACCACCCGCGCCACACAGGCCCTCCAGAAGGCAGGTGTCGCCTTCACCACCATCACCTATGATTACGATCCGAATGCCGACCGGATCGGGCTGCAGGCCGCGGAAGCAATCGGCGAGGAGCCACGCCGGGTGCTGAAGACGCTGATGGCGGAAGTGGACGGCAAGCCGGTCTGCGTCGTGGTGCCGTCGGATCGTGAAGTCTTGATGAAGAAGCTCGCCGCCGCCTTCGGCGGCAAGTCAGCGAACATGATGAAGCCCGCTGACGCCGAGCGCGCGACCGGCTACCATGTCGGCGGCATCAGCCCGTTCGGGCAGAAGAAACAGGTGCCGACCGCGATCGAAGTTACGGCGCTCGACGAGCCCTATGTCTTTATCAATGGCGGCCAGCGCGGCCTGCAGGTTCGGCTTGACCCGAAAGCAGCACGGGATGCATTGAAGGCGATCGCTGCCCCGCTCGTAACGTGAGACGACCATGTCCGAAATGACCGCGACATTGCGAATCCTCGAGCCCTTTCCGGGCATCTTCGCCTATTACGACGGACGGATAGCCGGCAAAAGGCTGCATGCCGAAACGGCCAACTGGCTTGATGATGGCGCCTATGCGCTCGGCGTCGCTTCCTATGCCGTCGTCGATGGACAGGAAGCGCTCGTCTACGACACGCATATCTCGCTCGATCATGCCCGCGCCATCCGCGCTCATCTCGAAGGGCTCGGGGTCACCACGATCCGGGTCGTGCTCAGCCACTGGCACGATGACCATATTGCTGGCAATGCGGTGTTTTCGGACTGCGAGATCATCGCGCTGAAGCTGACTGCCGAAAGGCTCGCGCAAAACCGCGAGAAGATCGAGAGCGCCGATCCGCCGATCTCGCCGCTCGTCATGCCGAATACGGTTTTCGAGAAACGGCTCGACCTCGTCGTCGGCACCCAAAAGGTCGAACTGCATCATTTCGCCATCCACAGCGCCGACGGCAATGTCATCTGGCTACCAGAGCAGCAACTGCTCCTGGCCGGCGACACGGTCGAGGATACCGTCACCTATATTTCGGAGGCGGCCGAGATCGGAATGCATATTGTGGAACTGACACGCATGCGCAGCTGGCCGATCGCCAAAATCCTGCCGGCACATGGCGATCCGGACCGTATCGCATCAGGCGGCTACGGTCCGGCCCTGATCGATGCGAACCGGGCCTATCTGCAACGGCTGACAGGCGCCATTACGGCCGGAGAGGAGATAGATCCCTCCCTCAAATCCTTCGCGGCAGAAGAAATCGCCTCCGGTGCGACCCTCTATTTCGCACCCTACGAGAAGGTTCACGCAAACAACATCGCGGCGGTCAAGGCAGCAATGGATCGCTGAACGATCTTCAATTTTGCCTCAAACCTCTTTAAGTCTGGCAGATCGCACAGGAAGAAAGCAGAGGCCCCCATGACAATCGTGCCGAATTTTCAAACCGTCGTCGATCCGCAGAAGCTCGAGAAACTGGCGGAAGTGGCCATCAAGGTGGGCCTCAGGCTCGAGAAGGGTCAGGATCTGGTCATCACGGCGCCGCTTGCCGCCCTGCCGCTCGTCCGGCTCATCACCAAGCATGCCTACAAGGCCGGGGCCGGTATCGTCACGACCTTCTATTCTGACGAGGAAACCACGCTGGCGCGTTATGAATTTGCGCCGGACGCAAGCTTCGACAAAGCCTCCGACTGGCTCTACGAGGGCATGGCCAAGGCCTATGGCAATGGCGCGGCGCGCCTTGCCATTGCCGGCGACAACCCAATGCTGCTTTCAGGCCAGGACCCGTCCAAGGTGGCGCGCGCCAACAAGGCAAATTCCATGGCCTACAAGCCGGCGCTGGAAAAGATCGCCAATTTCGACATCAACTGGAACATCGTCTCCTATCCCAATCCGTCCTGGGCCAAACAGGTCTTCCCGGACGTTCCCGAAGACGTAGCCGTCGGCAAGCTGGCGGAAGCGATCTTTGCCGCATCGCGCGTCGATGTCGCCGACCCGATTTCGGCCTGGGCGGAGCACAATGCCAATCTCAAGAAGCGGTCGAGCTGGCTGAACGGCGAACGCTTCTCCGCGCTCCATTTCACTGGCCCGGGGACGGATTTGACCGTAGGTCTCGCCGACGGCCACGAGTGGCATGGCGGGGCTTCCACCGCCAAGAACGGCATCACCTGCAACCCGAATATCCCGACGGAGGAAGTCTTCACCACGCCGCACGCCTTGCGCGTCGAAGGGCATGTGTCGAGCACCAAGCCGTTGTCGCACCAGGGCACGCTGATCGACAATATCCAGGTGAAATTCGAGGGCGGCCGCATTGTCGAAGCCAAGGCGACCAAGGGCGAGGAAGTGCTGAACAAGGTGCTGGACACCGACGAAGGCGCCCGCCGGCTCGGCGAAGTGGCGCTGGTGCCGCATTCCTCGCCGATCTCCAAGAGCGGCATCCTGTTCTACAACACGCTTTTCGACGAGAACGCCTCCTGCCACATCGCGCTCGGCCAGTGCTATTCGAAATGCTTCCTCGACGGCGCATCGCTCAGCCAGGATCAGATCAAGGCACAGGGCGGCAATTCGAGCCTCATCCACATCGACTGGATGATCGGCTCCGACAAGGTGGATATTGACGGTATCAAGGCTGACGGCTCGAAGGTGCCGGTCATGCGCAGGGGCGAATGGGCCTGATCCAGGCGCTGCCTGATCGGTTACCGCAAGACCTGGAGCGCGGCCCTGACGCGCTCCAGGTGCCACTTCCGCTTCTCGTCGGTCGCACGGTCCATGTCGTGCAGCGCCAGCATGCGGAAATCGACCTTTTTGCTGCAGAAGATCGCAATACCGCGCCTCAACTGCCGGCGAACGGGATCGCCCATATAGAATTTCACGATCCACCAGGGTGAGCCGGTCGTCGTGAAGGCCCAGAAATGGCGAATATTGGTAAGCAGCGGAATGATCCGCCCACCGGCCTTGTCATGGCGGAAGGCCACGCCCGGCGCGAAGACGCGATCGAAGAAGCCCTTCAGGATCGCCGGCAGATTGAACCACCATTGCGGAAAGACGAGGATCAGCGCTTCCGCCGCCTGCAGCCGCGCAACCAGATCGGCGACATCAGACGTATCGTAAGGCACGTCGAAATAACCGCGCCGCTCCTTCTCCGTCAGCCGCGGATCGAAACCTTCTGCATAAAGATCAAGAAGATCGACCGTATGGCCGCCTGCCTCCAGGGTCTCGCGTGCCGCACGAGCGACGGAAGCCGCAAAGCTTTCGGGCACGGGATGGGCGAGAACCAGTAGAACCCGCATCAGAAGAGGCTGCCCTGCTTCGGCTTGTCACTCCCGCTTTCAGGCTTCACCACACGCTTTTTCGGCTGTGGCGGAGCGAGAGGCCGCTCGGCGAGCTCACCACCCGCTCCCGTCACAGCTGCGATACGTCCATCGGCGAATTCGACAGCGATCGCCTTTCCCTCACCAATGCCGGCAGCACGGGTCAGCGGCCTGTCGTCTTCCCCGCGCACCACGGCAAAGCCGCGCTTCAGCACATTCTTGTAGGAGAGCGACTGCAACACGCGATCCTGTGCCGTGATCGCCGAACGGCTGCGGGCAAGCGTGTGCGAAACCGCCGTATCCGCATGACGAGACAACGACGTGAGATGCTGCCGATCGCGCTGCAACTGGCCGATCAGCCGCGCCGGCAGGGCCTTCAACGATGCCTCGAATTTCGCAACGCGCCCGCGTTCTCGCAACAACTGCCGTTCGAGGCAGCGTTCGCTGCGTGTGATCCGGTCGGCCAGCAATTGCCGCTGCTGGGCAAGGCGGTTCGTGAGCAGTTCCAGCCGGAGACCCGATGAGGCTCGCTCGAAACTGCGACGCTTGACGACGGTCGTACGCTCAAGCCCACGTCCGAGACCGGCTGCCGCCTCATCGAAACGGCGCCGCGGCAAAGCCAGCAACTGGTCAAGCGAAGGAAGCGCGCGGACCAGCGCCCTTACGGACTGGCGGCGCAGGTCCATCTGACGGCTGGCGCAACCCCGAAGGCGCGCCGTCAGGTTGGCAATCTGCGCGTCCAGATCGGCCTTGACCGGCACGGCCATTTCCGCCGCACCCGTCGGCGTCGGGGCACGCACATCCGCCGCATGGTCGATCAGCGTCCAGTCGGTTTCATGGCCGACGGCTGAGATCAACGGGATCTCGCTTTCCGCCGCAGCCCGCACCACCGCTTCGTCGTTGAAGCTCCAGAGATCCTCAAGGCTGCCGCCGCCGCGCGCGACGATCAGCACGTCCGGCCGCTTGACGGGGCCGCCCGGAACAACCGCATTAAAGCCGCGGATCGCTGCGGCCACCTCGTCACCCGACCCTTCGCCCTGTACTTTCACCGGCCAGACGATGACATGCACCGGAAAGCGGTCGGAGATGCGGTGCAGGATGTCGCGGATGACGGCGCCGGTCGGCGAAGTCACGACACCGACCACATGCGGCAGGAAGGGAAGAGGCCGCTTGCGGTTCTGATCGAACAGGCCCTCGGCTGCAAGCCGCCGGCGTCGCTCCTCGATCAGTGCCATGAGCGCGCCAGCGCCTGCCGGCTCTAGGCTCTCGATGACGATCTGGTATTTGGACGAGCCCGGAAACGTGGTGACCTTGCCGGTCGCGATGACTTCCATGCCCTCTTCAGGCCGGAATTTGATGCGCGGGAAGGTGCCCTTCCAGATGACAGCATCGATGCGGGCGCGGTCGTCCTTCAGCGAGAAATAGGCATGACCCGAGGAATGCTGGCCGCGATAGCCGGAAATCTCGCCCCGCACCCGCACGTGGTCGAAAGCGTTCTCGACCGTGCGCTTGATCGAGCCGGAGAGTTCCGACACCGAATATTCAGCGACGTTCGTAGGCGAATCGTTGGCGATAAGACTGTTCATCCCGTTCTTTTAAAGGATGTGGCACGCAAATTCACCATCCGAAGCGCAGCGAAACGGGGACGATTGGTCTCGAAAAGCGAGGCCGAAGCGGAAGGTTTCCGAGGAGCTGCCGCAACATTTTCCCGGCTCCCTCATTGCGCAACCGCTTGAACCAGCATCTTTTCTTTTTTCACGACGGCCACATTTCCTTTCTGTGGAGCAGCCCGGATTTCCGGAATCCGATGTTTTTTCGCCCTCAAATTTCCCCGGAGCAGGGAGAAAAGCGACAATGACGGCGAAGGACATTCAAGGAGATTTCGCCCATGCACGACCGTTTCGCCAACATGCAAGCCTCGCTTTCCGGCCCCGCCTCTTCCGGTTTTTCCATCACGCCCAGCGACGGCAGCGATCTGCCAGAGGCCACGCGGGCGCTCTATGTGGGGACCGGAGGCAATCTGACGGTGCGGATGCTTTCCGGCGAAACGCTGACGCTCTCGAATGTCTCGTCCGGCAGTCTTCTGCCGCTGAGGATAACCCGTGTCCTTGCGACCGGAACGACGGCAGCGGCGATTGCCGGGCTCGTCTGATGAAAGTGCCTAGGATTTCTGAATAGGAATCCGGCAAGCATTTGTTAGCACGCGGCGAATATGCTTGCTTCACCCGGAACGGAAAGGAGATGTCGAGTGCTTTTTTTGACCGCTGCATCGATAGGCGTTTGTGCCGGCATGATGCGGTCTGCCTTTTCGGTGGCGTTCATCGCGTTTCTGATCGTCGCCACGTTTGCGCTCGCCACCCTCACCTCGCCCGGGCCGGCATCCTATCTCAATCTCCTGATCGCCATTCTCGGCTACAATGCCGGCCTGATCAATTTTCTCGCCGGTCTTCTCCTCATCCGTCGCCTTCGCGCGGCATGAAGCGGCTCTTCCGGTTGCTGATTGCGGGGGGCGGCGGCTTTCTCATCGATGCCGGGCTCACGCATATCCTCATCGAAGCCGGCAGATTTGGCCCGTTCCTCGCCCGCATCCCGGCGATCATGGCCGCCATGGCTTTCGCCTGGCTCGTCAACCGCACCTTCGGCCGATCCCCCCGTTCTCCCGCTGCCGAAGGCTTTCGCTACCGGGCGATCGGCATCACCGCAGCCTTGCTCAACTACGCCGTCTATTCGGCGCTCATGTACCGGGCGTCGTTCCTGCAGCCGGTCGTCGCGGTCACCTTCGCGTCGCTGGCGGCCATGGTCTACAGTTTCTTCGGCTATTCGCGCTTCGTCTTCCGGCACTGAGCCACATCAGACCGCTTCCCAGCCGTCGTGACCCCCGGCGCGATAGATGGCGTCGATGAACTTCTGGTTCAGAAGCGAATTTTCGAGCGTCACGACCTCGGCCTTCTCCCCCTTCGCAGCGCGCGCGAAGGTTTCGACCTGTCGTTTGTACTGGCGGCTGTCGGGGAAGCGGAAAATCTGCGAGGTCGCATGGTTCTGGTTGGCGACCTCGATCTCCTCGGCGCCCCAGCGGTTGGCGTTGAAGGGCGATTTCACCTCGATGTAGCCCTCGGTGCCGTGGAAGACCATGACCTGGCGGGCGGCCATCTGGGTGGCAATATAGAAGGTCAGTTCGAACGAACCGAAATCCGCCTTGATGCTGGAATAGATGTCCGTGCCGAAGCCCGGATCACGCTCCACCTTCGCCTGCACCTTGAACGGCTCCTTCTCTGTGACGAAGCGCGTGGTGATCGTCGGGTAGACGCCGATATCCGGCAGCGCCCCGCCGCCAAGTTCGGGAATGTTGCGCATGTTCGAGGGATCGCGATTGAAATAGGTGAAAGCGCCCTGCACATGCTTCAGTTCGCCGATCGCCTTTTCCCTCAGAAGTTCGCGCACCTTCAGCCAGACCGGCGCGTAAGTCACCATGAAGGCTTCCGAAATCAGCACCTTGTTACGGTCCCGCGCGGCGATCAGCGCCTCGATCTCGCTGGCATTCAGCGCGATCGGCTTTTCACAGAGCACGTGCTTGCCGGCTTCCGCGGCTTTTATCGACCATTCCACGTGCTGGCTGGTCGGCAGGGGGATATAGATCGCGTCGATCACGTCCGAGGCGAGCATCTCCTCGTAGGAGCCGAAGGCATGTGGCGCGCCAAACCGGTCTGCCAGCGCCCGGGCCTTGGCGAAATCGCGGCTCGCGAAGGCCGTCACCACACAGTTTTCCGCATCCTGAATGGCCGGCACCACCAGTTCGCGGCCGATCTTGGCAGTCGACAGGATTCCGAAACGCAGCATGGCAACCTCCATTTAAACACTGGCGCCGCACTTTATTGGGCAGGCCGGACCGGCGCAACGGATGCTGGATGCCCCGCTTGAAAAAGTGAATGTCCGCGCAAAATAAGGACTGGCCGTCGGCGGAACATCGGCTAATCTCAGGGTCCTTTCTCAAGCTATCCACTCACTTTAAAAATTTGGAGGAAACCATGGAGCTGCGCGCACTCGGCCGGACCGGCCTTTCCATTTCGCCTGTCGTTTTCGGCGGCAACGTCTTCGGCTGGACAGCCGACGAAAAAACCTCCTTCGACATGCTCGATCGGTTTTTCGCTGCCGGCTTCAACACAATCGACACGGCAGACTCCTATAACCGCTGGGTGCCGGGCCATGTGGGCGGCGAGTCCGAGACCATCATCGGCAACTGGCTGAAGCGTGGCGGGATTTCCCGCGACAAGGCCATCATCGTCACCAAGGTCGGCTCCGATATGGGCCAGGGCAAGAAAGACCTTTCCGCCAAATGGATCCTTGAGGAAGTCGAGAATTCTCTCCGCCGCCTCCAGACCGACTATATCGACCTCTACCTCGCCCATTGGCCGGACGAGACCACGCCCTATGAAGAGACGCTTGGCGCTTTCGCGAAACTCAAGGAAGCCGGCAAGATCCGTGCGATCGGCTGCTCCAACCTCGACGCCAGGATGCTGCAGGATTCCTTTGACGCTGCGGAGAAAGCCGGCCTGCCGCGCTACGACGTGCTGCAGCCCCAGTACAATCTCTACGACCGCGGCAGTTTTGAAGGACCGCTCGCCGAGCTCTGCATCAGGGAAGAGATCGGCGTCATCAATTATTACGGCCTCGCTTCGGGCTTCCTGACGGGGAAGTATCGCGACACGGCCGACACGGAAGGCAAGGCGCGCGGCGCTCGGGCGCTGACCTATCTCAACGACAAAGGTCTTCGCATCCTCGCCGCCCTCGATGAAGTGGCCGTGGAAACCAACACGGAACCCGCCTCGATCGCGCTTGCCTGGCTCATCCAGCGGCCGGGCGTCACCGCGCCGATCGCCAGCGCCACCAGCGTCGAACAGCTGGAAGCGATCATCGCGGCCGGCAACCTGACGCTTTCCGACGATCAGATGAAAATGCTGAATGAGGCCGGCGCCTGATATTTTCCGCGGGCATGGCAACACGCCCGACATCCCGTTCGATCCTGAAGGAGGGTCCCATGAAAATGAGGAAGCTCGGAAGAGAATTGACCGTCTCCGCAATCGGTCTTGGCTGCATGGGCATGAGCCATGCTTATGGCGGCCAGGACGAGCAGGAGGCAATCAGGACGCTGCATCGCGCCGTCGAACTCGGCGTCAACTTCTTCGATACGGCGGAGGTCTACGGACCGTTCAGGAACGAAGAACTGGTCGGCAAGGGCCTGAAGTCGTTCCGCGACAAGGTGGTGATCGCCACCAAGTTCGGCTTCAAGATCGACGCGAATGCATCGGATTCCCGTGCCATGTCCGGGCTCGACAGCCGTCCGGAACATGTCCGCGAAGTCGCCGAGGCCTCACTGAAACGACTTGGCATTGACGTGATCGATCTTCTCTACCAGCACCGGGTCGATCCCGATGTGCCGATCGAGGATACGGTCGGCGCCATGGCCGAACTCGTGAAGGAAGGCAAGGTGCGGGCGCTCGGGCTTTCCGAAGCGGGTGCAGAGGTCATCCGGCGGGCCCATGCGGTGCATCCGATCACGGCGCTGCAGAGCGAATATTCGCTCTGGACCCGCGATCCGGAAGGAGAAATCCTCGATACCTGCCGGGAGCTCAACATCGGCTTCGTGCCTTTCAGCCCGCTCGGCCGTGGTTTTTTGACCGGCAAGGTTCAGAAGCCGGAAGATTTCGGAGCCGACGATTTCCGCCGTACGCTGCCACGTTTCAGCGCAGAAAACATGGCGGCCAACGCCTCCCTGGTGAAATTGCTGGAGGACATGGCAGCGGAAAAGGGCGTCACCGCCGCGCAGCTCGCACTCGCCTGGGTGCTCCACCAGGGAGATTTCATCGTGCCGATCCCCGGCGCCAGAAAAATCCCGCATCTGGAGCAGAATGTCGCCGCAACCGAGATCACGCTCTCGACCGATGAGCTCAAGACCCTCGGCGACATGCTGGCTCCGGAAAAATTCTCCGGCGCACGCTACGGGCAGCGGGCAGCAGCCTGGACGAACCGGTGAATTGAATTTTTGTCCTGCATGTCATGCGTTGGGTGCAGCGTGTGACATGCAGGACAAATCCATGGCCACCCTCAGCATCCGCGTCGATGATGATATCAAAGTCCGCTGGGCCAAACTCTCAGCCGATTTCGGCTTATCTGTCGGATCAAGATGGAAGGCGGCGAATACATTCTGATTATCCGAGTTGCTCACCGCGGCACGGCCTATGATCCTCGCAATGTCGCCAAGAACGACAAACGATCCGAATGGCAATTAACTTTTCAGCTCCGGAAACCCCTCGTAGAATTCGGAATGGTCGCCTTCATTGTTGGCCATGCCGATCTTCGTCAGCACGCCGCGGGGCTCGGCGAAACTCCGGATGCGACGGGCCGGCTTTTCGTGCCACTGGATGTTCATCGCCCAGAGCTTCGGGAAGACCATGATCGACGCATAAGGCAGATGATCGTGGATCCACCATGCCATCCTTTGCCAGTCCCCCTCCCGGCCGTAATTGTCGATCAGCCACGGCACGACGACGCAGGCGGTCGCACCCATGAAACCCTGCGCGTCGCGCAGATCCCAGATGTGGTCGGCCGCGGTGTTGGCATTTGACGAACAGTTCAGGTTGTTCCTGTTGCCGAATTCGTTGACCTTCGGTGAACGGTAGCCGGAGCGCAGATGCAGCCGGCCGAACGTCGCCTGCAGCGGTTCCAGCAATTCCTCGCAGAGATGCCGGCCCGCCTCGATCGCCAGGTCCGGATCCTCGGGAATGTTCGGGATGCCGTAGAAATTGGCGATCTCGGAAAACAGGAAATCACGGAAGAAGAAGTTCTTCGACAGCCGCACGCGGCCGAGTTCCTCCAGCCCTTTCATCGATCCCGGCGTGCGCATCATCCCCTCCAAACGAAAAGCCTGCCCCCTTGGAGGGGACAGGCTATCTCTCAGAGGTGATTCACACCACCCGATTTAGGCCCGCAGCACGCCACCCGTCGTTTTCTCGACATTGGCGACGATCTTGGCGGTCAGCGCCTCGAAATCCTCGTCGGTGAGCGTCCGCTCGACCGGCTGGATCAGAACCTCGATCGCCACCGACTTCCTGCCCTCGCCGAGCGAGGCACCCTCGAAGACGTCGAAGACGTTGACGCCGGTGATCAGCTTGCGGTCGGCGCTCGATGCCGCCTTGACGATCGCGCCGGCCTCCACATCGCTTCCCACCACGAAGGCGAAGTCGCGTTTCACCGCCTGGAAGGGCGAAAGCTCCAGCGGCGGCTTGGTGCGGGTCGCCTTCTTCTTCGGTTCCGGCATGGCGTCGAGGAAGACCTCGAAGCCGCAAAGCGCGCCGGACACATCGAGCGCACCAAGCGTCTTCGGATGGAATTCGCCGAAATAGCCGAGCACGACCTTCGGCCCCATCTTGATCGTGCCGGAACGGCCCGGATGATACCAACCCGGCGCACCGGCCTCGATCTGGACATTGCTCATCGGCAGGCCACAGGCCTCGACGACAGCCAGCGCGTCCGACTTGGCGTCGAAGACGTCGACCGGCTTGCCGCCGCCCTTGGCATTGTTGGACCAGAGGCGGCCAGTCCCGTTGATCGAGGCCGTGCCACGACGGACGCCGCCCGCCACGCGACGCTGGCCTTCCGGCGTATCGGTCTCATAGGTGCCGGAGACCTCGAAGATCGCGACGTCGCCGAAACCCTTGTCGGCATTGCGCTGTGCGGCCGTCAGCAGGCCGGGCAGCAGCGAGGGCCGCATGTCGGACATGTCGGACGCGATCGGGTTTGCGAGTTTCAACTCACGCTGCCCACCGCCGAAAAGCTTCGCCTGGTCTTCGGAAATGAAGGACCAGGTGACCGCTTCCAGCATGCCGCGGGATGCAAGCGCCCGTTTCGCGGTGCGGGTGCGCACCTGAAGCGTGGTCAGAATCCTGCCGTTGACGCTGGCAAGCCTGTCGATCGCCTCCGGCTTGATCTGATCGACGCCATGGATGCGCATGACCTCTTCGACGAGATCGGCCTTGCCGTCGATATCCGGTCGCCAGGACGGGACAGTGACAGATACACGTCCCCCCGAGCCCTCGACCGCGAAGCCGAGGCGGGTGAGGATCTGCCGGCTCTCCTCGGTCGAGACTTCGAGACCCGTCAGGCGCTTTACTTCCGAGAACGGGAAATCGACGATCTTCGACTGATGACCTTTGTAACCAACGACTTTCGCTTCTGCAGCTGTGCCGCCGCAAAGCTCAAGCACCAGCTCGGTCGTCCGGTCGAGGCCGGGCACCATGTATTCCGGATCGACGCCACGCTCGAAACGATAGCGCGCATCGGTGATGATGCCGAGCGCGCGGCCGGATTTGGCGATATTGATCGGGTCCCAGAGCGCCGACTCGATCAGCACATCGACCGTGTTCTCGTCGCAGCCGGAATGCTCGCCGCCCATGATGCCGCCGATCGATTCCACGCCGTTTTCGTCGGCGATGACGACATTGTTCGGGGTAAGCCGATACTCACGCTGGTCGAGCGCCAGAACTGTCTCGCCTTCCAGCGCGCGGCGGACCGTCAGGCCGCCCGTCACCTTGGCCGCGTCGAAAACGTGCATCGGCCGGCCCTGGTCGAACGTCATGTAGTTTGTGATGTCGACCAGCGCGTTGATCGGACGAAGGCCGATCGCCTTCAGCCTCTGCTGCATCCAGGCGGGGCTCGGGCCGTTCTTCACGCCGCGCACGAGGCGAAGCGCGAAGCCGGGGCAGAGCCCGTCGTCATCGAGGATGATCTTGAGGCCGACCGAAGTCTCGCCTTCCGTCTTGAAGGCAGGTTTGGCATGCGGCTTCAGCGTGCCGAGGCCCGCGGCGGCGAGATCGCGCGCGATGCCGTGGATCGACGTGCAGTCCGGGCGGTTCGGCGTCAGGTTGATCTCGATGACCGGATCATCGAGCCCCGCATAGGACGCGAAAGGCGTGCCCACCGGCGCATCCGCCGGCAGGTCGATGATGCCGTCGTGATTGTCCGACATGTCGAGTTCCTTCTCGGAACACATCATGCCGTGGCTCTCGACGCCGCGGATATTGCCGACGGCAAGCGTCACATCGATACCCGGAACGTAAGTGCCAGGTTTCGCAAACGCGCCAATCAGGCCGGTGCGGGCGTTCGGCGCCCCGCAGACGACCTGCACCGGCTTGCCGTCACCGGCATCGACCATCAGCACCTTGAGCCGGTCCGCCTGCGGATGTTTTTCGGCGGAAATGACCCTTGCGATGACGAAAGGCTTGTAGGCCGCCTTGTCGTCGACATCCTCGACCTCAAGGCCGATCGCCGTCAGGCGTTCGCAGATTTCGTCAAGCGTAGCATCCGTTTCCAGATGATCCTTCAGCCAGGAAAGCGTGAATTTCATTGGTCCAATCCTCCCTTATACGCTCAAACCGCCGAACAGCGTCGGCATGTCGAGCGGACGGAAGCCGTAGTGATTCATCCAGCGGACATCGGCGTTGAAGAAGTCGCGCAGGTCCGGCATGCCGTATTTCAGCATTGCGATGCGATCGAGACCCATACCCCAGGCAAAACCCTGGAACTCATCGGGGTCGAGCCCGCCGGCCTTCAGCACGTTCGGATGCACCATGCCGCAGCCGAGGATTTCCATCCAGTCGGTGCCCTCGCCGAACTTGACGATCGGACCGGAGCGGTCGCACTGGATGTCCACTTCGAAACTCGGCTCGGTGAACGGGAAGAAGGACGGGCGGAAGCGCATCGTCACCGACGGTACTTCGAAGAAGGCCTTGCAGAACTCTTCCAATATCCAGCGCATGTGGCCGACATGCGACTTGCGGTCGACGACGAGACCCTCGACCTGATGGAACATCGGCGAGTGGGTTGCATCCGAATCCTGGCGATAGGTCTTGCCCGGAATGACGATGCGGATCGGCGGCTTCTCAGCCTCCATCGTGCGGATCTGCACCGGCGATGTATGCGTGCGCAGAACCTTGCGCTCGCCCTTTTCATCGGCCGAGAAGAAGAAGGTGTCGTGCATCTCGCGGGCCGGGTGGCCTTCCGGAAAGTTCAACGCCGTGAAGTTGTAATAGTCCGTCTCGATATCCGGGCCTTCGGCGATCGAAAAGCCCATGTCGGCGAAGACCGCGGTAATCTCGTCGACGATCTGGCTGATCGGATGGATACGGCCGCGCTCGGCGGGCGAGGAGCGCACCGGAAGGGTAATATCCACCGTTTCCGCCTTCAGCCGCGCCTCGATCGCCGCATCCCTCAAGACCGTCTTTCGGGTCGTGATCGCGTCAGTGATCTCGTTCTTCAGCGCGTTGATCGCGGCACCGCGGCTCTGGCGCTCCTCCGGCGACATGGCGCCCAGTGTCTTCAGGAGTTCGGAGACCGAACCCTTCTTGCCAAGCGCTGCGACGCGCACCGCCTCGATCGCGGCTTCATCGCCGGCACCGGCAATTTCCGCCAGAAGCGAAGTTTTCAGGTTTTCCAGATCGGACATGGTTTCTTCCGTGTGATGGTCGGAGAGATCTATTCAGACGTCATAACGGGCAGTTTACGGGCATTTCAGTCGTTGCAGCGTCCTTTGCACGTTGCGGCCGACATGCGGCGCTGCAATGAAAAACCCGCGCCGGCCCAAACCAGCGCGGGTTTCCCAAAATCAGTGAAGCTAATGAAGCCTGGGAAGCGCTGGTTAACGAACCGCGCTTTCAAACTCGTTGGCCGTACCGGCTTCCTTGAGATATTCGAGAGCCTTCTTGGAGGCTTCGACGAGTGCGCCGAAGGCGGCCGGCTCATGGATCGCCATGTCGGACAGAACCTTGCGGTCGACTTCGATGCCAGCCTTGTTGAGGCCGTCGATGAAACGGCCGTAGGTCAGGCCGAACTCACGGACGGCAGCGTTGATGCGCTGAATCCAGAGAGCGCGGAAATTCCGCTTCTTCACGCGACGATCGCGTGTCGCCATCTGCCGGGAGCGATCGACGGCAGCCTTGGCTGCGCGGATCGTGTTCTTGCGGCGGCCGTAGAAACCCTTGGCTGCCTTCAAAGTCTTGGTGTGCTTGGCGCGGGAAGTTACGCCCCGTTTTACGCGTGCCATGTCATGATCTCCTTAATGATCCAAAGCGACGAGGGTCTCAGAGACCGTTCGGCAGGTAGCTCTTGATAACCTTCTTGCCATCGGGTTCGGCAAGGATCATCGTTCCGCGCGCATCGCGGATGAACTTGTTGGACCGCTTGATCATGCCGTGGCGCTTGCCAGCGGCGGCTGCGACGACTTTGCCGGTTGCGGTGATCTTGAACCGCTTCTTGGCAGCCGATTTCGTCTTCATCTTGGGCATTTTGCTACTCCGTTTTGTATCGAACCGACGGACGAGGCCGGTTTCAAGCATTTGGAACGGCCACGGCATGCCCTGCCGGACCGTTCGGACGCGCGCTTATAACCGCAGTCGGTCAAAAGCGCAATGGGAAAGAAGGCGTGTCGGGAAACCGGCGGGAATGCCGGCGAAACCGCGGAATGCAGGAAGGTGCGGCGCTTATTTCGGCGCCAGCACCATCATCATCTGGCGACCTTCGAGCTTCGGCTCGGCTTCGACCTTGGCGATCTCCTGGGTGTCGTCCTTCACCTGGAGCAGGAGCTTCATCCCGAGTTCCTGGTGGGCCATTTCACGGCCACGGAACTTCAAGGTCACCTTCACCTTGTCGCCCTCCTCGAAGAAGCGATTGATCGCCTTCATCTTCACCTCATAATCATGGGTGTCGATGTTGGGGCGCATCTTGATCTCTTTGACTTCGACGATCTTCTGCTTCTTGCGGGCTTCGGCCGCCTTCTTCTGGTTCGCATATTTCAGCTTGCCGAGGTCGAGAATCTTGCACACCGGCGGATCGTTGTTCGGCGAGATCTCGACAAGATCAAGACCGGCTTCCTCTGCCATCCTGAGGGCTTGGTCGGTGGGAACCACACCGAGGTTCTGGCCTTCGGCATCGATAAGCTGGACCTTGGGAATGCGAATTTCCCTGTTGGCGCGCGGCCCCTCCTTGACGGGGGCATCGGCTTTGAATGGTCTGCGAATGGTCGTATTCTCCTGATTGTTTCGAAACGCAAGCAACGACTTTCACCTGACCCCGCCTGCGGCCGGGGGCAATGTCGTGATCGCTCGCGCGAAGTCAATAGCACGTTGTCATGAAAAAATCACCTGCTGTCGCATGCTGCGAATTTGTTTTATACGCGCGGCAAAACGTGCAAGGAACCCGCCATGACAGAGGCCGCAGCCCACATCACCGAAAAGAGGATCACCGTAGGCGAAGGGCCGGCCGGCCGCGAGATTGCGATCCTCCACCGGGCTGCGCAGAAGAAGACCGGCCTCGCTTTCGTCTGGCTCGGCGGCTACCGGTCCGACATGTCCGGCACCAAGGCAGTGGAACTCGACGCCTTGGCGGGTGAACTCGGGATTGCGGCCATCCGGTTCGACTATTCCGGCCACGGCATTTCCGGTGGGGCTTTCCGGGACGGCACCATTTCCCGCTGGCTCGAAGAGGCGCTGGCCGCCCTCGATGACATCAAGCCGAAGCGCGTCATCCTTGTCGGTTCCTCCATGGGCGGCTGGATCGCGCTGCGGCTGGTGCAGGAACTGAAGAAACGGAAAAAGGCGCCGCAGATCGACGGCATCGTGCTGATCGCGCCGGCGCCGGACTTCACCGCGGAGCTTATCGAGCCGAACCTGACGGATGCGGAGCGTCGGTCGCTTGCCGAACGCGGCTATTTCGAAGAACCTTCGGAATACAGCCCCGAGCCCAACATCTATACCCGCGACCTGATCGAGGACGGCCGCAGGAACCGCGTGCTGACCGGGATTATCGAAACCGGCTGTCCGGTCACCATCCTGCAGGGCATGAAGGATTGCGACGTGCCTTACCAGCACGCCCTGAAGCTCGTCGAATTCCTGCCGGCCGACGACGTCGTGCTGACCCTGGTCCGCGATGGCGACCACCGGCTTTCAAGGCCGCAGGACATCGAAAAATTGAGGGCTGCGGCCTCAGCCCTAATTATGCATGATTAAATTTTGGCCTGAGACAAAAAAACAGCAGCCTTAACCATAATATCACGAGCCAAACATTAACAAATCTTCACCGATTGACTCTTGCGCCCGTCCAATCTTAACTTTTCGTTAGGAATTTAAGGGACGGGTCCATGATGAGAGCCTTGCAGGCACGGCTTGCCGTGATCCTAGTCAGCGTACTTGTACCAGTGAGCGCAGCAGTGCCGGCTCCAAAGTCGATGAATTCCATGGTTACAGGCGCAGTCACGTCCCAGCCGATCGGTCATTACGAATTCTGCCAGAAATATCAGTCTGAATGTTCGATCAGGGGCCGTTCGGCTTCGGCTCCCAAGATCAGCGCCAAGGGCTGGGCTCTGGTTCGCCAGGTCAACCGATCCGTCAACGGCCGCTTCTTCGCCAAGACCGACAAGGAAATCTACGGTCGGGAAGAAGTGTGGGCCTATCCCACCAATTTCGCCGACTGCGAGGATTACGCACTCGAGAAGCGTAAGGAATTGGCAGCTCGGGGCTTTGCCCTTTCCGATCTTCTCATGACTGTCGTCCGCAAACCCGACGGCGAGGGACATGCAGTCCTGACGCTTCGCACCTCCGACGGCGACTTCATTCTCGACAACCTCGATAATGAGGTGAAGCCCTGGTATCAGACGCCTTACACGTTCCTGAAGCGCCAGGCATCCTTCAATACAGGCCGCTGGGTGACGATCGAAAACGGCCGGGACGTTCTTGTCGGCGCATTGCGCTGATCAACGGGTCAGCACGGGGGACCCAGGACCGCCTGCGATCATCTGATCGCAGGCGGTTTTGTTTAACGACCTGAAAGAGAAAAGTCTGCCGCACCGGCGATCTGCCCTTCGCTTTGGGCCCAGGGCGTTCGGTGCTCAAAACGCCCTACCGGAGCATTTTGCCGGCTGCGCCTTCGGGATCGACTATGCCGCACCGACGACCGGCCCTTCGCTCCAGGCTCAGGGCGTTCGTCACTGCAATCGATTCACTGGATCGATTGCTCGGGCTTCGCCCGACCGTTCCTCACCCATTGCCGATCAATATACCGGCCGCCAGCACCAGCGAACCGCCAAAGACCACCTGGAAGACGGCGCGCAGGAATGGCGTTTCCATGTAGCGGTTCTGGATGAAGGCAATCGCCCAGAGCTCGAAGAAAACGACAATCGCGGCCACGGTGGTGGCTGTCCAGAAATGCGGAATGAGATAGGGCAAGGCATGGCCGAGGCCGCCGATCGCCGTCATGATGCCGGAAGCAAGCCCGCGTTTGACCGGCGAACCGCGGCCGGAAATCTTCCCGTCGTCATGGGCCGCTTCCGTAAAGCCCATCGAGATGCCTGCCCCGACCGAAGCGGAGAGTCCGATCAGGAAGGTCGACCACGTATCTCCCGTGGCGAAGGCCGCCGCGAAGATCGGAGCAAGCGTCGAGACCGAGCCGTCCATCAGGCCCGCCAGACCCGGCTGGACATAGGTAAGGATGAACTGGCGCCGCGCGGTTTGATCCTCTTCCGACTTTACATCCTCCGGCACATGCTTCTCGCTCAGCAGGCGGGCGATATCCTCATGCCCCTCCTCTGCAAGCGCGAGATCGCCCAGCAGTTTGCGGGTCGAGGCGTCGGAAACGCGCTTGGTCGCCTCCCTGTAGAATCGCGCGGCCTGCTGCTCCATGGCCTCGGTCTCGGCCCGCACTGTCTCAAGCGGCAGGTTCTTCCTGAGCCAGTCGGGCTTGCGCTCGTAGAAGCCGCGCACATGCTCCCGGCGGATCAGCGGGATGCGTTCGCCGAAGCGGGAGCGGAACATCTCGATCAGCATGTTCCTATGGGTCTGCTCGACCTCCGCCATATCCTCGAAGACCTTCGCGGAGGATGGATACTGCTCCCGCAAACTGTCGGCATAAGCCAGGTAGATGCGGGAGTCTTCCTCTTCCGAGGTGATGGCGAGAGCGAGAATTTCCTCCTCGCTCAGAGAATCAAACGATCGTTTGGATGCGGGCAAAAGACGGCCTAACATGAAAACCTCTTATTAGAATAATTCTAAACTAAGCCGTAAACGGGAAACTTCAAGAGACTTTTTTGCCGCGCGGGAATTTGGCGCCCGTCTTAATTTGGAAAAGCAATTTTTGAAAAGGACTGCCGCGCCGCGGCGTAATCTTCCGGATTTTTTGCTTGCCGTTCCCGAAACGAAAGGATTAAGAGCGGCCCGCACGGGCGAAAATCCGGCACCTCCCAAAGTCAAGAAGGCCTTATTCCCATGAACCGCAGACATTTCTTCCGGCAGGCAGCGACCGCCGGCGTGGGCGCCGCTGCCGCGACCGCGCTTACCGCTCCCCTGGCCGCACCGGCCATCGCCCAGGAAAATCCGAAGCTCTCCTGGAGGATGACCTCCTCCTTCACCAAGAACACCGATATCCTTTTCACCGCTTCGACCGAGATTGCGGAAAGCGTGAAGGAAGCCTCCGACGGCAACTTTACCATCGAAACCTACGCTGCGGGTGAGATCGTCCCCGGCCTTCAGGCGGCCGACGCAGTTGCGGCCGGAACCGTCGAGATGGCGCATAGCTGCTGCTACTATTACATCGGCAAGGACCCGACTTTCGCGCTCGGCACGGCCGTGCCCTTCGGTCTCAACGCGCGGCAGACCAATGCCTGGTTCTCCGTCGGCGGCGGCAACGAGCTGATCAACGACTTCCTCGCCGGCTACAATCTCTATGCATTGCCGGCCGGCAATACCGGCGCGCAGATGGGCGGCTGGTTCCGCAAGGAGATCAACACGATCGACGACCTGAAGGGCCTGAAGATGCGTATCGCCGGGCTTGCCGGCCAGGTCATGCAGAAGGTCGGAGTCACGCCGCAGCAGATCGCCGGCGGCGACGTCTATGCCGCTCTCGAAAAGGGCACGATCGACGCCACCGAATTCGTCGGCCCTTATGACGACCGGAAACTCGGCTTCGTGAAGGTCGCGAAATATTACTATTATCCGGCCTGGTGGGAAGGCGGCCCGGCCGTGCATGCCTTCTTCAACCTGGAAAAGTTCAAGGCGCTGCCGAAGAGCTACCAGCGCATGCTGAAGGATGCCTGCGCCAATGCCAATACCAACATGCTCGCCCGCTACGACGCGCATAACGCCAAGGCGCTCAAGCAGCTCGTTGCAGAAGGCGCGGTTCTGAAGCCCTTCAGCCAGGAAATCCTCGACGCGAGCTATCAGGCGGCGCAGGAAGTCTATGCGGAAATCACCGCAAAGAACCCGACTTTCAAGAAGATCTACGACAGCCAGCAGGAGTTCAAGAAGGACGGCTACCTGTGGAACCAGATCGCCGAATATACCTACGACACCTACATGATGGTCCAGCAGCGCAAGGGCACGCTCTGATCATCGCGTTCATGTGAAAGAGCGAAATCCCGGAGCGATCCTCCGGGATTTTGCTTGCCGTTCCCGAAATGAAAGGATTATGAGCGGTATCATACCCTTTCAGCGCGTATCTTTCCGAAGTCGAGGAGACCTTCCATGAACCGCAGACATTTCTTGCGACAGGCCGCGACAACAGGCGCCGGGGCCGCCGCCGCGACGGCGCTTGCCGCCCCTCTGGCCGCACCGGCCATCGCCCAGGAAAACCCGAGCATCACCTGGCGGCTGACCTCCTCCTTCCCGAAGAGCCTCGACATCATCTTCGGCGCCGCCAACGAGATCGCCGAAAGCGTCAAGAACGCCACGGACGGCAAATTCACGATCCAGATCTTCGCCGCCGGCGAGATCGTGCCCGGCCTTCAGGCAGCGGACGCCGTCGCCAATGGCACGGTCGAAATGGCGCATACCTGTTCCTACTACTATATCGGACAGGACCCGGCCTTCGCGCTCGGCACCGCCATTCCTTTCGGCCTCAACGCCCGCATGACGAACGCCTGGTTCACGGCGGGCGGCGGCAACGAGCTGATCAACGAATTCCTGGCACCGCGCAATCTCTATGCCCTGCCGGCCGGCAACAGCGGCACGCAGATGGGCGGCTGGTTCCGCAAGGAGATCAACACGATCGATGATCTGAAGGGCCTGAAGATGCGCATCGCCGGGCTCGCCGGCCAGGTCATGCAGAAGGTCGGCGTCACGCCCCAGCAGATCGCTGCGGGCGACGTCTATACGGCGCTTGAAAAGGGCACGATCGACGCTACCGAATTCGTCGGCCCCTATGACGATCAGAAGCTCGGCTTCGCGAAGGTTGCGAAGTATTATTACTATCCGGCCTGGTGGGAAGGCGGCCCTGCCATGCATGCCTTCTTCAACCTGGAAAAGTTCAACGCCCTGCCGAAAAGCTACCAGCAAATCCTGGCGAATGCCTGCGCGTCGGCCAACATGAGCATGCTCGCCAATTACGACGCGCATAACGCCAGGGCGCTCAAGCAGCTCGTCGCCGAAGGTGCGATCCTGAAGCCGTTCAGCCGCGAAATCATGGATGTCTGCTTCAAGGCAGCAATGGAAACCTATGCAGAGCTCTCGGCCAGGAGCCCGGCGTTCAAGAAGCTCTACGACAGCCAGCAGGCTTTCAAGAAGGACGCCTATCTCTGGGCCCAGGTCGCGGAATATTCCTACGACACCTTCATGATGACACAGCAGCGCAACGGCACACTCTGACCGCCATCCCTCGCTTAGGAAGCCCGGAGAATTCCGGGCTTCCTGACCCGACGCCGATCCGTCCGGCCGTCTTCGAAAGCCTCTTCGTCTCTGCGGAGAGAGAATTTGTCTTTCAATAATACGTTTCAAAATCAAACCCTTGGGTGAGGAATTCCCGCTTTCGTCCCGGTGCTGGGAAAATTAAATCGACCATTGAGCATTGATTATCCGGGGATAAGGCATATATTGCCGACATCGAAAATTGCTTGCGACCTTTGTCAACGAGCTTTGCGCTCTGTCAGATTTCCTCTCAAATATCGATCAAAGCGGACGAAATACTGTCCGATAACTCTAGCGATTGAAAGGAAATCGTTATGAACACTGGCACCGTAAAGTGGTTCAACAGCACCAAAGGTTTTGGCTTCATTCAGCCTGATGACGGCGCGACGGACGTTTTTGTCCATGTTTCCGCTGTCGAACGCGCTGGCATGTCCTCGCTGGCAGAAGGTCAGAAGATCTCTTACGAGATCGTTCGCGACCGCAAGTCCGGCAAGAGCTCGGCCGACAATCTGCGGGCTGCATAAGGATGTCATTCGCCTCGGCTGACCACGGATGTACTGGCAGCTAGCGCTTGAATGACCGGAAGAGGTCGGGGTAACGCCCGGCCTTTTTGTTTTTGTCCGGCTTCCCGGCCGGGCTCAAGGAGAAAAAGATGAGCCCGAACATCTATGCCGTCAACGATCTCGTCGTCTTGAAGGCGGGATTGACGCGGACGGCCACGGGCGACCGCACATGCCGGATCGTTGGACTTTTACCGGCGGCTGATCGCGGGGAGCATCAATATCGCGTGCGCTTCGACAACGAGAACTTCGAACGGCGTATCGTTGCGAGTGATATCGACACATCGGCGACCGCAACGTCAGCTACAAAAGGCGAGACCGCGCCGACAGGATCCGGCGAGCCGTGGCTCAAGCCATCGCGCATCCGCATCGGAAAGTAAGTTTCAACCCCTTGATTGAAGACGGGTTTACCCGCAATGGAAAGGATATAGTTTGCAGGTTCTTGTTAGAGACAACAACGTCGATCAGGCACTTCGGGTGCTCAAGAAGAAGATGCAGCGCGAAGGCGTCTTCCGCGAAATGAAGGCGCGCAGCGCTTACGAGAAACCTTCCGAAAAGCGTGCCCGTGAAAAGGCCGAGGCCATCCGGCGTTACCGCAAGCTCGCCCGCAAGAAGGCTCAGCGCGAAGGTCTGCTGCCGGCGCCAAAGAAGGTCGTGCGTACGCGTTGATATCTGTCGGACCGCCCGGACTTTCTCCACAGGCCCAGACTTTCTCTACAGGAAGGAGGATCTCATGACCGCAACCAAAGACGAATTCTTCAATCCCACCAAGCTTTCCGCGCGTGACAAGGCCGCAGCCACCGATCATACGGCTCGCGCCATCATTGCCGCGGAAACATCGCAACGGGAAAAGAAAACCGAAAAGCTCAAGCAGCTTCGACTTCAGCGCGAAGCCGACCAACCGCCGCAAGCGCCCCCGAAGAGCCGCAAGAGACCGGCTGGTCATTGAGATCCGCAAAAGCCCGGGACTCCCGGGCTTTTCCTATTTCGCGATAGGGCGCCGCAGCGGCTCATGCCGGCTGGAGCTTCTCCTCTTGCCGGCCCGGCAGTGGCGGGAAGGCGAGTGCGATCAGGACCGCGCCGAGACCGACCAGCGCCGAACCGAAGAACAGCCAGTTGTAATTGTTGAACTGGTCGAAGGCCCAGCCGCCGGCCAGCGGACCGAAGGCCATGCCGATACTTGACAGCATGGTTGCGCCGCCAAGAACGGTACCCAGGATCCGAGGCGCGAAATATTCGCCCGCCAGAACCGCATAGAGCGGCATGACGCCGCCATAGGTTCCGCCGAAGATCACCGCGAGCATGTAGAATTGGGTGAGGTCGGCGGCCATCGTATAGGCGGCGATCACCGCAGCCTGGATCATCAGCCCGCCGATCAGCACCGGCTTGACGCCGAATTTATCCGCCAGCACCCCGAACAGCACGCGGCCGCCAAGCCCTGCTGCCCCCTCGACACTGTAGATCGTTACCGCCGCCATCGGCGCGACGCCGCAGAACATGGCATAGCTCACCATGTGGAAGATCGGGCCGGAATGGGCCGCGCAGCAGGCGAAGAAAGTGAAGGCCAGCACCAGGAACTGCGGCGAACGCAGAATTTTTGAAAGCGGGATGCCTGATCCTTCCGCTCCGGTTTCCGGATGTGCGCTGGGCGCGGCCGCGACCGCCGGCGGATTGCGCACCAGCAGTGCCGCCGGCAGAAGCAGCACCCATGCCCCGACGCCGATCAGGAACATGGCCATCCGCCAGTCGTCATAATAGGTGATCAGCCAGCGGGCGAAGGGCGAAATCGTCATCGGCGCGACACCCATCCCGGCGGATACGAGCGAGACGGCAAGGCTGCGATGCTTGTCGAACCAGGACATGGTGAGCGCGATCATCGGCGCAAAGAAGGCGCTCGCGGACAGGCCCACGAGGCAGCCGTAGATGACCTGGAAAAGGAAAAGATTCTGCACCTGGCTTGTCAGCACAAGCGCCAGCCCGAGCAAGGCCGCGCCGATCAGCACGACGATACGTGCGCCGTAGCGGTCGCTCGCCGTACCCCAAAGAAAGCCGCCAAGCCCCATCACGATGAAATTCAGTGTCATCGCACTGGAAATGCCGGCATGCGACCATCCGGTATCGGTCGCGATCGGCTGCAGAAAGATGGCGAGCGAAAACATCGTGCCGACGGCGACGCAGCCCATAAGCGCCCCCGCAGCGACAATCACCCAGCGATAATTGGTCATCATGCCCTACTCCCATTTGCCATAGGTTCCGAGATCCGGATGCGCGGCGCACCCTCCGCAGCGCCATCCCGAACCAAGGACGCACGGCATCGCCCTTTCCCGACAGGCTTCTCGTTTTTTTTCGAAACCGGATTTGCCGACGATACAACAAAAGCCCCGCACGCGGCGGGGCTTCCGAAACTTCTTCTTTGCCGTGACGTCAGGCGCCCGTATTCGGGCGGGCCTTGCCGACATTCTGATTGGTCGAAGCGGTCTTGCCGTCCGGCTGCTGGCCATAATAGGTACCGCCGAGATGGCCGCCGCCGCTGGTGTTCTCCACCTGCTGCTCGGCGCGTTTCACGGCTTCCTTCACGTCGCTCTTGCTCATGTCTGTCCTCCAGCTTTTTACGTTGGTGACAAAGGCTGAACCCCTCTGCGGCGGATATGTTCCGTTTTTCACCCGGCCCGGTCCTCTTGACGAAACTCAATTCGACATCTATTTGGGAACGACCATTTCCAAATTAAGCCGACATATCATGGATAATCCCATTTCCGACGTCGCCGTACGCTTACCCGGCCGCCCGCGCGAATTCGAGATCGACGAAGCCCTGGACAAGGCAATCATCGTCTTTTCGGAGCGCGGCTATCATGCGGCTTCGATTTCCGAACTCAAGGAAGCCATGGGCCTTGCCGCCGGCAGTCTCTACAAGGCGTTCAAGGACAAGAAGGCGATCTTCCTGGCTGCCTTCGACCGCTACAAACAGGTGCGCAATGCGCTTCTGGATGAGGAACTTGCCGACAGTGAAAGCGGCCGTGACAGGGTTTTCCGCCTGCTGCGCTTTTATGCCGAAGCCTCGCATGGCGAAAGCGGCCGGCGTGGTTGTCTTGTCGTCGGCACGGCCATCGAGCTTGCCGTCTACGACAAGGAAGCCGCCGAGCGGGTCGACCGGTCGATGCAACGCAGCGAAGCTCTTCTCAATGCCCTGATCCGCGAAGGGCATGCGGATGGCTCGATCCCGCAGACGGTCGATCCGGATACGACGGCACGCCTCCTGCTTTCCGTCACCCAGGGCCTGCGCGTACTCGGCAAGACCGGCCCCGATCGCGATCGCGCTTTTTCCGTGGTCGAGGCGGCCATGAAACTTCTCGATTGATTTTCTAACCCGATCCTTTCTCCCAAGGAGCTTTTCGTGACAAGCAATTCCGCCGCCATGGCCGCACCGGCCAGTTCACACGCGATGTCCGCCGGCATGACCTTCGTCATGGCTGCGGCCTGCGGCCTGATCGCCGCCAATCTTTATTACGGCCAGCCGCTCGCCGGTCCGATCGCGGCCTCGATCGGGCTTCCTGCGCATGCGACGGGCCTTATCGTGACGCTCACCCAGATCGGCTATGGTCTCGGCCTGCTGCTGATCGTGCCGCTCGGCGACCTTCTCGAAAACCGCCGGCTGATCGTGACGATGGTCGGCGCCGCGGCGATCGCGCTTCTCGCGGCAGGGTTCTCCACCGCAGTCCTCCCCTTCCTCGCCGCCTCGCTGGCGATCGGGCTTGCCTCCACCGCGGTGCAGATGATCGTGCCCTTCGCGGCCAATCTGGCGCCGGACGCCCATCGCGGCCGAGTCGTCGGAAACGTCATGAGCGGGCTGATGGTCGGCATCATGATGGCCCGGCCGGTTTCGAGCTTCATCGCCCGGTTTTCCTCCTGGCACCTCGTCTTCTTCCTGTCGGCCGCCGTCATGATCGTTCTGGGCTTCATACTCGCGACGCGCCTGCCGACGCGCATGCCGCAGACGAAGCTTTCCTATCTCAGCCTGCTTGCATCGATGGGGCGCCTCTATGCGACCCAGCCGGTCCTGCGCCGCCGCGCCTTCTATCAGGCCTGTCAGTTCGCCGCCTTCAGCCTGTTCTGGACGGTGACGCCGCTGGTTCTGGCCGGTCCCGCCTTCCAGCTCACCCAGGCCGGCATCGCCCTCTTCGCGCTTGCCGGTGTCGCCGGCGCCATCGCCTCGCCGATCGCGGGGCGCCTGGCAGACCGCGACCTCGGAAAGCCTGCCACGCTCTTCGGCATCCTCGCCGTGGCAGCAGCCTTCGCGATGACCCATATCGCTCCGGAAGGCTCCATCATCGCGCTGGCGCTCCTGACACTCGCGGCGATCCTGCTCGACTTCGGCGTCACCATGACGCTCGTCATCGGCCAGCGGGCGATCTACGGGCTTGGGGCCGATCTCCGCAGCCGCCTGAACGGCCTCTTCATGGCAACCTTCTTCTGCGGCGGCGCGATCGGTTCAGCGGTTGGCGCCTGGGCCTTCGCCGAAGGCGGCTGGATGCTCGCCTCCATGATCGGCCTTGCGCTTCCCGTCATCGCCTCGCTCTATTTCCTGACGGAAAGGCGGCCTCAGCCGGTGCCGGCGGAATAGGGGCCGGCACGCAGGAATAACGAGCCTGATCACGTTCGAGGACGTCCTCGAACGTGATCGAGGTCGAGAAAACCTCGCGTCCCATCGAAGGTCAGTCATCGCTTTTCCAACCACAAGAGGTTCCCATGCGACTGACCAGACTTCTTCTTGCCTTTTGCCTTTGCACCAGCGCCACGCCGCTTCTTGCCGCCGATCCTGTCGGCGTCCGCAAGATCGGCGTCGTCTCGCAGGACAATCCCCGCCCGCTAGCCGTGACGGTCTGGTATCCGACCGCGGCCGCGGGTGCGCAGAGTGCAACCGCTCAGGACCGCATTTTCGAGATTCCATCCGCTTCCAAAGATGCGGAAATCCGCGAGGGCCGCTTCCCGCTCGTCCTCCTTTCCCATGGTTCCGGCTCAAGGGTCGAAGGCATGGGCTGGATAGCAGCCGAGCTCGCCGAAGCAGGTTTCATCGTCGCCGGTCCCAACCATCCCGGCACCACGAGCGGCGATTCCACCCCGGCGGCGACGCCCAAAATCTGGGAGCGCACAGGGGATATTTCCGCCGTCATCACCGCGCTCTCTACCGATCCGCAATGGAAAGCCTCGATCGACCCGGCTCGCATCGGCGTGCTCGGCTTCTCGCTCGGCGGCACCACGGTGCTGGAACTTGCCGGGGCACGCGCCGATCTTTCCGGCTATATCCGCTACTGCGCGGAGCATCCGGATATGATGGACTGCCGATGGTTTGCCGGTGGCCGCGGCTATGCCGGCGGAGAGCAGGTCGCCGTCGAGCCCTTGGATCTCAGGATCATCGACAAGACCCGCTTCGAACAGTCAAACCGCGACGACCGCATCGCCTCCGTGGTCGCGGTCGATCCCGGTCTCGCGACGGTCTTCACGCCGGAGAGCCTGAAGACCATCGACATACCGCTCACCGTCATCAACCTCGGCAGCATCGGCAAAATTCCGGTCGCGGTGCTTGCGGACAAGCTGGCGAAAGAAGTCCCGAATGCCTCCTATGCACAGGTGGACAATTCCGACCATTTCAGCTTCCTGCCCGTCTGCAAAAAGGGTGCCGCGGAGTTCCTGAAATCGGTCGGAGAGCTGGATCCGATCTGCGATGATGCCGGACGACCGCGCATCGACATCCACGAGGAACTTGCCGGCCTCATCACGCACGCCTTCGAACGCACCCTCAAAGCCAGCCACTAATTTGCCGAATGCATCATAGGGGCCGGCCATCGGCCCCTATTTCGCCGGCGCCGGAATGCCGGAGAGGATCGTGCCGTCGCTCGCACGGCTCGTCAGGTGTTTGAACTCCCCGTTCGTGAATTCGAAGAAATGCGCGCCCTTGGGGCTTTCCTCGTTCAGCACGCCGGAGAGGACAACCAACCGGCTGTCCTTCCTGAAATAGAAGGGCTCGCCCTCGCCCCAGCAGCAGACGGAATAGGGAAGCCAGGCGACAGCGCCCGTGCGCGCATCGATGACTGCTCCGCCCAGACATTCCGCGCCGCAGCCCCATGTGGTGAGGATATGGTGACCGGCGAAATTGACCGGGCGTTTCGCGCCCTCCCGAAGCCGTGTCGCGAATTCCCGGTCGTCCTGCGTCGCAAGCCTCAGCGGCGCGCTCGTCCCCGCATAGACTTTTTCGGCAAACTGCGTGAATTTCGGCACGTCCTGAGCGCCGGCGTGGGCGGCAAGGCCGAGCCAGGCGAAGGCAATTCCTCCAAGCCAATGAAAACTGCGCGTCATGTTGCCGATACCTCTTGGCCATAGATAGCCGCATGTTTCGTGCTACAGCAATTCCCTATCAGTTCCCAGAACCGGATCGTTTGCGCAATGAAAGTCTTGATGGTCGATGTCGACGGCGTGCTTGTGAACGGCAGACCGGCCGACGGCCTTCCGTTTGCGACCGATCTCGAGCGCGACCTTGGACTTCCGCTCGCGCCCCTCCAGCGGGAATTCTTCAAACCCTACTGGCCGGACATCGTCACCGGCCGCGAGCCGATCGAGCCGCGCCTGACAGCCGTGCTGGCGAATATCGCGCCGCATATCGAAACGGAAACCCTGCTTGGCTACTGGTTCGCGAACGATTCCAGGCTGGACAAACGCCTGCTGGAAGATCTCGCCGAACTTCGAAAGGGCGGAGTGGCGCTCTACCTCGCCACCAACCAGGAACACCGCCGCGCGGCATGGCTGATGAGCGAACTCGGTCTTGCCACGCATTTCGACGACATCTTCTACTCTGCCAAGCTCGGCCACAGGAAGCCGGACCAGAATTTCTTCCGGCTTGCAACCGCTAAGGCAGGCGTTGAGCCTCACGAGATCATGTTCATCGATGATGCGGCAGAGAATATCGAAGGCGCCCGCCAGTTCGGCTGGAATGCCGTGCACTGGACGCCCGGCATGACGCTTGAAAACGCACTCAGCGTGCTTCACCCCACCCGCTTATAAAACAGCGTCGTGCCGCAGAAGCCGCCCTCGGGCCACATAGCATAATCGGGGATGACGCCGACTTGGCTCCAGCCGAAGCGCGGATAGATTTTTTCCGCATCGCTGCCGGTCGCCGTATCGAGCACCAGAAGCGTGCGGCCCCGGCGGGCAGCTTCCGCTTCCACGACTTCCATCAGCCTGCGCGACAGGCCAAGCCCGCGCGCCGAGCGATGCACCAGAAGCTTCATCAGATCGCCGCGATGCGGCTGGTTGGGTTTCGACGCCAGCCCCACCTGCACCGTTCCGACGATTTTCCCGTCAACTTCAGCCACAGCAAGGATGATGCCGCCCTTTTCGACCGCATCGGCGATCTCGTTCCAGTAACCGACGGCGTCCTCCGGCTCGTAGGGAAGCATGAAGCCCACCGACGCGCCGCCGTTGACGCAGTCGGAAAGGACCTCGCAGAGATCAGCGATGGCGGCACGGGCTTCTTCGGCGGTGACGATACGGATGGTGGCGGGCATCTTGGCTCTTTCGGTTGGGAGGTTACCGGCCGCGGTCGAGGATCACCGCGTAGCGGGCCGGCTTGTCGGACGGGTTATGAAAGTCGAAGGCGTCGCCGAGGTCCATGTAGAGGCAGTCGCCCGGATTAAGCGTATGAACGGTCTCGCCGATGATCATTTCCAGCACGCCCTCGAACAGCCAGACGTGCTGGGTCATCACCCGGCTTTCCTCGCGCGGCGGAAAACTGACGCGTGCATGGGCTGGAAAGTCCACCTCGACGATATCCACCCGGCCCGGTGTTCCTTGCGGCGAGACGGAACGGCGCAGATAGCCCGTATGCGGGTCGCGCCAGAGCTTCTGGTCGTCGTAGCGGCTGAGCGGCGAGGTCGCCGGTTCGTCATCGGCGAAGAAGGCCGACAGCGTGAGGCCCAATGCCTCCGAGAGCCTGGCGAGCAATGCCGCCGTGGGACTTGCCTCACCGCGCTCGATGCGGGAGATCATCGCCCGGCTCACTCCCGAGCGTTGTGCAAGTTCGTCCAGCGTCAAACCAGCCTTGGCCCTGAGGCTCCTCAGGCGTTCGCTGATCGCCGTATCTATGTCGTCGATCGTCTCTTCCATGATCGGAGAATTGCATTCTCTTATAGTGGAATCAAGCGGTATCATGGTGGATGCGCGAAATTTGTGAAGGAATGGCGTTTCCGCGATAGCTCTCGCCATCGTCAATCGGCTATGGAGCAGCACAGGGTCATTGAGTCGGCTGCACCGCAACCGGTGCCCTGCTCCGCCGGAGAAACGAGATGCACGGCCAGACGTTGATGGTCGCTTCGCCCGTTTCGATTGCCAGCATCGTCGTCTCCATGACGATCGCGGCGGTCGGCAGCGGCGTGATGTTTGCCTACGTCCCCTTCATGCTGACCCATTCGGCCACGCCCTGGGCGGCGGGTGCCGCGGTCACCGCGGTCGCCTTCGGCGGGCTTGTCGGCTGCGTCGTCGGCGGTCCGCTCATCAAGCGTGTCGGCCATGCGCGCCTCTTCGCCTGCTCGATGGCCATGGTGGTCATCGCCGCGGTGCTGATCGCCGCGGATCTCCCCGCCTATGTCTGGATCCTTGCCCGCGGCCTTTACGGCGCGGCCGCCAACGTCAATTTCATCATCGCCCAGAGCTGGCTGAACCATGCCGCCTCCAACGAATGGCGCGGCAAGGCCATGTCCTTCTTCTACATGGCCTATGTGCTCGGCCTCGGCTGCGGCGCCTGGCTTTTCGGCCGCATCCCGACCGACGGCAACATGGCGCCGCTTGCCGTCATCTTCTTCACCGCGCTCGCCATCCTGCCGATCGGGCTCACCCGCTTGCCGAACCCGCCGCCGCCGGCAAGCGTCAGCGTCAACATTCCGATGGCCTGGCGCATCTCGCCGGTCGGTCTCGTCGGCGTGCTGGCGTCGGGCGGGCTTTCCATGGTGGTGCAGGGTTTCACGCCAATCTATGCCGCCACCAGCCAGGTCTCTCAAGGTGATGTCGCGCTCTTGATGTTCGTGATGCAGACGGGGCTTCTCTTCGTGCAATATCCGCTCGGCGTGCTTTCCGATCGCATCGACCGCCGCTTTGTGCTTCTCATCACCTGCGGGCTCATCGTCGCGGCCGGCTTTGCAGCGCTCTTCGTCTCGTTTGCAACGATCGTCGTGCTGATGATCGTCTTCCTTGTCTTCGGCGGCTCGGTCGAAACGGTCTATTCGGTCGCCAATGCGCATGCCAACGATCGCGCCGATCCCGGCGATTTCGTGCCTCTCTCCTCGACGCTGCTCGTCGCCTGGTCGACGGCCGCCACGATCGTGCCGCTCGGCGTCACGCTTCTGACGCCGGTCTTCGGCCAGCATACCTTCATCTATGCGGTCATGCTGGTGGCGGTCGCCTATGCGATCTACATCCTGTGGCGGCTCACGGAGCGCAAGGCGGTGCCGACCGATGAGCGCGAGAACATCGGCATCCGCAGCGCCCAGGTGCCGAATGCAACCGTTCTCACCGATCCGGACACCGGCAAGCCCCAATAGCCCCGCAAAACCGGGCCTTATCCTCAACGAATGGTTATCTTTCCGCTTTGCGGCAGGGATTCGCACTGCTATATGCGCGAGCCATGAGCACCAATTCGTCCCGCACGCCCCTAGACCACATCCGCAACTTCTCGATCGTGGCGCATATCGACCATGGCAAGTCGACACTCGCCGACCGGCTGATCCAGTCGACCGGTGGCCTCGCCGAACGCGAGATGTCGGAACAGGTGTTGGACTCGATGGATATCGAGCGCGAGCGCGGCATCACCATCAAGGCCCAGACCGTGCGCCTGCACTACAAGGCTGAGAACGGCGAGACCTATATCCTGAACCTCATCGACACGCCCGGCCACGTGGACTTTGCCTACGAAGTCTCGCGCTCGTTGTCGGCCTGCGAAGGTTCGCTGCTCGTCGTCGACGCCAGCCAGGGCGTCGAAGCCCAAACGCTCGCCAACGTCTACCAGGCGATCGACAACAACCACGAGATCGTCACCGTCCTCAACAAGATCGACCTGCCGGCCGCCGAGCCGGAGCGCATCAAGGAGCAGATCGAGGAAGTGATCGGCATCGATGCTTCCGACGCCGTGCTGATCTCCGCGAAAACGGGGCTGGGCATTCCGGACGTGCTCGAAGCGATCGTCCACAAGCTGCCGCCGCCGAAGAGCCCGGAAGGCGAAAAGGGGCCGCTGAAGGCGCTGCTGGTCGACAGCTGGTACGATACCTATCTCGGCGTCATGGTTCTGGTGCGCATCATCGACGGCGTGCTGACCAAGGGCCAGCAGATCCGCATGATGGGTACCGACGCCAAGTATACCGTGGAACGCGTCGGCGTGCTCACCCCGAAAATGGTCAATGTCGACAGCCTCGGCCCCGGCGAGATCGGCTTCATCACCGCCTCGATCAAAGAAGTGGCCGATACCCGCGTCGGCGACACGATCACCGAAGACAAGCGCCCGACCGCGCATGCGCTTCCCGGCTTCAAACCGGCCCAGCCGGTGGTCTTTTGCGGCCTCTTCCCGGTCGATGCAGCCGACTTCGAGGATCTGCGCGCCGCCATGGGCAAGCTCCGCCTCAACGACGCCTCCTTCTCCTTCGAGATGGAAAGTTCCGCCGCGCTCGGCTTCGGCTTCCGCTGCGGCTTTTTGGGCCTGCTCCACCTCGAAATCATCCAGGAGCGGCTGGAGCGCGAGTTCAACCTTGACCTCGTCGCGACCGCCCCTTCCGTCGTCTACCAGATGACACTGACAGACGGCACCGAGAAGGAACTGCACAACCCGGCTGACATGCCGGACGTGGTCAAGATCGACGAAATCCGCGAGCCGTGGATCAAGGCGACGATCATGACGCCGGACGACTATCTCGGCTCCATCCTGAAGCTCTGCCAGGATCGCCGCGGCATCCAGACCGAGCTCACCTATGTAGGCAGCCGCGCGATGATCACCTACGAACTGCCGCTCAACGAAGTGGTCTTCGATTTCTACGACCGGCTGAAGTCGATCTCGAAGGGCTACGCCTCCTTCGACTACACGATCATGGATTACCGGGCGGGCGACCTCGTGAAGATGTCGATCCTGGTCAACGGCGATCCGGTCGATGCACTGTCGATGCTCGTCCACCGCTCCGCTGCCGACCGGCGCGGCCGCGGCATGGTGGAGAAGCTGAAGGAGCTCATCCCGCCGCATATGTTCCAGATCCCGATCCAGGCGGCGATCGGCGGCAAGGTGATCGCCCGCGAGACGGTGCGCGCGCTGCGCAAGGACGTGACGGCCAAGTGCTACGGCGGCGACGCCACCCGCAAGCGCAAGCTTCTGGAAAAGCAGAAGGAAGGCAAGAAGCGCATGCGCCAGTTCGGCAAGGTCGAAATCCCGCAGGAAGCGTTTATCGCTGCGCTGAAGATGGGCGATGAGTGAATAAGGAGTGAAGGCAGCTTGAATCGCAGCCTGCCTCCGCCCTGTACTGGCCAGTCACTCTAAAACAGGCCCCGATCGTGGGCTGGATTTCATAGATCGACAAGGCACCGCATCGAAGACCATCTCGACGGGTTTCGTCCAACAATCAATGTGTTTGTGTTCGCACCTCGAACACCATGTTGAACGGCGTTTCCGCCGCACGGCGGAAATGCGTAAACCCGGCGTCCAGCGCAACTTTCCGCAGCTTCATTTCGCCTGCCTGGGCGCCCAGTCCAAGCCCAACCTCCTGCGAAAGCGATGCCGGCGTGCAGATCATTGTCGATGCGCCATAATATACCCGGCCGACCGGATTGAGGTTGTCTTTCAGGCGATCATGGGCGAAGGGCTCGACAATCATCCATGTTCCATCTCGCGCGAGGGTATCCTTGACGTGCCGCCCGGCACCGACCGGATCACCCATGTCGTGGAGACAATCGAACATGGCCACCAGATCGTAATCGTGCCCGGGATATTCTCCCGCCGCACTCTGGCGGAAGGTGACCCGATCGGCGACGCCCGCGTCCTTTGCTGCGGCGGTTGCTCTTTCGACCGACGGTCCATGATAATCGAAACCGGTGAACCGGGACGCAGGGAAGGCCTGTGCCATCAGGATGGTCGATGCCCCGTGGCCGCATCCAACATCGGCGACATTGGCGCCCTTCTTCAGCTTTTCCTCGACGCCATCAAGAGACGGTATCCATTCGTTTACGAGATGAGCGTTGTAACCTGACCGGAAGAAGCGCTCCGTTCCCCGAAAGAGGCAGGTGCTGTGTTCATGCCAGCCGACGCCCTTGCCGGTGCGGAAGGCTTCAGCAATCCTCGGTTCATCCATCCAGACGGATTGAACGACCTCGAATGCACCCACGAAAAATGCCGGGCTGTTCTCCTCGGCAAAGATCATCGCCTGCTCCGGCGTCAGGCTGAACTGATCCGTCTCCTCATGAAAGGTGACATAGCCCGCGGCAGCTTGCGCGCTGAGCCATTCTTGCATGTAGCGCTCTCTCACCTTTGTCTTCGCAGCGAGATCCGCAACGCTTCTCGGCGTGCCGTCGGCCATCGCCTTGAAGATCCCGATTTGATCGCCGAGAACCACAAGAGCACCCGACATCGATGCACCGATATCATTGACCAGGCGACCCACCAGCTCATCGAGCTTCTGCATATCCGGCTCACGCATGGGCACCTCCCAGGGCTCATGATGGGGGCGTGAACGGTAAGTCATCTCCTCCTATCGTTTCAATTCCACCATCCGGCGTATTATGGGCTCTGGATATCCGTCCAAAGGCGTAGCGTATCCTCCTTTTTGTCTAGGTTGAGGACAGTTTAACTGCCGCGTCCTCGACCTCTCCTGTGGCGCGTCGGCAGTGCCATACTCCGGTCATTCCTGATCTTGTCACCGGGAAGGCGCCGGCGACGCTTGCGATTTTCTGCGACCAAGGCATACTTCGCCTGAGCCATTGGAGGCACGCATGTCCACCGCCCGCAAAGCTGCCAGTCTTTCGCTTGATGCCTCGCTTCTGTCGGAAGCACGGGAGCTGAAGCTCGACGTCAGCCGGGCGGCCGAGGAGGGCCTTGCTCGCGCCGTCAAAGCCGAAAAGGAACGGCTTTGGAGGATCGAGAATGCGGAAGCGATAAAAGCCGCCAATGATTATGTCGAAAAGCACGGTCTGCCTCTGGCAAAATACCGGCAATTTTGATGGCCCGCTTCCACGTCTATCAATTCGGAAATGAGATAGCGCTGGATATACAGGCCAACCTTCTGGATGCGCTTCACACCCGCGTGGTGGTGCCGTTGGTTCCCGAAAGCGAAATGAAGCGCATTGCCGTTCGCCTCAACCCTCGCTTCGAGATCAACGGCGTAGACTATGTCATGATGACGGAATTCCTTGCCGCGGTTCCTGCCACCGAGCTCGGTGCCAGGATCGCCGATCTCTCCGCCCGAGCCGACGAGATTGTCGCCGCGACCGACTTCCTCTTTCAGGGCTTTTGATGCAAGAAACAGCAAGGCGGCGGCCAGCCTGATCTCTACCGGCCACCGCCCTGCCTCCGTCACTCGCCCTGCGGAATACGTGCAATCACCTTGATCTCGAAATCGAAGCCGGCCAGCCAGTTGACGCCCACGGCGGTCCAGTTCGGGTAAGGTTTTTCGGTAAACGTGGCGTCCTTCACGGCAAGAACCGCTTCGAACTGCTTTTCCGGATCGGTGTGGAAAGTGGTCACATCGACAATGTCGTCGAACGTGCAACCCGCAGCCTTCAGCACAGCGCGGAGGTTTTCGAAGGCAAGCTCGACCTGTTTCTTGAAATCCGGCTCGGGCGAGCCGTCCTCGCGGCTGCCGACCTGGCCCGAGACGAAGAGCAGATCGCCCGAACGGATCGCTGCCGAATATTTGTGGATCTCGTAGAGCGCCTGCCGGCCGGCGGGGAAGACTGCATCACGCTTGGTCATTTCATTCTCCTGTTGAACAGTGCGGGCCGGATCGCGATCCCGGTCCGCTTTGTCGGGCATCCAATTGCATACGTCCCGTATGTCAATCGATATAAGCCATACATCGCGTATGTCAATTAACATACGCGATGTATGTTTCCTTCTGCGGCCAGATAGGCAAGACCAGATGCCGCAAACGGCGGGAGCAGAACCGGCGCGCCGATCCGATCCTCCCCTTGAGGGGGAGATGCCCGGCAGGGCAGAAAGGGGGTGTGGCGAGGCAAATCAAGGCCTTGGAAAAAATCGGCAGGAAAAATCGCCTCCATTCATCCCCGCCCTCACGCCTCATGCCTACAATTCCCCCGTCCCGCATCGGATACGCTGGCAGGCGTGCCAGTGAGGCGGGGCCGGCGCCGGGTGTCGGGAAACGACGTAAGTCCTTGCATTCGGGGTTCGCGGAAAATGGTC